>JAJQCZ010000050.1:0-4981 GCA_021202465.1 Lachnospiraceae bacterium | reverse complement strand
GATGATGCTCGTGTTCATGGTCATGCCCGCAGCCACACTCGTCGTCATGATGGTGGTGGTGATGCTCGTGCTCGTCGTGGTCGTGTTCGCACTCACAACCTTCATCTTCGGTGAGGGTTTCAACCGTGCTGTCAGCGCTCAGAATCTCTGTGGCTTCTGTCTCGCTGTCGTGTCTATGTTCGCTCATGGAAGGGGAATCCTCCTTTCAGATATTGCAGAATTTTTAACGGGTTCATTATAAATGAATATATGAACACTTGTCAATATATTAAATAAAAAAATACAGGCTTTCCCTGTAACTTTTTACGGTTGTATATCGTGTATCAGATGAAGGCCTTTCAAATAATACAAAGCATTCACAGGTATAAAGGAAGTATCTATGAAACCATCAACAGAGATACTGTTCGAGAAATACCGGGACCATATCTTTGCTGCGGCATTCAGCGTCTGCCGGAACGCCGCTGACGCAGACGATGTGGTGCAGGATACATTTCTGCAGTATCATATGACAGCAAAAGATTTCAACGATGAGCAGCACATCCGCGCCTGGCTTCTCCGGGTGGCGATCAACCACGCGAAGGATGTGATCCGTTCGCCACGCAGACGTCGGCTCGTCCCGCTCGAGGAGTATGCGGATACACTGTGCTTTGAAACGCCGGAGTCGGAGGAACTGTTTGAACAGGTTATGGCGCTGCCGGAGAAATACCGGGTCGTCTTGCATCTGTTCTATTACGAGGACTATCCGGTGCGGGAGATTGCCGGTATCCTGCGGCTGACGGAGAGCAATGTGAAGGTGCGTCTCTCCCGGGGGCGGAAGCTGCTCCGGGAATCGATAGGGAGGTATTGGGAAGATGACGAACAGGGAAAAATATAAACAGGCCTTTGCCCCGCTTCATGCGAAGGGCACACTCTTCTTGGAGGAGAGCCGGACGCGGCAGGCCCGGAGGAAAGCGTCAATGCGGCGTACGGCGGCAGCGTGTCTCTGCGGGCTCCTGATTCTTGGAGGCGCAGGCGCCGCTTATGCTGCGGATCTGGGCGGTATCCAGACCCGTCTGACGGCCTGGATCCGGGGTGAGGAGATCAGTGGGATCGTTGCGGTTGAAGACGGGGATGGCTTGTATACTTATATGTGGGATGACGGAGAAGGAATGGAAGAGCAGCTGACCGCATTCGGTTATGGAAAGGATGCGGATGGCAACGAGGCGGCTCTCTCTGCCGCCGAGATCCTGGAGACCGCTTCGGTTGGCGTGGAAACCGATGAAGACGGCGCGGTCTGGCTGTATTACTATGAATATCGGGTGGATATCACCGAATATATGACCGACGGAGCCTGCCAGGTGGCGCTGGAGACAGACGACGGAACCGTTTATTTCGATGTGAAAGACAGCGGAGACGGAGACTATTCATTGGGCGCCTCCACGGAAGTCCTGGACTCTGCGGAAGACTATATCGTGGTTGAACCGGAGTAAATGATTTCTTCAAACAGATATTTCCTTAAAAATCCTTTGACTTGCCCGGAAAAATCTGATAATATAATGAAAACAGCGTGTGGCACTGCAGCGTAAATCCGGTTGGCAGGCACATGCTGTTTCTCTATTGACACAGGCGGAGGATCGCAAGGAGGGATGAATATGAAACATCGTATTATTACCATCAGCCGTGAATTCGGGAGCGGCGGGAGAACCATCGGCAGACTGACGGCGGAGAAGCTGGGAATCCCCTGTTATGACCATGAGCTCATCGACAGAATCGCGGAGCAGAGCGGCTTCGGGAAGGAGTATATTAAGGAAAGAGGCGAATACACTTCCCATGCCAGCTGGATCGCCAGCGCGTTTTCTGAGAGGGATTTCTACGGACATTCCAACCAGGATTATCTGTGGAACGTGCAGCGGAAGGTTATTCTGGAGCTGGCGGAGAAGGAGTCCTGCGTCATCGTGGGACGCTGCGCCGACTACATCCTGCGGGACACGGCGGACTGCCTGAAGGTATTTATCTATGCGGATATGGCAAAGCGCGCCGAGCGGATCATTTCCCAGTATGGTGAAAGCAGCGAAGCGCCGGAGAAGCGCCTGCGCGATAAGGACAAGCGCCGCGCGGCCTACTATCAGTTTTATACCGATATGAAATGGGGTGAGGCCAGACACTACCACATTTCGCTGGACAGCGGTACGCTGGGCATCGAGAAATGTGTCCATGTGATCTCGGAGTTGTATTGAAAAATGAACAGATGCTTTCCGAAGGAATCCGTGATATACTTTAGAGAAGAGATATCAGGCGGCTGTGAAGGGTTTTCAACGTAACAGCACGGGAAGGCGGTGAAGGAGTATCGAGATTTTAAATGAGACGATCTCTCCGGAGCGGGAAGTGACGGCGGAGGAGCGAAAATACATGAAGGCCGCTCTGAAGCAGGCGGAGAAGGCGCTGGCGCTGGGAGAGGTTCCCATCGGCTGTGTCATCGTCTGCGACGGAAAGATCGTGGGGCGGGGCTACAACCGCCGCAATACCAACAAGACCACGCTGGCGCATGCCGAGCTGGTGGCCATTGATCGCGCCAGCCGCAAGCTGGGCGACTGGCGGCTGGAGGGGTGTACTCTCTATGTCACGCTGGAGCCCTGTCAGATGTGCGCCGGCGCCATCGTCCAGTCGCGCATCGACCGGGTGGTGGTGGGGACGATGAATCCCAAGGCCGGTTGCGCCGGTTCTATCCTTAACATCCTGCAGATGTCCGCCTTCAATCATCAGGTCGAGCTGGTGACCGGCGTGCTGCGGGAGGAGTGTACGGAGATCCTGCAGTCCTTCTTCCGCGACCTGCGGGAGCGAAACCGCCGAGAGAAACTCCGTGCGCGGCAGGAGGCCGAGGGGAAAATGGCGCCGTAAGATTGAGTCCTCCGCGGATGGATTTCTTCCAGAAAACTGTATTTCATGATGATACCAGGGTTGAAAGTCATGAATGGAGCGCTCGCAGTCCAATTCATGACTTTATGACCGCTGTAACATGAGAAAAGTTCTTGACATATGTCATAAATGAGTGTATGCTGAGAGAAATTGAAATCCAGAGGAGGTAACCTGTATGGAACTGAAATTTTATCTCTGTGAACATTGCGGCAATATCATCGTGAAGGTGAAGGATAAAGGTGTTCCCGTCATGTGCTGTGGCCAGAAGATGACGGAGCTCATTCCCGGTACGACCGATGCGGCGGTGGAGAAGCATGTCCCCGACTATAAGATAGAGGGCAATCTTGTTAAGGTGAACGTCGGAACGGTCGATCATCCGATGCTGCCCGAGCATTATATTGAGTGGATCGCTCTCAAGACAAAGCAGGGTGTTCAGATCAGGGAGCTGAAGCCGGGCGAGAAGCCGGCGGCGGATTTTGCACTCTGTGACGGAGACGAGGTGGAAGAGGTCTTTGCGTACTGTAACCTTCACAGTCTGTGGAAGGCATGAATTGTATGTATGATTTATGATGAAAAAAACGGATGTCCGGACAGCTGGGCATCCGTTTTTTATCCGGGAAAGCCTTTCGTGCTTTCCTATGATAAAAAAGCTTCCGCGGATGCGCAAATAGAGGACCGGACAGGTCATAAAATCCGAATAACCTGTATAGGATAGAAGAGCAGAAGGATTTGCAGGAAAAGGAAAAGAAAATGGCCGAAGACAGGAAATGTGAAGCGGTACTCCGGCGGGGAAGCCGGACGGAGGAGAACCTGCGGGCGGCTTTCGCCGCGGGAGCGATGGCGCACAGCCGGTACGCAGTATACAGCCGCAGGGCCGGAGAGCGGGGCAATCAGGGAGAGGAGGCATTATTCGCAGAAATGGCAGGTCGTGAACAGGCGCATGCGGAGCTCTGGCTCTCGCTGCTGGAGCGGGAGCCGGGTGTGAGCGGCGAGGAGCTGCTGGCGGCCCGGGAGGCGGCAAACTATGCCTGGTCGGAGCTGTACGCGGCTTACGCGGCGCAGGCCCGCGAGGAGGGCCTGGAGGAAATAGCGAATCTCTTCGAGAAAGCGGCGGAGATCGAGGCAGAGCATGAACGGCGCTGCGGGCAGCTGCTGGAGCAGCGGGGGATGGCAGAAGGGGATCCTGCAGTGGAAACGGTGGAGCCGCTCCAGACGGTTGAAGAGACCAGCGAAATGCTGCCGACAGGCGGGGTCTGAGATGCAGAGGGGTTAGCCCCGGGGACAGAGGTCGCGGAGGAACTCCTCGAAGCAGACGCCGTCAGTCAGGGGGATATCCAGCTCGATGGAGCGGCGGATGCATTTGCCGATGAAGGCGGAGGCTTTCCTCACGGAATCTGCCAGTGGGACGCCGTTTACCGCATCGGCGGCGAGGATGGACGTGAAGAGATCCCCGGTGCCGCAGCGGGACTCTCCCACCCGGCGGGTGCGCAGCAGGCGCGTCGCTCCGTTCGCCTCGCAGCAGAGGTTGGCCAGGAAGCTTCCCTGAGGGATCCCGGTGATGACGACCTGCGAGGGCCCCCGGACAATCAGTTTGCGGGCTATTTCCTCAATCTCGGCCATATGCCACCTCTCCCGGTAGGGGGTGCCGGTCAGGATGCAGGCCTCCGTCAGATTCGGGGTGAGCAGATTGGCGAACGGCACCAGGGCGCTCATGTCGCGGCAGAGATCGGGCGTGCAGGTGGCGTAGGGACGGCCGCCGTCGCCCAGCACCGGGTCGAGCGTAACGATGGTATCGGGATTGCGGAATTCCTGCAGGAAGCGGGCGACGATGGCAATCTGCCGCCGCGATCCCAGGAATCCGCTGCAGATGCCGGAGAAGGTCAGCCCCAGCTTCCGCCACTCGTCCAGATACGGCTCCATTTTCTCCGTGTAATCGTCAAAGAAATAGCTGGGATAGGCCGTGTGATTGGAGAAAATGGACGTGGGAACCGGGCAGCACTGCACCCCCATGGCTGAGATCACCGGCAGTGAGACCGTCAGGGAACACCGCCCGAAGCCGGTGAAATCTCCGATGACCGCGAGTTTC
>JAJQCZ010000017.1 GCA_021202465.1 Lachnospiraceae bacterium | reverse complement strand
CAGGAAAAGAATCTGGAATTCGGTTAAGCCACAGCTTTTTATTCTTTGCCGCTGGGAGAACCGGAGGACGCTTGACGGCGCGCGCTCTCTGTACTATACTGAATAAGGCTTTTGACGCCGGGACAGACTCGCAGAGCTGTCCCGGTGTGTTCTATGCGCAGAGCCGCATGAGAGTTTTCGGCTGGTGCCGGACGCAGCCTGCACGTTGGGCAGGGGCGCGTGAATCTATGAACGGCCCGTGCAGCGGAGACGGGGAGAATGTTCCCCGGACTGATTGGCTTACTCGATTTCGGAGGGAATGGGATGCCGAAGAGAAGCGGGAAAACGTCGGGAAAGAAGCGGAGATGGCTGTATAATCTCCTTATTATAATACTGGCGGCTGTAGCCGTCTACAGCGGCTATCGCGCCTGGTCAGAATATCATATCCGGCGTGTTGCGGCGAATCACTATGAGGCCGTGGCCTCTCAATACGCGGCGGAGACTGAAGAGGCGACGGACTCTGCGGAGGGCTCCGGGACGGAGGAGGATGCGGAAAGCGCCGGGGAGACACTTTCTCTGCTGAACATTGACTTTGACGGGCTGCTCGCGGAGAATGCGGATACGGTAGCCTGGCTGTACTGCGAAGATACGGTGATCAACTATCCGGTGGTGCAGACAACAGACAACGAATATTATCTGCATCATCTTTTCGGCGGGGAGACGAACAGCTGCGGCACACTTTTTGTGGATGCGGCGAATTCCCCGGATTTTACCGATGACAATACGATCATTTACGGTCATTACATGAAGAACGGCCAGATGTTCCGGACGCTGGGCGAGTACGACGACCAGGAATATTATGAAGAGCATCCGACGATGATCCTTTATACGCCGGAGACGGTTTACCAGATCCAGATCTTTGCCAGTGCGATCCTGGACGGCTCGGATGGCTTCCCGCTGAATTTTGCAACGCAGGAGGAAAAGCAGGAGTGGATCGACAGCCTGCGGGAGGTGTCCGACATTCACAGCGAGGTGGAGGTCACGGCGGAGGACCAGCTGGTGACATTGTATACCTGCGCGTATACGTTTGAGGATGCGAGACGTCTGGTATTTGGAAAGCTGGTCCCTGTGACAGACGTGGATCCGTAAAAAAACAGGAAAAACGGGAAAGAAACCTTTCGAAAACATAAAAAAACGGGAATATTTGCAAAAATGTACTGGAAAAAAATGTCTGAATATTATATCATAGAAGACGTGGATTGAACTTCAGCAAACTGTGAATTGAGGTGACTTTTGCTATGGAATCAAAGGAAAAGATGGATGACGGCATGGAGATGAAAGAAGAAATCGTGACGGCAGAAGAAATGGGAAAGACCGGGGAGCCGGAAAAGAAAGAGACGGAGGCAAAGGCAGAGAAGCCGGAGGAGACAGAGAAGGCGACAAAGGCAGGGAAGGCAGTACGTCGGCCCCGCCGGGAGATTCTGCAGAGCCGGGATGAGATTCGCTCCAAGGGGAAGTATGCACAGGAAAAGATGATGAACGGCATGATCATGGAGGGGGATCTCCGGCGTGTTGAGAAATACCTGGAATCCGCCGGGAATCAGCGGGGAGGCAAGATGTCGACCAACCCGTTCCGGCAACAGCTCTATAATACGATTGTCGGCATCGCAGTGGCTGCCCGGGCGGCTCTGGACGGCGGACTGGGTGAGGAGGAAGCCTTCACACTCAGCGACAGCTATATGCAGGAGGCAGATACCTGCACCTCTCCGGAGCAACTGTGGGATATCTATCGCCGGGCGGTTCTGGATTTCACGGAACGGGTGCACGAGAATAAGTCAGATGTGCTGATGAGTGAGAAAGTCAAGCTCTCGATCGATTACATCCTGAAGCATCTGCATTATGACATTTCCCTGAAGCAGATTGCGGATAACGCGGGGCTTTCAGAGACGTATTTCAGCGCGCTGTTTAAGAAGGAGACCGGTGAGACGGTCAGCGAATTCATCCAGAAAAGCCGGGTGAAGGAAGCGCAGAGCATGATCCAGTATTCGGAGTACAGTCTGCTGGAGATCGGTCAGTATCTGGGATTCTGCTCGCAGAGTCATTTCTCCAAGACCTTCCGCCGCTATACGGGGATGACGCCGGGGCAGTACCGGAAGAAGAATTTTAAGAGAACCTGGTAACGCGAAAAGGATGGATTGCGCGGGCCGCCCGACAGGCGGCCTGCATTGTGAAAGGAATTTATACCAATGAAAGTATCGGATCGTCTGCATCAGGCCGCCAGTGAGATCTGGGAGAGCTATTATCATCATCCTTTTGTGGATGGCATCGCGCACGGGACGCTGCCTGTGGAGAATTTCCAGTTCTATATGATTCAGGATCATCTGTATCTGATGCAGTATGCGAAGGTGTTTGCTCTGGGCGTTATCAAGGCGCAGAATGAGAGTGATATGCGTGTCTTCTCGGGTCTGATTCAGGACACGCTGAATACGGAGAATGCCGTGCATCAGAGCTATCTGAAGAAGCTGGGCATCACGCGGGAGCAGATCGATCATGCGAAGATGAGTCTGCTCAATGAGTCCTACACCAACTATATGATCTCCGTGTCTTTCAAGGAGGGACTGGCGGAGCTGGCCGCTGCCGTGCTGGCCTGTTCCTGGAGCTATAAGCTGATCGGTGATTATATGGAGACCATTCCCGGCTCCCGGGATCATGAGTTCTATGGACACTGGATTCAGACCTACACCTCGCAGGCCTTCCGTGACAGCAATGACATCATGATCGATCTGGTGGATCGGCTGACGGTGAATTATACCGAGGAGCAGCTGAAGCGCCTGGAGGATATCGTGATCGCCTGCAGCCGCTATGAGGACGGTTTCTGGGATATGGCGTGGAATATGTCTCTGTGAAAAGGACCCGGCCGGCAGGGTGAACATCCTGAGAGCCTCAAAAATCACGCCTGAAAATCCGGAAAAACAGGTTGACAGGGCGGATACGGTGTGTTATCATTCTCATGTTGTCAAATTGATAGAAAAGCAGAGTGTCCACTCTCACCTCAGCACAGCGGTGACTCGGGTTTTTGAAGAATGCAGGATTTTATTTTGCGTGTTTCAGGTGGGTAGTCTGTCTATCCACCTTTTTTGCGCATACAAATCATGGGGAGGTATAAGGCAATTAGCGAATTATTGATTAATGGCCAGATCGGCGACAGAGAGATTCGACTGATCGGAAGCCATGGCGAACAGGTTGGAATCATGAATTCCCGCGAGGCTCTGCGGATGGCCCGGGATGAGGAGCTGGATCTGGTTATGATCGCACCGACGGCGAAGCCGCCTGTCTGCAAAATCATCGATTACAGCAAATACCGTTACGAGACGGCCCATAAGGAGAAAGAGGCCCGGAAGAAGCAGCGGACCATCGAGACAAAAGAAGTGCGCCTTTCGCCCAATATCGAGGAGAACGATCTGAACACGAAAGCCAATGCGGCCCGCAAGTTCCTGGAAAAGGGGAACAAGGTAAAGGTGACGCTGCGTTTTCGTGGCCGCGAGATGAGCCATATGAGTCAGACGCGGCACGTTCTGGACGATTTCGCTGCCAAGCTGTCGGATATTGCTGTTGTTGATAAACCGGCGAAGGTAGAGGGCCGGAGCCTGGTCATGTTCCTGAGTGAAAAGCGTTGAAAGTGAGACAATGACAAACTGCCGGGACGAGGTGCGCCCCGCGTCGGCAGATTAATTTAAGGAGGATATTATCATGCCGAAGTTGAAGACAAAAAGAGCTGCCGCCAAGCGTTTCAAAAAGACTGGCAACGGCCAGCTGAAGAGAATGAAAGCCTATAAGAGCCACATTCTGACGAAGAAATCCCAGAAGAGAAAGAGAAATCTCCGCAAGGCGACCATCACCGATCATACCAATGCCAAGGTGATGAAGAAGATTCTGCCCTACGATTAATTAAAGGAGGATAACTGAGATGGCAAGAATTAAAGGCGGCATCGGCGCAAAAAAGAGACATAACCGTGTATTGAAGCTGGCGAAGGGATATCGCGGCGCCAGATCCAAACAGTATAGAGTTGCAAAGCAGTCTGTGATGAGAGCACTGACCAGCTCCTATGCGGGCCGGAAGCAGAGAAAGAGACAGTTCCGCTCCCTGTGGATCGCCCGTATTAACGCGGCGGCCCGGATGAACGGTCTGTCCTACAGCCGTTTCATGTATGGTCTGAAGCAGGCCGGCGTGGAGATGAACCGCAAGATCCTGGCAGATCTGGCAGTCAACGATCCGGAAGCCTTCACGAAGCTGGCTGATCTGGCGAAGAGCAAGATCGCGTAAAATAGCGCTTGCAATTTTTCGGAAGAGCGTGTAAAATAAGCGAACGGTGATGATCATCGCGGTTGTCACCGTTCCTTTGTCCCCCCCTGACAGAGGGGACAGAAGGAATGCCCGTTCTGTTGACAGTTGATGAGCGCATGGCGTGCATCGGTCTGGGTGATGGGGCTTCGGAAGCAAAAAACCATCGAAAAAATGTTGACAGGCAGACCTGAATGTGGTATCATTTAATAGTTCGTGCAGAGAAGCCGAACGTTAAAGCTCGGGGCGTGGCTCAGTTTGGTAGAGCGTCCGGTTAGGGACCGGGAGGTCGCAAGTTCGAATCTTGTCGCCCCGATTGTATGCTTAGCAGATTCTGGAGATTCAGTATATGCTAAGTATTTTCTTTCCGCGAAGGCGGAGAAGATGTGTGTCCGTAGCTCAGCTGGATAGAGCAACGGCCTTCTAAGCCGTGGGTCGGGGGTTCGAATCCCTTCGGGCATACTTGAACAGAATATGGATTGAACACCAGATTAAAAGCCTGACAGATTTTCACTGTCAGGCTTTTAATCTGTGCAGGGTTCCCGGGAATCTTGTTGTCTGTCTCCCGGGATGCTTACGGCATCATTGACTGATCCCTGTCTTTTCCCTGAGACGCATCTCCGGCCTTTTTGTCGATCCTGTCTTTTTTGTGGCGGCTCTCGGCTTCGCGCATCATCCGCCGCGCTTCCTCTCTCTGCTCCGGTGTCAGTTCCTCTTCGGGATTCTGGCGGAAGCGGGAGGTTTTCTGCAAGGCCACCAGCAGGCCGAAGAGCAGAATGGGGGGCGGCGATGCTGCAGGTCAGGGTGATCTTGAGCAGATCCCGGGATTCCTCTGTGCCGATGAGAGCCAGAATCAGGTTGATCAGGTACATGCACAGGAGGAGGACGATGGCAATCAGGGCTGCGGTCTGCCGCCGACTCCTTTTTTTCTTCTCTTTTTTCATGGGTAAGACTCCCTTCCTGAATGCGTGGTTTTATCAAAAGATCTGCCGATAGTCTAGCATAAACCCGGAGGAAACGCAAAGACTTCCCACGTTGGATTTGTTCCGGAGCCGAAAAAAGGCCCTGAAAATTCCGGGCCTTTTTTAAAAATAAACTTGCCTTTTTAAAAAAGTGTGCTATACTAAACGAGATGCATCTGTAGCTCAGTGGATAGAGCGATGGCCTCCGGAGCCGTGTGCGTAGGTTCGATTCCTATCAGATGCATTTTTCTTTTTCTGGATTTTCTACAAACATCGCATTCCTGACACCTTTTATTTCGTCGTATTCCCATCCGTGCGACGAGGCTCACGGGAGGCAGAGCGGGGACGCAGGACGTTTTGCCTCTGCCCGAAAGGGCGGGAGGTTATTTATGTTGCATGAAGAATTCAGGCAGACGGCACTGGAAGGACGACAGACGTGGTACGGCACAGAGACCTGGCTGACAGACTGGGAATGTGCGAAGGCGCGGATTGGCCTGAAGCTGATCGGTCGAGCCGGGAATCGGAATCTTCTGGAGAGGGTGCCGCACCGGTGTGTGCTGGATCTGGCTCTGGTCTGTTATCTTTTTCTTGATATGGGGGGGGAGGCTGTTCCGGTGTCGTGATGATTCAGAGGAATGACCTGGTTCGCTGGGGGATTTCGGAGGAAGAATTATTTCGCCAGGCGGAACAGAACCGGGAGATTTTCTTTACGTCGGAGTGTATTCCGATGGAGCGGATGCTTACTTCTCTGATTACCCCGGAGATGGGGGATGAGGGCAGGGAGCCTCGGGAGCTCTGCAGACCTTTTGGGACGGCGCTGGAGGAGCTGCCTCTCTATGTGATCACGAACCGTCAGCGCAGCCAGGGAGCTTCGGCTGTTTTATCGCCCGGACTGCTGCTTCGGCTGACGGTTGAGAGGGGCTGGGCGGATTGTTTTCTGCTTCCATCCAGTATCCATGAAATGATTGCTTTGCCGGGAACGATGGCAGACACGGAGAGGCTGCGCTGGATGGTACAGGATGTCAACGAGTGTGCCGTTCGCCCGGAGGATCTTCTGTCCTATTCGGTTTACCGCTACAGCCGTCTGCACAATGCCATTTGTGTGGAAGGGGGCGATGAGTGGTATCCTCTGGAAGGGTAGATCTGCCTGAAAACCGCCGCAAAGGGGCACAAAGAGCTCACAGAAAGCGTGTTGACAATCCCCCCTCCCCTTGATAGAATGATAGATGGCTTTCCCGAAGAAAGTCGTGAAAATGGTCGCATCGCTGTGCGGTGCGGCATGACAGGTTACGAATGGAAAACCATCGCAGGTGAAAGGCGGTTTATATGGCAAAAGATTTTGACGATGAGTGGGAGGACGATTTTATCGATATCGATATCTCCGCGAACCGAACCGGGAAGAAGAATGAGGCGCCGCAGGAGTCGCAGACACAGAGTGAGGCGGCAGCGCGGCCGGTGAAGAAGATGGAGAAGGTGCTGGATGATCCTCTGGCGGAGAGCGAGTCCACGGAGGATATTTATTCCGGGCGTTATAAACGGGATACCTCGGACCGGGGCGTTTATACCGGAGGGACCCGCAAGGACCGCATGATGGACAGCACGGACACGGCGGAGGACCGGGCCAGGCGCATGGAACGGCGCCGGAAGGAGCGGAAGAGAAAGACGCTGATTCTGATCATCGTGGCGGTGATCGTGGTCTGTGCCGCGGCTTTTGCTGTATATCGGAGCGGTATTCTCTCTCCCGGCGGCGACGCAGAGACCTCTTCGGAGGAGGAGTCCTCTTCAGAGACAGAGGAAAGCACCGCGGAAGCTCTGTCGGTCGCCTGGGATGAGGATAATGCGGAGGTCACGGAGCTGGTGACCAGCTATTACACGGCACTGGCGGAGGCGGATACGGAGTCCCTGGAGACGCTGGTGGATGAAGCGGTGGAGATCGACGCGGACAGTCTGGCTTCTCAGGCGGAAATTATCGAGAGCTATGAAGATATTTCCGCATACGTGACGGACGGAGAGAACGAAGGCGAATATGCGGTTTTCATTGTCTATTCCACGAAGTTTGCGGACATTGATACCGCTGCGCCCGGTATGACTCCGGCCTATGTGAAGACGGATTCGGAGGGAACTCTTCGTCTTCTGACCTATCAGTATTTTGATGATGCCGTGACAGAGTATATGACGGCGCTTTCCAATACGGAAGAGATCCTGGCTCTGTCGGAAGAGGTGCAGACGGCCTATGAGCAGGCGCAGGAGGAGGACGAGGATCTGAAGACCTTCATTGCGGCGCTGTCCTCGACCGGTGAAGAGACGGAGACATCTGCAGAGGATGAAGAGGAGACGTCCGGTGAGGACGCTTCCTCGGAGGAGACGACGGCAGACGAGACGACGACATCCGCTTCGGATTCCGGAGAGATTACTTTTGAGGAAGTGGATAACATTCAGTATGCCATCGATAATGTAAAGTGCCGTACGACTCCTTCCACCGAGGGTGAGGATTATGAGCTGGTCATGATGGGTGACTGGGTGCATGTCATCGGTGAGTCAGACGAGTGGTATAAGGTGGTGCTCAGTACCGGTACGGTTGGCTATATTTACAGCGAGTATCTCTCACCTTATCAGCCGGAGACCACGGAGGCAGCGGACGAGGAGGCCGAGTAGACAGCAGGTCATGAATGTAGAAGATTTTGATTATGAGCTGCCGGAGGAGCTGATTGCCCAGGATCCGATCCTGGACCGCTCCTCCTCGCGGCTTCTGGTGCTGGATCGGGAGACCGGAGCGATTGAACATCGGGTTTTCCGCGATATTCTGGAATATTTGCATCCGGGAGACTGCCTGGTGCTTAACAATACCCGCGTCATTCCCGCCAGGCTCTACGGAACCCGGGTGGGAACAGGCGCGTCGGTGGAAATTCTCCTGCTGAAGCGGCGGGAGGGAGATGTCTGGGAGACTCTGGTGAAGCCGGGGAAGAAGGCCCGGCCGGGTACGGTGCTGGATTTCGGCGGGCAGATGCAGGGGACCGTCCTCGAGGTCGTAGAGGACGGGAACCGTCTGATCCGGTTTCAGTATGAGGGGATCTTTGAAGAGATCCTGGATCGGCTGGGGGAGATGCCTCTGCCGCCTTATATTACCCATAAATTGGAAGACCGGGAACGCTATCAGACGGTGTACGCCCGGTATGACGGATCGGCGGCGGCTCCCACGGCGGGGCTTCATTTTACACAGGAGCTTCTTCAGGAGATCCGGGAACGGGGCGTGGAGATTGCGGAACTGACGCTTCATGTGGGTCTGGGAACCTTTCGCCCGGTTAAAGTGGAGACGGTGGAAGAGCACCATATGCACTCGGAGTTTTACCGGGTGGATGAGGAGACGGCGGCCCGCATCAATACGGCCCGGGCACGCGGAGGTCGGGTCATTGCCGTAGGGACGACCAGCTGCCGGACGCTGGAATCGGCAGCCGATGAGGCGGGAGTCCTTCATGCAGGGAGCGGATGGACGGATATTTTCATCTATCCAGGGTACCGCTTTAAGATGGTGGATGCGCTGATCACGAATTTTCATCTGCCCAAGTCCACGCTGATGATGCTGGTCTCCGCCCTGGCCGGACGGGAACACATCCTGGCGGCGTATGAGGAGGCAGTGCGGGAAAAATACCGCTTCTTCAGCTTCGGTGATGCGATGTTCATAGCAAGTAAGACGCAATCATTCTGACGGGGTAAAAACCCCGGAAATCCCTCCCTTTTTCTTGACAAAAGGGGGATTAGCCGTTATAGTATCGGTGATAGTTCCGGGAGAGGCCGCGGACGGGGGCAAAACATAAACATACCGGGCCCACGGAACGGAATGATACAGGAGGATATTGGAATGAATAAGATGGAATTGGTCTCTGCCGTGGCGGAGAAAGCGGATATCTCCAAGAAGGATGCGGAAAAGGCTCTGAAGGCTTTCACCGATGTGGTGATTGAGGAAATGAAGAACGGCGGCAAAGTCCAGATGGTGGGCTTCGGCACCTTTGAGGCTGTTGAGAGAGAGGCCCGGGAGGGCAGGAATCCCAAGACCGGCGAGACCATGATGATCGCGGCGTCCCGCGTTCCCAAGTTCAAGGCCGGTAAGGCGCTGAAGGACATGGTGAACGAGTAAGGAACGGTAAAGAAACATTCTTTAACAGGTCCTAAGAGCAGGCAGCCCGGCGGGAAGCGCCGGAGGAGACCGCAGGAGTGGAGCCGGAAGGAGCCATGCCTGCGGTTTTCTGCTGTCTGCCTGCGAGGACCGGAAGGAAAGGAGAACGAAATGAGACTGGATAAATATCTGAAAGTGTCCCGGCTGATCAAACGGAGAACGGTGGCCAACGAGGCCTGTGATGCCGGACGTGTGACGGTCAATGGCCGGGTGGCCAAGGCCTCTCTGGAGGTGAAGGCGGGGGATATCATCGAGATCGGATTCGGCAATAAGACCGTAAAGGTGGAGGTTCTGGATATCCGGGAGACGACAAAGAAGGACGAGGCGAAGGAGATGTTCCGCTATCTCTGAGTTATGAGATTCCCGGTTCCAGGCAGAGGTGTCCGTTCGGTGCGGCGGCTGTCTTTCCGGTCATAGATGTCCTCTTCGTCTCATAGGATATAGAGACAGCCGGGCGATGGCCCGGAAGGACGGGAGGACAGTATTTATGGAAGAAATGCAGCATGCGGTGCCCCATCGACTGGTGCTGGAGGACCGGAAGGGAGGCCTCGTCACCGGCGTTCGGGATGTGCAGCCCTTCGATGAGAAGGAAATTCTCCTGAAGACAGAGCGGGGACTTCTGACGGTGAAGGGCGAGAAGCTTCATGTCAGACGTCTGACTCTGGAGAAGGGAGAGGTGGAACTGGAGGGTGTGGTGGATCTGCTCCAGTATTCCGACCTGCGCCGGGGCGAACGGGAGGGAGAGTCCCTGCTGTCCCGGCTCTTTCGCTAGATGCTGAGTTCTGACCTGCTCCGGGAGTGGGAACTGTGCTTCCTTGGAGTGCTGGACGGCATGGAGATGATGGCAGCGTATGACCTGCTGCGGATCCGGCGTAATCTCCGTGATCCGGGAATCCTCCGGGTGAATCTGGAGGATGTCCTTTTTGGTGTATTCTGCGGTCTGTGGATGTTTTTACGGTTTCTTCACAGCAATGACGGGAGAATTCGCTGGTATGTGCTGCTTTCTCTGGCTCTGGGGATGCTCCTGTGGCGGAAAAGCCTGAGCCCGTTTTTTGTGGGGGCGCTGACGGCGCGGCTGCGTGTGCTGGGACGGATTTTGTTATGCATCGGGACGATTTTTGCAAAACTTGTAAAGATTTGCGGAAAGCCATTGAAAAGTGGCGCTAAATGGTTTAAAATATTATTTGCAGTTGTCTTCCGGACGAGAAATCACGGCGGGGCGGCGAGTAACAGACAAGGTGGCAGGTCCCGTGACAGTGAAGCAGCGCAGTGAGAGAAAGAAGTACGGAAAGAGAAGAAGATATAACGCCAACGCCGGGATTCTGCTGGTTACTGTGGTGGTGCTCTGTTTCGCCGCTATCATGGGCGTGCGCATGCAGACTCTCCGTGTTACGGCGCAGGAGTATGAGGAGCAGGTCGCTGCGCTTCAGGAGGAACTGGAAGCGGAGGAGGAGCGCGAGTCCGAGCTGGCTGAGTCCAAGGCCTATGTTCAGACCCGCGAATACATTGAAAAGATTGCCCGCGAGCGCCTGGGACTGGTGGGAGAGGACGAGACAGTGGTCAAGCCCAGTGACGACTGATTGCTGTCGAAAAAGAAAGAGAAATATTTAGAGAGAGCCTGCAGGTTTCAACAAAATCTGCGGGCTCTCTTTTGTATACTGTTCAGGTGCAGTATTGGATGGGATACCTGAATGGAGGGCAAATATGTTGGATTGGAATCTGCTGCCGGGACTTTTTCTGGCGGTCTGTATCGGCGGGGCGGCGGGGCGTATGTGGAGTGTCAGAAGGCAGCGGCGCTGGCGGCACAGTTTGGCCTGGCGCTACCGGATGCGGGAGTGCGGGCTGACCCAGAGGATGCGCGAGCTGTCCCGCTGCCTTCACCACCTTTCTTATTCTTTTCGGGACGATCTGGAGAAGAGTTATGCGCGGATGAGCCGGGAGGAGGCGGCTGCGGCCCTGACCAGTACGGCGGAACAGGTGTGCGGAACATGCGGCCGGTGTCGTGTCAGTCAGCTGGCGATCCAGAAGGACGCCTATTATCTGCAATATCTGACGGCCGCCTATCGGAAAAACGGTGCGGTTCGCCGGGAGGACATGCCTCAGCTGTTTGCGGAGACCTGCCGTGAATCCGGCGCTTACATAGAACGGCTGAATCAGGAAATGGAACGCAGCCGGAGTCAGACAGACTGGAAACGCCGCTATCTGGAGAGTCGTCAGGTGGCAGGGGAGGAGCTGCTGGAACTGGAGCAGCTTCTCCTGCGGATGGCAGATTCTCTGGACAAGCCAGCCGATGTAACGGATCGCTGGGACCGGAAGCTGGCGGAGGCCTGTCGGGGGCTGCATCTGGACTATCGGAGAGGGATGGTCTGAGAACAGGTGAATGGCCGCCTGGGTCTCGTACTGCAGCTTCAGGCCAGGGGCCGTCGGTGTGTTCCCGCCCGCTCCGTGGCGGCAGCGGCGGGACGTGTCGTGGGACGGGAGCTGCGCCCGGTGGACGGCAGCCGGACGATTGTTCACGGGGAATTGTGCAGTCTGGAGCTGGAGGAGGCGCCGGTCTATGAATTTGAAACCGGGGTGGCCCGCTGTCCCGCAGCGGGAAGTGAGATCTCGGGAGATAATTTTTCGGCGCTCTGTCTGCCGGACGGGAAGGTGGTCCTCTGCCTCTCGGATGGCATGGGCTCCGGCCGGCAGGCCTGGGCGGAGAGTGATCAGGTGGTGGAGCTGTGTGAGCATCTGATGGAAGCGGGGCTTTCTCTGGGGACATCCGCCCGTATGATTAATACGGCACTGGTGCTCCGTCAGGGGGAACAGCGGCCGGCTACGCTGGACCTCCATCGGATCGATCTCTATACCGGGGAGATGGAGAGCCTGAAGCGGGGAACTCCGCCCACCTTTCTCTGGCAGAAGGAGGGGATTCGCTGCCTGGAATCCGGGCAGTCGCCCATCGGATGGACGGAGATTGTGAAGGAGGAAACCGTGTCGGTAAAATTTGCCGGAGATACGGCCGTGGTTCTTCTGACAGACGGAGTGCTGGAGGCGTTCCCGGGAGAGGATAAGGAAGAATTTCTGCAGGCCGTGCTGGCACGGATGTCTCCGTCTCAGCCCCAGGATGCGGCGGATGCACTGCTGGCACTGGCGCGGGGGAGCGAGCCGCCGCGGGATGATCTGACGGTCGTGGTGGCGGCTTTCCAGAAACGAACGGAGGATTAAAACGTTGTTCCGGCCGGAAAGCTTGCAGGACCTGAAGAAATTTGTTATGATATCAGAAGCGCATGAGCGCGGAGCAATCTCTGGTATCAAAATGGGTCAGAGGGTCATAAAGCAAACCGTCTTGTGACACACGGCAGAACCCGGAGGATGGTATGGACATCCCACAGAAAGTAGAAAAATGGATAAGGCAGGAGCACCTGATACAGCAGGGAGACCAGGTCATCGCGGCCGTGAGCGGCGGCGCGGACTCGGTCTGCCTGCTGCTTTGTCTGCATGCGTTGACGGAAAGGCTTTCTTTTCGTTTGTCGGCGGTTCATGTCCACCATGGGATTCGCGGGGAAGAGGCGGATGGAGATGCCGCCTTCTGCGAGGCGCTCTGCCGGAGAATGAGGGTACCGTTTCGCCTGTTCCGTGAGGATGTTCCGACACAGGCGGAGCGTGAGAAAAGGTCTCTGGAGGAGGCGGGACGGGAGATCCGCTACCGGGATCTGCGGGAGGAAGCGGCGCGGCTGTACGAAGAAGCGCCGGATCGGCGGGTGCGCATTGCCGTGGCGCATCATCAGGACGATCAGGCGGAGACCGTACTGATGAATCTGTGCCGGGGGACCGGCATCCGGGGGCTGGGAGGCATGCCGCCTGAACAGGGGGATGTCATACGCCCGCTTCTCTCTCTGCGGCGGGCGGAGATCGAGGCCTGGCTGGCAGAGCAGAAGCAGCCCTGGCGGCAGGATGCGACAAACCTGGCGGACGAACAGACCAGAAACCGGATTCGTCATCATCTGATCCCCTGGCTGACGGAGCAGGTAAATCCGCGCAGTGTCGAACATATACAGGCTCTGGCTGCGCAGGCGCGGGAACTGGATCGCTATCTGGAACAGGAAGCGGAGAGATGGCTGGCCGCCTGCGGAGAGGGGATGAGCTGTCAGGAGGAAGATCCGGCCGGAGCGGGGGAATCCGCAGAGAGCCGGAAAATATTTCTTCCGGCCTCAGAACTGGCGGCGCTCCCGGAGGCTCTGGCGGGACGGATTCTTCTGCGCTCCATGGGACAGGCCGCAGGGAGCAGCCGGAATCTGACCGCCCGTCATGTGGCGGCGGCCAGGGCTCTGCTGGGTGGTCCGGTGGGGAGACGGATTTCCCTGCCCGGCGGCGCTTCGGTCCGCAGAGGCTATCGGGATCTGATCTTTGAAACGTCCGGGGAGGACGAGGGGGCACCGACGGTGCCGCTCTCACCTCCGTCGGCAGAATTTGTGACATTTCCCCGGACAGACGGGGAAAAAATTCCGGAAAAAAGGTATACGAAATGGTTTGATTGTGATAAAATCAGCAGAGATGTCTTCTTTCGTCACCGCAGACCCGGAGATACCATTAAACTGAAGGGCGTGGGGAAGAAGACGGTAAAATCCTACATGATCGATGCGAAGATTCCGGCAGAGGAGAGGGATTCTCTCTGGCTGCTGGCGGATGGGAAGCAGATCCTGTGGATCGTGGGATACCGCATGAGTGCGGCCTGCCAGGTGACACCGGAGACGCGGACGATTCTGCAGGTTTCTGTTCCGGAAGGAACATAAGGGACGGCAGCGCACCGTATGAGCGACAGAAAAAAAGGGCAAGATACGTACAGGAGGCAGACATGAGGGACAGAATTCGTATTTTGATACCGGAGATGGAAGTGAATCGCCGCATCGACGAGGTGGCGGCACAGATCAGCCGTGACTATCAGGGGAAGGAACTGCATCTCCTGTGTATCCTCAAGGGAAGTGTCTTCTTCATGAGCGAACTGGCTCGCCGTCTGACGATTCCGGTGACCATGGATTTCATGAGCTGCTCCAGCTACGGCTCCGGCACGGTGTCCAAGGGAATTGTGCGCCTGATAAAGGATCTGGATGATCCGATCGAGGGACGGGATGTGATGATCATCGAGGACATCATTGATTCCGGCAATACCATGGCTTATCTGCTGGAGCTCCTGAGCGCAAGAAAGCCTGCCAGTATGAAGCTCTGTACGCTGCTGGACAAGCCGTCCCGGCGTGTTCACCATGAGGTGACCGTGGATTATGTCGGCTTCCAGATCGAGGATCTGTTTGTGGTGGGCTGCGGCATGGACTACAATCAGCGGTACCGCAACCTTCCCTACATCGGTGTCATCGAGCCGGAGGATATAAGGAAATAAAGGAGAACCGGATCATTGAATCATAACAGAAATTCAACCATTGCCATATACCTGTCATTTCTGGTCTGTATCCTGCTGTTTTATTATTTCAGCGGGAGTCTTTTCAACAGCAGCAGTGTCTCCGCGGCGACCTGGCAGGACTTCGAGGCGGCTCTGGAGGAGGGGACGGTCACCGGAGTGACGATTACGCAGAATGCGGAGGTGCCGACGGGCTCTGTCGTCTATACACTCTCTTCAGGGGATTCCTGTCAGGTGCATGTATCCGACGTCAATGCCGTTGAGGAAGAGCTCGACAGCCTGAATATGGCCTACTCACTGTCCGATGTATCCAGCGGCATGGATACCAGCACGGTGATGCTCTATCTTCTGATGGGGATCGTCATCGTGGCGGTTCTTGTCATGGTGATGCGCAGCAACGGTCAGGGCGGCAGCAACAGCAAGATGATGAACTTCGGCAAGAGCCGGGCCACCATGGTGACCGGAAACGATACGAATTTTGACAAGGTGGCCGGCCTGCGCGAAGAAAAGGAGGATCTGGAGGAGATTGTGGATTTCCTTAAGGATCCGGAGAAATATAACCGTCTGGGAGCGCGGATTCCCAAGGGGGTTCTGCTGGTGGGCCCGCCCGGAACCGGTAAGACGCTGATGGCGAAGGCCATCGCCGGGGAGGCAGGAGTTCCCTTTTTCAGCATTTCCGGCTCGGATTTTGTGGAAATGTTTGTGGGTGTGGGCGCCTCCCGGGTACGCGACCTGTTCGAGGACGCCAAGAAACATGCTCCCTGTATTGTGTTTATTGATGAAATTGACGCAGTGGCCCGTCAGCGCGGTTCCGGCATGGGCGGCGGCCACGACGAGAGAGAGCAGACGCTGAACCAGCTTCTGGTGGAGATGGACGGCTTCGGTGTCAATTCCGGCATCATCGTGCTGGCGGCGACCAACCGGGTGGACATCCTTGACCCGGCAATCATGCGCCCGGGCCGTTTTGACCGAAAAATCATGATCGGACGCCCGGATGTCCGGGGGCGGGAGGAGATCCTGCAGGTTCATTCCAAGGACAAGCCGCTGGCGGAGGATGTGGATCTGGAGCGGATTGCCCGCACCACGGCCGGCTTCTCCGGCGCTGATCTGGAGAATCTGATGAATGAGTCCGCGATTCTCGCAGCCAAGGAGGGCCGCAGTTACCTGACGCAGGAGGACATTGACCGTTCCTTTGTGAAGGTCGGACTGGGCGTGGAGAAGAAGAGCCGTATTATTTCCCCGAAGGAGAAGCGCATCACGGCTTACCATGAGTCCGGGCACGCGATTCTCTTCCATGTACTCCCCGAGGTGGGACCGGTGCATACCATTTCCATCATTCCCACGGGACTGGGAGCTGCAGGCTACACGATGCCCCTGCCGGAGAAGGATGAGATGTTCCTGACCAAAGAGCGTATGCTGGAGGACATCATGGTTTCCATGGGCGGCCGTATCGCGGAGGAGCTGATCTTCGGCGACATTACCACCGGGGCCTCGCAGGACATCAAGCAGGCCACGGAGACCGCCACCAACATGGTGATGAAGTACGGTATGTCCGAGAAGGTGGGGATGATCCACTATGGCGGCGATGAGGAGGTCTTCCTGGGCCGGGATCTGGGACATACCCGCGGCTACAGTGAGCAGATGGCTTCCCTCATTGACAGCGAGATCAAGGAGATCATCGACAGCTGTTATGAGAAGGCCAGAGATATCATCCGTGAGCACATGGATGTGCTTCACGCCAGCGCCGCTCTCCTGATCGAGAAGGAGAAGATCGGACAGGAAGAATTTGAAGCTTTGTTTCAGGCGAATACAGAAAACTTGAACAGGGAATGAGATACTATGAATCGGAAATATCTTTTTGCCGATGAGACGGCCACGTTCATGCAGCCGCCTCAGCCGGCCAAAGGAGCCCCGGTCATCCTTCGCTTTCAGACGGCGAAGGATGATTCGCTCCTGTCGGTTCGTTTAATTCATAACGAAACCAGTCTGGAAATGTCGCGAAAGGAGACGGTCGGGGAGCTGGCCTTCTATGAGATCGAGATTCCCTCCGTCACTGAGACCTACACCTATTACTTTGAAGTGATCGAGCAGGACAATTCATGGGATCCGGGCGTACAGCGGCAGCAGGCCCGCCGGGTCTTTTTCAACAAGAAGGGCGTCGTGTCGGAGCCGGAAGCGAGGGACAGTTTTGTCATCCGGCCCGGTTTTCAGGTGCCGGAATGGCTTCAGGGCGCCGTGATGTATCAGATTTTTGTGGACCGTTTCCGCAATGGGGACCGGGCCAACAGTGTGCTGGACGGGGAGTACCTGTATCTGAACCGGCTGCCGGTGCGCCGGGTCACGGACTGGAATAAATGTCCGGAGGCGCTGGATGTCAACTGCTTCTACGGCGGAGACCTGCAGGGTATCCTGGATAAGCTGGATTATCTGCAGGACCTGGGGGTAGAGGTGCTTTACCTGAATCCGATCTTTGTCTCTCCCTCGAATCATAAATACGACAGCCAGGATTATGATTATGTGGATCCTCATCTGGCGCGGATCGTACAGGACGGAGGGGATCTGCTGCCTGACAGCGCCACCTCCAACCGGGGCGCGACCCGTTATCGCCAGCGCGTGGCTACGCCGGCAAATCTGGAGGCCAGCAACGCCTTCTTCGCGGATTTTGCCCGGGAGGTGCACCGCCGGGGGATGAAGGTCATTCTGGATGGGGTTTTTAACCACTGCGGATCGTTCCACCGCTGGATGGACCGGGAGGGCATTTACCGGAATTCCGAGGCTTACGGGAAGGTGCCCGGCGCCTGGCACTCCGAGAGCAGTCCGTACCGGGAGTATTTCAAATTCACCGGCCCGAAGACCTACGAGTCCTGGTGGGATCTGGATACGCTGCCCAAGCTGAACTATGAGAATTCCGAGCGCCTGCAGCATGAGATCCTGCGCATCGCGAAGAAATGGGTCTCGCCGCCGTACAGCGTGGATGGCTGGCGTCTGGATGTGGCCGCTGATCTGGGGCATTCCGAGGCCTTTAATCATAGCTTCTGGAAGAAATTCCGGGCCGCGGTGAAGGAGGTTAACCCGGATGCCGTGATCCTGGCAGAGCATTACGGAGATATTTCCCCGTGGCTGGGCGGAGACGAATGGGACACGGTGATGAACTATGATGCCTTCATGGAGCCGGTGTCCTGGTTCCTGACCGGGATGGATAAGCACAGCGATACGTTCCGGGAAAACCTGCTGGGGAATTCCGCGGCGTTTTTCTCCTCTATGCAGCGGAACATGCGTCCCTTCCCGGGAGGTTCTCTTCTGGGGGCGATGAATGAACTGGATAACCATGATCACTCACGTTTCCTGACCCGGACCAATCACCAGTGCGGCCGTGTAGCCTCCAGAGGCTCCGCCGCGGCCGGAGAGGGGATTCATTATGGTGTGCTGCGCCAGGCAGTGGTCATGCAGATGACCTGGCCGGGTGCGCCCACTCTTTACTATGGTGATGAGACCGGCGTCTGCGGTTGGACCGATCCGGACAGCCGCCGCACCTATCCCTGGGGACGGGAGAACTGGGACCTTATTGAATTCTATAAATATGCGATCGGCATGCATCATCGGCATCCGGCCCTGAGGACCGGTTCAGTGGTCCCGCTGCTCAGCGAGCCGGGGCTTCTGGCTTACGGACGTTTTCAGGACGAAGATCGTCTGGTCGTTCTGGTCAATACCGACCAGAGAGAGCGGTCAGCCACCGTCGATACCGCGGTGATGGGCTGTGCTTCGGGGAGCCGTTACCGGCGCATCATGCTTACCTGGGAGGAAGGCTATAACGTGGGGAATGCCCTCTGCGAGAGCCGCGGTACCCGCGTCACGGTCAGCCTGCCGCCGGTGTCCTCGATGGTGCTGTGGGAGAGATGATATTTCCCCGGGGAGATGAATGACGGGTCAGAAGAGTTTCGTGAACAGCTTGCAATTTGTTCGCGATGTGTTATAATAAATGTCGCGGTTGCCGCGAAGACGCGTGCGAACAGAGAGCCGGCATGGCGGAACTGGCAGACGCACAGGACTTAAAATCCTGCGGGTGGCGACACTCGTACCGGTTCGATCCCGGTTGCCGGCAGTGATATGTTTTCAAAGGATGAGAGAGAGGTCTGGTCAGATGTCTCTCTTTTTCGTTGGAAAAATGTTCGTAGGATTTTTGCCTTAAAGACAGGAGATCCTGCGAACAGGCACGAGAGGAAATTGTGGTGAAGTATGATGCGAAATCTGCAATACTGCGCATGAAATATGAATGAACGGCTCCTGACGGGGAATGATACAATGACTGACAGGCGGGGAAATGCCAAGCCCAAAGGAGGAGACAGAGATGGTGATTGACGCGAATTTATACTGGATTCCCGAAAAGCTTTTTACGGATGAAACTCTGATGGAACAATTTCTGGGGGAGGTTCCGGGCGAGTTTGGCTGGTACGGCCGATGTGAAGAGATTCCGGGGGCAAACGGGAAAAAACAGGTCGTTCTGGAGAAGCCGCTGGGAAGTCCGAACCTGAACTATGTGCAAGGGGATTATATCCTGGAAAAGCAGCTGGCGGACATGGATCTGGCAGGCGTGGAAAAGGCTGTACTGAAGGTGCCGGGATGTCATGAATGGATGAGCCTGGATTTTTGCCGGATGTTCAACGACGGAATGTATGAGTATGCGCAGAAAAGTGGCGGTCGGATGATCCCGTTAGCGGTGGTTCCTCCGTATGGAACGCCGGAAAGTCTGGCTGAACTGGAACGCTGCCACGATGAGCTGGGAATGAAAGCGGTTCAGGTCAGCGCGCATTATGGGAAAACCTATCTGGATGACGAAAAATTTGCCGCCTTTTTTGCCAAAGTCAATGAGCTTCAGATGAATGTCTACGTGCATCATACGCCGATTCCCGCGGAGTATCAGTCATTCTGTGATTACAATAATGTGAGACGTTCCTATGGACGATGCGTGGATCAGGGACTGGCGGTCGGACGCGAGGTGTTCAGCGATTTCTTTGTGAGATACCCCCATATTAAGATGGTTCATTCCATGCTCGGAGGGGGCTTCTTCGCGATTGCCAGCATGATGTTCCCCCGGCAGGCGAAGAAGACCGAGGATGTCAGTCGTTTTAAATCGGACAGCGGCGAGACGGAAGCACGATTCAGAGAACACATTTATTTTGAAATGTCACATGCGCAGCCGTGGGGAAAAGAACAGCTGGAGTGTGCGGTAAAGGTGCTTGGCGCCGATCATATCATTTTCGGGACCTCTTATCCGGTGCGCAGGGAGTGGCTGACTGACGGCCCGGCCTTCGTGCGGGCGCTGGATATTCCGGAAGAAGAGAAAAAGCTGATACTTCACGGAAATGCGGAGAGGATGTACTGTGATTGATTTTTTGAGAGAAATTATGTAGACTGAATGAAAGATTACAACGGAGAGGAGAGCGGCTGAAGAGATGGAAACCAAAAATATTCAGGAGTTTTTAGCGCTGGCAAAGCTTGGAAGCTCTTATTCCGCAGCAGAAAAGACCTTTGTTTCACAGTCCTCTCTTGTGCGTCACATCCAGTCGATGGAAGAGGAATTCGGAGTGCCGCTCTTTGACCGGACCCGGCGCGGATTTACGCTCAATGCCAATGGAAAGCTCTTTCTGCCCTATGCCGAAAAAATCGCCATGCTCCAGGCCCAGTGCTATCAGGAACTGCATCCGGAAGAAAAGTCTCCGGATGTGATCCGGGTCGCTGCGGAGGGAAAGATCATCGAGCTGATCATTGATTTCAAAAAAGAATATCCGGACTATGTGATCAATTATCAGAAGAGCGACGATATCGAGATGGAGCTGCGCACGGGCGGGGTGGAAGTCGCGTTTCTTTCCACCATGACGTCGTCACATGAAGATCTGATCTCCATTCCTTTCTATAAGGAAGAGGTTCTGGCCGTTCTGTACGAGGAACACCCGCTGGCGACGAGGGAGTCGGTTCATCTGGAAGAGCTGAAAAATGAGAACTTTGTGTCTCTTTGCGATGATGTTGTGTTCGACGAGACGTTTCTGGAGAGGTACCGCAAGGTCGGCTTTACGCGCAAGCTCTCCGTATCCGTGCCGGTGGGAACGGATATGATACGCATGGTGAAGGAAGGCCTCGGGATCACGCTGATTCATGGCGATGCGGAGACGGTGCCGGTGTATCCGGGCGTGAAGATCATTCCGCTGGAGCCACGGATGCAGTACGAGGTGCGGATGTGTTACCGCAATGATGTGCCGCTCTCCAGGGCAGCCGGAACCTTTGTCAATTTTGCAAAACACTGGAGGACGCATTTCAAAGAGATCAATCTGTCCTTTGATGCAGTCTTTTAGATATGAAAGTCCCGGAACAGATGACTTTCATATATGATGGTGCCTGCAAAGCAGGCATAAAAGATGAATATGGGAGACGTTTTACCGCCGTGCGGAGGGATCTGCACGGCGGTTTTTCTATATTTATCTTCGCTTCGTTTTTTGAACCATTCAATCCATTTTGTGATTTATTGCGGCTCTGGAAAGAGTGATAGAATGACTTATGTGAAATTTGGCCAAAACTCCATAATTATTGACAACTCAGAAAACTGGGAGGAGACAGAGTATGCAGGAAATGAAACCGGCAGATTACAGTGAGGACAGGTATTTCGGCGGTCCGGACAGCCCGAAACGGGCGGATGGGCTGCAGTTTGGTTATACTCCTTACTCGCTGAGATCTGAACAGGATGATTCCAACAAAATCACCAGAGAATGCTACGACAGCTATATGATCGAATATCGCTATCTGGATTCCTGGACGGCGGATACGCACAAGGAGCTGTGGGGAGAAACCTTTGACACGCCGATTATGGTCGGAGGTCTCTCGGCGATCGCGCCGCTGCTTCATCCGAATGGTATGACAGAGATCGCCAAAGGCGCGCTGGCGATGAATACGCCGACTCTGTTCGGATATATTTCGAACCGGGAAGTGGACGAGCTTGTGGCGACAGGTGCAAAATGTGTCCGCATTGTCAAGATGCAGCGGGACAACGAGGCGGTGCTCGCCGAGATCCGTCACGATGAGGAATGCGGCTGTTTCGCCGTGGCGATGGATATCGATCACGGCATTGCTCCGGACGGGACGCTGTACCATCCGACGCCGGATTATGGTCAGCTCTGCCCGAAGACGACCGAGGAGATCGCCATGTATGTGCAGGCCACAAAGCTGCCGTTTATCGCCAAAGGTGTCCTGTCCGTGCAGGATGCGGTGAAATGTGCGGATGCGGGGGTGGCCACGATTCTTCTCTCTCACCACAAGGGCGAGATTGTGGATGCTGTGCCGCCGCTGTATGTGCTGCCGGAGATCCGTCAGGCTGTGGGCGATCGGGTGAAGATCTTCGTAGACTGCGGAATCACGAGCGGCATCGATGCGTACAAGGCTCTGGCCCTTGGTGCGGATCAGGTGTGTGTGGCGCGGAATCTCATCAAGCCTTATATGAAGGAAGGCGCTGCCGGGGTCGAGCGGAGACTGCGGGAGCTGACTGCCGAGCTGGCCTGCGTGATGGCGCGCACCTGCACACGGGATACAGACCATTTTGATCCGACGACGCTTCGGAAAAAGAACTGGTAAATCTTTTCAGGAGGAGAAGACATGAATATTGGAATTTGCGGCGCGGGAACCATCGCGTCATGGATCTCAGACATCCTGGGACAGCTGAATCATGAGAACATCGTGAAATACGGCGTGGCGGGAATCTCTGCGGAGTCCTGTAAGCCCTTTGCAGAGAAATACGGCTGGCAGAAGATCTTCGACAGCTATGAGGAGCTGATGTGTGATCCGGCCGTTGATGTCGTGTACATTGCAGTGCCGAACCAGCTGCATATGGACCTGTGCCTGATGGCGCTGGAGCATGGGAAGAATGTGGTCGTGGAAAAACCGTTTGCCGTGAACGACAAACAGGCGAACACCATGATTGAGAAGGCGAAAGAGAAGGGCGTCTTCCTCTCCGAAGCCCTGTGGCCGGCCTTTCTGCCGTCCCGTCATATCGTGGATCACATCATCAAAGACGGCAAGATCGGTACGCTGACGGGCGCGAAGATCGTCAGCAAAGCGAACGTGATGTTTATGGATCGTGTAAAGAAGCTGGAAACCGGCGGCGGGTCGCTCCTGGATATGGGACCGTATA
The DNA here is from genome assembly GCA_021202465.1 of Lachnospiraceae bacterium. Classification (GTDB taxonomy): domain Bacteria; phylum Bacillota; class Clostridia; order Lachnospirales; family Lachnospiraceae; genus UBA3305. Next base: position 11,361 of record JAJQCZ010000017.1, on the reverse strand, counting down.
TCCTGAGTCGGATGACAAGCCATTTCGGGACAGGGTACGAGTCGGTGGAAGGCCATTTTGAGAAGCTGGATACCGGCGTCGATTCCAGAGATTACTACACCGTGACGTATCCGGGCGGAATTAAGATCGAATGCATTTCGACGATCGACACGCCGGAGGAGGAGCGGGAGGAATACTGTGAGATCATGGGAACGGAGGGCAGCATTTATATGAATTCTGTCTCCAATCCGGATTATCTGGAGATCCGCAATCCGGACGGAACGGTGCGGGAAGTTCCCGGGCTGCCGCCGCTGATCGTGAACTCGGAGGTGCCTTTTGTGAAAGGGTATGAGCACGAGTGGATGGGCTTTGAGAAAGCAATCCGTGAGGGCAAAACGCAGGCCGGCGACGCACCGTGGGAGCAGACCCTGACGATCTCGAAGATCATGACGGAGCTGCGTGCGCAGGCGGGCGTTGTGTTCCCGTTTGAATAAAGGAGAAGAAGGAAACGGACCTGTAGTACAGGGGTGAAGAAAGGAAACAAAATGAGTACAAAAGAAACAAAGAAGATCCCGATTCCGCAGAAAGTTGCCTATGGATGCGGAATGAGCGGCGGAAACATCATGAGCGTGCTGATGTCCAATTTTATCACAGCCTATTATACGGACACGGCTCTGATCGCTCCGATGGCGATCGCGACGATGATGGTGGTTGCGCGAGTGTTTGACGGTGTCAGCGATTTCACGATGGGCAGCATTGTCGACCGGACGAATACGAAGATCGGCAAAGCGCGTCCCTGGGTGTTCGCGGCGGCTCCTCTGATGCTGGCCGGAATCATTCTGATTCTGAACGTTCCCCAGAGCTGGGAGAGCGGGATGAAGCTGGTGTACGCCTACGTGACGTATATCTTCCTGAACGCGATCGTTTATACGATCTACGGAATCTCGCATACGGCGCTGCTGGCGCGGATGAGCCATGATTCACAGGATCGAACGCTGACGTCGACCATCGCGATCATTATGCAGAACCTGGCGCAGATTGCGGCGGCAAGCGGCATCACCGTGTTGTATCTGAATGTCGGCTGGAGATTCACCAGCGTGATCGTCGGCGCGGTCGCGGGCGTGCTGATCCTGATCGAGGCGCTGCTTTGCCAGGAACTCACGGAGACTCAGGATGTCTCTGCGGACATGAACAAAGAGAAAAAACAGGGCGCGTCCCTGCTTGATCAGTTCAAGGCTGTCCTGAAATGCAAATATTTCTGGTGCTGTCTGATGTTCGGTGTCTGCACGCTTGTTTACAATGCCAATGCGGCTTCCTGCACCATTTATTACTGCACCTGGGTGCTGGGTGACTCCATGTACACGGCGACACTGTTGGGACTCGGTGTGGCTCCGAGTATCATCATGCTGGTCGTGACACCCTGGCTGACACAGAAATTCTCCAAGAGAGGCTTTATGTCGGTCTGCTCGATCGGTCTGATCCTGAGCTTCGCGCTGATCAATGTAGCGCCGACGAGCAAGGGCGTCCTCCTGGCGTGCGCGTTCCTGCGAAGCTTTGCCGGCGGCCCGATGTTTGCCGGAATCTATGCCTTCATTGCCGACTCGGCAAACTATGTAGAGTGGAAGACAGGGATTCATGCCGAAGGCCTGATGGCATCTTCACAGTCCATGGGTCAGAAGATCGGTATGGGTATCGGCGGCGCCAGCGTGATGTGGGTGCTTGCCGCGGCCGGATATGATTCGACGCTGGCAGCCCAGTCGGAGGCTGTGATCTCCGCACTGAAATTCAGTTATATCTGGGTCGATGCGATTGTCTGCGCTGTCCTGCTGCTCTGCATCCTGCTGCTGGACGTGGAAAAATATCTGCCGCAGATGCGGAATGCCTATGGTAAAGGAGAATGATGGAAGAACGGGCCAATGCGTTTCTGGGAGAAGAAAAACTCAGTACGCTGATGAAAATGTATTCGGTTCCCTGCATCATCTCACTGCTGGTTGCGGCGCTCTATAATATCGTCGATCAGATCTTCATCGCGAATGCGTCGTATCTCGGCTCGTATGGAAATGCGGCGAACAACGTGGTTTTTCCGCTGACGATCGTAGCACTGTCCCTGGCCGTGATGATCGGGGACGGATGCTGCGCCTACGTCAGCATCTGCCTCGGGAAAAATGAAAAAGAGGATGCACATAAGAGCATCGGCTGCGCCGTGGTCCTGGTGATTATTGTGGGACTTTTCGTGGCTGTGGTCTATGCCGTGTTGCAGGAAGCGATCCTGACCTTCTTCGGGGGCAAGGTCAACGCGGAAACCTACGCGTGTGCGAAAGAGTATTTTACATTTATCACCACGGGTATTCCGATCTATATGTTCGGTCAGTGCCTGAATCCGATCATCCGGTCCGATGGAAGCCCGCGCTTTGCCATGGCTTCCACCGTACTGGGCGCGGTCTTCAACATTATATTCGATCCGATCTGTATCTACGGACTCCACTGGGGCATGAAGGGCGCCGCGATCGCGACGGTCGGGGGACAGATTCTGACGGCGGTTCTGGCTATCTGGTACCTGTTCCACATGAAAGCGGTCCGGCTTGAGAGAAAAAGCTTCGGGATCTTTCCCGGTCTGATGAGGGCATTCCTTCCGTTGGGAATCACGAGTTTTCTGTCGCAGATCTCGGTGGTGGCTTCAATGGCAGCTGTCAACAACATGATCGTGAAATACGGCGCGCTGGATCCGATCTATTCCCTGGCAGAATATTCGCAGATTCCGATGGCCGTTCTCGGAATTGTCATGAAATTTTTCCAGATTGTGATCTCTGTGTCTGTGGGACTGGCCGCCGGCTGTATCCCTGTAATCGGCTACAACGTGGGGGCGGAGCGGCTGGATCGTGCGCTGACGCTGTTTAAAATGCTGCTGATCTCGGAACTTATCGTCGGTGCGGTGGCCCTTGTCATCGTGGAACTGCTGCCGCTGCAGCTGATCAGTATCTTCGGGGCGGCCAATGAAAGCTCCTATTACTCGGAGTTTGCCGTGAAAGCGTTCCGGATCTACCTGTGCATGCTGCCGCTGGCGACGCTGAACAAGGGAACCTTTATCTGCCTGCAGTCTCTGGGAAAGGCAGCGCAGTCCTCTATCCTGTCACTGATCCGTGAGGTTGTATTTGGCGTGGGCTGGGCGCTGATCCTGCCGGTTTTCTTTGGCCTGAATGGTTTGCTGTATTCGATGCCTGTCTCAGATCTGCTGACCTTTCTCATCGCGATTGTGATGATCCTGCGGATCTTCAGGATGCTGAATACAGACGGCAAAGCGGCCGCATAAGGGAATATAGAAGATATACTTTGGGGCGGAACGCCTGCATCATCAAAGATGGGAGAATCAGTATGATCATAAGAATCGGACGCGACGGAAGTGTTGCGAAGGAAACAGACAAAACGATACAGGAATCGCTGGTTGTGATTGATGGACATGTGCATGCGATGGAATACATGCCGATTAATCCGACAGAGACCAGTCAGATCGCAGTCGTCATCATGCACTGTGACCAGAATTATATGGGAATTAAGATGGGACCGGCTCTGGCAGCGCGGGGTTATCATGTCCTGGCGTGCGAATCTTTCGAAGGCGGCGAGATCGACCGGAAGCTGGAGATGCTGGATGGCAGCATCCGCTATCTGCGGCAGAACGAGGATATAGAGAAAATCGTCCTGATGGGACACAGCGGCGGCGCGACGCTGATGACTGCCTACCAGAGCATCGCGGAGAATGGACCGGAGATCTATCAGGGAGATGAGATGATCTACAAGTGCACCCTGAAGAAAAAACCGGAACCGGCCGACGGCCTGATGCTGATCGACGCAAACTACGGAAACGGCGTGATGTCGCTGCTGAGTATGGACCCGGCGGTGGTGGAAGAGGGAAACGGCATGAAGCTGGATTCGGCCTATGATATCTTCCGCCCGGAGAATGGCTATGATCCGTCCGGCGCTCACTACAGTGAAGCGTTTAAGAAAAAATATCATGCGGCGCAGGCGGCCCGCAATGAAAAGCTGATTCGGCTGGCGCTGGAGCGTCTGGAGAAAATCCGGAAGGGCGAAGGAAATTATGTGGATGACGAGCCGTTCTTTATCACGGCGGCGGATCAGCCGAAGCCGAATAACCGGATGCTTCCGGAGGACACCGGGCTTCTCAGCCATACGAAGGGGGAATATGATCTCGTCCATGGAGACGGGACGGTCACGCACGAGCAGATACGCTGCGTGCGCACCCCGGAGTGTGACCGCAGCTTCTCCGGTACGTACGGGATGGGCGTGAATAAGAACACCGTCAAAGGATTTTTAAGCTCCCAGGCTCTGCACACAAACGGTGAATTCGCAGTGCTGGAGGATGAGATCGTCGGCGTGGACTGGAAATCCGGCTACGCGTCCCCGATCGGCAATATAGACGGAATCTCTGTCCCGACTCTGATCATGGGAATGACCGGCGGATATGAATATCTGGCTTCGGAAATGATCTATCAGCGCGCGGCGATGAAGGACAAGACGATCGCCTTTGTGCAGGGGGCATCTCATGTATTTACACCCAACCGGGAGGCGGAAAAGTTCCCGGGAGAATTCGGTGATACGGAAAGAGCTCTCTATGATTTCATGGCCGGATGGATGAAAAGATTTGCCTGAAACCGGCTCTGAAGGAGAGAATCGGAAAAAGGAGTGAACAGTATGCAGACTTTACAGGGACGTACCTGTGTCTTCTCGGGAGCCAGCGGCGGAGACGGCGCATCGGCGGTCAGGGCTCTGTGCCAGGGCGGGATGAACGTCGTGATGATGACGCATCAGCCGGAACAGGCCCGGGATCTGATCGCAGAGATTGAGGCGGGCGGATATCCGGGAAAGTGCACGGCCGTTCAGGACGGGAGCGCCCAGACGCCGCCGGTGGCGGAGGAAGAAGTATATCGCCGGATCTTTGAGGAGTACGGCGCCATTGATGCCATCATCAGCAATACGGGGGGAGACGGATTCGAGGACAGCCTGGATACCGTGGACACGGACACCTTGCTGAGCGAGGTCGGGCATCTGCTCGGGGGGAGCTATACGATGCTGAAGTGTGCGCTGCCTTATCTGCGCCAAAGCAGGCATCCGCGTGTGATCTTCATGACGACCGTCGAGGGTGTCCGGGGTGGAAAGCTGGAAAGCTTTACCAATGCGGTCGCGAAAGGTGCGGTTCTCTCGCTGACGAAAAACTGCGCTGCCAGACTGGCGTCGGAGAAAATCACCGTGAACTGTATTCAGAAAGGAGTGATCACGCGTCTCATAAATCGCGGAGCCGCGCAGAATCCCGCGTTTAAGGATACGTCGACCTTCCTGCCATACATCCCGATGGGAAGACTGGGAACGCCGGAGGATCTGGCGCAGGCGATCTGTTTCCTTGCCAGCGAGGAGACGTCGTATATTACCGGAACCGTCCTGGATCTGAGTGGGGGACTCAGCCTGGTGTGATATCCGGGAACAGATAAGACAAGGGGATTTTGAGAGATATCGGTCTGGTATCTCTCTTCTTTGTATTTGTTTCTGAAAATTTCCGAAAAACTTTTCTTTTGCTTTAGCATAATCTGTGATATGATGATGATACCAGGGTCGAAAGTCATGAACGGAGCGCTTACACAAGGTACGCCCTTCGGGTGTGCGGTCCGATTCATGACTTTACGACCCGCCAAAACATGAGTAAGTAGCGCAATTTTAATAAAAAATTGCGCGGATTACGAATGTTTTAGGATTGCGAGAGCGTGAAGCGCGGACACCCACAGGGCGCTCTTTGAGGCAATCCGTAGTATCATAGGTTCCTTGGAAAACCAGCGGGAGGTACAGTATGGGAAGAGGAGGCAGCAGCGGAGGCGGTGGCGGCGGAATGAGCCGCGGCGGAGGCCGCGGATTCTCCAGCGGCCGCTCTTCGGGCAGTTCACGCGGAGGAGGCTCTTCTCCCGGACGGGGCGGCGGCTCGTCCTTCGGAGGAGGGGGAGGCTTCGGCCCCGGTGGATTCGGCCCGGGCGGCGGGAGGCCGCCGGGAGGCGGAGGCCCCGGCTATGGAAGAGGATGGGGCGGTATGGAACCGCCGCCGCCGAGAAGACGGCGAAGCGGAGTTTTCTTCTGGCCGATCTTCGGACCGAGAACAGTTTATGTGAATGGAGGCGGAAATTCCGGCAGAACGGAATATCGGGAGAGCCGTCAGACGGAACGCAAAGAGAAGCAGCGGAAGAAGGGCATCCCGGGATGGTACAAGGTCCTGTGTGTGATCATGGTCATTGTTGTCATTGCGCTCCTGTTCTCTGCGGCCCGTGCCCGGTCAGCGGCGGCGAACACTGTGACCCGCGAGAAGCTGGGGGCGGATGCCTGCGTCAGCACGGATCAGGTGCTGGAGGATGAGCTGGGCTGGATCACAAATACCGGTACCGTGGAGGATGCCATTGATTATTTTTATGACAAGACCGGGGTACAGACCTATCTGTTGATCTGTGACAATCTCGGTGGGCAGGGCGGAGACATCACCGATGACGAGGCGGAGGAATACCTGGAAACGCTGTATGATTCCCTCTTCTCGGACGAAGGACATATGATCTTCGTCTTCATGGAGTACGAGACCAGCCGCTATGTGACCTTCCTGTATACGGGGGTTTCGGCGGACAGCGTGATCGACTCGGATGCGCGGGGCATCTTCCTGGACAACGCGGATTACTATTACACCGATATGTCCCTGTCCGATGAGGAATATTTTGCTAAAATATTTACCGCTTCGGCGGATACGATCATGGAGGATGCCGCCGGAAACGCCCGGTCAGCGACGCTGTATGTGGTACTGAGTGTCGTTATTCTGATCGTGATGGCGGCAGGCCTGATCCTGTTCAAGATCGCCGAGCAGAAGCGTCAGGAGGCGGAAGAGATGCGGCGCATCCTGAATACTCCGGTCGGTTCCACGGAGAATTCGCCGGAGGATGAGGACCTGATTCACAAGTATACGGATGAATGAGGATTCTGAGAGTGTCCCGTGCGGATATCTACGGGACATTTTCAGAGAAACAGGGAGTAAAAGGGCGACAGAAACGACATAAAGCCGTTTACTATATTTGTTGCTCGTAACAAAAAAGAACTATCACAGGAGGGAACAACAAATGGCAGGTATTTTTGAGCGCATGGCGACCATCGCAAAGGCAAACATCAACGAGCTGCTGGATCGTTTTGAGGATCCGGAGAAGATCGTCGATCAGACCATCGCGGATGCGAAGGTGGAATACGCGAAGGTGAAGAAAGAGTCTCTTTCCGTGCTGGCCAATGAGTCCGTGGCCAAGAAGGAGCTGGAGCGCCTGAACAGTGAGGCGGATAAGTGGCATGGAATCGCGGCCAGCGCCCTGAAGGCGGGGAATGAGGACGATGCCCGGAAAGCTCTGGAGAAGGAGAACGATTACAGGACGCGGGCCACGAAGCAGCAGGAAATCTACGGCAGCGCAAAGGCTGCGTCAGATAAGCTGCGCGCCAAGCTTCGCGAGATGGAAGAAGAAATCAAGGAGATGGAGAACAAGGCCTCTCAGATCAAGGCCATGGCTGTCACGGCCAAAGCGACGAAGGCTGCCGCGCAGATGACGGACAAAGCCGTGGATCGGAGCGCGTTCGACGCCTTCGCCCGCATGGAAGAGAAGGCCGGCAAGCAGCTCGCGGAGGCGGAGGCTCTGGAGAACCTGAACCGGAACACCGATGCCGAGGAGGAGAAGGATCTGGAGACGAAATATGCCTCCGGCGGTTCTGTCGCCACCGACGAGGCGCTGGCGAAGCTGAAGGAAGAGCTGGGAATGTAACGGGGTGGCGAGTGCCCTGTCCGGATTGAAGTAAAAAAATCGTTTGACAACAAAATAAAACTGGTTTAAAATACTGGCTGATCGAGTAGCAGAAGCGCGTAAATCCGGATTCGGATTTACGCGTTTCTTCGTTTTCTATGGCAAGTTCGTCTGTTTTCTGCCGGAGAGACAGTCCGGCAGGACAGGACGTCTGTATTTTCACAGGAGGTTTTACAATATCATGGAACAGCAAAGCAATTCATTTCTGGCGACGGAGAAGCTGGGAACACTGATGCGGAAGTATTCGATTCCCTGTGTCATTTCCCTGCTGGTGGCCGCTCTCTACAACATCGTGGACCAGATTTTCATCGCGAACGCGACCTATCTGGGTTCCTACGGAAATGCCGCCAATACGGTCGTCTTTCCGCTGACGGTCGTGGCGCTGTCGATCGCCGTCATGATCGGCGACGGCGCCTGCGCCTACGTCAGCATCTGCCTGGGCGCCGATGAACACGAGAGAGCGCATCGCAGCATCGGCAATGCCATTATTCTCTGCATTGTCAGCAGTCTGATCGTAGTGGCCGTGTATTTTCTCTTTATGAATCCGATCCTGACCCTGTTCGGCGGGACCGTGAACGAGGAGACCTTCTACTATGCCAGACAGTATTTCATCTACATCACGATCGGACTTCCCGCCTATATGTTCGGCCAGGCGATGAATCCGATCATCCGCTCGGACGGCAGTCCCCGGTTCGCGATGGCGGCGACGCTCTCCGGCGCGGTGCTGAACATCATCTTTGACCCGATTCTCATCTTTGTCTGCAAATGGGGTATGATGGGCGCGGCCGTGGCGACGGTGGCCGGGCAGATTCTGACGGCGGTGCTCTCGATCTGGTATCTCTTCCATATGAAAGCGGTCCGCCTGCAGAAGAGCAGCTTCCGCCTGAGCGGGAAGCTGATTCGCCGGTTCATTCCGCTGGGGGTCACCAGTTTCCTGTCGCAGATTTCTCTGGTCGCTTCCATGGCGGCTGTCAACAATATGATCCGTACCTATGGGGCGTTGGATCCGATTTTTTCGCAGACCGAGTATGCGCAGATTCCCATGGCGGTGGTGGGCATTGTCATGAAGTTCTTCCAGATCGTGATCTCCATCGCCGTGGGTCTGGCGGCCGGCTGCATTCCCGTCGTGGGTTATAACATCGGGGCGAAGCGGCCGGACCGCGCCAAAGGCCTGTTCACGCTGCTGCTGGCCTGTGAGGCCGTGGTGGGTGTGGCTGCCTGGCTCATCGTGGAGCTGTTCCCCGGTCAGCTGATCGCCCTCTTCGGCGCGGCCAATGAGAGCGCTTATTACACGGAATTTGCTATCAAATGCTTCCGCACCTATCTGTGCCTGGTGATGCTGGCGACGATCAACAAGGGGACCTTTATCTATCTGCAGTCCCTGGGCAAGGCCTTTGCCTCTACAGCGATTTCACTAACCCGTGAAGTGATTTTCGGTGTGGGATTTGCCCTGCTGCTTCCCCGCTTCTTCGGCCTCGACGGTGTGCTCTATTCCATGCCGGTATCGGATGGTCTGACTTTTGTAATCTGTGTGATCACGATCGTCTATACTTACCGAACGCTGGGACGGGAGCAGAGACAATTGGAGACAAGTCGAAACAGAGCCTGAAAAAAGCACCGCGCAGAGTCTGCGAAGACTCTGCGCGGTGCTTTCAATGGGCTGATATGATGCTCCGGCAGGAGCCGGGTGAGGCATAGGCTGCAACACTCCTTACCTGACTTTGCGTATAAAACGGGAGTTGTGTTATGCCAACAGCTCCCGCACGCTCTCCGGGGTGAAGACAACCTGGGAGAGATGATCGACCTCGATCTGGTAGAGGGCGTTGGCGGCCAGATGCTCCGCTGCCTGCTCCAGATCCCGGATCCCCGTCGTATCCTGGTATAATTCGGCGACAGCCTGCAGGGCGTCCTCCGGCACGATACATTCGTCCGGACGGACGCCCATTCTTTTCAGCACCTTCGGCAGGGCAAAACGGGCGAAGATGATCTTCTTCTCCTCCAGGGTATAGTCCGGGATATCAATGACGGCAAAGCGGGACATCAGCGGCGCGCTGATCTGGCTCTTGTCGTTGGCCGTGGCGATCGGGTAGACACCCCCGGTCGGGATGGTGCATTCGATGTAGTTGTCCGTGAAGCCCAGGTTGTCCAGGAGCGTCAGGAGAACATCGGCCGGGTTGCCGTTTCCCTTGCCCGCCGAGGCCTTGTCCAGCTCGTTGATGATGAACACGAGGTTGGATTCCCCGGCCATGGCGAAGGCTTCCATGATGATGCCGGGTTTGGCGTTGGTATAGATCCGCGAGCTGCCGGTGAGCTGTTCCGGGTCATGAATGGAACTCATATCCAGTGTCGTCCAGGGGAGCTTGAGGATGCGCGCCACAGCGTAGGCAATCTGTGATTTCCCCGTACCGGCGGGTCCCACCAGCAGGAGGCCGTAGGCCGGGAGGGTATGAGTGCGGTTGATCTGAATGACGGTCTCAATGATCCGCTGCTTGACCTTCTCCATGCCGTAGAGCTCCTCGTCGAGGATGCGGCGCGCCTCGGTGGGATCGATGGCTTCAAAATAGTTGTTTTTCCACTGGATGTTCATCATCGTGGAAAGAGCGCGCTGCGCGTGACGGCGTTCCTCCGGCGAGACCTCATGGGAGCGGGCGACGGCCAGATTCCGTCTTGCCCAGAGCCGGATGTTGTCGGGCATGGTCCGGCCGGCGCAGGTCATGAAGTCGGTGATGCTCTGGAGGCTGGTCAGCTTCATATCGTCACCGCCTGCGGCTTCTTCCTCGTCCGTCTCTTCCTGTGGCGGCGCGCTGCTGGCCAGGAGACGTTCGATCATGAACTGCAGGAAACCGTCCTCGGCGGAGAGCTTGCCACTGCCGACGAAGGCGATCTCACGGATCCGGTAGACGGCGTAGCCCTCCGGCCGGTTCTCACCGGACAGACGTACATGGATGCGGTTTTCCCCCAGCCAGCGGAGCAGGCTGACAAAACGGGCGTCGATCTGCAGGATATCGGTCGTGCGGCTCCCTTCCTCCAGCTCGAATTCAAAGGCGGTCTGATCCCTGGGATTCGTAAAGACGCCGCAGGAGTGATGCGCCCAGGCCCGGGCGCGGTTGTCCAGGATCAGCATGGGTTTCTCCGGGCTGGCACTGTCCTCGCTGGAATAAAAGACGGTATATGTGCATGCAGCGGGGGCAGAAGGGGTGTCTGGCGTATGGTTGAAGTCAAAGACCGGCATGATGCGTTCTCCTCAGTGTGTAATAGAATTCGCGTATCCTGAGCGCAGGGACTTTGCGGCGGCAGGCGCCGAAAATATGAGCACAGGTGCAATATCCCGAACATTGTATCATATTTTTTGCGTTGCGGGGAGTTTTCTTTTGCCCGGAACAATTCTTTTTTGGGGATACAAAACTGAAAATCTCTGAACCGGCCGCTCCTTGACAGCCACCGGGAAATGGCTTACTACCTGACTTTGGTATCCAGCTTTAAAAATGGCGTTAGTTTTATGAAAAAAACC
>JAJQCZ010000048.1 GCA_021202465.1 Lachnospiraceae bacterium | reverse complement strand
GGTTGTTCGAATCAATGAATCTCCTGCTGTTTGGGGTTGTTTTTTCACAGCCCCCTTTTCATTTTCTGCGTCTGCTGCATCATTCCTGCCCGGTCAGAAAATCTTTCAGCATCTCCGGATAAGTAATCAGCGCGACATTTCCCATCTGCTCTGCCGCTCATAACCCCGACCGCCCCGCTATAGCAGTTCGAGGAGCTGCCGGATATCCTTTTTCCCGAATGTGACCGTCTCCTCATCGATCACCAGGCACGGCACGCTCATGACCTGATAGCGCTCCTTCAGCACAGTGAAATGGTTGATATCGTAGACCTCCGCTGTGACCAGCGGGTTTGCCGCCGCGATGCGCCAGGCGGCGGCAACCAGTGCAGGGCACATCGTACAGGAGAGAGAGACCAGAATCTTCAGGTTCCTCCGGCGGTCGATGGCCCGAATACGCTCCAGAGTCTCCAGGTCCACGGGCTGGCCGGGACCGGCCGCATTGTAGAGGCCGAGCACGAAGGAGGTAAATTCATGGCCGCCTGGCACGCCGTGAAAGGCCAGTCCGGTCTCCGCACCGTCCTCCGTGCAGATGCGCACGCAGGGAAGCTCCTCCGCGGCGCCTGCCTCGTCGATCTCCACCCGCAGCCGATCTGTGAGCGCCGCCAGGCTGTCCATATAGTGCTGCAGTTCGTAGGAAACGGAGCGCTCATCCAGCTGCAGGCGCAGCAAAAGCGGCCGCTCCATCCGGGAAAAGACCGTATGCAGCTGCGTTAACATCTCCTCTGTAAAAAGGTCGTCCGCTGCTTTCGTTCTGTTTCCTGCTTCGCTCTCTTCTCTTTGCTCCGCTCTAACTGTTCTTTTTGCCACCTTCGGATGCAACCCTGTTTTTCTCTGCATGAGAGCCGCATACCGCTCCAGCTCCGTCGCCGCCAGCGCCCCGTCTCCCACGGCTGTCGCCACCTGACGCAGCGGCTTGACACAGACGTCTCCTGCGGCATAAAGCCCCTTCGTGCGGGTCTTCTGGTTCCGGTCCGTCACCACATAGCCCTGCGCGTCCCGCTCCGCCAGTCCCTCCGCCAGAGAGGAGGCCGGTTCGTACCCGGCGAAGACAAAGACGCCGAGGCGCTCTCCTTCCTTCGCCCGCACCTCCGTGACCTCACCGGTCTGATTGTTCCGCATCCGCAGCGTCTGCAGAACCGTATCCCCGGAAACCGACTCGATCTCCGTAAAGGGCCGCACCGTGATCTTCTCATGCGCACGCACCTCCTCGGCCACGCTCTGCGCGCAGGAAAAATCTCCGCGGCGGATCAGGATCGTCACCCGCCGGGCGTACTTTGTCAGGAACAGGCTCTCCTCCGCCGCGGCGAAGCCACCTCCCACGACGTAGACATCCTGCCCGGTGAAAAATTCGCCGTCGCAGGTCGCGCAGTAAGCCACGCCCCGCCCGCGATATTCCTCCTCCCCGGCAAAACCCACCTTCCGGGGATGCGCGCCGGTGGCCAGCAGCACACCGAAGCAGCGCAGCGGTCCGCGGCTGGTGTGCACCGTTTTCACATCACTCTCCATCTCCAGCCGCTCCGCCCGGGCCAGGAGGAACTCCGCGCCGAAGCTCTCCGCCTGTCTTCGCATGGTCTCCGTCAGCGCCTGACCGCTGATCCGGGCGATGCCGGGGTAATTCACGACCTCGGCCGTGGTCGCGATCTGCCCGCCGAAACTCTCTTCCTCCAGCACCACCACACGATACCGCGCCCGGGCCAGATAAAGGGCGGCGGTGAGGCCCGCCGGGCCTCCGCCGATCACCACCACATCATATAAATTGTCCTGCTTCTCCATGAATCTGTCGCCTCTCTCCACAAAATCCTCCCCTCCTCAGGCATGCAGTAAATTCCTTTCCCTACTGAAAAACAAAAGTTTTGTCCCCTTCCAGATCTCTTTTTTGAAGCAACTCTTTACTGCACATTTCAACTTCTACAACTGCCCCACCAGATCCAGACTCGGTTTCAGCGTCTCGGCGCCGGGCTGCCACTTCGCCGGGCAGACCTCATCGCCGTGCGCCGCCACGAACTGACTGGCCTGCAAACGGCGGAACAGCTCCTCCGCATTACGCCCGATGTTGCCTGCATTCACCTCATAGGCCACGATCCGCCCTTCTGGATTCACGATGAAGCTGCCCCGCTCCGCCATGCCGTCCGCCTCGATCAGTGCATCGAAATCCCGCGCCAGCGCATGCGTGGGGTCCGCCAGCATCGGATAACGGATCTTCTTGATCCGTTCAGATGCGTCATGCCAGGCTTTGTGAACGAAATGCGAATCACAGGAAACTGAATAGATCTCGCACCCCGCCGCCTGAAAAGCCTCATACTTCTCCGCCAGATCCTCAAGCTCCGTCGGACACACGAAGGTAAAATCCGCCGGATAAAAGAAAAACACGCTCCACTTCCCCAGCACATCCGCCCGGGTCACCGTCCTGAATGCATTGTCCTGAAACGCCTGCACGGAAAAATCTGCGATTTCCTTGTTGATCATTGACATACTCTTGTCCTCCTTCATGATCTTCTCTGCTTCAGTTTGTCCGCAATCAACATTTTTTATCCATGCAAAAAGCACCTCCGAAGAGATGCTTCCATAAACGATTATTTCATTTTAAGTCATAAACCTGAAACATGATTCTATAGTTCCATAATTTGTTTCAGGTTCCCTTCCGAAGAATACCAAGGTATGCTTCATAAGCAAAAGTACGATTTCTGCTTTCGTTTGTGGTCTGAACAAGTATTCCCGCTTCCTGCAATCGTTTCACGGCATTGGATGTCGTATTATATGAAATTCCCAATGCATCCGCCGTTTTTTTTATTTCAATAATAGGATTCGTCTCCATGTAGTTAAATACGCGCATTGCGTTTTTTGATGCACGCCCCATAGTTAAAATATTTTCTACATTTTCATCATGCAAAGCCGTTAGATCATTGATTGTCGAGATTGCATCCTCTGCTGATTCCAGCAGAGCCTGCAGAAAAAACAGAATCCATTGTTCATAATTTCCTTTAACCCGTACCTCCGTCATACGGTCATAATATTCCACACGATTTTTCTTTAAAAAATATGAAATATACAGTGCCGGAGTAGTAAGAACTTTCTGTTCCATCAAAAACAGCGTAATCAAAAGTCTGCCAACCCGACCGTTCCCATCAAGAAACGGGTGAATTGTTTCAAACTGATAATGAATCAACGCCGCTCGAATCAGTACATCTAAGTTATCCTCTGCATTCATATATTTTTCCAGTTCAGACATAGCTTCTATCATATCTTCCGGAGAAGGCGGAATATATCTCGCATTTTTCAGTGTACTTCCCTGTCCGCCAATCCAGTTCTGAGAAGAGCGGAATTCCCCCGGATTTTTTTCCTGCCCGCGAACACCTGACATCAGAACTGCATGTGCTTCCCTGATCAGTCGATTACATAGAGGAAGTTCATTCAGTCTCCTGATCGCATACTCTGTGGCTTTGATGTAGTTTACAACATCTGCGACATTGCGATTTGTATTGGCATCAATCATTGGATCCAGCACGTCCTCAAGAGTTGCCTGTGTCCCCTCAATCTGAGAAGACATCAATGCTTCTTTGCGTACATACATGGAAACAAACAGATCAACATTCGGAATACGTGTTGCGACCTCCTCTAAGACGGCAAGTTGAGAGTTTGCCTTTACAAGGACACAAATCATTTCTTCGGACATTTCAATGGACGGAGATGGCGGCAGTGAGCTTGGCACGAAAGATTCATATGCCATCTCGCCTGTTAAATTCCTTTTATAATAACCGGCACGATTTTTCATGTGCAGCAGCTCCTTTCATGCAACCTGAAATACTGCTCTCATTATACCTTCGTTATTTCAATTTGGCAACTGAACTTGAAATAAGAGGAGCAATCTTTCTTCCTTATTTCAAGTTGGGCAGCACATACACCCGGCGACTGTCTTGTCATTAATACTTGTTATTTCTCGGCAGCGTTTCTATAAACTTCTTTGCCCTCTTCTTAATAACAATCTGGTATGTCATGCAAGCCCCCATTCTTTTTTGCACTCTTCCAGCGTATATTCTTCCTCTTTCTCAGGATCCGTATCGTTTTCATATTCCCTGACCAGTTTTTCACAGAATGCGTTGTCTGCTTCTTCATCAGCTACCAGTCCCTGGATATATGCCAACACATAACCAATCTTATATTCCGGGATAACGTCCAATAATTGTACGATTCTTTCTTTGCTGCTCATTTTTATCTCCTTCCAGCCATCCGGGCTTGCTTAAAAAGCTCTCGTCTTCAATCAAGACATCCGCTATACACGATTGTCCTGTTATCCATCTTCAAAACATGATGATCGGAAAACTGATCAAACAAATCCGACCACGCTTCTATATATTCCTCATATTTTTCATCCCCTTTTTTCAATGAGTAAGAACCCGACAAACTACGACTGATGAATTTCGGTTTGTCATAAAAGAGAGGATGATCATACTCCCGGTATTTATATCTGTTGTCAAAAAACTGCCTGAGTCTGAGATCATCCTTTTGAATCCCTCCGCCAAACCCTTTGAAATCCGTGCAATATTTCTCATATATATCCATACTCACCTGATTAACTCTGGCAGAGAGATCGCGTATATTCCATATAAGAAAAACCTTCCCATTCCTTTTCAGGATTCCTGTCCAAAAGCTGTTTTGCAAATTTTCTTAAAGAACCTGAGACAATACACTCGTGGCGGCTGTCCCCCTTTACGCCTTCTCCGGCTCCTCCAGTGACCGGAAGATCCGCCCCAGCATGATCAGCGCGGCGACGGCCAGAACGACTTCAGCCGCCAGCTGCGCGTAGGCCAGACCGTACAGGGGCCAGAGGCGGTTGAGGATGACCAGCGCCGGAATCTCCAGCACGACCTTCCGCAGGATGGCGAAGATCAGGGCATTGCGTCCCATGCCGCAGGCCTGGAAGACACCCACCGCCAGGAAATCGGTGGCCAGGAAGGGCATCGCCAGCGCCATGCCCCGCAGGAAGGCCCGGCCGTAGGCGACGACGGCATCCGAATCCATGAAGAGACGGACGATCGGACCAGCTCCGACGACGCAGAAGGCAGTCCCTGCCACCATGAGCACCAGGGAGGCAACCCCGGCACAGACGATGACGCTCTTCATGCGGCGGCTCCCCTTACTGGCATAGTTGTAGCTGACCAGCGGCATGATACCCTGGGAGATTCCCATGGCGATATACATGGGCACCATGGCGATCTTGTGAGAAATGCCCATGGCCGACACAGCGTCCGCCCCATAGGCGGCGGTGAAATTATTGAGCACCGTCATGCCGGTGACGTTAAGCAGGTTCTGGATGGCCGCCGGGATGCCGACGCCGCAGATCTGGCGGAGGATATTCCCATCCCAGCGGAGATCCCGCGGCGAGAGGCTGACGAAGGTATTTCCCCGCCGCCGGTACAGCAGCACAAAGAAATACAGACAGGCCACGCAGTTGGAGAGGAAGGTCGCCAGGCCCGCGCCGGCCGCCCCCATGTTCAGCCCCCAGGGCAGGATGAAGATCGGATCGAGGACAATGTTCAGCAGGCAGCCGCTCATCGTGCCGATGCTGGCGTTCATGGCCGCGCCCTCCGAGCGGATCATGTTGGCCAGAACGACATTGAGAATGGCCGGCGGCGCACCGCAGGTTACCGTCCAGAACATATAGTCCGCCGTGGCCGACCAGGTCTCTGCGTCAGCCCCCAGCAGATTCAGCAGCGGCGTCTTGAACACCGTGCAGCCCAGGGAGAGCAGCAGACTGCAGACCAACGCGCAGGCGAAGCCCAGCGCGGAGGTGCGCCGCACCGTGTCGTAATCCTTCCATCCCAGGGAACGACTCATCAGGCTGGAGCTGCCGACGCCGAACAGATTGTTCAGGGCGTTGAAGGCCAGCAGCACCGGCGCGGCCAGCGTGACGGCCGCCGTGGCTACGGAATCGTTCAGCATCCCCACGAAATACGTATCCGCCAGGCTGTAAAGCACCATCACCAGAGAGCTCGCCACCGTCGGAATCGCCATCCGCACGATGGCCTGCGGCACGGGAACCCGCTCAAAAAGTTCGATTTTATCCTGCTCGCTCATTGCTGCCATATATACATCCTCTTTCAGTAAACCGGCCCGCCCGCTTTGCAGGCGTCGTTTCATTATTATAACGCCGAAATCCGCTGTCTGCAAGGCATCCCTTCTCATGCGACATTGACACTCCGGGCTCTTGTTGTTATAATTAAACTCAGGTTTTTGTCACCACCCACACATCAGCGCCTGTTCCAGCGACACAGCTGCTGAAAAAAACGATTGAGGAAGTTCAGTGTATGAAGAAAAATCTTAAAAAACCGGTTCTGCTGTTTCTGGCGCTTGTATTAACTCTGAATCTGTCCATGCCCGCCGCTGCGTCTGCTCTGCAGACGACGGAGGAAACCGTCACGGAATCAGTTCAGGAAACCGGGGCCGAACAGGCAGAGACCTCCGAAGAGACGACGGAGGAGACTGAAGAGACCACGCAGACTGAAGAAACCACGCAGGCCGAAGAAACCACGCAGGCCGGGGAGGCCACGCAGACCGGGGAAACGGCACAGGCCGAGGAGACCACACAGACAGAGGAAACCACCGCGGCAGAGAAAGCCACCGCAAGCGAGGAGACCACCGCTTCCGGCGACACCTCCTCAGACGTAGAAGCCGTCCGGGGAACCTCCTCCGTGGCAGCTCCCGCCAAAGTGACCGGTCTGAAAGCCACAAGCGGCGAGCACTCCGTGAAGCTGACCTGGAAGGCCGCGAGCGGCGCCTATGCCTATAAGATCTGTTTTTATAACGCCTCCGACAAGACCTACACCTACATTGCCGTCACCAAAAAGACCAGCTACACGGTCAAAGATCTGGAGGCCGATACCAAGTATACCTTTACCGTAAGTGCCTACACCCTTTCAGGAGATGAAAAGGTATTCGGCAGCTACAGCAAGAAGGTCTCAGCGACCCCCTACAGCGTCATCCCGGCGAAGGTCACCGGCGTCAAGGCGACGGCCGGGGATACGCGGATCACACTGACCTGGGATGAAGCGGAGGATGCCACCGGCTATCTCATTTATTCATACAATACCGAGACCGGAAAATATATCCGCATCAAGGCGACTAAAAAGCTCAAATATACCGTGACCGGTCTTACGAATAACACGAAATACGCCTATGTCATCCGCGCCTACCGGAAGTACGGCACCGAAGGGAAATATGAGACCGGAAAGAAATCGAAGAAGGTCTCGGCAACGCCGAAATTTGCGGAGCTGAAAGCGCCCTCCTCCCTGGATGTCACGGTCACTGACAGCGGGAATGTCGTCGAATGGTCCAGGGTGACCAACGCCACCGGCTATATCGTTTACAGATACAACATCAAGACCAAGAAATATGCCCGGATCGCCAAGGTGACGGACACCACGACCTATACGGATAAGAAAGCCAATAAGGCAAAGTATTATAAATACAAGGTCATCGCCTACCGGAAATACCAGGGGAAGATCTATAAGGCCGAGAAGATCGTCAAGGCTGTCTACGACCCTGATACGATCGATACGGTTCTCGACAAGGTCCACTCCATGTATTACAGCGCGACTGTCAAGAAGAAAGCTCCGGCCTATACTACTTCGAGCGGTACGAAGGTCGCGATGACCGTTCCTGCGGGAACTAAAATCACGGTCACCTACCGGCGCTCCAGCAAGTACCTGTGTGCCGTCCTGATCAACGGCAAGAAGTACTACATGAACATTAAATACCTGAGGCTGACGTCGCAGAAGTATACCAGCAGCGATTATACGGAAGAAGAAAAAGAGATTTTCGTCAACGGAAAGGGGTATACGAGCACCTCGGATTATCTGGTCTGGGTGAGCACCTACACGCAGAGAATCAATGTATTTAAGAAGGGTGCGGATGGCCGATGGGAGCTCTATAAGACCGCCCAGCGTGGCACCGGCCTGCTCGACACGCCGACGCCGCTGGGGACCTTTACCATCTACTCGCACATGACGGCCCATTATTATAATACCTGCTCCTATTCATACTGGAGCAAGTTCAAGTCCACGAACGCCATTCATCAGCGAGGCAAATACTACAGCAACGGAGCCTATGTGAACGCCACCCTCGGGCGGCCGGTCTCACACGGCTGTGTGCGGACCACGGACTCGATGGCACAGTTCATATATTATAAGGTTCCGCTGGGAACCACCCTTGTTGTCTACTAGGAGATTTGCAGCAGAGCAGGAGACGGACACTTCCTCTCCTGCTTTTACTATGAAACTCAGCAAAGCCTCTTTTACGGTAAAAACAAGAACAAAGGAGTACATCATGGAGAAAAACAATTCCCGCGCGGCCGGCAATCTGCAGTCCTTCCTCCTGTATGGCAGCATCTTTCTGCTCTGTCTGCGTTTCTTCGGAGATTATACTCCCGCCATGCATGCGGCCGTCCGTCTGGTATACTATGTGACGGTCTCGGGAATGATCACACTGATCGGATATCAGGCCTGTCTGCTGTGCCGGGAAAAGGCGCCGAAGAGGCACTATGTCCGGCTCGCGGGCGGTTATGCCGGCCTGTTTCTCGCCGCGGGCATGTGCCGGCGGTGCCTGGATTCCGGCGATGCGGTGATCGACAGTCTGTTAAAGCTTGTGACCTTAAACCACATCCCCAAATACACCGAGATTTATTTCTCGATTGCTGTGCTGGCTCTGGCCTCTCTCCTGCTGGCGCCCGTGGTCCGGAAGCTGCTCCGGCATAAGATCCTGGCTGCGGCGGTCGGTTTACTGCTGATCGCGGTGCTCTGGCTGCCGTCCGGCCTGTTTCAGTATTCCTGGCTCGGCGTATGGCTGGGGACGGAGATCTACAGCTGCATCCCCCTGCTCGCCTTTGCCCTGTACTATTTTCTGGGCTTCTATTTTGCTGAAGGATGGCCGGAGCAGGGAAAATACTCCTGGCTTCTTCCCGTCGCCGGGATGCTGTTTACCGCGGCGCTCCTTCTCTGGAAGCGTCAGGCCTTTGTCTCGGCGATCGATTTTCCCTGCCGCTACTGGGAGGTACTGTTTCCTGCCGGTATCGTGATGATCTTATTCTTTGTCTGCCTGAAATATCTGCATTCCGTCAGGCTTCCCTGGCTCACCGGAGATGCCTTCCCCCGAACCGCGCTCATGATTCTTCTCCTTTTTATCCTGAAGGTATATGGGGGATACAGCGATCTGCGGGCCATCCTGCGTCCGCTCATCTTCCTCGCCGTGTGGCTAACGGCCTCCCTGCTGTGGTTCCTGCTCGTTCAGGTTGCCCGGTGGCTCAGACAGGGACTGTTTGAAGAGGGAAGGATGAAGGTCTGGCAGTATCTTGTCATTTATACGATCGGCTTCGCCCTGATCTCTGTGCTCGTCTTTTTACCGTTCATCGAGAAACACATTTCCCTGATCTGGGATCCGGACGGCATCGTCCAGTACTATCCGAAGGCCGTATATTTTGCCCGGACGGTCCGGGATGCCCTTCAGTCCCTTCTGAACGGAAGCTTTTCCCTGAAAACCTATGATTTTACCATCGGCATGGGGAACCGCGTACAGTTCTCCTTTGATCCCGTATACTGGCTGTATGCTCTGTTCTCTGTGGAAAATATGGACACCGGCTTCACAGTCATCACGGTCTTCCGGTTCTGGCTGGCGGGTCTTGCCTCCTCGGCCATGCTTATTTATTTTAAAAAAAAGATGAAGCCGACGCTGTTGTGCAGCTACATCTACATCTTTTCCCTGTATGGATTGTATGCGATCGGCAGACATCCGCAGTTCGCCACCGGCATGACATTTCTGCCGTTGCTGGTCATCGCCGTCGAACAGATCCTGCGGGAAAAGAAATGGCATCTCGGCACGATCCTGGTCGCCCTTTCGCTGCTCTCGAATTATTATTTCCTGTACATGAATACGATCGCACTGGTCGTGCTCTTCCTGGTACGCTTCTTCTGTATGGACCGGGAACAGCGGACGCTGCCGGAATTCCTGGGATATCTCCGCACCTTTGCCGGAGCCTACATCCTGGGAGCCGCCATGGGATGCATGACGCTCTTTACGATCTTTTCCTCCTATGTCGGTTCTTCGAGATCTGAAACGAGCACCATCGCGGCCGAAACCCTGTTCACTTATGAACCCTCCTGGCTGACCTCGGTCTACATGTATTTCCTGACGACCGGCAAAAATGCCGGCTACTGGCTGAGGTTCGGCCTGGCGCCGGTGGTCTATCTCTGCCTCGTCCTTCTGTTTATCCGCAAAGGACGCCGGGAGCTCAAGGTGCTGACAACGATCTGTTTTGCGGCCACCCTGATTCCGGCCGTCGGTTATGCGATGGGAGGATTTGCCAATATCACCAACCGCTGGGTCTATATCTTCATCCTGCTGCTCTGTCTGATCACCGCGGAGATGCTTCCGGCCGTCACCACGCTGACCCGGCAGGAAGTGCGCATCCTTTCCGTTTCGGTGGTCCCCTATCTGCTGATCGCGCTGATGTACAGGGAATACAGCAATGTCTATACGGCCAAGGCGCTGGCACTGCTCCTGGCGACGCTGCTGATCTTCATCCTGTCCGCGGAATTCGTCGGCGTCCTGCGCGGGAGGCAGATCGAAACGGCGCTGGGACTGATCGTCGTCCTCTCGCTGTTTGTCGGAGGAGATACCTTCTTCGGGACCAAAGGGACGTCCGTCGTGACGGAATATGTAGAGAGCGGAACGGCATATGATACCGCGTCCGCCGCTGATATCCAGGCGCTGACTACGCTGGAGGACGACAGCTTTTACCGGGTCTCAGAGAGCTACCCCCAGTCAGAGCAGGTATCCGCTGCCATGCTTCTCGGACTGAACGGAATCTCTTATGCCAGCAGTACGATGAACGGGAACATGCAGGAATTCAATTCCGCGCTGGGAAATGTCTGTGCCAGTCTGATCACGCAGAAAAGCTACAATAACCGGACCTTCCTCAACGCCCTGGCCTGTGTCAAATACTACAGCAACGAGGCATCGGCCGCAGAGACCGACATGCTTCCCTGCGGATATGAACTGCTGGAGAGCACGGAAGTGGACGGAACAGAATACAATATTTATGTAAATCAGTACAGCCTTCCCCTGGGATATACCTACTCGCAGACCATAAGCAGCACAGATTTTGAGAAGTATTCTGCCCTTGAAAAGCAGGAGGTCATGATGAGCACGGCGGTCATCGGGGACGATACACAGACGGAACATGTATCGGCAGTCTCCTCCGCAGAGACCTCCGTCGCCAAGCTTGAAAATGTTTCCATAAAATGCAAGAACGTTGTCATGGATGACTCCTGCATCTATGCCGAGGAGGGCGGGACGATCACCTTTACCTTTGAAGGCGTGGAAAATGCAGAGACCTATCTGGTGCTCGACGGATATTGTGAACCGGCCGATGATTCCCTTCACGGTATGAGCATCCGGGTGAAGGATGCCTGCGGCAGCTATAACGTTACCCTGAGGACACCGGATTTCACCTACGCACTGGCGAAGGACGCCGAGGTCATCAACTGCGGTTACAGCGAGGACGGGCTCACAAAGATCACTCTGACCTTCAAGGATGCAGGCACCATATACTACGACGAACTGGGCATCTACTGCCAGCCGATGGACGAATATCCGTCACAGATCGCGGCGCTGACGGAGGATGTCCTGGAAGATGTGGAGATGCAGGACAACGGCGTCACCGGGACCATTTCGCTGACCGAATCGAAGCTCCTGGCCTTAAGCATCCCGTATCAGAGCGGCTGGACGGCTTACGTGGACGGCGAGGAGACAGAACTGCTCAAGGTGAACATCATGTATATGGGCCTTGAGCTTGAGCCCGGAGAACACAGCATCGTCCTGATCTACGAGGTGCCGGGACTGAAGATCGGACTGGTGATCACCGCCCTGTCCGTTGCTCTGTTTATCATCCTGGTTCTCTATAGCCGGAGGAAGCGAAAGTCGTAAATCAGGCCGCAGAGCCGCAAGGCATCCCTCGTGTACGCACTCTGTTCATGGCTTTCAACCCTGATTTTAAAATATTCGGCTCCTGGAAATCCGGGAGCCGATTTACGTATCTTCCATTATTTTCAGTTTTTCTTCTGCCGAAACGAGTGGAAAACCTCCCGCAGACGGGGAAGAACGAAACGTGCCGAGACAGCCGCCACCAGAAGGATCACGGCATAGCGATAGTACCATTTCAATTCAAAGAGCTTCATCGTGGCAAGGTTGGCCGCCAGATATCCCGCGGCGATCAGCAGATTCTTTCGCAGGGAAGTCACCCGTGTGCCGGTGACCTTTTTCTCGAGAATCCCCTGAAGAAGGAGCAGAAGAAAGTAGCTGAAGGCCGTCGTATAGGCCGCCGCCATATATCCGAAGCGCAGGATACACACATAATTGAGAACGATATTGACGAGCATCGCGCCCACCGTTCCCGCCGCAACATACTGCGTCTTGCGGTTGTAATTCTGCACTGCCGTGTAGATATAACTGTAAAACCGGAAGAGCGTCCCGGTGACCATGGGCGCGATCAGATAAATGGTCGCGTGATATTTGCTCGAACCGAGGATCAACACCAGCTCGGGCGCCATCGCCGTGATAAATCAGGAGATCAGGCCGAAACCGTGCATCAGGACCAGCCACGGCGCTTCGATCTCGTCCGCCTCGTCCCGGGAGATCTTCTCATACATCCAGGGCAGGAACGCGTTCCAGACAGAATCCTCCAGGACCCAGATAATATAGGAGATCGTCGTTCCGAGAGAGAAAATGCCGGTATATTCATTGCCGATCAGGAACTGGATCATGATCTTGTCGGACTGATTCATGATCTGAATCGACAGAGCTTCCGGAATCAGAGGAATGCTGTAGCGAACGGCAGAGAGCCAGTTCGTTCTGCTGATAAATTTCCGCCCCTGCACCCAGATCAGGATCGCCACCGCGAACCCGCCGATGATCTGAGGGATGTAAAATCCCAGCACGCGCAGGTCGACCAGTCTCTCGGTGAGTCCCATGTTCCGGCCGAGCCAGATCATGCCGATTGACAGCAGGGTGGCCGGCACGATGGTCAGCGTCGTGACCAGAAGACTGGTCTTATAGCGCATCATCTGCTTCTCACGGCGCTGCAGGAAGAGGATGCTCGTATAGCCGAACACATACAGGAAGGCGATGTAGAACATAATGTCGTTCATCGACGTGAACGCCTGAAAAGGGCTCTTAAAGATCAGCGCCAGGATGAAGAAGCAGGCAATGGAAAAATAAGAGAGAGTATGTACGCTGGAGACATAGGCTTCATAATCGACGCCGCTGTCATATTTGGCCCGGTCGACGCTGCGCCACAGGCAGAGCGACATGACCGGCTCCATGATGAGGAGCCAGGACTCGTAAACGCGGATCTGTCCGTATTGTGCCTGCGTGAGCAGCCGGGTCAGGATCGGTGTGATGAGGAAGGTCAGTCCCCGGATGAACATCTGTCCTACGATATAAAAAAACCTGCCTTAAAAGCAAGCCGGTTCAGCTTGTCGTTCTGCATCTCTGCCTCCTGGTTCGGGGACAGCCCCGCACCAGGGAGGAAACTGAACCCTCTCCCTATTATACACAAAGGAAAGTGATTTGCAAGAAGCTTGAGTTTCATGACGGTATATGATAGAATAGTCAGGCCGATATTTGGAGGAGAAAGATAGCTTTTGTACCCGAGAAAAAACTGAAAAATGTCATGACCTTTTACTACCTGATGAAGCTGGACCGGAAGATTCCGGAGGATCGGGATTTTATTCGCCGCCGCCAGGGGAAGAAGGTCCATGAACTGATGAAGCGGGCCTATGAGATTCCTTTTTACCGGAAGCGTTTTGATGAAAATCATCTCACACCGGAGGATTTTCATTCCGCGGAGGATCTGGCAAAATTCCCCACGACGACCCGGGCGGACATCCGCACCTGGATGCAGGAGGAGTACGACGCCCACCCGGAGATGCACGAGCGCTGGACGCTCTTTGCCACCAGCGGCTCTTCGGGGATCCCGCTCAAGTTCATGCAGACCCAGAGAGAATGCGCCTGCGTGGACGCAAACTGGATTCGCGTGCTGATGTTTGCCGGATATCATCCCCTGCGCGGCAAGATGTTCTCCTTTGTCACCAGCCATAAGAAGATCGACCCAAAGAAGGGCGACTCGATCATCCAGAAGTTCGGACTGATGCGGCGGCGGGTAGTTTCCGAGGACAACTGTGTCGGCGACGGCATCGGAGATGTCATCCGCGAGCTGAATGAATATAAACCGGATGTTCTCTGCTTCCGGCGGAACTGTCTGGTGCGCATGGCTCTCTACGCCAAAAAGCACGGACTGACCATCTATAAGCCAAAGCTCTACACGCCGGTCAGCGAGATGGTGGACGAGATGACACGGAACATCCTCACCGAAGCCTTTGGCGACGGGCTCTTCGACGCCTACGGAAGCTCGGAGACCGGCAGCATCGCCGTTCTGCTCCCCGGCGCCGACCTGTTTTATGTCCACAGTGATACGCATGTCGTCAACATCTATGATGATGATAATCAGCTGGCCGATGATGGCCGCGTGATCGTCACCACACTTTTCAAGAAGGATTTCCCCTTCATCAATTATGAGATCGGCGACCGGGCTTCCACGGTGACGCTGGACGGCGTGAGATATATCAAAAGCATCCAGGGCCGGGTGAACGACCTCGTAAAGCATGAGAACGGGCCCGAGACCTCAGCGCTCTATCTGATGAAGATTCCGAACGGCATCACAGGCATCGCACAGTTTAAATTCATCCAGGAATCCTGGCATACCATGAGGATCCAGCTGGTCGCCGACCCGGACAATCATGCGCATACCCGGGCGGAGATCGAGGATTTCATCGCGCAAAAGATGGCGGAGCTCTTCGGTGACGAATTCCGGCTGATCTTTGACTGGATGGATGTGATTCCGCCCGACAGGAACGGCAAGATGCGCTGCTTCGCCTGTGAGATAAGTGAGACACACCCGAGGACGCCCTTTGGGGAAAATCTTTGATTTTCGTAATTGAACTTATGCAAAGCAGTGCATTAGCACAGAGTAATTCGTGTATCAGCCGGGAGCAGATACTTTTTGCCCCCGGCAGCATACAGGACACGGATACATAACGGGGAGAGACAAGAAAGCCATGATAAAATTCAACATACCGCCCTATACGGGCCGGGAAGAACAGTATATGATGGAGGCCGTCAGAGCCCACAAGATCTGCGGAGACGGCGAATTTACGAAGAAATGCAGCCAGTGGATCGAGGAGCAGACCAGGACGGCCAAAGCGCTGCTGACCACCTCCTGCACCCATGCCACGGAGATGGCGGCGCTGCTCGCGGACATCCAGCCGGGCGACGAAGTGATCATGCCTTCCTACACCTTTGTCTCGACGGCGGACGCCTTCGTCCTCCGCGGAGCCACGGTCGTCTTCGTCGATATCCGTCCGGATACCATGAACATCGATGAAAACCTCATCGAGGAGGCCGTCACCGCAAAGACCCGCGCCATCGTGCCGGTCCATTACGCCGGAGTATCCTGTGAAATGGACAGGATCATGGACATTGCCCGCAGGTACGATCTCTGCGTCATTGAGGACGCGGCGCAGGGCGTCATGTCTTCTTATAAAGGTCAGGCGCTGGGAACCATCGGCGACTTCGGCTGCTACAGCTTCCATGAAACGAAAAACTACAGCATGGGCGAGGGCGGTGCGATCCTGATCAAAGACCCCGGGGCCGTGGAGCGGGCCGAAATCATCCGTGAGAAGGGGGGACGAACCGCAGCAAATTCTGGCGCGGGGAGATCTCCAAATACACCTGGGTCGATCTGGGGTCCTCCTATCTGCCGAGCGATCTGAACGCGGCCTATCTCTGGGCGCAGCTGGAAGTGGCGCAGGAGATTTATAATGACCGCATGCACAGCTGGGAGCTGTACCGGGAGCAGCTGAGTGAACTGGCGGCCGCCGGAAGGATTGAGCTGCCCGTCATTCCCACAGGCTGTGTGCATAATGCACATATGTTTTACATCAAGACAGCGGATATCGAGGAGAGAACCGCGCTGATCTCCTGGCTGAAGGAAGCCGGAATCTCGGCCGTCTTTCATTATCTTCCCCTGCATACGGCGCCGGCCGGCGAGAAATTCGGCCGTTTCCACGGAGAGGATGTCTATACGACCAGGGAGAGCAACCGGCTGCTGCGTCTTCCGCTGTATTACGGACTGACGGAGGAGGACGTGACCGCCGTCTGTGACCGCATCAAAGCATTTTATGCCGGGAGGAGCGCGCAATGATCTCGGTCGTGATTCCCTGCTACAATTCAAGCCGTACGATCGGGAAGGTCGTCGCCCTGACCGCGGCGGAACTCGACCGGCTCGGCTATCCGGAGCACGAATTCGTCCTCGTGGACGACAGCTCCCCGGATAACGGCGCCACCGCTGAGGTACTGCGGACGCTGAGCCGCACCCGAAACGACGTGAAGGCCGTCCTGCTGGCGCACAACGCCGGGCAGCACAACGCGATCATGGCGGCCTTAAACTTCGCCGTCGGCGATACGATCATCGGCATGGATGACGACATGCAGACGCATCCGTCGCAGCTGGGAAAGCTCCTGGCCGAGTACGAGAAGGGATACGATTTGGTCTACGGCTATTATCCGGAGAAGAAACACAGCGGCTTCCGGAATTTCGGCAGCTATATCAATTACATTTCTTCCCGGATCCTGATCGGCAAACCCAAATGGCTGCGCTCCTCAAGCTACTGGGTGATCCGTAAATTCGTCCGTGATTACGTGATCCAGTACAAGGGCGCCTATGCCTATACGCAGGGGCTGTTCCTGCGGACGACCAAAAATATCAGCTGCATTCCGATTGAGCATTTTGAGCGCGAGGTGGGCAAGTCAAACTATACGTTTAAGAAACTCGTGCGCCTCTGGTCGAACATCATCGGATTCTCGGTCGTGCCGCTCCGGCTGGCCACCTATGTGGGATATATTTTCTCGGTTCTGGGGATTCTGGGCGCTCTGTTCGTCGTCATCCGTCGGCTGCTGGTCCCCACCATGGCCATCGGCTGGCCGTCGATGATGGCCGCCATCTGTTTTTTCTCCGGCATCAACCTGCTTTTTATGGGGCTGATCGGCGAATATGTGGGGCGCATGTTTCTGGGGATGAACCGGAATCCGCAGTACGTCGTCCGGGAAACCTGCGGCATAGAGAGGAAAGAAAATGAACAAGCAAAAAAAACTGATGATACTGGGAGCGGGGATCTATCAGCTGCCGCTGATTGAGACGGCCCGGCAGCTGGGACTCTATACCATCGTGGTCAGCATCCCCGGAAACTACCCGGGCTTTGCCGCCGCCGATAAGGTCTATTATGAAAATACCGTCGACTCCGAAAAGATCCTGGAAATCGCCCGTAAGGAGCAGATCGACGGCATCCTCACAGCGGGAACCGACGTCGCGGTCGTCACGATCGGAAAGGTCTGCGACGCGCTCGGCCTGCCGGGCCTGAGCTTCGAGGCAGCGCAAAACGCTTCCAACAAATTCCTGATGAAGGAAAAATACGAGGCCTTCGGCGTGCGCACGGCCCGCTTCCGCCGCGTCGCCGTCGACGAAGAGGACCTCGCCGGGAAGCTTACGGATCTGCGGCTGCCGCTGATGTTCAAGGCCGTGGACACCTCGGGAAGCCGCGGCATCATGAGAGTGGGCGATGAGACACAGTTTCCCGCCGCACGCGAAAATGTGATCGCGAACACACGGCTGGATTACTACATCGTCGAGGAATTCGTCGAGGGAGAGGAATTCGGCGCGCAGGCCTATATCCGGGATCACGAGCTTCAGTTCATCCTGCCGCATGGAGATTATGTCTTTCACGGGGACACCGGCGTACCGGCCGGGCATTTCGCCCCCTACGAACAGAGCGAATCGGTGATCGAGGATACCCGCGTGCAGCTTGCCGGAGCTGCCGCTGCTCTCGGCATCGACAACTGCGCAATCAACGCGGATTTTATCCTCTCAGACGGCAAGGTCTATGTCCTGGAAATCGGCGGGCGCTCCGGCGCCACCTGTCTCGCGGAGCTGGTCTCGATCTATTACGGCTACAACTATTATGAGAAAATGATCCGTGCGGCCCTTGGCGAGGAGGTCTCCTTTGCCAGCGAGATGGCCGTCCCCAATGCCAGCAAGCTGTTGATGAGTGACCGCACCGGCGTTATCACCTCGATTCGGAATGAAAATACGGTGGGCGGAAATCTCTGTGAAATCCATTTCGATTATAATGTCGGAGATTCCGTGCGGACCTTCCGGGTCGGACCCGACCGCATCGGACACGTGATCACGAAGGGACAGACCCTGGCTGAGGCCGAAGAAGCACTTGAACAGGCGCTGCAGAAAATAAAGATTTCCGTTTCATAACACTGCAGCTTACTTTCATTCATCCCTCATGTCATCAGAGAGCCCTGAATCCGGAATTAAGGTGCTGCAATACCCGGGAACAAAGTTTATAATCACAGAAATCGAGCAGGAGGCGACTTTCCCGTCTCCTACTCGCCTGTGCGGGCTGCGTTCGGCGTCAGCCGGAAAAGACCTTTCGCAGTTCTGCGCATTCAACAGCGAGGTATAGACCCAGTCTATACCTCGCTATGTTTTTCACGTATTGGACAGAAATGCTCCACGTCCCGTATAATAAGGCCAATCAAAGAAAAGATATAGTGAACAGCCATTCGACCAAAATTAAGGAGGACAATGAAATGTCAGATATTCGCGATTCAAGAAACTGGAGCTTTGAGACGAGACAGCTGCACATCGGACAGGAGCAGGCAGACCCCGCGACGGACGCGCGGGCGGTGCCCATCTACGCCAGCACATCGTTTGTTTTCCACAATTCACAGCATGCAGCGGACCGCTTCGGTCTGCGCGATGCGGGCAATATCTATGGGAGACTGACTAACCCCACGGACAGCGTCTTCGAGGAAAGGATGGCCTCTCTGGAGGGCGGCTCGGCCGCGGTAGCTACGGCCTCCGGCGCGGCAGCCATCGAATACGCCTTCCTGGCGCTGGCCAAAAGCGGCGAGCACATCGTCGCCTCGAAGACGATTTACGGCGGCACCTACAACCTGCTGGCGCACACGCTGCCGCTGACCTCCGGCATCACCACGACCTTCGTGGACCCGGATGAAGAAGGCTCCTTCGAGGCAGCGATTCAGGAGAACACCAAGGCGCTCTTCATCGAGACCCTCGGCAACCCCAATTCCAACATCATTGACATCGGGGCGGTGGCGCAGATCGCTCACAAGCACGGCATCCCTCTGGTCATCGACTCGACCTTCGCCACACCCTATCTGGTGCGGCCCATCGAGTACGGTGCGGACATCGTCGTCCACTCCGCCACCAAGTTCATCGGCGGTCACGGCACCGCCATCGGCGGCGTCATCGTCGACGGCGGCACCTTCGACTGGAAGGCCTCCGGCCGCTATCCGTGGATCTCGGAACCGAATCCCAGCTACCACGGCATCTCCTTCGCTGAGGCAGCCGGTTCGGCGGCCTTCGCCACCTACATCCGGGCCATCCTGCTGCGGGACACCGGCGCGACCCTCTCTCCGTTCCATGCCTTCCTCTTCCTCCAGGGGCTGGAGACCCTCTCCCTGCGCGTGAATAAACACGTGGAAAATGCCCTGAAGATCGTGGAATACCTGGACAAGCATCCCCAGGTCGAGGCGGTCCATCATCCGTCCCTGCCCGGCGAACCCAGCCACGCACTGTATGAGAAATATTTCCCTCACGGCGGCGGCTCCATCTTCACCTTCGAGATCAAAGGAGACGCTGAGACAGCGAAGAAATTCATCGACAACCTGCCCATTTTCTCCCTGCTGGCCAATGTCGCCGACGTGAAATCCCTCGTGATCCACCCGGCCAGCACCACCCACTCCCAGCTCACAGACGAAGAGCTGCTGGATCAGGGAATTAAACCGAACACCATCCGCCTCTCCATCGGCATCGAGAACGCAGACGACCTCATCGCCGCTCTGGAGAGCGCCTTTGAGGCAGTGCGGTAGACAACAAAAAATATGACACCCCGGCACCTTGAAACCTGCGGCCGGGGTGTTTTTTATCCCTGTTTTCCATATTTGTTATGGTCAAACCTGAAAAAGTCTTCTTTCTTTTCATGTTTTTCGTGGTAAACACTAAAAAACCTATAGTGTCCACACTTTTGGCTGCATCATAACAACCGGTACCTCACCAGGTCCTTCGCCAAAGCTAACCCCTCACGGACAAGGAAGTGCAGCTGCATGACCGTATGCGATTCGGCCGCGATGCCGGACACCTGCGAGAATCCGGCGCACCGGGCCAGCATCGTCCCCCGGTAGACGTGGAAATTGTTGGTGACGATGCCCACAGAGACATCGGTGGAGCCAATGAGTTCCCGGCTGAAGGTCAGGTTCTCCCAGGTGCTGGTGGAAGCCTCCTCCAGAATCAGACGGCTCCCGTCAATCCCCCTCTCCGTCAGCCACTCGTACATGGCCTTCGCCTCCGTCAGGTTCTCACCGGATCCCTGCCCGCCGGAGAGAACCGCCTGCGTGTCCGGATTCTCCTCCAGATAGGCCTTCGCACTTTCCAGCCGCGCCTCCAGGGCCACGCTGACCGTATCGCCCCGCACCTGCGCGCCGAGGACGATGAGATAATCAAGATTCTCTTCCCCCGTGGCAAACATCTGCGAGGCAATCAGCATCTCCATCACGGCAAAAACCAGAACACCCAACAGAAGAACACCGGAGACGGCAAGCTTCAATCCCCGGGGCAGGTGGATCAGCACATGCCCGGCCTTCGCCTGATGCATGGATAGCGCCCATATCGTCAGAAAGACACCCAGCACCGGCCAGATACCGAGAAAAGACGCACCGAACCCGGCATAGACGCCGCACACAACAAAATATACAAAGCAGAAAGCTCCTGCCGCTCCCAGGATCCATTCCATCGTACATCATCCTTCCTATAAGAATGGCCGCCAGAGATTCCTCCCCGGCGGCCATTCTGCCGCATTGTATCTCCCTGTATGTTCCGCGTCAGGATTCCGTCTACTCAAACAGCTCCCGGATGAAGGTGAACAGCTCGTCCTCCTCCTTGAAGCGCACCAGATACATATAATCGCCCATGGCGCTGGAGAGAGCCTCCGGCACGGGCCCCTCCTGGCAGATGTTGGCGCCGTATTTCGCCATGATCTCCTCGTGACTGCGCAGGAATGTGTGCTCCTTCCGGCGGCTGCCGAAACCGCAGTAATAATGCTCGCCGCCCTGCCCGTAGAGAGAGCTGTCGTAGGTCACCATGTCGGCCCAGATCTTATACACATTGGTGCTGTTGGCAAAATTGTGCATGTCGGGGCTGACGCCGCCGGAGGGGCGCATGTTCACCTCCAGGCCGACGATGTCGCCCTTCTTCCCCAGGCCCTCCTGGTCCTCCTGCAGCCGGAAGAATTCCAGATGAACGAAACGGCTCTTCACCTCGAAGGCGGCAATCGTGCGCCGTCCCGCGTCCCGCACGTCGTCGGGCAGGTTCTTCACCATGTAGAAGAAGCAGTTGTCCTGATCGTTAACGATATCCATGATATTCATCGGGGAGACATTGCCGGATTCAAAAATCGGATGTCCCTGGCTGTCGATGATCGCATCGTAGGAGCAGACCACGCCGCGCACCAGTTCCTCCATGATATAGGGTACGCTGACAGGGCGCTCGAAAAAGGCCGTAAGCTCCTGCTCATTTTCAATACGGTGCGTATCGCTGGCTCCCGCGCCGTTGTCGGGCTTGACGATGACCGGATAACCGACTTCCTCCGCAAATGTCTTCGCCGCCAGCAGCGTGCTGACCATCAGGTAGCGGGCCGTGGGAATCCCGGCCTTCTTATAATAAGCCTTCATGGCCGATTTGTACTTGACCTTCTTCATATCGGAGGTCTGGAAACCGGTCGTCACATGGAAATCCGTCCGCAGCGCCGCATCCTGCTCCAGCCAGTACTCGTTGTTGCTCTCAATCCAGTCAATACGGCCGTATTTGAAAGCAAAAAACGCCACCGCGCGGTAGACCGCGTCGTAGTCCTCCAGCGAATCCACCTTATAATACTCCGTCAGAGACCAGCGGCACTCCGGCGTCAGCTCCCCGTAGGGGCAGTCGCCGATGCCCAGAACATTGACGCCGTTCTTCTTCAGCTCCTCACAGAAATGATAATAGTTCGTGGGAAAATTCGGTGAGATAAAAATAAAATTCATGGTTTCCTCTCCTTATAAATGTAATGATACAACGCATGCCGCGAATTCAACGCGAAGCGCTTTTTCTTACTCGTCCAGCAACCAGGGCAGGAAATACTCAGTCTGACGATACCACCAGGGCCAGTCATGGTTCACATCGTAGCCCCAGTAATCCACCCAGACGGGAATGTTCCGGCGCTTCACGACCTCGTCCAGCCGCCCGGTGGACTCGATCATCGGGCCTTCCCAGGCGCCCTGTCCCACGCAGATGACACATTTGCCATGGCGGTAGCGCTCCATCCAGGGATGATTGTCCGGCATTTCGTTCAGGAACTCTGCAGGGGAATTGTTGTAGGTCAGGTCATCGTGATACTCACCCATCATACCCTTCGTGTCGTACATGCCGCTCAGGGACAGATTCCGATCAAACAGGTCGGGCCGCCGGAAATACAGATTCCCCGCGTGGTAGGCTCCCATACTGCAGCCGAAGGTCATGATTCCCGGCCCCGCGTTCCAGACGCCGCGCCGGTCATTGAGCTCATGAATCCGCGGCACCAGCTCCTCTGTGATATACAGAAACCACCGCTCATGCTGCTCCATGCGGGCCCGGACATCGCCGCCCTCGTTCGACCAGGTCTCCCCATCAATGGTGTCCGCGGAGAAGACCTGAAGCTCCCCCGCCTCGATCCGCCCGGCCAGGACATCCGACATGTGGAAATCCTCAAAATCAAAAAACCGTCCGTTCTGACAGGGGATAAACAACACCGGCTTCCCGGCGTATCCGTAGACCTTGAACTCCATTTCCCGGTTCAGATAGCCGCTGTACTCTTTGAAATACGTGCTCTGCATCTCTCCTCTTCCTCCCGTTTCTTCTCCTTCTTGCCGGTCCCTCTCACCGCCGTCACTGCTTTAAATCGGCAAAGCGAAGCGGCTCCCGGCACATTTCCTTTTAATCCCATTCTCACTTACTCCTGTAGTCCCAGATGGCGCAGGAAAATGGGCACCTGCCGCTCCCAGGACGCCTCCGAATGGGTTCCTCCCGGCACGATCCGCATGCAGGCCGCGCAGTCCTTCTCCAGCAATGTCCGGTAAACCCGCTCCAGCCCCCGGAGCATCCGCTGCCGGTTGTGATTGCCCAGCTCCCGCGTCCCGTAATCCATATACACGCGGGTATTTCGCTCCATGGGACAGTTTCGGATCCCCTCCACCAGCTTGTTCGGCGCGACCCAGATGCTGGGAGAGAGCGCCGCCGCCATAGAAAAAATCTGATTATAAGCAGTCACCGCATAGAGGGACATAAGACCTCCCATCGAACTGCCGGCGATCGCCGTGTGCTCCCGCTCCGGCTGCGTGGGAAAATGCGCGTCCACCGCCGGCTTCAGTTCGTCCACAAGCCAGTCCATCGTGAGATTTCCCTGCCCGCGAATCCGCCCGGTCCCGGCCATACGCGCATCGAAGGGCGAATACTCCTCCAGACGCCGGTTCCCCTCGTGGTTGCATTCCACGCCCACGACGATCAACGGCAGCGCCTGTTCCTCCAGATAGTCCTGCATCCTCCAGCTCCGACCGTAGGTCGCCGTCTCATCCAGGAACACATTGTGTCCATCAAACATATACAGCACCGGATACCGGTCCCCGGACTCCTCCGCCTCCCCGGGAAGCCAGATGAAAAGCCTCCGCGGCGTCTCTCCCGACAAAACCGGTATCGTGATCTCCTCCTGAATCAGCATTTTCATGCCTCCCTGCCCGTACTCCCCTCTATCTTACACGTTCCGATGAGAAAATTCTACTGTTTTTTCCTTTTGCCTGAAAATTCCCGCAATACGGCCTGCAGACAAAAAAGCCCGGCCGGAACCAGACAGCGCGTTGAGGTTCCTTTTTACAGCAAACTGTGCTAAGATGCAACTATGGAAAATGATTCTCGAAGTTTTCGGAAGGGAGAAAAAAGATATGGAGAAACAAACCGCCGCCCTGATGGCCGCTATGATCCGTTATGATCGCGGGGACACGCCGCGCATTCAGCATTTTGTGAAAGTTCATGACCTGGCCGCCGCGATCGGTACCCTGGAAGGACTTGATGAAGAAACGCAGCATATCCTGGAGACGGCCGCCGTCCTGCATGACATCGGCATCCATGTGAGTGAAGAGAAATACGGCTCCAGTTCGGGTCATTATCAGGAGATTGAGGGTCCGGCCGAGGCGGAGAAGCTGCTCCGGGAGCTCGGCGGATATTCCGAGGCAGAGATTGAACGCGTCAAATACCTGATCGGGCATCACCATACCTATAAAAATATACAGGGCATGGATTACCAGATTCTGGTTGAGGCGGATTTTCTGGTGAATCTCTATGAAAGCTCCTCCGACGCGCACGCCATCGCGGCGGCGCGAAAGAATATCTTCCGCACGGGCACAGGACTGCAGTTTCTTGAAGATATGTTTGCAGCACGGGAGAAATAAGACCTCTACCCCGGTATCATACGTATCTGAAAAGCTGAATTTGTCTTGTCACCTGTAAACTTTCCTGCCGAAATCCCGCATAAATCGGTTGTGCGGAAAAAAAATCGTGGTATAATGTCTGTAATATTTGCGGGCGGCAGCCTGGTGCCTCCGCCCCACAAAGGAGAACTCCATCTTATGAGCAAACGAAATCTGACCCTGCTGACAGATCTGTATGAGCTGACGATGATGCAGGGCTATTATGAGCAGAAATTTAACGAAACCGTTGTTTTCGACGCCTTTTACCGCAGCAATCCCAGCGGCAGCGGCTACGCGATCTGCGCGGGCCTTGCGCAGATCATCGAGTATGTCGAAAACCTCCACTTCACCGACGGAGACATCGAGTACCTGCGGTCTCTGGGCATTTTCCGCGAGGATTTTCTGGATTATCTGGCGCATTTCCGCTTCACGGGTGATATCTACGCGATTCCCGAGGGAACCGTGGTCTTCCCCAACGAGCCGCTGGTTAAAATCGTCGCTCCGGTCATGGAAGCGCAGCTGCTGGAACCGGCTCTTCTGAACATTGTCAATCATCAGTCCCTGATCGCCACCAAGGCCTCGCGTGTCGTCTACGCGGCGGAAGGAGACGACATCATGGAATTCGGTCTGCGCCGGGCACAGGGTCCTGACGCGGGCATCTATGGGGCCCGGGCAGCGGTCATCGGCGGCTGCATCGGCACCAGCAACGTTCTGGCGGGCCAGCTGTTCAATATCCCGGTGAAGGGCACGCACGCCCACAGCTGGATCATGAGCTTCGACGATGAGCTGACGGCCTTCCGCGCCTACGCGCATCTCTATCCCTCGGCCTGCATCCTGCTGGTCGACACCTACAATACGCTGAAGAGCGGCGTGCCGCACGCCATCCAGGTTTTCCAGGAAATGCGCGACGCCGGGATTCCTTTAAGCTATTACGGCATCCGTCTGGACAGCGGCGATCTGGCCTATCTCTCCAAAGAGGCCCGGAAGATGCTGGACGAGGCGGGATTCACAGATGCGGTCATTTCCGCCTCCTGCGACCTGGACGAGTACCTGATCGCCAGCCTGAAGGATCAGGACGCGGCCATCACCTCCTGGGGCGTGGGAACGAACCTGATCACCAGCAAAGACTGCCCGGCCTTCGGCGGCGTCTACAAGCTGGCCGCCATCTATGACCGGGAGACAGACACCTTTGTGCCGAAGATCAAGCGCTCCGAGAATTCAGAGAAGATCACCAACCCGGGAAATAAGATCATCTACCGTATTTATAAGAAATCCACCGGCAAGATCATCGGCGATCTGCTGACGCTCCACGACGAGGTCTTCGTAGAAGACCATAATCTGATGATCTTCGACCCGGTCCACACCTGGAAAAAGACCTATCTGGACGCGGGCACCTTCACGCTGCGCAAGCTCCTGGAACCCGTCTTCCGGAACGGTGAGTGCGTCTATACCAGCCCCAGCGTCATGGAGATCCGCGAAATTTGCCGCCAGGAGCAGGATACGCTGTGGGATGAGACCCGACGTTTCGCCAACCCGCATGAGGTGTACATCGATCTGTCCCGGAAGCTGTTTGACATGAAGTATCACCTGCTGGACAACCTGAACGAGATCAACGAGGAGGCTGATCAATGAGAACCGTCCTGTCTCTGGCCCTTGTCATCCTCTTTCTGGTGCCCGTAGGCATCCCACTGCTGTTCATCGAGTGGATCATCGGGAAATTCAATCCCTCCCTGAAGGACCGCAGCAGTCTCGCCGCTGTCCAGTTCATCCTCCGGGGCGTCCAGTGGTTTTCCGGGATTCACCTCACCGTGATCGGCCGGGAAAATATCCCCGATGACCGCCCGGTGCTCTACGTCAGCAATCACCGCAGTTATTTCGATATCATCATCGGCTACTGCGAGGTGAAGGGGCTCTGCGGCTTCGTCGCCAAGAAGGAATTCCACAAGATTCCCTTGCTCTCCCACTGGATGGTCCGCCTCCACTGTCTCTTCCTGGACCGTGAGAACATGCGGGAGGGCATGAAGACCATCCTCGCCGCCATCGACCTGATCAAAAACGGCGTCTCCATCTGGATCTGTCCGGAAGGAACGCGCAACCACGGCGAAGAGCTGCTTCCCTTCAAGGAAGGCAGCTTCAAGATCGCCGAAAAGGCCGGCTGCCCGATCATCCCGGTAGCCTTCACCCACACCGATGAAGTCCTGGAGAACCATTTCCCCTGGATTCATCCCCACGCCGTGACCATCGAATTCGGCGCCCCCATCGAGACGGCCACGCTGGACCGCGCCGCCAAGAGAGAACTCCCCGCGAGGACGCAGCAGGCGGTAGAGGAGATGTACCGGAAGAACCTGTAGGCGACAAAATAATTTATTTTTCCTGTTTATGACCAGAGAGAGTCTTCTCTCTGGTTTTTTATGTACTGGAGTGAGAAAAAAAGCCCTTCCTGATCTGACTAAAATATTGATTTTCAAATAAATATTAGTTATGATAAAAATATATCTTTGAACGAAACGATTCAGAGAAAATATACTAGGAGAAAACGACATGAAAAACAACCTGAAACGACTGACAGCGCTGATTCTAGCGCTGTCCATGACCATGAGTCTGTTCTCCCCCACGGCCTGGGCAGCGACGGAGACAGACGAAGGCACAACGGTCACGACCGACGATTCCATGCTGGAGCTGGAAGGGAGCAGCGATGTTGGGGACCTGATTGCCGACGCTCTCAGCGAAACCGACGAAGAAACATCGGAGGAGAACTACATCTGTGAGGTGGAGGTGGAGGGTGCCACCGCTGCCGTCACTTACAACATCTCGGAGGCATCCATCGAGGCCGACGTCGTAGTGGCCATTTTTGATGAGGACACCCAGCAGATGCTAGCCTCCGGTACTACCACAGTCAGCAGCGACGACGACAGCTGCACCGTCGCCATTGAAGGGGATATCCCGACCTATTTTCTTGTCACGGCGTACCTGCTGGAAGCGGACACTCACCAGCCCCTAAGTGAGGAATACACCAGCCAGCTCTACACGCAGGAAATGCAGGACTTCCTGGGAAAGACCACGGAGGACTTTGAAGAGGAACAGGTGCTGAACCTGGACGACGATGATACCACCAACTTTCTGGTTTACAGCAAGGATACCGTCGTGACCGATGAAGCGAGCAGCACCGCCACCGTCACCGATAACGGCGACGGCACCTACACCGTTACCAACGCCGACGAGACCTTCACTGGTTTACAGGAGGAAGACACTTTCTCCTATACATATGAAGACGGAACAGTTCTGATCGTCAAGGTGGCGTCTGTCTCTGTCAGCGGCACCACTGTCACAATCACAGAGAACAAGAATGCCGACCTTTCCGACGTGTTCGACTATGTAAAAATCGAAGCAGACAGTGACGGAGCCACCCCGACAGTAAGCGGGACAGAGGACGGTGTGACCTATGAGGGACCGGCTGTCTCCGTCCGCGCCCTCCGTGGAGATAAATCCTATTCCCAGAAGCTCTGCTGGAGCATGGACAAAAAATTCATCGATGAGGAGGACGGCAGCGTAACCCTCAAAGGCTCTGTAGCATTTAGCTATACCATCAATGTAAAGCTGTACCTTGCCTTGTCGTATCAATATGCTTCCGTGAAAACAGACATCAAGCTGGACGGAGAAGTGTCGCTGACCGGAAAGCTGACACTCGTTGAGATTCCTCTGGGCGAAATCGACATTCCAATCATGACCGGCGTCTATGCGAAGCTGAAACCATCCCTCCAGGCGGAGGTCTCTGCTTCGGTTTCCTTTGACTTTGCGGTCAAAGCAACGATCGGCGCCTACTACGACAGCAACCAGTCCGGCATTCACAGCCTGTGCTCCAATCCTGATGCCGAATACCAGACGAAATTTGAAGGCAAGCTGTATGTCGGCGTGAAGCTGGAAGGTTATGTTACCGTTATAGACGAACATATGACCAAAATCGGTCTGGACGGCACCTCAGGCACAGAAATAACCATGAAAGAGGACGTACAGTCCCTTTCCAGCGCCTCAGCCAGTAAGATTCACACCTGCGAGCTGTGCTATGCCGGAACGGCCACCATAAAGATTACCGCCTCTGCGAAATTCGAACTTTTAAATGGCGTTGTTGACGCAAAGG
This sequence comes from Lachnospiraceae bacterium, assembly GCA_021202465.1. Taxonomy (GTDB): domain Bacteria; phylum Bacillota; class Clostridia; order Lachnospirales; family Lachnospiraceae; genus UBA3305. The sequence goes on along the minus strand of JAJQCZ010000048.1, from coordinate 89,549 downwards.
CAACTCTGCTGAATTTCTCTGATAAGCTGTTTGACTTCTACTACTCAGCGGATCACGATGAATGGAATTTCTACACCACCTGCCCCTACATCAGCTACCTGTGTACAGTCACCGTAACCGACACCAGCGGCAATCCCGTCATCGGGGCGGTCATTACGTGCGATGCGCTGGGGAATCCTGTGGCAGCCAACGAAAATGGTGTGGCTACCTTCTACCTCCCTAACGGAAGCTACTCGCTGGAGGTCTCCGGGAGCGATGATGCTGGGAATGAACTGACAGGAACAAAGACTCTGACCGTCGCAGACAACAAAAAGGTGCTGGCTGTCACCCTGAGGGAAGAGGGAGGAGGGAGTTCCGAAGCGGGCGGCAGAACGGATGAGGAGGACACCTCCGAATCAGAGGCGGAAGCGGAGACAGTTGCCAGCGGTACCTGCGGGGATGACCTGACCTGGGTGCTGGACAGCAATGGGATATTAACCATTTCCGGAACAGGAACAATGACCGGCTGGGTCACAGGTTGGAGCGATCTCTATTCCTCTTCCACGCCTTGGCACAAGCAGGGTTATCAAACATCCATTGTTTCTATAATAATCAATGATGGTGTTACTTCTATCGGCAATAATGCGTTTTATGACTGCACAAGTATAACAAGTGTAACCATACCTGACAGTATTACATCTATCGGCTATAATGCCTTCTATGGCTGCACAAGTTTAGTCGATGTGTATATCCCAGACAGTGTCACTTCAATTGGAGATTCTGCGTTCGATGGCTGCACGAACTTAACCACCATAACTCTCAGCAATAATATTGTTTACATTCCTGCCCGTACGTTCCGGAACTGCACAAGCCTAACCAGCGTAATCATCCCAGATAGTGTTACTTTCATTGGCGGCAATGCATTCCGCAGTTGCACGAATCTAATTAGCGTGACTATTGGAAACAGTGTTACCTCTATTGACGCAGCTGCATTCCATGATTGCACGAGTCTAACCAGTGTGATCATTCCGAACAGTGTCACCTCCATTGACAGTTTTATGTTTTACAACTGCACAAGCCTAGCCAGTGTGGTCATTGGAAATGGTGTTACTTCAATCGAAAAATCTACGTTCTACAACTGCACAAGCCTGACCAGTGTGACCATCGGAAACAACGTTACTTCTATCGGCTCTTCTGCGTTCTGTGGTTGCACAAGCCTAACCCGTGTGATTATCCCAAACAGTGTTACCTCCATCGGTGAAAGTGCATTCAATCGTTGCTCGAGCCTAACCAGCGTGACCATTGGAGACAGTGTTACCTCCATTGGTGGAGCTGCATTTGGCGCTTGCACAAGCTTAACCAGTGTAGACATCCCAGACAGCGTCACTTCTCTCGGCAATGGTGTGTTCACTGCTTGTGAGAACCTGACCAACGTGAGCATCGGAAACGGTGTCACCTCCATGGTATATACATTTAATAAATGTGAGAGCCTGACCAGCGTGACCATCGGAAATGGTGTCACCTCCATCGGTGCCTCTGCATTCTATGATTGCACAAGCCTATCCAGTTTGACTATCCCGGACAGCGTCACCTCCATCGGCGAGTATGCTTTCTATAACTGCTCAAGCTTGACCAACATAACCATTCCGGGCAGTGTCACCTCCATTGGCAATTGTGCGTTCTTCCTCTGCGAAAGTCTGGCAAGCCTAACGACGAAAAGCGGTGTCACCTCCATCGGCAGCAATGCATTCGGCTGTTGTACGAACCTGACCAGCGTGACCATTCCGGACAGTGTTACTTCCATAGAGGATGCAGCATTCGATTACTGCACAAGCCTGGCTGACATCACAGTGGATGAGGAGAATACTGCCTATTGTTCATTAGACGGTGTGCTTTTTAACAAAGCAGAAACCAAGTTAATACTGTACCCTGAAAAAAAAGCTGGAGCTTATGCAATTCCAAGCAGCGTTACTACCATAGGTAATTTTGCGTTTACCTATTGTACAAGCTTAACCAACGTGACGATTCCAGATAGCGTCACCTCTATCGGCAGTTATGCATTCTTCAATTGCACGAGCCTGACCAGTATCATTATTCCAGACGATGTTACTTTCATTGGTGACAGTGCTTTTGAGGATTGCTCAGGTCTGACCAGCATCATTATCCCGGACGGTGTTACCTCCATCGGTGCGTTCAGCGGTTGCACGAGCCTGACTAGCGTAACCTTCGGCAGCGGTGCTACCTCTATCGATAATTTCGCGTTCTATCGCTGTACAAGCCTGACAAGTGTGACCATTCCGGCCAATGTCACCTCCATTGGCAATTATGCGTTCTGCAGATGTACGAACCTGACCAATGTAACCATCCCAAACAACGTTACTTCTATTGGGGATTCTGCATTTGGCACCTGCACGAGCCTGATTAATGTCTATTACACCGGTTCTGAGAGTGACTGGGCTGCTATTGTCATCAGTTCCGGCAATACAAACCTGACCTCCGCCAACATCCACTACAACTATGATGCTGCCAGCGTCGCTTCCCTGGATGAGTCATCCGAGGCTGAAACTGCCGAATTTGAGTCAGAAACGGAATCTGAGATTGAAACTGAACCGGAATCCGAAGCCGAAACTGAAACCGAGAGCGAAACCGAATCCGCTTCCGAGACGGAATCGCAGGCAGACTCGCAGGTGGAAGATGAAACTGAATCCACCTCCGAAACCGCACTGGAAGTCACAGCCACAACAACCACCGGCAAGAGCACATCCCTGAACTACCAGCGCTCCACCAACAGCACCGCGATTTCCCTGCTGTCCTACACCGGCTCCACCACCTCCACGGACAGCAACACACAGACGACCACATTCACCGGTCTGGTGGCAGGCGAGGCGTATGTGCTGCTGGTGATGAAGGACGCGGAGGCCGAGGATCTGCTGGCGGCGGACAACCTGCTTTATATCGCCCAAGCCAACGCCGACGAGAGCGGCAGCATTACCTTCACTTACATCCCCCGGGAGGCCGTAGACGGCGCAGTTTCCTATGCCTACGGTACCTCCAGCCAGAACCTGGCTGACGCGGAGATCACGCTGGAAGCGGACAGCTTCGCATACACCGGCGGAGCTATCAAGCCTCTGGCCACCGTGGTCTATAACGGTGTAACACTGGAAGCGGATGTGGATTACACGATGTCCTATACGGACAACACGGAGGTCGGCACGGCCACCGCCACGATCAAAGGCCGGGGCGACTACGCCGGAACCGTAACAAAAGAATTTACCATCACCAAAGCGGAACAGACGCTGACCGCCAGCATAGATACCTCCGAACTTCTGGTGGGAGATACGGCACAGATTACTGCGGCGGCTCAGGGAATGCTCAGCTACGAATCCAGCAACACCACCGTCGCCACTGTCGACGAAGCCGGTCTGGTGACAGGCCTGTCGGCAGGTACTGCAGCGATCACCGTCACCGCCGCGGCAACGGACAGCTATAATGCCGCCTCAGCGACGCTGACAGTCACTGTGACAAAGATCGTCGACCTCTCCGACTGCACGATCAAAGTCGCCAGCGCCACCTACACCGGCTCCGCCCTGACCCCTGCTGTCACGGTCACCGATGCCGATGGCAATACCCTGACCAAGGGGACAGATTATACCGTTGACTATGATACAAACATGGTCAATGCCGGATCGTATACCGTAACGGTCACCGGCAAGGGCAATTACACCGGCACGGCAGAAGCCACCTTCACCATCGCCCCGGCCAGTCTCTCCGGCTACACTGTCACCGCTGCCAGCGCCACATATACCGGGAAGGCGCTGACTCCCGCTGTCACGGTAAAGAACGGCTCCGTCACGCTGGCCAGCAGCAATTACACGGTTTCCTACAGCAACAACACGAACGCCGGGACCGGGACTGTGACCGTCACCGGCAAGGGCAATTACACCGGCACCGCCACGGCGACATTTACCATCGCCAAAGCCAGCCAGACCGTCACAGCCAGTGCCGGTTCGTCCAGCATCTATGCCGGGAAAACGACCACTGTCACGGGCACAGGGACGGGAAGCATTACCTACAGCTCCTCGGATACCTCCATCGCCACAGTCAGCAGCTCCGGCAAGGTCACCGGCAAGAAGCCCGGCACCGTGAAGATTACTGTCAAGGCAGCCGGGAACAGCAACTATAATGCCGCCTCTGCGACCGTCACGATCAGGGTCAAGCTGAACAAAGCCACCATTTCCAGCCTGACGAACACCTCCAAGGGCATCACCGTGAAGTGGAAGAAAGTCACCGGCGCCAGCGGTTACTACATCTACCGCAAGACCTCCGGAGGCAAATACAAGAAGATTGCCACAGTGACAGGCGGCTCCACTGTCACATACACTGACACCGCCGTAAAGAGCAAGAACGGCACGACCTACATCTATGCCGTGCGGGCCTACTCCGGCAGTTCATTGGGCAGCTACACCGGAAAAACCGTTGTCCGCCTGACCGGTGTCAGTATTTCCAGTCTGAAAAATGCCAAGACCAAAAAGATAACGGTCAAGTGGAGCAAAAACTCCAAAGCCACCGGCTACCAGATCCAGTATTCCACTTCGAGCAGTTTTTCCAGCAAGAAGACTGTAAAGGTCAAGGGCTACAAGAATGTCAGCAAGACCATTTCCAGCCTGACCAAAGGGAAGAAGTATTACGTCCGGGTGCGCGCCTACAGGACCGTCTCCGGCACCACCTATTACTCTGCCTGGAGCAGCAAGAAGAGCGTGAAAATCAGCAAGTAAGCCGAATACGAATAGAGGGAAGGCTCTCCCACAGAAGCGGGAGAGCCTTCCCTCTATTTTATATTATTTCAAATTTGACACTGTTTTGGCTGCCGCAGAGAGCTGCCGTCTCCTTCTACCCCTTCCCCTGCATCCTCTTGATGACCTTCAGCCGGGTGAATTCCTCGCGCTCTTTCTCCTCCAGCGCGCTGCCGATGTCGGTCACCAGGGTCTCATAGTGAGGAATGGTAATATTTTTCAGCGCATTGGCTCTCTTCTGGGTCTTCTTGATGTTTGTTGCCAGCCGGTAAGCGGAATTTTCCACCATGGACAATTTAATCGTCAGCTCCTTCACCTTCTCGAAGGCTTCCCGGGCCTCATCCAGCGATCTTCTGGTGCCGTAATAGCTGTAGGTGGGCATTACCATCGTGGGATCCGCTTCCACCAGAGGGATCTCGGTGCCCATGATGCTGCGGGTCTTGATGCGGATGGAGGTCTCCTCGGGCACCGTGTAGGAGATTTCCTCCACACGGCTGATACCCATCTCGATGTTGGCTTTCTGGAGCGCCTCGTAGGCCCGGCGGAAGGTGGTGTCGATCTGCCCCTGGATATCCCGGGCCTGATCGATCAGTTCCATCAGCTCGCGGATGAGGATATTGCGCTTCTTGTTCATAAGCTCAAAGCCCTGCCGGGACAGCGCCAGAGAATTCTTTGCCGCGATGAGATTTCCCTTTGTGGGAAATGTATTCGGATCCATTTTTCCGCTCCTTTCCGCCGCCAGCCGATGTTTCCATCCCGTCGGCTCTATGGTCTATATCACCCCGGATTTACTCTTCCCCGCTTTCTGTGGGCTGGTAAAATTCATCCAAAATCTTCGTGTCGATCCGGTCCAGTTCCTCGCGGGGCAACATGCCCAGAAGCTTCCAGCCCAGATTCAACGTCTCCGTGATGCTCCGGTTCTCATCCTCTCCCTGGCCGACAAAGGTATGCTCGAAGGCCTCGCCGAAAGCCAGGTACGTCTTATCCAGAGCTGAGAGCTCATCCTCACCGATAACGGAGGCCAGCGCCCGGGCGTCGCCCACCTTGGCATAGCAGGAGAACAGCTGGTTGGCCACGTCCTGATGATCCTTTCTGGTATATCCCTCGCCGATGCCGTCCTTCATCAGACGGGACAGGGAGGGCAGCACATTGATCGGCGGATAGATGGCCTGCCCGTGCAGGGAGCGCTCCAGCACGATCTGTCCCTCCGTGATGTAGCCGGTCAAATCGGGAATCGGGTGCGTGATGTCGTCGTTGGGCATCGTGAGAATCGGAATCTGCGTCACCGAGCCCTCCACGCCCTCAACGATACCGGCCCGTTCGTAGAGCGTCGCCAGCTCGCTGTACAGATAGCCGGGATAGCCCTTTCTTGAGGGAATCTCTCCCTTGGAGGAGGAGACCTCACGCATGGCCTCGGCGAAGGAAGTCATATCCGTCAGGATAACGAGGATATGCATGCCGCACTCGAAGGCCAGATATTCTGCCGCCGTCAGCGCCACCTTGGGCGTGATCAGGCGCTCCACCACCGGGTCATTGGCCAGATTCAGATACATGACCACGTGATCGGCGGCGCCGCTCTCCTCGAAGGTGCGGCGGAAGAACTCCGCCACGTCGTATTTGACACCCATCGCCGCGAAGACGATGGCGAATTTCTCATCGGAATCTCCGCCCAGCGTCGCCTGCCGGACGATCTGCGCTGCCAGCTGATCATGGGGAAGACCATTTCCGGAAAAGATCGGCAGCTTCTGGCCGCGAATCAGCGTCGTCAGGCCGTCGATGGCCGAGATACCGGTCTGGATGAAGTTCCGGGGATATTCCCGGGTCACCGGGTTCAGGGGCAGGCCGTTGATATTCCGGGAAATATCCGAGGTGATCCGCCCCAGCCCGTCCGCCGGCCGTCCGATACCGTCAAAGGTCCGGCCCAGGATGTCGGGAGAAAGAGGAATCTCCATCGGGTGTCCGGTCAGCCGGGTGTGGGTGTTCACCAGAGACATGTTGTCCGTCCCCTCGAAGACCTGGATGATGGCTTTCTCCTCATAGAGCGCCACGATCCGCCCGAGCTTCTTCTCTTTCCCGTCCACGGTGAACTCCACAATCTCCTCATACGAGGCGTTCTGTACGCCCTCCAGCACCACCAGGGGGCCGTTGATCTCGCTGAGTCCCAGATATTCAATGGACATGGCTCATCCCCTCCTCTGTCTTATCAAACAAATTCCACTGTTACTTTCCATCTCTGCGCTTCCTTACGCATTCCGCGCCAGGACGTCCTCGTAGAAGGCGTCAATGGCTTTGTGATATTCTTCAAACATCTCCGTTTTATCGTTCGGCACATCATACTTGATGGCGATGATCTTATCGAAGATCTTATTTTCCTTCAGCACCGACATGGGATGGCCCATCGTGACCAGCTCCCGCGATTTCTGATAGAGATAGAGAATCGTCTCCATCATCAGGAACTGCTTCTGCATGGGTACGCAGGTATCCTCCGGGTGGAAGGCGTTCTGCTGCAGGAAGCCCAGCCGGATGACGCGGGCGATCTCCAGCACCAGCTTCTGATCGTCCGGCAGCACGTCGCTGCCGATCAGCTTCACGATCTCCATCAGACTGCTCTCCGTGTTAAGCAGGGCCACCAGCTGATTGCGGTCATCGACAAACCGCGGGGAGACCATATTTTTATACCACGGCGCCAGGTCGCTCAGATATTCGCTGTAGCTGGTCAGCCAGTGAATGGCGGGGAAATGTCTCGCGTAGGCCAGGGATTTATCCAACCCCCAGAAACAGCGGACAAACCGCTTGGTATTCTGGGTCACGGGCTCGGAGAAATCGCCGCCCTGCGGGGACACGGCGCCGATGATCGACACCGACCCCTCCGTGCCGTTAAGATTCAGCATCATGCCGGCCCGCTCATAGAAGGCGGACAGACGCGAGGCCAGATAGGCCGGGAAGCCCTCCTCGGCCGGCATCTCCTCCAGACGGCCGGACAGCTCACGCAGCGCCTCAGCCCAGCGGGAGGTGGAATCGGCCATGATGGCCACATCATAGCCCATATCGCGGTAGTATTCAGCCAGCGTCACGCCGGTATAGATCGAAGCCTCACGGGCCGCCACCGGCATATTTGACGTGTTGGCGATCAGCGTTGTGCGGTCCATCAGCAGGTTGCCGGTACGGGGGTCCTGCAGCTTGCCGAAGTCCTCCAGCACCTGTGTCATCTCGTTGCCGCGCTCACCGCAGCCAATATAAATGATGATGTCCGCGTCGGACCATTTGGCGATCTGATGCTGCGTCATGGTCTTGCCGGTGCCGAAGCCGCCGGGTACGGCCGCCGTGCCGCCCTTGGCGATCGGGAAAAGGGTATCCAGGATCCGCTGTCCCGTAACCAGCGGCCGGGACGCCGGATAGCGTTTATCCGTCGGACGCGGGATGCGAATCGGCCATTTCTGCGCCAGCTTCAGCTCCGTCCGGGTGCCGTCCGCCTGTTCCAGTACCGCGATGGTGTCCTCGATCGTATAGTCTCCGTCGGAAACCGCCTCCACGATCGTGCCGGAGAGGTTCGGAGGCACCATCGACTTGTGCACGATGGAGGGGGTCTCCGGCACCTCCGCGATGATCGTGCCGCCGAAGACCTCCTGCCCCGCAGTCACGGTTACATGAGTCTGCCATTTCTTCTCTGTATCTAACGGCGCCACATCAATGCCGCGGCGGATATATTTGCCGGAACGCGCGGCGATCTCACCCAGCGGGCGCTCGATACCGTCGAAAATATTGTGCAGGATGCCCGGTCCCAGCAGCACCGATACCGCGTCGCCGGTGGCCTCCACCGTCTCGCCCGGCTTCAGACCCGTTGTTTCCTCGAAGACCTGCACGGTGGTCGTATCCTTGTCCAGACGGATGACCTCTCCCACCAGCTTCTCCGGGCCTACATAGACCATCTCGGACATTTTGAAGCCGGTATTTCCCTTCAGATAGACGACGGGCCCGTTAATTCCGTAAATGATTCCTGTCTTAGCCATTTATATCTCCTCCCGAAGCTGAAAGCTCTCCCGCACCTCGGCGGTCCGCTGCGCGAAGGAATGGTCGATCAGAACATTGCGGGAACGGATGACAGCCCGGGTGCCGCCGCCGAAGCTCTCCTTTGACGGCAGAATCTCCAGATTGTCCGCCTTCACCGTCTCAAGCAGCGCCGGAATCTTCTCCTCGTCCGTGGGATCCACATACATACGCACCGGAGCATCTCCGGCGAATTCCACGGCCCGCCGCACCTGATTTTTCATCCACTCCATATAATCGGGCGTCTTCTTATAGGCGGCGAGCTTCTCTGCCACCTCGTCGAACAGCTTCCGGGTCAGTTCCTCCTCCCGGCGGCTGTAGCGGCGTTTCAGCTGAATCTGCTCGCGGGAAATCTCCATGTTGCTGTCCTTGCGAAGCTCGTCTTCCTCCGTCTTCACCTGAAGGTCGTTCTGTCTCCGGGCCGTCTCGCAGTGCTCTTCGTAGATCTGATCCAGAGCCGCCTGATAATCTGCCAGCTCCCGGCCGCTCTGCTCCTGAGCCGTGTCCATCGAAATGTCGTAAAAGTTCTGCAGTTTCTCTTCTATCGTCAATGCAATCACCCTCTTTTCGGAAGTTCTGTCTCCCTCACTCACAGAGGCAGCTGCGGTCATTTCCGCCGCCTACAGCTTCAGGCCGATGGCCTCATTTACATAAGAAGTAATGAAATCCGGCTTCCGCCCGGTGCCGTGGCGGTCGGGAATCTCCACGATCAGCGGAATCCGCCGGTTTAACTTCACATCGTCCACCAGCTCGGGGAATTCCCGGCCGAACTTTTCCATCAGGAGAATGATTCCGATCTCCGGGTCAGCGATGGCGGCGGTCAGCGCTTCACGAAGCTCCTCCCGGCCACTCACCTTGACCCCTTCCACACCGGCCAGACGCATGCCCGTCAGCGTGTCATTATTATCGGCAATCACAAACATCCTCATCGGAACATTCCTCCATGTCGTCAGACATTTCCCAGAATCATGAACGCGATGACCAGGCCGTACAGGCAGACGCCTTCGGACAGACCTACGAAGATCAGGGATTTACCCAGCACACTGGAATCCTCGCTGATCGCCCCCAGCGCCGCGCTGGCAGAGCTGGCCACGGCGATGCCGCCTCCGATGCCGGACATACCCACGGCCAGAGCCGAGCTGATGTACGCCAGTCCCGTGGCAAATCCCGAATTTGTCGTCACTTCCTCGGCCTCCGCGTAGGCGGTCATATTGCCGGTGAACATCAGGACCGTCGTGAGCATCAGCAACCCGAAGAAGGCAACCACATTGATCGCCAGAGAGGTCTTGTACCGCCCCCGGCTGCGCTCTCCCGCCAGGTAAACGCCCCAGGGAAGAATGAAGCTGAGAATCAACGCCACGATTAATGTACCCATCACCAAAGTATTCATAATAATCCTCCTTAATTCTGGCCGCATGGCCATCAAGTTCACCCTGTGGGTGCGGGTCCCCTTGTGGGACCTCTTTAACTTACTTTTACTTCTTTCCGGACAGATCCGCCGGACTCTGCGCCGCCTGTCCGCGCCGCGAAGGGATGGAACTCCCGGCCGCCGCCCTGATAGAAGCGGCTGAACATCTCATAGTATTCCAGACGCAGCACCTGAATGCCCACGATCAGCCCTTCCAGACCACACACAAGAATATTTCCCAGCACCACGACCACCAGGTTGCCTGTCCCGCCGTTCTCGGCTCCGGCCAGCATCAGCACCACCTCCATCATGGCCGCATGGCTGACGGCAAAGGCGCCGACACGGACGAAGGACAGTGTATTGGAGAAATAACTGAGCATCACCTCAAAGAGCTCGAAGAAGGTCTGCATGATAAACATGGGAATCCCGCCCTCCGTGTGAGGCTTCTGCTTCTCCAGCACCTGTGTCAGCGGTTCCTTCAGGATCAACAGAATCAGCGGAACACCGAACATAACTCCCAGAACGATCGTCGCCGGAAGAGCGTGACCACTCATATACAGGATAATCACTGCCACCAGAGACCCGTAAAACACGATTCCCGCCACGCCGTTGGCATCAAACAGGGCGTCTCCCCAGTGCTTTGTCTTTACTGCGTTGGCAATATGGAAGATCATCGTCACCAGGATCAGGAACATGCCGAAGACGATGGCCACCACGAAGACCGTATTCAGGCTGCCGACGAGGGGCAGGCTGGTCATGGCCTCCTTGGGACGCAGCCACAGCGGCTCGATGATATTCTCGAAACCGAAGACACTGCCGAACATCACACCGAAGATGGCGGAGAAGATACCAGCGGTACCGATGATGCCCGCCAGATCCATTTTTTTGAATTTATACAAAGCGAAGCCGCCCACCACCAGACACAGGCCCTGTCCCAGATCTCCGAACATGGCGCCGAAGATGAAGGCGTAAGTAATTGCCACAAATATGGTCGGATCCATCTCCCCATAGGAAGGAAGACCGTACATACGAGTATACATTTCAAACGGTTTGGCGAAGGTCGGATTCTTCAGCTTCGTCGGCGGTGTTGAATTCACATCGCTGTGGCCGTCCTCAACAATGCAGTAAATCTGCGAATCCCCGGCGATCTCCTTCTGGAAGGCCTCGGCGTCCCGCTCCACCATCCATCCGCAGAGAATGTAGAAGGTGGTCTGCTTCTCCCGCGTACAGGCCGCCAGCTTCCGCACATCGAAGTTCACCGTCATGCTCTCCAGCTTCCGCCGGGCATCCCACAGCTCGTCCGCCGCTTCCGTAAAGATTGCATTTTTCTTCTCCCGGATTGCCACGATCGATTTGCGCAGCTCGGCCGACTCCTTCTTCAGCTTCTTATAGGCTTCCTCCGCCGTCCCCTCATAGGAATCCGGCAGATACAGCCGCTCAAAATGCAGTGAGGAGAGCACCGCGTCCACCTGATCGACCTGCGCCCCCGGAACGAAATAGACGCCCCAGACATAGTCCTCATCCGAGAGACCCTTGTAAAAGATCATATTCAGGTTGTCATAGACGAACTCCTCGAATTTCTCATAATATTCCTTCGGAATCCGCCCGAACCGGTACTTGATAAACTGAAAATGCAGCAGCCGCGAGACATTAAAGGGAATCATCCGGTACGGGGAAATCTCCCGGAGCAGCTCCAGCTTCTCCTTTCGCTCCTTCGTCAGCTGATTCAGCTCCTTCTGCAGCTTGCGGATCTTCTTCTCCGTCTTCTCCAGGATCCGCAGCGCCTCCTCCACGGTGATATCCCGGCCCGGTCCCTCCGGCTCGGGAATCTTTTCCGTGAATTTCTTCGCCTTGCTCAGCCGGTCCTTGTAAGGATTTACTTCCATAAAGGGAGTCAGATCCCGCACTGAATCCAGTTCCGCCAGAGCATTTTCCAGATGCATGGGATACCGGGACAGGTAGTTCTCCACCACCCGGTCGATATCCTCCTTCGGTCCGGTTATGCTCAGGAACTTCATTTTTTCAATCATTGCGCACCCCCTAACTCTTCACGATGAGCTGATAGGCCGCCGACGGAGCCAGCCCGTAGCGGACACACTCCAGCGCCGTCGTCAGCCGGTCCACCTCGCGCTCCTTCTGATATAAGAAGGAGTACATGGACGCCACCGAATACGGATGATTCCTGGCCTCCCGCAGCAGCGTGTTCTGCAGAATCTCCAGATACATCTCTTCCAGCGTGCCGGCGGAGAGTCTTTCGTATTTTCTTCCATAATATGTCTTATCCAGCACGGCGGAGAATTCCTCTTCGCTTCCCGCCTCCACCAGGCGGATGATCTCCTGACGGCGCAGCCGGTAGGTCACCGGGATCAGCAGCGCGTACACATCCGCGGCCGACATCTGGTAAAATTCACGGGAACGGCAGATCCAGTTCAGATTTGTCAGATCAAAGCGCACCCCGTAGTCCTGGGTGATGCTCTTCAGATCCTGTTTCCGGAACAGTTTATTCTTCTGCTTCCAGATCTGCCCGAAATAATACAGATCCAGCGTCATCTCATAATCAAACAGCGTGGTGCCGTTTCCTTCCGGGATCCGGGACAGCGGCGCGTAATACTCCGTTCCCTTCAGGTTCCCGATGAGCTCTCCCAGGGTCTTCGAAGCCGAAAGCTTCGGCAGATTCAGCTGAGAGTGGCGCGCAAGAAATTCCGGGGCGTGCCAGACCGCGTGTTCCAGATCTCTGTGATCGATGACCATGCAGAAGCAGCGCTTGAGGATCGCCAGCTCATACCTCTTGAAATAGAGGATCAGGAATTTCTTCTGCTCCGGATCCGCGAAACGGTAAATCCGCACGAAATCCCGGTAGATCGAAGCGATCAGGAGCCGCTCTACCTCGCCCCGGTGGATGTTCATTTCGTCCACATCCTCCAGGATGTCCCGGTATTCCGGCGTCCGCTTCAGATATCCGACCACCTCGCCGACGCTCCCCATCTCCGAGATCTTCCGATATCCTTCCTCCCGCACCAGACGGCTCTCCATCGCCCGCAGCTTCGTGGTCAGGCCGCTGTAGGACAATAAGCTTCCCATGCGTTACGCCTCCAGTATTCTCTGCACCAGCATCTCCGCCAGTCGTTCGTGATTCTTCTCGCAGGCCGCCTCCAGAGCATCCATCTGTTCCTGGGTATAATCCCGTAAATGCGACAGGTTCTCCTCGCGCTGCTGCTGCAGGGACTGCCTCAGCGCCGCGATCTTCCGGTCTGTCTCCTCCTGCAGCGCACGGTCGAAAGACTCCGTCTTCTCCTTCATTTCCTGAGAAATCTTCGCCTTCTGCTCGGCCGTCCGGCCGAGAATCCGGTTCGCCGCGTCCTCAATCTCTGTCAGCTTATCCAAAATGGTGTCCAAGGAACCGCCTCCTTTCCTTTAAAACTACCATTCCTCGTTTTACTCCTGTTTTTTGAAAATGTCAAGAAAAAGCAAGATTCCGTAACAAAATTTTAACGTTTTTCATCCTGCTTTCACTTCCGCCTGCGGCCGCCCTTTTTGTCCAGCTGCTCCAGCACTTCGGCCGCCTCCAGGAAGCTGCGCCGCAGGGCGAGAAGCTGCCGGTCCAGCCGGGGATTCACCGGGAGCCGCCGGGCGATCCTATCCCTCCAGGATCCTTTTCCTGCCATCCTCTCTCCGGACCTTCTTTTCTTTATCCTATGCCGCTGCGTTCCCGCGCGTTTCCCGGTCAGCGCGCACAGATCAGCTTGCAGATCGGATGTCCCAGTGCGGAAAACCGCTCCTCATATTCCGTCCGAATATTCCCCTCCGCCAGTTCGCTGTGATGAAGGTCGTACGTCACAGCCAGAAGCTGCCAGCCATGATCCCGAATGGACTCCAGAGAGAAATCAAACAGCTCCCGGTTATCCGTCTTGAATTCCAGCCGTCCCTCCTTCGCCAGGATTACATCGTAGCGCCGCAGGAAATTCTCCGAGGTCAGACGGCGCTTCGCGTGGCGGTCCTTGGGCCAGGGATCGGAAAAATTCAGATAGATACGGTCCACCTCGCCCTCCGCGAACACAGACAGCAGGTCCTCCGCATCCATCCGGATCAGCCGCAGGTTCGGAAGCGCCAGCGCCTCCTGCTTCTGCACGGCCCGAACCAGCACGCTGGAGAATTTCTCAATTCCCAGGTAATTGATGTCCGGGTGAGCCCGGGCCATCTCTGTCAGGAACTGCCCCTTCCCCATACCGATCTCCACATGAAGCGGCCGCGCCTCCGGGAACACGCTCTGCCACCGTCCCCGATACTCCTCCGGCTCGGTCATCGCGTAGGGGCTCGCCTCGATTTCCTCCCGGGAGCCGGGTACATTTTTCAGACGCATATCTATTTCCTCCTCTTTTGCTCCCCTATTCTAGCGGAAAATCCGCAAAAATACCACCCCCCGTCCCCCACAGAACCCTGTTTTTGGGCAAAAAAGCCCTATTCTTTTGACACATGGCGGCAAATGGTGTATGATTGTCCCATCTTTTAATCGAGGTGATTTTCTTGAAGAAGCTGCACACTCTGACCGGGATCCTGGCCGTCTTATCCGTCCTTGTGATCCTGCTGATCACGGCAATAGAAATCGCCGCCTACAGCGACTGGAGTTATTACGAGAAAGAATATACGAAGCTTGGCGTTCCCGAGACCGTCGACATGACCATGGATGACCTGATGGATGTGACACATGAAATGATGGCCTACCTCCGGGGCAACCGGGACGACCTGGTAGTCATGACCACGGTCGCCGGCGAAGAGAGGGACTTCTTTAACGATCAGGAGAAGTTTCACATGTCCGAGGTCCGGACGCTGTTCCTCGGAGGGCTGGCACTGCGTAAGATCGCCCTGGCCGTGCTGCTGTTCTGCGTCCTCTTTCTCCTGTTCTCACACGCGCCGCTCTCACGCATCCTGCCGGTCTATTACCAGAGGGGTTCTGTGCTGTTCGTTGTGATCGTCGGGATTCTGGCGGCGCTCTTTGCCTCAGACTTTACGAAATATTTCACCATCTTTCATGAGATCTTCTTCCGGAACGATCTGTGGCTCTTCGATCCGGCCACAAGTCTTATGATCAATATGTTACCGGAGACTTTCTGGGTGGACATCGCCCTGCGTGTCGCCCTGCTCTTTGTCGGTCTCATGGCTGCCTGCTTCGCGGGCTGCGCCGTCTGGCGGATTCTGGCGAAGAGAAGAGCGAAGACGAATACTCTGACATAAAGGAGAACCTGAACCCCATGGATAAAAAAATCTTCCCGGCGCTCTGCGCGCTCCTGCTGATCCTGACGCTGACAGCGGGCGCTCTCCCGGTGCGCGCTTCCACCGTCGCTTCGACGCCGACTGACCTGACCTCCTGTGCGGACTGGCCGGAAGCCCCGGAGATCTCCTCCGAATGCGCGATCCTCATGGAGGCCCGGACCGGCAGTATCCTCTATGCCAAAAATGCCGAAGAGAGCTGTTATCCGGCCAGCGTCACCAAGATCATGGCCGCGCTGCTGACTCTGGAGAACTGTTCTCTGGATGAGACCGTGACCTTCTCCTACCGCGCGACCCACGATCTGGAGGCGGGAAGCACGCATATAGCACGCACCGAGGGAGAGGAGCTCAGCGTCGAGGACTGCCTGTATGCGGTTCTGCTGGCCTCCGCCAACGAAGTGGCGCAGGCTCTGGCGGAGCACGTGAGCGGAACCATCGAGGATTTCGCCGATCTGATGAATGAAAGAGCGCAGGAGCTGGGGTGTACGAACACACATTTCACCAACCCCACCGGACTCAACGATGAAGAGCATCTCACGACCTGTCTGAACATGGCCATCATCACACGGGCCGCCGTGCAGAATTCCACGTACCTGCAGATCGGCTCCACCCTGACTTATACCATTCCCGTCACCAACAAGAACGATGAAGAGCATCCCATCGCCATGAAGCACCAGCTGGTCCGCGACGGAGCCGACCACTATGACGGCGCCGTCACCGGAAAGACCGGCTACACGACGCTGGCGGGAAATACCCTGGTCACCTACGCCGTCCGGGAGGACATGGAGCTGATCTGCGTCATCATGAAAAGCGACGGCACGCACTACGAGGACACCGTCTCCCTGCTGGACTACGGATTCGACAATTTCACCATGTACCAGCTCTGCGAGACAGATACCTCTCCGGTCGACGAGGAAACCGCCCGGAGCTCTGCCGCGCTGGCGGAAGCGTCCATCTCCGAGGATGAATGGCTGGTTCTTCCCTCCACGCTGGACTTCTCGGTACTCGATACGAGTCTCGATGTATCCGGTTCAGAGACCGGTACCGTAGGCACGATTCATTATCTCTATGAGGGAACCGAGCTGGGAAGCGCGGCTCTGACCGTCGCTGCCGCGGAATCCCTCCCGGAAAGTGAAGAGAACGAGGAAACCGGCGAGGCACAGACTGCCGACACCGAGAGCACCAGAAAGGACGGCTGGCTGAGCCGTCTCCGCGGAGGGCTGACCCGTCTTCACAGCCGCCTGACCCGCCTTCCCGTCCTCTCCTCCCTGAGCGCTCTGCCCCAGGTACAGAACCATCCCTGGCTGTTCTGGGCTCTCCCTCTGGTCGTTCTGGTCCTGATTATCCTGATCATCCTGCTGCTCCTCTCCCTGCGGGGCGGCGGCGGTTCCCGCAATCGGCGTCGAAGACCCCGCAGCAGTCGGCGGCACAGCTCTTACGGCTACCTGGACCGCGGGCACCGCGGCAGCCGGCGCCGGAAGGGCGGCAATAAATATAAAATGAAATTATGATGCAAAACAGAGAGCCTGTATTCCGCCTTCCCAAAGGAATGGAATCCACAGGCTCTCTGTCTGTTCTCAGTTTTTTTCCTTTTTTCTGTCGTCCCCTCTTTTCTTTCTTCTCCGATCCTTGCGTCTCTTCCTGATCGTATCCTTCTTCTCCCGGATCATCTTCACGGAACGCTCATCCGCCGGTTTGATGGTCTTGACCACGAACGCCCCTCCGTCCGGGCATTTTTTCAGGCGGATCTTTCCCTTTATGTAGCCGTGCCTGGGACACTGCACCAGGGAAAGGTACGTATTTCCGCCGGTCGAGAACCAGCGGGCCCGCTTCCAGACCGGAAGATTGCAGCAGCTGCAGCGCATGGCGCAGACGCGCCGGTCCTTCATGGCCTCCTCCTTGTCGGCAAAGCTCCGCGAGACATACTTTAAATAGGTCCCGAAATCCAGATAGATCTCCTCTTCGCGGGTGGCCGGGATCCGATGATAATCCACCGACTCATAGCGGGCCACCGGCTCCAGATCCATCCGTTTCATGACCTCCGCCGTATAATATGTGTCATCAAACGCCCGGTGGAAGGGCATCGTCTCCGGGATCTGCAGATACTCCACCGCATCAATCAGCGAGGAGCGGCTCTTCCCGTCGTCGTACAGGAGACTGAACATCTTCTGCAGGTCATAATAGAACAGGGGCTGGGGAAAAGGATTCGGAATCCGATAGTAATCCATATTTCGCTGCAATTCATTCAGATCCAGACTGCCCCAGGTCACAAACTCATAGTCCTCCCCGCACCAGGCCAGAAAATCCCGGATCACCGGGGAGAAGGTCCGCGCCGCGTTCAGCTCTTCCTGATCAATATGGATCACCTCACGGGTCCGGAAATGCAGCTTGCGGTACACCAGCGGACGGATCACCTCATGGAAGGAACCAATCGTCTCTTTCTCTTCATTCAGTTTGATGGCGCCGATCTCCACAATCTCAAAGGGAAGCCGGGGATTCTCCCGGGCCTTCCCCTGAGGGCACTGGTTCCATTCCAGATCGAACACAATATAATTCATACGAGGTCTCCTGCCTGTTTTCCCGGACGATCACTCCGATTCTTCGCTTTCTGTTCCGGCCCCCTCTCCGGACATCTGTCACGTCACTTGACCTTCATTGTACCATATCCTACGCAAAAATTCAACGAGACGGAAAATGTCAATTCCATGTAAATTTTGCTTTAACTCGACGTAAATTTCGGGTATAATGGACGAAAACGGCGACTTGCCCGGAGAAGAAGTGTCTGGTCGTTCTCCGACACGGAACGGCCGTGAGATAAACACAAAGGAGAAACGCCATGACCCTGCTTGATTTCCTGCCGCTTTTTGCCGGCATCGGTCTTTTCCTGTACGGTATGGATCTGCTGTCCAAGGCCATCGAGCGCCTGGCCGGCGCAAAGCTGGAGCACATCCTGGAGACTCTCACAAGCAATAAATGGACCGGGCTGGCTCTCGGCACCGGCGTCACCGCCGTCATCCAGAGCTCCGCCGCCACCACGGTCACCGTACTCGGCTTCGTCAACGCGGGCATGATGCGGCTGGCGCAGGCCATTCCCGTCGTCTTCGGCGCTAACATCGGCTCTACCGCTACGGCGCAGATCCTTCGCCTCGGCGATCTGGAATCGGGGGGCGTCTTTCTTTCACTCCTGAAGCCCTCCACCTTCGCGCCGATCCTGATCGTCCTCGGCGCCGCCATCAATCTCATCGCCAAGAAACGTAAGCCCAAGAACATCGCCATGCTGCTCATGGGCTTCGGCATCCTGTTCTTCGGCATGACCACGATGGAGGACACACTGTCCCCTCTGGAAGACTCCGCCGCCTTCCAGCAGCTCTTCACCGCCTTCGAGAATCCCCTGCTGGGCATCCTGGCCGGTCTGGCTCTGACAGCCCTGATCCAGAGCTCATCCGCCGCCGTCGGCATCCTGCAGGCACTGACCTCCACGGGCTCCGTGACCTTTGCGACTTCCTTCCCGCTCCTGTTGGGCATCAACATCGGCAAATGTCTCACCGTCATCCTGGCCAGCTTCGGCACCAATAAGAATTCACGCCGGGTCGTCGTCGTCCACCTGCTCTTCAACGTCATCGGCGTCATACTCTTTACCGCAGGCTTCTACGGACTCAATGCCGTATTCCATTTCTCCTTCCTGCACGCGGTGATGAACCGCGGCAACATCGCCGACCTGCACCTGGGCTTCAACCTGATCACCGCACTGGTTCTGATGCCGGCGATCAACGGCCTCATCTCGCTGGCCACCCGCATCATTCCCGATGATGAGGAATACCACGAGAATCTCGCCCTGGATTGCCTGGATGACCGCTTCCTGAAAAATCCTCAGGTCGCCATGGAGCAGTGCATGAAGGTGCTCTGTTCGATGGGCACCTGCATCCAGGAAAACCTCGGCATCGCCACAGTCCTGCTGACCGGCGAGACCTACGACACGAAGAAATCCGGCCGTCTGGAAGAAAACGAACATTTCCTGGACAAATGCGAGGCCAGCATCGGAGAATATCTGGTCAAGACCACGCACCACACCATGACCGAGGACGACTCGCACCGGGCCACAGAGATCCTCCAGACCGTCAGCGACTTCGAGCGCATCGGCGACTACTGCGTCAATATCTCCGAGACCGCCCAGTACATGCATGAAAACGGCGTCCATTTCACGGACGTCGCCCGCCGGGAGGTAGACACCCTGCTCTCCGCAGTCTCCACCATCGTGGATCTGACCGTGGATGCCTTCTCCGTCGAATCCTCGGAGAGCATCATCTCCATCGAACCCCTGGAGGAGGTCATCGATCAGCTGACCGAGGATCTCCGGGCCCGACATGTCCGGCGTCTGCAGTCCGGCCAGTGCGCGGTCTCCAGCGCCATCTCCTTCGTCGAACTGCTGAACAACGTGGAGCGAATCTCTGATCACTGCTCCAACATCGCCGTTTACATCATCCAGCGGCACAAGGTCTTCGAGGATTTTGACCGTCACACCTACCTGAAGGCCGTCCATCAGGGCCGGATTCCCGGGTATCAGGACCGCTTTGCGAAATATAAGAAGCAGTTCCTGGATCCGTTGGAGGAGGCAGACAAGGCGGAGAGCTGACTTCCGCGCAGCCCCCTACGCAGTCTTTCCCGGAGTTTTCATCATATCCCGAAAAACGGGGAGAGCCGTCGGATGCTCTCCCCGTTTCAGTTTCATCATCTGTTTTCTCATTCCTGTCGGTAGTTTTCACTTTCCGGCTTTTCCTTCTTCTCTCCGGAACTCTCCTCCGTCCTTCGGTCCTCCTTCTTTCCCTTCTTCACCTTCTGCAGCACCGTCCGCGTCTCCAGATCCACGTAGTCCATATTTTCATAGACATGGGAATCCTGCGGCAGCTGATGCAGCTCGAGCAGGTACTTGACTCCCATCTGGACCAGGTCGTAAATCACGGCGAAGATCGGCACGCCGATGACCATGCCGACGAAACCAAACATGCCGCCGAAAATGATCAGGGAGGACAGCACCCAGAAGCTGGACAATCCCGTGGCTGTTCCCAGAATCCGGGGACCAATGATATTTCCGTCTACCTGCTGCAGAATCAGCACGAAGATCAGGAAGGTCAGCGCCTGCGCAGGACTTACGGTCAGCAGGAGCAGCGTCGTAGGGATCATGCCGATGAGAGGCCCAAAATAGGGAATGATGTTGGTGATGCCGATAACGGTACTGATGAGCACCGCATAGGGAAGCCGCATGATACACATCCCGATATAACAGATCACGCCGATGATCAGAGAATCCACGATTTTTCCCAGAAGGAAGTCCTGGAAGGTATCGCTGATCTCCCGGCAGAGCCAGAGGATGTGGTTCCCCCACTTGGCGGAGAAAATACTGTACAGAAGCTTCCGGGACTGTGCGAGGAATTTTTTTCGGCTGATCATCAGATAGACCGACACCACCAGACCCAGGATCAGGTTCTTCAGCAGGTTGAGCAGACCGAGAAGTCCCACAGACACGCTGCCCAGCATCGACTGTATCTGAGGGAGAAGAGTATTCTCCACCCATTCCTGCAGATAACTCCCTACGTTTTCATACAGCTCCAGGACCTGCTCCTGCGTCTCCGGACTGGCCGAGGAGATCGCATTCTCGATCCAGTGGGTAATCGTCTCTGAAATGGTCGGGATATTATTAATCAGGTTGAGGACACTGCCGAAGAACTGCGGCAGCACCAGAACCAGAAGCAGAATGACGAAAATCAGAGCCGAGAGCACGGTGAATGCCACGCTGAGACCCCGGATCAGCGTGCGGCGCTGCCGCCCCTTCTTTTCACTTTGCGGAATCCATCGTTCCAGCAATCCCTCCACCTTGTTGCACAGAGGGGAGAGGAGAAAGGTAATGATCAGCCCGTAGATCAGCGGCATCAGAATGTTCAGGAAAGATCCGATGATTGTGATGATATCCCTGATCTTATACAACGCGAAGAAGAATAAAATCGCAACGATCAGAGCCCCGGCCCCCAGAAGACTCTGGGTCAGATAATCAAAAAATGAATTTTTCTTCATGGCTAAAAATATTCAGCCTCCTTCAAGGGATACCTTACACCCTGCATCTCCGCCTGTCAAATGTTTCCTCAGAATCCGGAGTGCAAACTTCCCTGCAATCGCCGCAGAGGGCCGGCGCCGCAGCGCCCGCCCTCTGTAAGTAGTTATTTCCGTATTCTCTCTTAGAACAGACCGCTGATCCGTCCGGTCTCATCCACGTCGATCTTCTCGGCCGCGGGAACCTTGGGCAAACCGGGCATGGTCATGATATCGCCGGTCAGCGCCACGATGAATCCGGCGCCGGCGGAAACCTTCAGGTTGCGCACGGTCACGGTAAAGCCCTTCGGAGCTCCCTTCAGGGACGCGTCATCCGAGAAGCTGTACTGCGTCTTAGCCACGCAGATCGGCAGCTTATCGAAGCCCAGCGCAGTCAGCTGCGCGGCCTGCTTCTTCGCATTGGCAGTCAGCGCCACACCGTCGCCGTGATAGACCTTCTTCACGATGGCATCCAGCTTCTCCTCAATGGTGCCGTCCAGGCTGTAGCTGAAGAAGAAATCGTTCGGCTCTTCGACCAGACGGATGACCTCCTTCGCCAGAGCGATACCGCCCTCGCCGCCCTTAGCCCATACCTCGGACAGAGCCACATTCACGCCCAGTTCGCGGCACTTCGCCTCGACCAGGTCGAGCTCGGCCTTCGTGTCAGTGGGGAAGGCATTGATGGCCACGACGCAGGGCAGCTTGTAGACGTTGACGATGTTGTCCACGTGCTGCAGCAGGTTGGGAAGACCGGCCTCCAGCGCTTCCAGGTTCTCATTGTTCAGATCAGCCTTGGCGACGCCGCCGTGGCTCTTCAGCGCACGGACCGTAGCGACCACGACCACCGCGGAGGGAGTCAGACCCGCCATGCGGCACTTGATATCCAGGAACTTCTCCGCACCCAGGTCAGCGCCGAAGCCGGCCTCGGTCACCGCGTAATCGCCCAGCTTCATCGCCATCTTCGTCGCCATTACGGAGTTGCAGCCGTGCGCGATGTTAGCGAAAGGACCGCCGTGCACAATCGCGGGCGTATGCTCCAGCGTCTGTACCAGGTTGGGCTTCAGGGCATCCTTCAGCAGAGCAGTCATCGCGCCCTGCGCGTTCAGGTCACCGGCCGTGACGGGCTTCTCATCGTAGGTATAGCCCACCACGATACGGGCGATACGCTCCTTCAGGTCTACGATATCGGAAGCCAGGCACAGCACCGCCATGATCTCGCTGGCCACGGTGATGTCATAGCCGTCCTCACGCGGCACGCCGTTGACCCGGCCGCCCAGGCCGTCGGTCACGAAGCGGAGCTGACGGTCGTTCATATCCACGCAGCGCTTCCAGGTGATGCGCCGGGGGTCGATGTTCAGCTTATTGCCCTGATAGATATGGTTATCCAGCATCGCCGCCAGAAGGTTATTGGCCGCGCCGATCGCATGCATGTCGCCGGTGAAATGCAGGTTGATATCCTCCATGGGAACCACCTGTGCATAGCCGCCGCCGGCCGCGCCGCCCTTCACACCGAAGACCGGTCCCAGGGACGGTTCCCGCAGAGCAACCATGACATTCTTGCCCAGCAGTCTCATACCATCGGCCAGACCCACGGTCGTAGTGGTCTTGCCCTCGCCGGCCGGAGTCGGGTTGATCGCCGTGACGAGGATTAGCTTGCCATCCGGGCGGTCTGCCTCATCCTTCAGCATGTTGTAATCAATCTTTGCCTTATACTTGCCGTAATGCTCCAGGTACTTCTCGTCGATGCCCGCGGTCTTTGCGACCTCGGAAATCGGCTGCATCTCGGTCTCCTGCGCGATCTCAATGTCGGATTTGTAGCCCATAGTGAAATCTCCTTTCGTGCTCGGCGTCCCCTGTCTTCAGCGGCAGCGCCTCTCGTGCTTGATAGATTCCGTGACTATACCATACGTTGTATACGGAGTTAGCCTGCATGTTGCCGCACTTTCCGTGCACAATGTATCAGGTCACCAGAGCATGGCTAATATAACATAGATTAACAGGCCTGTCAAGAAAGTATCAATCTTTTTTCCCGGTTTTTCAGGCTTTTCCGAACAAATGTCCCTCCGACTCCGGTCATTTTCAGGCACGGGATCGGCGTCCCGCGTGTTCCTTTTCTGTTGTTTTCCCGCCGCTCTTCATACACTTTGTACTGATTTTGCCCAGCTCTGTTTCGCGAAAAAACAGCCGTCTGTACACTCTGCACAGGCGGCTGTCCCGATTCCCTCTTTATTTTTCGCGTATTTCCGTCATTCCTCCCATATAGGGGCGCAGCACCTCCGGAATACGGATGGAGCCATCGGCCTGCAGGTTGTTCTCCAGGAAGGCGATCAGCATCCGCGGCGGCGCCACCACTGTATTGTTCAGGGTGTGAGCGAAATATTTCCGGCCGTCCGCACCGACGACGCGGATCCGCAGACGGCGGGCCTGGGCATCGCCCAGATTCGAGCAGCTCCCCACCTCAAAATATTTCTTCTGGCGCGGGGACCAGGCCTCCACATCCACCGACTTCACTTTCAAATCGGCCAGATCGCCGGAGCAGCACTCCAGCGTGCGCACCGGGATGTCCATGGAACGGAACAGATCAACGGTGTTCTGCCACAGACGGTCGAACCACATCTTGCTGTCCTCGGGCTTGCAGACCACGATCATTTCCTGCTTCTCAAACTGGTGGATCCGGTATACGCCGCGCTCCTCGATGCCGTGCGCGCCCTTCTCCTTGCGGAAGCAGGGGGAGTAGCTGGTCAGCGTGTAGGGAAGATCGGCCTCCTGGTTCAGCGTGTCGATGAATTTGCCGATCATCGAGTGCTCGCTGGTGCCGATCAGGTACAGATCCTCGCCCTCGATCTTATACATCATAGCGTCCATTTCGGCGAAGCTCATGACACCGGTCACGACGTCGCTGCGGATCATAAAGGGCGGCACACAGTAGGTGAAGCCCCTGCCTATCATAAAATCACGGGCATAAGAGATCACAGCCGAATGCAGCCGCGCGATATCGCCCATCAGATAATAGAAGCCGTTCCCGGCCACCCGCCGGGCGCTGTCCAGATCCAGACCGTGAAAACGCTCCATGATGTCCGCATGATAGGGCACCTCGAAGTCCGGCACCACCGGCTCGCCGTAGCGCTGCACCTCCACATTCTCGCTGTCATCTTTGCCGATAGGTACGGAAGGGTCAATGATATTGGGGATGACCATCATCCGCTGCTTAATCTCCGCTTCCACCTGCTTCTCACGCTCGGAGAGCTCATCGATGCGGGCCGCGTCGGCCGCGACCTGCGCCTTGACTGCCTCCGCTTCATCACGCTTTCCCTGCTTCATCAGACCGCCGATCTGCTTCGAAAGAGTATTTCTCTTCGCACGCAGTCCTTCCACCTCGCCCTTGATGTCCCGGTTCTCACGGTCCAGCGCAATCACCTCGTCCACCAGGGGAAGCTTTCCGTCCTGGAATTTATTCCGGATGTTCTGCTTCACGATCTCCGGATTCTCACGCAAAAATTTAATGTCTAACATATTGTCTCTCTCCTCGGATTCCCGGGAACAGCCCCGTTTTTATCGTCAAAATTATAATACAGAAAACCCCCGATTGCAAGGAAAACCCTTACTCTCTCCGTTCTGTCGCCCCCGCGATCCACGCCGCCAGCTCCTCCGGCTCAGCGAAAAATGGGCAGAGCGCACGCGCCTCTTCTTCCAGAAAATGCTCCTCTACCATACGGTCGAGCATCGCCGCCAGGCTGTCGTAATAGCCGTCCGTGTTTAATACGGCAAGAGGCTTCTCATGCCGCCTCAGGCTGCGCAGCGTGAGGGTCTCGAAGAACTCATCCATCGTGCCGATGCCTCCGGGCGTGATAATGAACCCGGCCGCGCGCTCCTCCATGAGGCGTTTTCTCTCCCGCATGGTCTCCGTGTAAAGAAGCTCCGTGCAGTCAGGATAGAGAATCCCGTCCACATTGAAAAAAGAAGGCACGATGCCGACGATCTCCGCGCCGCCCGCCGCACGGACGCCCCGGGCCACAGCCCCCATGAGTCCGCTGCTCCCGCCGCCGAACACGATGCCGTGCCCCCGCCCGGCCAGGCATTCTCCCAGGCGGAAGCCCGCCCGCAGATATTTCTCCTCCAGCTGATTGCTGGACGCGCCAAACACGCAGTAATTCATTATTTCTCCTCCCCGCCGTCCGCCTCCGCGAAACGGCGCTTCCCGCTTCCTTCTCAGTAGGCCTTCAGTTCCTTCCAGAGCTGATTGTACAGGGACTCTGCCTCCTCACCCAGATACTGATAGACCTCACATTTCTCCAGGATCTCTTCGTCGGGGAAGATCGTGTAATCCGCCTTCGTCTCCTCATCCAGGCTCTCATACACCGCGGCATTGGGCGTCCCGTAGTAGACATATTCGAAATTCATGGCCGCGATGTCCTCGCGGTTCATGAAGTCAATAAATTTCTGCGCATTTTCCTTATGCGTGCAGCTGGCAGGGATCATCCAGCAGTCAAACCAGATGTTGGACCCCTCCTCCGGCACCACATAATCCAGCGCCTCGTTGCTCTCCATGGCCGCGGTGGCATCGCCGGAATAGATGACGGCCAGCGCCGCGTCCCCGGCGATCATGGCATCCCGGGATTCGTCCACCAGATAAGCCATGACCAGCTCCTTCTGCTCCATGAGCAGGGTCTGCGCCTCCCGCAGCTCCAGATCTGCCACGGTATTCAGGGAATATCCCAGAAATTTAAGCGGCACCAGGAAGGCATCCCGCATACTGTTCTCCATGATGATCTGATTCGCATAGGTCTCATCCCAGAGAATCTCCCAGCTGGTCACCTCCTCCTCCACCATCTCCGTGTTGTAGCAGATGCCCACGGTTCCCCAGAAATAAGGCACCGCATAGGCATTGTCCGAATCAAAGGACCGGCAGAATTCCAGGTAGGTCTCATCCAGGTTGTCATAGTATTCCATCGAGTCCGTGTCGATGGTCAGCGCCTCACCCTCGCGGATCAGCTTCTCAATCATATAATCCGAGGTGCAGATCAGGTCATAGGCAATTCCTCCGGATTTATATTTGGTATACATATCCTCCGGCGTCACATACTGCTCGTATTCCACCTGGATACCTGTCTCCTCCTCGAACATCTCGATGGTCTCCATGTCGATATAATCTCCGTAATTGAAGACGACCAGCGTATTCTCCGAAGAGGTCGAAATCCCGCCGCCGCAGCCGGTCAGAAGGACCGTCAGGAGCAGCGCCGCAGGCAGACCGATTCGTGTCATTTTCATCCTCTGCCCTCCTATACGCGCGTCTCCCGGACCTGCTTCGCGGAGATCCGGTTGACGACCCAGAGCACCAGCAGCACCGTCAGAAACAAAATCGTCGACAGGGCGTACATTTCCGGGTTGATGCCCCGGCGCACCTGCTGATAGATCATCGTCGAAATCGTATTGATCCCGGCTCCCTTGGTGAAATAGGTCACCACGAAGTCATCCAGCGAGATTGTGAAGGCCAGCAGGAAACCGGAGAGGATGCCCGGCAGGAT
The DNA here is from genome assembly GCA_021202465.1 of Lachnospiraceae bacterium. GTDB lineage: Bacteria > Bacillota > Clostridia > Lachnospirales > Lachnospiraceae > UBA3305. The sequence goes on along the minus strand of JAJQCZ010000048.1, from coordinate 62,445 downwards.
ATCCGGCAGCACCACCCGCAGGAAGGCATGCCCCGGGGAGGCCCCCAGATCGAGCGCTGCCTCGTAGATGCTCTTGCTGGTCTGCTGCAGCTTCGGCATGACATTGAGAATCACATAGGGGACACCCAGCGTGATGTGGGCCGCCAGCATGGACAGATAGCCAAGCGTCCCGAAACGGACGAAGAGCAGCATGATGGCGATGCCCGTCACGATGTCCGCGTTGAGCATGGGAATATTGGTCAGCGTCATGACCGCCTGCTGCTTCCGCTGGCTCATGGCCGCCATACCGATGCAGGCCAGCGTTCCCAGAACTGTAGCGACCACAGCCGACGTCGTCGTCAGCGCCAGAGAGGTCTGCACCGCCGCCATGACCTCGGCGTCCTGCAGCAGATCTGTGTACCAGTGCAGTGTGAAGCCGCCCCAGACAGTCCGGGACTTGGAAGCGTTAAAGGAGCAGACGATGAGAATCAGAATCGGGGCGTACAGGAGAAAGAAAATCAGCCCCACGTAGCATTTTTCCAGCCATTTCTTTACCATAGCATCTGTCCCTCCCCCTCGGCGTCGTTCTTATTGAGGATGGCCATACTGACGAAGATAAAGATCATCAGCACGACCGACAGGCCGGAGCCCAGGTTCCAGTCGTTCGTCGTCGTAAATTCCTGCTCGATGACGTTACCAATCAGCAGAATCTTCGACCCGCCCAGGATGTCGGCGATGGCGAACTCCGAGATGCTGGGGATAAACACCATGAGAATCCCGCTGATCACCCCGGGCATGGACAGCGGCAGCACTACCTTGCGGAAAATGAGCAGATTCCCCGCGCCCAGATCCGCCGCTGCGTCGATCAGGTTGCGGTCGATCTTGCACATGGCGTTGTAAATAGGGAGAATCATAAAGGGAAGGTAATCGTAGGTCATCCCGATGAGGATGGCCGTCCGTGTATAGAGCAGGTGCTGGGCAGGAAGCCCGAAGAAACTCAGGATTGCATTTAAAATACCCGTATTGGAGAGGATCATCTGCAGTGCCATCACCCGCAGCAGGAAATTGATCCACATGGGAAGAATGAACATCAGAATGATCACGCCGCTTCGCTCCCCCTGCTTCTTGCTGAGGATATAGGCCAGCGGATAGGCGACCACCAGACTGATGACCGTACTGCCCAGCGCGATCAGAATCGACTGCCACAGAGCCTGCAGGTGAATCGAATCGCCAATGGCGAGGATATTCTCCAGCGTGAAACCTCCGTCGGCGTTGGTCAGTCCGTAATAGAGGACCATCAGCAGAGGCAGAACGATAAATCCCACCGCCCACACCAGATAAGGTCCGGACAGAAAAGCCTGTTTCTTCCTATTCATCCATCGCCACGGCTTTCTCATCCTCCGACTCCGGTTTGTTCATGATCTGAACATCGAAGGGATCGACAGACAGGCTCACCGGCGTCCCCACCGGGAAGGCCTTCGTCCCCTGCACCAGCCACTCGAAGCCGCCGGCCATGACCTCCATCTCGTAGTGGACGCCCTTGAAAATGATGTGGCTGACCACGCCGTCCAGGAATCCCTGCCCCGGATCGCCCAGTTTCACGTCCTCCGGGCGGATGACCACGTCCACCGGCCGGTACTCGCCGAAGCCGGTATCCACGCAGGGCAGCTTCACCCCCAGAATCTCCACCAGCTCATCGCGGATCATCAGACCGTCCAGGATATTGCTGTCGCCGATGAAGTCCGCCACGAAGGCATTTTCCGGCTCGTTGTAAATATCCTCCGGCGTCCCCATCTGCTGGATATAGCCCTGATTCATGACCACCACGGTGTCCGAGATTGTCAAAGCCTCTTCCTGGTCGTGTGTCACATACACGAAGGTGATCCCCAGCTCATTTTTCAGCCGGATCAGCTCATACTGCATGTCCTGGCGCAGCTTCAGATCCAGTGCCGCCAGCGGCTCATCCAGGAGAAGCACCTGGGGCTCATTGACGATGGCCCGGGCGATCGCGACCCGCTGCTGCTGACCGCCGGAGAGCAGGGACGGCATCCGCTTCTCATAGCCGTCCAGATTCACCAGCTTCAGGGCATAGGAAATCTTGTCCCGGATGTAGGCGTCCGATTTATGCCGGATCTTCAGGCCGAAGGCAATATTCTCCTCCACATTCATGTGGGGAAACAGAGAATATTTCTGAAATACCGTATTCAGATTCCGCTTGTTGGGGGGAACCTGCGTGATATCCTGTCCGTCGAAGATGACCTGCCCCTGATCCGGCTGCACGAAACCGCCCAGGATCCGCAGGGTCGTGGTCTTCCCACAGCCCGAAGGGCCCAGCAGCGTCAGAAATTCGTTCTCATGGATGGAAAGGCTCATGTCATCCAGGACGCAGGCGCCATCAAAGGATTTGGTGATATGCACCAGGTCGATCAGTGGCTTTTTGTTCAAATTTTTCTCCTCCTGTGTCGGTGAAATCACCTGGGCCGAAGCCTCCCGCTCCGGCCGGTTGTTCGCGAAGAAACAAGGGTCCGACAATCGCGTCCATCATACAATATTCCATCGAAATTGACAAGAGAATTTGACACAAGGGACAAAAAGTCATGAATCGAATGCATGCATTCGTATTCATGACCTTGGGTCCCGCAAAACATGAGTAAGTAGCGCAATTTTGGGAAAAAATTGCGCGGATTACGAATGTTTTTGGATTGCGGGAGTGCGAAGCACGGAGCAATCCGTAGTGTCATACTTTTAGTTAAATTACATCATAATGTAGCCCAGCAACGGCAGCGTCAGCGCGGAAAAGGCGGTCGTCATGATCAGGGCGCCCACCGCGTATTCTCCGTCGGAACCGCTGGCTGTGGCCAGCATGGGAATCGTGGACATCGTGGGCAGACCGGCGAACACGGTCATGGTGACAGCGATCTCCTGCGAGATCGGCAGTCGGCTCAGCACCAGATAAAAGAGAATCGGGAACAGCAGCATTTTAAAGACCACCATGCCGTACAGCTCCGCCTTGCGGAAATAGGCGCGGACATCGGTGAAGCAGAACAGTCCGCCGATATAAATCATGGACAGCGGCGAGGTCGTATTCGCCACGCTGGTCAGCGCCGTATTGAGGAAGGTCGGCAGCGACCACCCCAGCAGCATGAAGAGCACCGCCAGCAGCACACTGACGATCGCCGGATTCACCATCTTGCGCAGGGCGGCTCCCAGCGAGACCTTCGCCTCCTCCCCCTCCGGCTGCGTCAGATGCACACCCACGGTCCACAGGACGCTCTGATCGATGATCGTAAAGAGCGCCACATAGATCATCCCCGTCTCCGGGAAGAGTGCCGAGAGCAGAGGAATCCCCATGAAGCCGACATTTCCGAAGGAAGAGACCGCGCGGAACACCTTCCGCCGGTTTCCCTGCAGATGAAAGGCCCGCGCCAGCACCGCTGAGAGCGCCAGCAGGCAGAGATACATCACGACCGCCAGCAGAAGAATCAGCAGCGAATCAAAGAGATCCTGCCGGGTGGCGCCGTTGATCGTATTGGTAAAGATCATGACCGGAATGGCGATCCGCATCAGATAGCGGGAGAAATGCCCCAACGCCTCCTCACTGAGGATCCCTGTCTTCACGGCGATGACGCCCACGATGCCCAAGGTGATAAAAATGCAGATCTGCTGCACGATGATGGAAAAAATACTCAATTTATATGCCTCCTCTTTTCAACAAAACACATCCATCATACAGCATTCCGCAGGGAATGACAAGCATCCCTCTCAGCACATGAGGCCTTCTCCAATCAGCGGGGCCGCGGACATTTACGCCCGCGGCCCCGCTTTCTGTATATAGATACTGCGCTCTTACTTTACTGCCTTCGCCAGCGTCGACAGCGGAATATAGTAATCATAGCCCCCGTCGATCTCCAGAACCAGATTGTTTCCGGCGATAAAGAGTCCGGAGATTCCGGTCTTGCCCGTGTTGATCTTATAAACGGTCTTCCCGTAGTTCTTCGTCATCAGGATGTACTTCCCGTTGTAGATCTGGTAAGTCCAGTCGTCATCCTGCACGCCCGCCGAAATGTACTTCGCCTTCAGGCTCGTTGTATACTTCTTAAAAGTCCCGCTGAAGCTGCTGGAAATATACACGTAGTTCTTTGACGATGTACTGATGTACATCGTGCAGGCGCTGTATTTCCCGGAGGAACTGTTCGTCTCATACCAGGAGAAATAGTTCCACTTGGAGGAAAATGTCAGCGCTGTCGTGTACTTGTTCAGCCCGGTGGAACGAAGCAACTTCAGAGACTTGGAGGTTGATCCGCTGGATGTCAGGTTCGAGACATAGGCCGTGGCAAAGGAACGCCCGGTGGATTGTTGGGTCACTATATCCGCCGTAGTTACCTTTCCGCTGAGCCAAGTCCCCGAATAGGTCAGCACCTTGTTCAGCGTGGAGACCTCCTTATAGGTCTTGAAGTTTGTCGTGTACAGATACTGGCTGGTATTTACTTCTCCCTCCTCGTCGGAGGCCCACATATATTCCGTCGCCTCCCGGAGTACCAGCCCCTTGTCGGAGACCGCTGCCACCTGCCAGACATTCTCCTGAAACTCACTGGACTTCGTCAGAGTCGCTGTCAGCTTCTTCTTCGTCCAGGTCTTCAGGTCCTCGGAGATATAGTACCAGGCGTTGTACCCTGCCACCATATAGTCATTGGCTGCCACATAGTAGCCCCTGGCCGAGTACAGACTCCAGTTCAGTGAAAGCAGGTAGGAACTTCCATTCAAATCCATACTGGTTTTCTTCGCCGAAACTGTGGAACCGTTTTTTGTCTTCACATAAATAGCCGTACCGGATCCCACGCCCGCCTCATTATCAAAGACAGCGCCCGTCACATAGAAGGCATTGTCGATACAGGACAGATTGTAAAAGAAAACATACTGGCTGTCAGAGAGTCCCAGCTTCTCCCGGACCACACTCTCCAGCTTCACCTTCTTATAGGATTTACCGTTCTTCGTCACCAGCAACGTCTGGGGTGTCATGCTGCCGTACTCATCCTCCGTCCCCGCCAGCTGGGCGCTGTATGTGCCCGTCGTCGCTGTAGAAATGACAGTCTGCTTTACCGAAGAGGACACCTTCTTGAACTTCGAGGAGGAGACCTTCTTCGTTACCACCTTCTGCGCCGAGGCCGCCTCCGCCGGCTGCACTGCCACAGCCGTCACCACGGTACACAGCACCAGGAGCCACGCCGCCAGGCACAGGAACCCCCGTCTTCTGTTTCGTCTTGTCTTTTCCATCGCTTCTCCTTTCCCACCTGAACCTGCTCAAAAGCAGGTCGTTCACAGATCGCTTATAAATATAATTATATAATATACCCCGCAGCTGTCAATAAAATCAACGGCAAAACAGCAAATTTATACTTTATTGATATGTGCGGCATATGCATCAGCTGCCTTGCGAACAGGCGGCATTTATGGTAGACTTTCACCAATAGAAAGAACTACTCGAATACAATCAAAGGAGGCGACCGCATGGTTCGAAAGAAGCTCCCGATCGGAATCGACGATTTCAGGAAGCTCCGATCTATGGACTACTATTATGTTGACAAGACACATCTGATCAGGGATCTGCTGATGAACCCGGGAGAGGTAAACCTGTTCACACGGCCGCGACGTTTCGGCAAAAGCCTCAACATGAGCATGCTTCGGGCCTTCCTCGAACCGGGTACAGATACCAAATTGTTTGAGGGGCTGGCCATTTCAGAGGAGACTGATCTGTGTGAAACCTACATGGGGAAATATCCCGTCATCTCCATCAGCCTGAAAACGGCTCATTCTGACAGCTTTGAGCAGGCAATCCATCAGCTGTGTTCGATCATCGGCGAGGAGGCGCTGCGTTTTCGTTTTCTGCTTGACAGTGAACGGCTCAACGAGGATGAGAAGAAGCTGTACCGCCAGCTCATCCGGGTCGATACATCAGATCAGGGCGTTTATTTCATGCCGGAAGCCGTACTGACCCGCAGCCTGCGAACACTGTCCATGCTCCTGCAAAAGCATTACGGGCGCCCGGCCATCCTTCTGATTGATGAGTACGACGTGCCGCTCGCAAAGGCAAACGAGCGCGGCTATTATGAAAAGATGGTCGGCGTCATCCGCAACCTTCTCGACAGCGCACTGAAGACCAACGAATACCTGCATATAGCCATTCTGACCGGATGTCTGCGGATCTCAAAGGAAAGCATCTTCACCGGCCTGAATAATCTGAAGATGTATACGCTTCTGGACGCAGAGTGTGATGAGTATTTCGGCTTTACCGACGCAGAGGTGCGTCAGATGCTGGAGGATTACGGGCTTTCTGAATACTATGATATCGCGAAGGAATGGTATGACGGATACCGGATTGCCAACGCATACGTCTATAATCCCTGGGATGTCATCAACTGGTGCAACCAGCTTCTGACAGGCCCGGACAGGAAACCGAAGAGCTACTGGAAGAACTCCAGCGGCAACGACGAAGTGTGCCGCTTTATCCGGCAGATGGGAAGCGGTGTCACGAAAGCTCAGATTGAACGGCTGATCGCCGGGGAGAGCGTCCAGAAAAAGGTGGAGGAGCAGCTGACTTACAATACAATATACAGCAGCGCAGAAAATCTGTGGAGCCTGCTCTTTGCGACCGGCTATCTGACCCCCGCTGAGACACCCTCCGGCAACCTGGTCCGCCTAAAGATTCCCAACAACGAGGTTCGCAGTATTTTCAGCGACTTCCTTCTGGAATTTTTTGAAGAAAAAGTGGCGGAGGACAACACGCTGGTGGCAGAATTCTGTTCTGCTCTGAAACACGGCGATACAGCCGATGTTGAACGTGCTTTCACGAAATGTATGGAGAAAACGATCAGCATCCGCGATACAGCGGTTAGAAAAGAATTCAAAGAGAATTTTTATCACGGTCTGCTTCTGGGAATTCTCTTCTTTCAGAGGGACTGGAACGTCGACTCGAATCGGGAAGCTGGAAATGGTTACCCGGATATTCAGATTGAGATCGAGAACGAGAGCATCGGTATCATCCTCGAGGTAAAATATGCGGAGAAAGCACAGTTCGATGCCGCATGCCGGGAGGCTCTGGAGCAGATCCATCAAAATGACTATACGGCGGAGCTGAGGGATGACGATATGCAGACCATCCTGAAATACGGCTTTGCCTGTTATAAAAAACAGTGTCGTGTTGTCCTGGAGCGCGAGGGCGGCCCTTCGAATTCACTTGCACAGAAAGGAACTGCGTCATGAAAATAAATACCGTGGCCGTGCTGGGCGTGGGCGCCATCGGCGGCTATTTTATCTGGGGACTGTCTGAGAAGCTCGGAGACCGGCTGTGGGTCGTGGCCGACGGCGAGAGAAAGGAACGACTGGAACAGGACGGCCTGTGGATCAACAACGTGAACTACCCTCTTCATGTGCGCACCCCGCAGGAAGCCCGGGGCGCCGACCTGCTCCTGATCGCCACCAAATACGGGGCGCTGCCCGGCGTCCTCGACGAGGTGGCGACGATCGTGGACGACCACACCACGGTTCTCAGCCTGCTCAACGGCATCGACAGTGAGGAGATCGTCGGCGCACGCATCGGCATGGAACACATCCTCCCCTCGATCATGAAAATCGCTTCCCACCGCATCGGCAACCGAGTCGTTTTCGACGGCCCCACCTCCCTGGGCGTCTACTTCGGCGAATACGACCAGAGAGAACCCAGCGAGCGGATGCTGGCTATCGCGGATCTTCTGGAGGGAACACCTCTCCACTATCACATGAGAAAAGACATCAAAGTGGACCTCTGGAATAAATTCGCTCTCAATATCAGCCGCAACCTGCCGCAGGCACTTCTGGGCTGCGGCATGGGCGCCTACGCAGACAGTGAACACGCGGCCGCGCTCTCCCGCATGCTGCGGGACGAAGTCATCGACGTAGCAGCAGCCCGCGGCATCGACATTTCCTCACTGCGCACGACGATCGAAGTCAGCCCGGTGGACAAATCAGCCCGCTACTCCACTCTCCAGGATCTGGATGCCGGGTGTCACACGGAGATCGATATGTTCTCCGGCGCCCTGGGACGGATGGGCCGGGAATCCGGCGTTCCCACCCCCTGTAATGATTTTATGTTCCACGCCATCCGGGCGCTGGAAGAGAAAAACGACGGGAAGTTCAACTACTGAGCTTCCCGCCGTTTTTCTCTTCTGCTTATGAAAGTTCTTACACCCGCAGCCTACGGTAGCGGTTGATGCACGCCGCGATCTCCTGGCGCCGCGGCAGGGCGTACCCGGCGGGCAAAAATTTCCCGCCGCAGATTCCCTCCATACCGCGGGCTTTGAGAACTGCCTCGATCGCATCGACGATCTCGTTTACTGTGCGTTTCCCGTCCATCAGGTTCTGGATGGCGTATTTGAGGATCTGCCCCAGCAGATTCACCTGCTCCGGGTCCGCCAGCTGCTCCACATAGCGCAGATCAACGACCTCCCGATCGATCGAGACGCTGTCCACCCCGGAGGCGCGTACCTTCACCCGGTCTTCCAGCCGCTGCGTACAGTGGATGCACCGGGTGAAGTTCGGCTCCGCCGCCGCATCGGGCGCCTCCGTCTGCAGCGGGAAGGCGGCCGCTTCGCGCTTCGCCAGCGCCGTGATATCCACCGGCTGGTACTGCTTCATCTGGATGATATGATCCGCCCGATGGAAATACGAACCGCAGCTTCCGGCCACCAGGATCGTGGAGATACCGAACGTCCGATACAGTTCCTCCACCCGGTCGATGAAGGGAATGATCGGTTCGCTCTCCCGGTTGATGACCCGCTGCATCAGCTCATCCCGGATCATGAAATTGGTCGCGCTGGTATCCTCATCGATGAGGAAGACCCGACTTCCAGCCTCCATAGCCTCCACCACATTCGCCGCCTGAGATGTGCTGCCGCTGGCATCCTCCGTGGAGAAACGCGCCGTGTCCTTCCCGTTGGGCAGGTTCCGGATGAACATCGAGATGTCCACACCCGTGATACTGCGCCCGTCCTCGGCGCGAAGCTTCATGGCTCCTGCATCGGTGACGACATATTCCCGTCCGTCCCCGGCGATATGATTGTACACACCCAGCTCCAATGCCTTTAACAGCGTAGACTTGCCGTGATAACCGCCGCCGGCGATCATCGTGATGCCCCGGGGGATTCCCATGCCCCGCCGCGCCCCCGCATGGGGCAGCTGCATCGTCACGGTCAGAGACTCCGGCGCCCGGAAGGGCACCGCGCCCTTCATCGGCAGCGCGGAGACACCTGATTCCCGCGGCAGCACCGAGCCGTCTGCCACAAAGGCCGCCAGCCCGCGCTCCGTCAGCTGTCCCCGCAGATATTCCTGATCGTCCGCCAGCTCAATCACGCCACGCACCCGCGCCGCCGGGTAACTCCTGTACTTCAGAGCCCGCTCCGCGCACCGGGGCAGGAACTCAAAAAAGATCTTCATCAGTTCCCGGGCGTTGATCGTCCGCCCGTTGGCCGGGAAGCCCACATGGAACCGCAGCACCACGCCGCCCGCCGGCAGGATCCGGCAGGCACTGCGCTCAAGGATCTCCTGCCCGCAGCGGCTCACCGAGAGCAATCCGCTCTTGCCTGAGCCCTTCGCCTTAAAGGAAAACTGTGCCGCCTCGCGGCCGAAGGTCCGCGTCAGCAGATCCTGCAGCGCCACGCGCCGGTGTGTTTTGTCAAAATATTCCGCCGGAAAACCCGCCACGGCCGCCGGTACATGGATGCTGACATCCGACGGCGAGGCAAAGGGATCCCCCTGCACATGGTCGATTGACAGCACATAGCCGCCAAACTGATAGCTCCCCGCCGTGTCCTTATACGCCGGATAGCTCCGGTGATCGATCCGCTCCAAAAGCGTCCGCAAATCTTCTGATGATTTCATATCTGATTTTAATCCTTCCTGTTTATCCTCTTTCCCGGTACGCAGGATCCGCAAATATCTTTGCACCGGGATTTTTCAGAGTTTACTTTTCCCCGACAACCTCTTTCAGCACCCGACAGTCTTTCTTGCAGAACGCGATGCCGTAGTGTACCACACGCTCCGGCACATGACGCCCGAAGACTTTGTCATAGCGGTTCTGACGAATCTGATTCAGAGCTTTGTATGCCTCTGCTTCCAGGTTCTCTTCCTTCCGGGAATATTTGACCTCAAGAATGAAGGCATATTTTTCACGGCGCCGCCAGGCGACAATATCCAGCCTCCCGATTCCCGCTTCCCGGTTGGAGACGACATTCCACTCCTTCCAGTTGGCCAGCATACCAAGCAGCAGGCCGTGATAAAAATTCTCTTTTTCCTCCACATTGCCGCCGTCCAGGTAGCTGACAGACTCCTCCATATAGTCGATCAGGCAGTTCTCCATCGCTTCGGCGTCCTCTGCCCGGATCGCGGCAAAGAAGGCCCGGAGGCCGTCCGTATCATCGAGCACCTTATCCCGGAACCAGGAATCGATCTGCGTGATAAAAAGCTCTCTCAGCTCGCGGTTGGGGATGACCAGCTCATAGCTCCCGTCCTCCGCCCGGCTGCGCTGCGTCAGATAGCCGGTCGTGAACAGAACGCTCCACAGGTTTTCGATACTGTCCTTTAATTCCTTGTATGTCAGATCCTGCCGCAGTTTTTTCCTCACGGAGCCGCCCTCGATCAGCGTTCCAATCTGATCCCGCGTCGCCCCATCTGCCTGCTCAGCAAAGCCTCGGATGATATCATTTCCGCTCGCATTGGCCCAGAAATTCTGCGGCATACGGTCGGAGGTCGTCACCAGCTGGTCACACCAGTTGATCACATCCCAGGGACTGTATACCTTCTCCGCCCCGAACCGGTAGCCATCGTACCATTCCCGCGTCGTCTCGTAATACTCACTCACTCCATAGTCGTCCAGAATCTGCCGGACTTCCGCATCCGTAAAACCAAAATATTCATCAAAACGCTCGTCTGTGATAGAAAAAACCTTCAGATTGTTCAGCCCCGTAAAGATGCTCTCCTTCGAGATCCTCATGCAGCCGGTCAGGACAGCAAACTTCAGGCTATGATTTGTCTTCAGGGCCTGCTCGAACAGGTTGCGAACCAGAAAGACCATCTCGTCATAATAACCCTTGTCATAAGCCTTCGCCAGAGGAACATCATATTCGTCAATCAAAATGATTACCTGACGGCCGTGGTGCTTCTCGAGCACTTCAGACAGCGTTTTCAGGCTGTTATACAGCGTCGCCTCTTCCATATCGTGCCGAAGCAGTCTCGCGTATTCTTCCTTGTCTGTGTCCGTGAGGCGGTCACTGTCCAGAAGATACTGAAAACGCCGGGCCTCTGCATTGATTATACTCACTGCCATCTGAAAGGCGATTCGGAAGGAGGGCGTATTGATCCCCTTCAGTGAAACGGAGATCACCGGAAATTTCCCCAGAAATTCTTCGCAGAGAGCCGTTTCTTCGGAAATCCGCAGACCGTCAAAGAGAGTGCTGTCCGCTCCCAACTCGAAAAAGCACTGCAGCATGCTCATGTTAAGACTCTTGCCAAAACGGCGCGGACGTGTGAAAAGATTCACTTCGTTTCGGTGATTCAGCAGATCACAGATTAGCCCCGTTTTATCTACATAGTAAAAATTATCCTCGCGTATTTTTGCGAAATTATCTGCTCCGATGGGCAATCTTTTGGTTCCTGTAGATCTGTTCGGCATGATATCTCCTTCCTGCAGATTTCCCACTGCTGTCTTCTCACTGAATTTTCTCTTCGCATATAGTATAGCCCGTGCATTTTTTTTACGCAACTTTATTTTCCCGACAGACAGATATATTTTCAAAACAAACGGACTCTGACTTTTTCGCATAATATCTGCCAAAAAACCCTTGTGCGCCGGGGATTCTCAGCGTATGATAGTCGTATATACGGAAAAAGCGCGGGCCCGCATCGCGGCCCGCAAAATCATTCTACGAAAGAGGGGTGCCCGGAATGAGCATCGTCGTCATTGGAGCTGTGTTTGTGGATATCAAGGGATTCCCGGAGGAGCATTATCTGCCGAACGGACGGAATGCGGGAAGTGTCGAGTACATTCACGGCGGCGTCAGCCGCAATGTGGTGGAGAACATCGCCAATCTGGAGCTGCGGCCGACCTTCGTCAGTCTGGTAGACGAGACCGCCATGGGGCAGGAGGTGCTCAGCAAGCTTCGCCGCCACAAGGTGAATCTGGAATATGTCCAGACTGTTCCCGGCGGCATGGGCACCTGGCTCGCCGTCTTCGACGACACCGGCGACGTCGCCGGTTCCATCTCCCAGCGGCCGAATCTGATGCCGATTCTCGATATCCTGGAGGAACGCGGCGATGAGATCTTCCGTGACGCGGACTCCATCGTCATCGAGATCGACATCCACAAGGAGATCGTCAAGAAGGTCTTCGAACTGGCGGAGAAATATAACAAAAAGGTCTACGCGGTGGTCTCCAACATGCGCATCGCCCCGAAGAGACGGGATTTCATCAAGCAGCTGGACTGCTTTGTCTGCAACCAGCAGGAAGCCGGACTCCTCTTCGCCTCGGACTTCTCCGGGGCAGAGCCGGAGGAGATGCTGGGCCTCCTTGCGGAGCATGTAAAGAGTGCCGAGTTCCGGGCCATGGTCATCACCCTCGGCAGCCGCGGGAGCGTCTATGCGGACCAGGAGGGACACCGGGGCTTCTGCCCGTCCATGAAGGTGCAGGTAAAAGACACCACCGGCGCGGGGGATGCCTTCTGCTCCGGCCTCGTCGTCGGCCTGACCTACGGGAAGACACTGGCGGAATCCTGTGAGATCGGCACCCGCCTCTCCGCTTCCGTGATTGTTTCCAATGAAAATGTGTGTCCGCGGTTCCTGCCGCGGGAACTGGGTATCGAGGTGGATGTGGAGGAGGCATGGGAGAGAGAAGAGGCCTGAGAAACCGGCCACTTTCTTATTTGCTTCAGCAGCGTAAAGAAAGAATAACGGGCAATCTGTATCCGCTCGTTATTCTTTCTCCAATTGATCTACCAGACTTTGTTTTTTCTGCCAAATCCCCGAAAGGCAATAAATCATCCCAGGCACCGCGGCTCCGGCGGGAGCAAGGCCATATCCCAGCACAAACCCCGCAAACCCCATATCCAGAAAGACTCCAAAGAGGTAGCTGAAACCGATTCGGCAAACCATGCCGTCCAAAAGACTCATACACATACTCAGTCTGGCATTTCCGATTCCCTGTATAAGCGCATTGTTTCCCCGCAGGAAGGCGAGCGGAATAAATGTCCAGATGATATTGCGGATAAACACCGGAGACAGCGCAAGGATTTCTTTGTCGCTGGTGAAGAGCATGAAAAGCTGCGTTCCAAACAACAGATAAATTACCATGAAACAAAGGTGGAAGACGATCCCGTAGATCCAGGCCCAGGCAACGATCTGCTTCACACGTTTGATATTCTTTGCCGCATAGTTCTGCGCCACCATCGGGGTCGCCGCATAACGAATCGCGATAGAAACCTTATTGCAGAGATCATCAATCTTAACTCCCACGCCAAACGTAGCCGATTCCACGACGCCTGCGCGGTTAATCAGACTGGTCACATAGAACATAGAAACATAAATCAAGGCTGAGGAGGCCGCTACCGGCAGCCCCTGCTGCAGAATTACCTGCAGATACTGCGGAATTATTCTCAAACTGCCCAGCGAAAATTCAAACCCCAACATATCTCTGTGCCGGTACAAAAAAGCCAACGCAAAAAGGAAGGATGCCGCCTGACCGATTATTGTGGCGGCCGCCGCTCCGGACACGCCCCATCCCAGGTATCCGGTAAGCAGGATATCCAAAACCAGATTGATCAGTGAGGCGATAGCGACAAAAACCAGCGGGTGCCGGGAATCTCCCAATCCCCGGAGAACTGCCGACACCATATTGTAGCCATAACAGAAAAACTGACCAACGGCACAGATTCCCAGATAATCCATTGCCATCGCATAGGCATCTCCAGGTACATTCAAATGTGTGCAAATCCATCCTCGGACCAGGAAGAGGACCGCTGAAACGACAAGGGCACATATCAGAACAAACAAAAACAGCGTCCCGATCACCTGCCCCAGCTCTTTTTTCTTTCTGGCTCCCAGCAGCTGAGAGATGAGAACCTGGCCTCCCATACACAGGCCTGTGCAGATCATCGTACAGAGATTAATGACTTGCCCTCCTGCGGACACAGCGGACAATCCTTCTGCTCCCACAACCTGCCCCACTATAACCATATCCACCGTAGAATACAGCACCTGCAGGACATTTGCCGCCATAAAAGGAAGCACAAACGCAAATAACTGCCTCGGAATATTTCCACTTGTAAAAGTACGGATTACCGTTTTCTCTTCATTCATTTGATTCTTCATTCTCTCTTTTACTCTGAACTGACATCCTTGTCTTTCTTATTGTCTCAAAATTTCTTTCCAAATTCAACACAAACTTCCAGGCGGCTCTGAGCAGCTGATTCAACCCGCCCTGACATCAATTAGAAGAGCCGGCTTCCACAGAGGAAAATCGACTCTTCTTACGCCTTAAAATATTTGTTGATAATTTACTTTTTATCCGATCTCAGATAAAAGGCAACCGCCGCAACGACCGGTGACAGACCGATTGAACGCAAAGCGGTATAGACAATAGCCCCCATCGCCGTTGTCGTAGCCGTCGCGTTAAAAGGACCAACCATCAGCGTAATGACAATGCAGATCACCAGCATGATAACAATGGGTGCTGCATTCAGTGAATCCAGAATAGCGGAAAACTCGGTTCCCAGATTCAGCTTTGTCAGAAGACGGGAGGACATAAAGGCACAGACAAGCAATACTCCCAGTTCCGAGAAGCGGCCAATGGATTTACTGCACAGCTCATACCAGCCGGACAGACTATGCGGGAGATATTTCCATCCTTCGATAATCGTAAACACAGAAATCAAAATCGGAATGTACATATAAAGTGGGTTGACAAGACAAGCAGAACGCTTGAACAGCTGGTACAGAAAAACGAGTTAGACTTCGCCGTTTGTCTGGACAGCGATCCGCAAAAAACTGTTTTTTCGAACAGGATTATCCATAGTGATCCTGTCTATCTGTGTGTTTCTGAAAAACTTTTACAGCAGCATTATGGGGAAGAAACCAAAGCGCTGAAAAAGAAAGCAATAAACGGAGCTGCGGTAAACGATTTTATCCGGCTTCCCTTTCTGATGCCTGAATCCGAAAACCGGCTGGGCAAAGTAATTTCCGAATGTTTTTCGCAGGAGAATCTTGCGCCTCTCGTCCGCGTTCAAACCACCTATACCTCCATTCTCATGCCCCTGTGCAATGCCGGGCTGGCTGCCGGTTTTACCTCAAAAATGAATCTGAAAGAGTGGATTTCTCTCTTTGCGGAAGATGTTAATATATTTCCATTGTATTGTAACGGCAGCCCCGTCACTCAGACCGTTCACGTAATATACAACAAGCAGAGATATCTGAATCGTTATACCCGATATTTTCTGGATCTTCTGGAAGAATATTTTCAGGAAATCGCTCAGCAGGATTTAACACGACTCGCTCCTACACTGAACTCGATCTGAGAAAGGGTATTATAAAACGATCATCCCAAATCAAAAGAGCCACCTGTCCTCAAATGTATATGAGAAAGCTTCCAGTTCATTGAAAAGACGGATCCCATCGGTTTTCAGGACTTCTTCACCTCGATCCACACCGACGTTGTCAATGGAATCTCAATCATGACCAACTCATGATCTATTCAGGATGTCTCGCCCTGCTCACCTACTCCAACACGCTGGAAGGCCGGAACGCCATCATCACGCTGACCCTGATCCTGCTGTTCGTGACGGCTCTGAACTTCCTGGGCACCTTCGCCTGCATGATCGCCGCCGGATATATCCTGATTGTTATTGCCAATGCGATCGGGTATGGGCCGTTCTGAGGCCAGCTTTATCCTGACAGACAAAGCGCAAAACCATCGCAAGCCCCTGAGAATGCGAAATATTCGTCATTCTCAGGGGCTTCTTTATGTTTGATTATATCACTGGGGCAGCAAGGCATCCAAACGCAACGGAAGCAAGGTCACAACCCTGACAAAAAGTGATGGAAAAATCATCACTTTTTGTTTGTGGACTTTTTATCTCGATCTTTTAAAATAAGATTGCAACCATCATTCGGGGAATGTATACTAAAAGGAGAATAGCATGAACGAAGATCTGAGGCGCGACATCCGGCAGGCAGAAGCCCGCTCCCAGTACGATACACAGTGTAAGCGGGTGCTCGCACACAAGGTGATCCTGGCCTGGATTGTTCGCTACACGATGTCTGAATTTTCTTCCCTCTCACTGGAAGAAATACAGGACTGCATTGAAAATCCGGAGATATCCACCGTGGAAGTAGAGCCTGACATTCATCGCAGGGAAAAACGGTCAGAAAAGATTACCGGTTTAACCACTGAAAGCACGCTGCCCGGCGAAGGAAGAATCACTTACGATATCTACTTCTCTCTTTCTCTGCCAGGGAAAAACGAATGCCGCCGTATCTATGTCAACGTGGAAGCACAAAAAAAATATAATCCCGGGTATCAGATTCTGAGTCGGGGAGTCTATTACACCAGCCGGATGATCTCATCCCAACGAGGAACCGAATTCTCCGACTCCGATTACGACAAGCTGAAAAAAGTCTGTTCCATCTGGCTGTGTCTGAATGCTCCCGCTGAAATCGGCAATGCCATCTCAGAGTTCTCTCTGACCAAGCACGATGTTCTTCCGGGAATTCCTGATGTTCGGAGCGCTTATGACAAGATTTCTATCATTCTGGTCGCTCTAAATGAGAAAAAAGACAGTCTCAATGAATTGACCGGCATGCTCAATGTTTTATTCTCCATGACCATGCCTGCAGAAACCAAGCTGAATATTCTGGAGCAGAGATACCATATGGATCTTGCACCAGATCTGAAAGGAGAGGTGAATGTTATGTGTAATCTGGGAGATCTCGCCATTGATCTTGGCTATGAAAAAGGAAGAGCGCAAGGACTGAAACAGGGACTTGAGCAGGGACTTGAACAGGGACTCCAGGAAGGCATCGAACAGGGAGTTCGCTCCGGACAGGATGATCTGATACTCTCCATGCTCAGAAATCATATCTCTCCGGAGGATATCTCTCACATGACCAATCTTCCTCTGGAACGGATACAACGCGCCGCGAAGGCCGGAATCTGAATCTGTCTTTTCCACTCAAAGGGGGCGCCCATATGGGCGCCCCCTTTGTATGCGCAGAACTGCGTAAGCATTCCCCGGCTTACGCCGGACGACGCCCTCGCGACTTTCGTTTCTATGTCTTTTTATCCCACGTTCCTCTTCCCGCTCATCTTATCCAGCATCCGGCGGATGTCGGAGAGACCGGTCCGCACGCTGACCTCGCCGCCGCGGATGGTCACGAGACTGGGGGCCTGGCGAATGCCGTATTTCTTCGCCAGTTCCGGCTGCTCGTCCGCCAGAACGTAGGTATAGGCCACCCCGGCGTTTTTCAGCATCTCTTTCGCGATACGACAGTTGGGGCAGGTCGCCGTGCCGAAGAGCAGTGTCTGACCGACGCCCTCCATCCGGGCCGCGGGCTTCACCACGATCCGGGGCGTCTCCTCACTGCGCGCCTCGCACTTCGCCGGCTGATTAACCGACGCAGCAATCCGGTAATTCTTTCTCTGCTTATATTCCTGCGTCTTGCCGTCGTTCCAGTTCTGCACCGGGCGGTAGTAACCGGTGATGCGGCTGTAGACCTCAGCCTTTCCATGACAGATCGGGCACTCGAACTGCTCGCCCGTCAGATACCCATGATTCTTGCAGACCGAATAGGTCGGCGACAGCGTATAGTAAGGCAGCTTGTAGTTCTCGGCGATCTTCCGCACCAGTTTCGCCGCGGAGCTCCAGTCTGACAGGCGCTCACCCAAGAAGGCATGGAAAACGGTGCCGGAGGTGTAAAGCGTCTGCAGCTCATCCTGCACATCCAACGCCGAGAAGATGTCCTCCGTATAACCCACCGGCAGATGGGAGCTGTTGGTATAGTAGGGAGTGCCTCCCTCCTCCGCCGCCGTGATGATGTCGGGGAACCGCTCTACATCATGCTTCGCTAACCGATAGGAGGTAGACTCCGCCGGGGTGGCCTCCAGGTTATAGAGGTCGCCGTACTGCTCCTGATAGTCGGAGAGGCGCTCACGCATGTGGTTCAACACATCCTTTGCGAAGGCCTGCGCCTTCGAACTCGTCAGATCCTTCCCCAGCCATCTGGCGTTCAGCGTGGCCTCGTTCATGCCGACCAGTCCGATCGTAGAGAAATGGTTCTCGAAGGTTCCCAGATAATGCTTTGTGTAAGGATAAAGGCCTTCATCCAGCAGGCGGGTAATGACCGTTCTCTTGGTCTTCAGGGAGCGGGCCGCGACATCCATCATCCGGTCCAGTCTCTTATAAAAATCTCTCTCATCCTCAGCCAGATAAGCGATCCGGGGCAGGTTGATTGTCACGACGCCCACGGAGCCGGTGCTCTCACCGCTGCCGAAGAAGCCGCCGGTCTTCTTTCTCAGCTCGCGCAGATCCAGACGCAGACGGCAGCACATGCTGCGCACATCGCTGGGCTGCATATCACTGTTGATATAGTTCGAGAAATAAGGTGTGCCGTATTTGGCCGTCATCTCAAAGAGCAGACGGTTGTTCTCCGTATCGGACCAGTCAAAGTCCTTCGTGATCGAGTAGGTGGGGATCGGATACTGGAAGCCTCGTCCATTGGCGTCGCCCTCGATCATGATCTCGATGAACGCCTTGTTGACCATGTCCATCTCCGCCTTGCAGTCCTTATAGCGGAAGGGCATCTCCTTCCCGCCCACGATGGCCGGAAGCTCCGCCAGATCATCCGGCACGGTCCAGTCGAGCGTGATGTTGGAGAACGGCGCCTGCGTACCCCAGCGCGACGGCGTGTTGACGCCGTAGATAAAGGACTCGATGCATTTCTTCACCTGCTCGTAATTCAGGTTGTCCGCCTTGACAAAGGGAGCCAGGTACGTATCGAAGGAGGAGAAAGCCTGCGCGCCAGCCCACTCGTTCTGCATGATGCCGAGGAAATTCACCATCTGGTTGCAGAGGGTGGACAGGTGCTTCGCCGGCGCCGAGGTGATCTTGCCGGGAATCCCGCCGAGCCCCTCCTGAATCAGCTGCTTCAGCGACCAGCCCGCGCAGTAACCAGTGAGCATGGACAGATCGTGCAGATGAATGTCCGCGTTGCGGTGCGCATTGGCAATCTCATCATCATAGACCTCGGAAAGCCAGTAGTTGGCGGTAATCGCGCCTGAGTTAGAGAGAATCAGGCCTCCCACGGAATAAGTCACCGTGGAGTTCTCCTTCACCCGCCAGTCGTTGATATTCACATAGTTGTCCACGGTCTTCTTATAATCGAGGAGCGTAGACTGCATCTTGCGCAGCTTCTCCCGCTGACGGCGGTACAGGATATAGGCCTTAGCCACATCAGAATAACCTGCCAGGCTCAGCACGTTCTCCACGCTGTCCTGGATATCCTCCACCGCGATCCGGCCATCCTGAATCTTCGGTTCAAAATCCGCCGTCACCTTCAGCGCCAGGAAATCAATGACGGAGTTGTTGTACTCCTTCTCCGTAGCATCGAACGCCTTCTTAATGGCGCCGATGATCTTCTGGATGCTGAAGTCCGCCACTTTTCCGTCTCGTTTTACAACTCGGTACATATTGCCTCTCTACCTCCAAATTTTCCCCTGCAAAGCTCTTGCCGTTCACTATAAAACAGACCCCGAAGGGTCTCTGATTCTATACAAACCCGGGACATATTTCATGCCGCGCTGCGCGCAGACACAACCCCAGTATAAAGCCATATATTGTTCGTGTCAACCGGAAAAACACAAGATGTGGGAAATCGTCCGAAGTCTGTCCCGCAAGGAATCCTCTGATTTCTTTGTCCGAAAACCGGAAAATGCACGGATTTCCGTGCATTTTCATACGCCCCGCAGCTGCGCTCCGGGGCAGATTTCCCGCGCCGCGGCCAGCATCCGCTGCAGCTCTTCCGGCGAAAAACTCCCCAGCCCGTCCGGCGCCAGGACCCCCTCCGATTCTTTGTAGGACTGCAGATAATAGCTTTCCTCCCCGGAGATCCAGGAGACGATCTCCGGGATCTCTTCTTCCCGGTGCAGCCCCTTCACCAGTGTGGTACGGAATTCGTGCGGCACGCCGCTCTCCTGCAGCAGCGTCACACTGCGCCGGATGCGCGGCAGGATCTCCTCCGCCTCCCGGTCAATGGCGGCTCCGTACTGCGCCGGAGCCGCCTTGATATCCATGGCCACATAATCCAGCAGCCCCTCGTCCAGAAGCCGCTCCAGACGATCCGGGAAGGAACCGTTGGTGTCCAGCTTCACCAGATAGCCCTGTGTGCGGACACGCCGGATAAAGTCCTCCGCGTCCGGCTGCAGCAGCGGCTCGCCGCCGGAGAGGACCAGCCCGTCCAGGATCCCGCGGCGCTTCTCCAGATACGCGAAGACCTCCTCTTCCGGGACCAGCGCAATCTCTTCCGCACCAGTCACCAGCTCCCCGTTGTGACAGAAGGGACAGCGGAAATTGCAGCCCGCCGTGAAGACGATGCAGGCCACCTGTCCCGGATAGTCCAACAAGGTTAATTTCTGAAATCCGCCGATTCGCATCTGTTTCCTCCTGCCTGTTACCGAAGAATCTTTTCTCTGCCGTCCTCCCAGAGGACGGCCTGCACGAGCTCCTCGCCGTGATAGACCAGCTTCAGGGAGAAGAAATCCTCCCTCTCCCGGAGACGCCGCAGGAAGATCCGGTCGCCCTCCCAGGTGGGAAGCCATTCCGCCTCCTCCACCGGCACCCAGGCCAGCTCCCCCTCGTCACACTCTGCCAGCTCCCCGGTGAAGTGCCGTGAAGTGAAGAGATACATCATCTCCTCCCCCCACTCGTCGGAAAGGAAGGTGATGACTGCCCGGAAACGCAGCTCCTGCACCGTCAGCCCGGTCTCCTCGCGGATCTCCCTCCTTGCGCAGTCCTCCGGACTTTCCCCGGGCTCCCGCTTGCCGCCGACGCCGATCCATTTCCCTTCATTGATGTCCTGCTGCTTCTTCACCCGATGAAGCAGCAGATAGCAGCCGTCCTTTTCCAGATAGCAAAGAGTTGTCTCTGTCACGATTCGTTCCTCCATGTCTGGTGGCGCACATTTCCCCGCAAAGCATCCTGTAAGTCCGTGCGTCCCCGAACTCCTCATATCTGATCATCCCTGCCGCATAGAATGATAAAAACGCAGAGGGTATTCTGTATGTTAAATGTTCTCTGGGCCGGGATGCTCCTCGTCGGCCTCTTCTGGGGTATCCTCACCGGGCAGGCCTCCGCCCTCACCGACGGAATCCTGCAGGCGCCTCGGACAGCGTCACCCTCTGTCTCACCATGCTGGGCATTCTCTCCATGTGGAGCGGCTTCCTGAAGATTGCGGAAAATTCCGGCCTTCTGACATCCCTCAGCCGCCGCCTGACGCCCCTCCTCCGTTTTCTTTTTCCCGATTTGCCGGAAGATCATCCCGTCCACGGCTATCTGGCCACCAACATCCTCGCCAATGTCCTGGGGCTGGGATGGGCCGCCACCCCGGCCGGCCTGCGGGCGATGAAAGAGCTGGAAGCTCTCAATCCCCGGACGGATGGCGCGGCGTCCCGCGACATGTGCACCTTCCTGCTGCTGAACATTTCCTCTCTTCAGCTCCTGCCTGTCAATATCCTGGCCTACCGGCAGCAGTACCGGTCAGCCAGCCCGGAAATCATTCTGGCACCCGCCATCCTGGCCACTCTGGCCTCCACCCTGGCCGCCCTCCTCTTCGCCCGGGCCGCCGCCGTCCTGGAAAGGAAGTGATCGCATCAGCCTCGTTCTCCGGTTCTCCGCGCTGCTCCTTCCTCTGAGCATCGCCGCCATCCTCCTCTATGGGCTCCGGCGGCGCCGCCCTCTGTACGACGATTTCATCCGGGGCGCGGAAGAAGGGATGCGGACGGTCGCGGAAATTCTCCCCACCATCGTGGGGCTCATGGTCGCTGTCAGCGTCCTGCGCGCTTCCGGTTTTCTGGACTTTCTCAGCGACATCCTGGCAGCGCCCGCTGCGTTCCTGCATTTTCCCGCAGAACTGATCCCCCTGGCTCTGGTGCGGATCTTCTCCACTTCCGCGGCCAACGGGCTGCTGACAGACATCTACGCCACCTGCGGCCCCGACTCACCGGAAGGCATCCTGGCCTCCCTGCTGATGAGCTGCACCGAAGCCGTCTTCTACACGATGAGTGTCTATTTCGCGGCGGCCCGCATCACAAAGACCCACTGGACTCTGGCCGGAGCCCTCTTCGCCACCGCCGCCGGCCTCGCGGCCAGTACGCTGCTCGCCAGGTGGATCATGGTGTAGATTCCGGCCACGCAAAATGCCGGATACCGGGGTTGCGTGATATCACGGCATCACAGAATCACCGCTCCTCTTCCTGCAGCAGCCCCTGATAAACCTCCCTCCGGGAACAGTTGCGGTCCCGGGCCACCTGTTTCATGGCCTCTTTGCGCTCCATTCCCTCATCCAGATAACGCTGCAAATGATCGCGCAGCGTCATTTCCGCAAAGCGTTGCGCCGCCTCCGCGCGCAGCTCCTCCGGGGAACGGCCCTCCAGCACAAGGACGAACTCTCCCCGCGGTTCCTCGTCCCGGTACAATGCCTGCGCACCGGTCAGTGTCGTCCGGATGCCCTCCTCGTATTTCTTTGTCAGTTCCCGGCAAAGGGTCAGACGCCGGTCACCCAGCACCTCCGTCAGTTCCTCCAGCGTGCGCCGCAGATGGTGAGGCGCCTCGTAGAGAACGATCGTGCGGCACTCCGTCTTCAGCCGTTCCAGAACCTCCCGGCGCTCCTTCCTCTCAGCGGGCAGAAAGGCCTCGAAGACGAACCGTCTTGTGGAAAGACCCGACATCGTCAGTGCCGTGATACAGGCGCAGGCTCCCGGGAGAGAGGTGACGGGAATCCCCGCCTGCAGCGCCTGACGCACCAGCTCCTCCCCCGGATCGGAAATGGCCGGGGTGCCGGCGTCGGTGATCAGGGCGATCCGCGTCCCCTGCAGCATCTTCCCGACCAGAACCTCCGCCTTTTCGTATTTATTATGTTCATGATAACTGGTCAGAGGCGTGGTGATCTCATAATGCTCCAGGAGGATCCGGCTGTGCCGGGTATCCTCCGCCGCGATGAGATCGACCTCCCTCAGAGTGTTTAAAACCCGGAGTGTAATATCCTCCAGGTTTCCGATCGGCGTTGCACATAGATACAATCTGCCACTCATACGATTTTTTCCTCTTTCCGGGCGAATCGCTCTGTCGTTCTCCGGCACATCAAGCCGTCTCTCTCCGATTCATGCCGTTTATTCCGGCGAAATAAACCGATTTTCTTCGATCCAGACCGCTCAGATTGACTCCGATAACCCGTAAATTCTGCACATTTCCCTGGTATAGCATCCCGGCTCCCGGTAAATGATCAGCGGCGCTTCAACCTTCATGCCGGGCTTCCCGCCCCGCACTGCTTCGAGGAGAACCAGGTTTGCCTCCCGGTCGGCATACGGGTACACCAGCCGCATCCGCTTCGGCTCCAACCGGTACCGGTGCAGTGTCTCGAAGATCTCTCCCAAACGCCCGGGACGATGCACCAGATAGAAACGGCCGCCAACCCGCAGCACCCGCGCCGTCTCCCGCGCTACGTCCTCCAGAGTACAGGAAATTTCATGCCGGGCCATCGCCCGGGCATCGCCCGGATTCATCCGGCCGTGTTCTTCCTTCATATAGGGCGGATTGCTGACCACTACGTCGAAGACCGACCGGCCGAACCGCGCCGATGCCTCCCGCAGATCGCCTTCCTCCACCGACACCCGCGTCTCCAGCGCGTTGAGCCCGACGCTGCGCCGCGCCATCTCCGCCAGCCCGCTCTGTATTTCCAGACCCATGAAATGTCGCCCCTCCGTCTTCGCTGCCAGCAGGATCGGCAGGATCCCGGTCCCGGTTCCCAGGTCGAGAACCGCTTCGCCCGGCTTCACATACGTGAAATCCGAGAGCAGCACGGCATCCATGCCGAAACAGGGCTTCTCCGGGTGCTGAAGGATCCGGTATCCGCCCCGCTGCAGGTCATCCACCCGCTCCCCGGGACGGATCCAGTCTTCAATCGGCCGACACATCCGTTCCGCGCCGGCCTTTCTGCCCGCGCTCTCTCCGGCTGCGTTCACTCTGACGACGCTCGCCCTGACTGCGCTCACTCTGATGGCGCTCACTCTGGCTGCGTTCATTCTGATGGCGCTCATTCTGATGATGTTCATTCTGATGGCGCTCATTCTGATGATGTTCACTCTGGCTTCGCTCCCGCACACCGCGTTCTCTGGAGGAATGCTCACCCTGGCCACGGCTCCGGTTCTGGTTCCGGTTCTTTCGCCCTTCCGGCTCCTTCCGGCTCTCTCCGGCCTCCCGGCGTGCTCCCTGACGCCGATGGGACAGTTTGCTCTCCTTCACCTCCGGATGCTCCGCCGCCTCCTCTTTACCGGAAACCTGGTTTTCCGCGCGGTTCCGGGAACGCTTTCCGCCGGCGATCACTTCCAGCTCCTCCGCCGGGAACTCCCGGACCTCCACCTCGTCGCCCTCCAGGCTGACCATGACCTTCACCAGCTGACGCAGGACATTCACGCTCTGCACCCTGCCCTGTGTCCCGTCCTCCTTCGCTGCGACCAGATCTCCCACAGAAGGCAGGCGCGCATTCAGATACTCGTAGGTCTCCTCCTCGTTCTTCAGACAGCACATCAGCCGACCGCAGACGCCGGAGATCTTCGTGGGATTCAGCGACAGGTTCTGCTCCTTGGCCATGCGGATGGACACCGGGATAAAATCCGACAGATACGTACTGCAGCAGAGACTCCGGCCGCAGATGCCGATGCCGCCCCGCATCTTCGTCTCGTCCCGCACACCGATCTGGCGCAGCTCAATCCGCGTCTTGAACACGGACGCCAGATCCTTCACCAGCTCACGGAAATCAATCCGGCCGTCCGCCGCGAAGTAGAACAGGATCTTATTTCCGTCAAAGGTATACTCCACATCGACCAGCTTCATTTCCAGTTCATGCCGGGCGATCTTTTCCTGGCAGATCTTATAAGCCGTCTTCTCCTTCTCCTTATTCGCCTTAACCACCGCGAAATCCTCCGGTGTGGCGATACGCAGGATGGGTTTTAACGGCTGCACCACACTGTCGTCCTCCACCTCTTTGTTGGGCAGAACCACCGTTCCCATCTCCGTCCCCCGCGCCGTCTCCACGATGACGCTGGTTCCCCGGGCAATCTGCTCCTCTCCCGGATTAAAATAATAAATCTTTCCCGCACAGCGGAATCGAACTCCAACGATTGTCACCATCTATCTTTCCTCCTGATTTTCCGGCACGCGCAGGGCGGCCAGCAGCAGCTCCATAGCCAGCTCATAATTCACATTCGAGGCGATACGCCTCTCCGTCCGGTCGGTCAGCTCCAGAATCCGCTGAAGCGTCGGATAGGAATAGCGCTCCGCCGCCTCCCGGACAGCCCGGACTTCCTCCTTCAGAACCAGAAACCGATCCTGTCCCGTATCCTTCCACACCAGGATATCCCGGAACCAGACCCGGATCAGATGCAGCACCAGACGGGCCGGAATCCCCGTCTCCTTCCACTCCGACGCAGCAGCCGCCAGCTGCGCCCGGTCACAGCCTGAGGCGGCCTTCAGCACCGCAAGAATCTGTCGGCGCTGCTCCTCCTCCAGAAGCTCAAGCCCGCTCCCTCCGCTGGCAAGCTCCAGGCAGATGCTGCGCGAGCGGATCGTGGGAAGAAGCGCCCCCGCGTTGACCGTGATCAGGAAAATGATTCCGTAGGCGGGTGGCTCTTCCAGCGTCTTTAGCAGCGCATTCTGCGCCTGGACGTTCAGCTTCTCCGCTTCATCTACCAGATAGATCTTGTACGGCCCGCGGTAAGGGCGAATCCCCATATCATCGACGAGCTGTTCACGGATCTCGTTCACGCGGATCACATCCGGCTTCTCATGGCTCACCCGGATCACGTCCGGATGATTTCCCTCATCGAAGGCCCGGCAGGACGGACACACGCCGCAGCCGGTTCCCTTCTCACACTGCAGCATCCGGGCAAAGGCTTCTGCCAGTTCCCGTCCCGGCGTCCCCGGCTCTCCCTCGAGGATATAGGCATGGGAAATCTGCCCTCTTTCCACCGCCCGGGTAAAATAACCTTTTAGTTTTTCCTGACCGGGGATCCTGTCCCAATTTCCCATTTCCTGCCTCCCGGAGCGCCCGTCATGTTATTTTTACCGTTCACGATCGTTCATCATTCCGCACATTTCCGGCCTGCCAGGATGACCGTCTTCAGTTCCCGCACACAGGCAGCCAGCTCGCCATTGCAGTACGCATGGCCGATCCCCGCCTCCTGCAGCTTTTCCGGCGAGAAATCCGCCTGGTCCGCCAGAAATCTTCGACACATTTCACTGTACTGAGGAACCGGCTGCCTCCGTTCCCGATCCAGAGCCCGCTGCAGCCGTTCGCCGTCCTCCACCTCAATGTAGAGAGGAACGACCCGCGCCGCACCAAAATACTCCCGCGTACTGCAGTAGGAGGCCAGCACCCCCTCCGCCAGGTAATCCTCTTCCGCATCCCAGTTCCCGTCATCCACCATTGCGTAGGTCCACAATCCCTGTACGGTCTCATAGGTCCGCATCTCGATGATCCGGCCTTCCCGGACATAGGTCTGCATCTCCTTATCGGTGACGAAATGGTAATCCACCCCGTCCCTCTCCCCGCGCCGCATCGGGCGGGTCGTATACAGAACCACCGGTGTCAGCCCCAGAGAGGGGTCCCGTATGAGCTCCCGGTAGAGGCTGTCCTTCCCCGAGGCGCTTTTTCCAAACAGATAATAAATCTTTCCCATGGGACTCTCCCTCATCCGTCCGTTTCTCTGAACAGAATTCATATTATTGTACCATATAGAAGGATAAGTGTCAAAATGAAAACAGCCGAACACTCCGACCAGCGTTCCAACTGTTCCAACCATCATTATCAATGCTTTGCTATTTTTTTTTGTTCACGTTCAATCTGCTTTATACCCTTTTCTGGAGTTGGTAAATCCTCAGGCATCGTTCCTCCAAGGTCTTTAATCGTTTGCCTTACTTTGCAACCAACTTCATAATGCGTCTGATTTGCAGCTTCTTTCCCAATAACATGATCTTTTCGCAATTTTTCATCTGTCTGTGTCGCCCGAAATAGATTTGCTGCAAGTTCCGTACTGCCCATATAATCGAGAATATCCTGACTCTTTTTCAGTCCCTTCCTCACATGGATATCCTTACGTCCAAGTCCGCCGTATAACCCTTGATAACCTTTATTTTGAAAAATAGCATAATCGCGAGGTTCCGTGATTCCTGCCATATTTGCAGCCTCTGCAAGCGACTTATTGTGAACTTTCATTTCATTACGAATTGCGAGACGCTTTTTATCTTCACTCAGGCTTTCAAAATTTTCGATCAATTCTTGTTGCTGTGTCTTAATGGCGAAATATGTCTGCCCAAGTGCAATAACTCTCTTACGAGAATCGCCATTTTGAACAATAAGATAACAAGCGTAACGCGATAACTGAAAATCAAGTATTTCACGCTCTGCTCCTGAGCCGAGATCAACCATTTTGCCAATGTTGGCAAAATGGTCATCAACGATGTTCCCACTATTCTCGCAAGCATCTTTCGCCTTGGAAATAACACTTTCAAATCTTCGCCACTGTTTATATCCAAGAGCCTCCTGTAATTCCCGAGCATACCAAAATTCTATACCGTACTCATTAATATGGCGGATAGAGTCAAAAAGAGTTTCTGTGTAACTATTCTTTTCGTCCTCTGTTAAGGTATCAGAAAGAACCTGTTCTAAAATATCTGTTGACTGTTCTCTGGATTTATCCATTTTCTTCCTCCCCTATCTTACATCAAAATTATCTTACTGATTTTGACAATATAATTCAAACAAGCTTTTCCGTCGGTTTGCCAAAATAATGGTAAAATTATATCATATCTGCCTTGAAATTTCCACTATTTTTTCTATGTCTGTCAATAAAACACATTTGTATCGAGTTAATATCCCAAACCATCTTTTCATCGTATTTCACTTCGTCTCGTTTCAGGCAATTTGATGATAACACACATTGACTTTGAAGCGAGCGGTATTTACAATAGACTATATCGGCGTCCTATCAGTAAACTTGCCTTTTGCTCTCTGCTCTCCAATTCTCCAATGAATACGAGGAAGAAAAAGAATGAAACAGCAAAACTACCAGCACATCACTCAGCCCTTCGCGCCAGTCTTTGACGCCCGCTCCCGCATCCTGATCCTGGGCAGCTTCCCTTCCGTCAAATCGCGCGAGGGCGGCTTTTACTATCACCACCCGCAGAACCGCTTCTGGAAAGTACTGGCCGCCGTGCTAAATGTCCCGGTTCCCGCTTCCATCGAGGAGAAAAAGATCATGCTCCTCACACACGGCATCGCCATCTGGGATGTCATCGAGAGCTGCGACATCATCGGCTCCAGCGACAGCAGCATCAAAAATGTCATCCCCGCCGACCTGCGACAGATTACCGAGCACGCGCCCATCCGTCAGATCTGCACCAACGGCGGCACCACCGGTCGGCTCTACGATAAATACTGCCTGTCCGTCACCGGCCTTCCCGCCGCGAAGCTCCCCTCCACCAGCCCCGCCAACGCGGCCTGGTCGCTGGAGCGGCTGACGGAAGTATGGAGGCGGGAAATAACGTAAGGCCGCGGGAAGGACAATCCTCCCGCGGCCTTATTGTTTTTATCTTATGCTCATACACGGATTGCCCCGCGCTGATACACTCCCTCAAATCAGCACATGATTTCCCCCGCCTGATCCATGAAGAAGCTCAGCGCTACGAAGTCCGGATCGTCAAAATCATTGCCGACGCAGAACATCCGCATGTCGCGGCCTTCCATGCCCGAGGCGCTCCAGGAGGCGCTCTCAGCCCGTTCCGGGTCGAAATCATCGATGAGCGCGATCATCTTATCGATGAAGTCCGCGCCCAGAGGCTCCGGCCAGTGCGCACTGAGGATGTCCTGAATGGGGAGCTCCTTTGTCTTCACCAGCGCCGCCCGGTAGGTGCTTAAGGGCACGCCTGCGCCATAGAATACGCGCTTTAAGACAGCGTCGCCGGCCAGCAGCATCTGTGTCTTCTCATCGAAAAGGGCAATGCTTCCCTTTGTATGGCCGGGAATCTCCACGACCCGCAGCACCCTGTTCCCCAGGTCGATCTCCTCGCCGTCCTTCAAAGGCGCAAAGCGGTAATTGCCTCCCGCCTTCACCGCCTCGCAGGCATCCATCTGTCCGGGGACCTGGTAAAAGAGCACGCCGTACTCCTCCGCAGGATCGAATTCATGCTCACCCGCATAGACCACGTCATACTGCGCATTTCCGTCGGAGTGATCGGGATGAATATGAGAATTCACCACCATCAGCGGCAGATCCGTCAGCTTCTCCACATAAGCCTTCATATCCGAGACGCCGAAGCCCGTATCCAGAAGAAGCGCCTTCTCCTCTCCCAGGACCAGATAGGATACTACATAGCCCCAGCCGGGCAGACGCCCCGGCCCCAGCAGGAAGCCCGGACACTGGATTGCATAGATACCATCCGCTGCCAGCCAGTGTTTACATTCTGTCTCGTGATTGTCAACTCCCAGTACAATACTCATTTGATTTACCTTTCCTTTCCTGTATATGATTTTAAGGATCCGACCCGGTCAGTTCCGGAGCAGGAATTCTCCCGCAATTCTCATCCCATCCTCGCGGTATTGCTCGGTGAAGGAATGGTTCCCGCCCGGAAGCAGGTGCAACTCGCTGTTCTTATATCCCGCATCGAATTTCTTCGCCGCGCTGCAGTCGACCACCGCATCCGCATCGCCGTGCAGGATGCAGACCGGCCCCTCATAGTGCGATGCCCACTCATAAATCGGAAGCGTCTGCCCGGTCCGGAAATAAAATCCTCCGATCTCCTCGCCGCGCACATCGATCTGATCCGGCACTGCATGGGGATCATAGGTCAGGCCCATAATTGTCCCCTTAAGCGCATCATCCTTCAGTGTCGCGGCCGGCGCCATCAGCACCAGCTTATCGATCACATCCGGATAGTAGCCCGCGAGGATGCTGGCGATCACACCGCCCTGGGAATGCCCCAGCACATAGATGTTGCGCACCTGCGGGATACCTTTCACATACTCCAGGATCGCATTCGCATCGCCGATCTCATTGAGAACGGTCATATCCCGCATTTCCCCGTCGCTGTCCCCGTGACCGTTAAAATCCATGCGGATCGTTCCCAGTCCCAGAGAATTCAGATGCTGACTCATCATGTACATCAAGGAGTCCTCTTCATGTCCGCAGTTCATCTGAAAACCGTGGAACTGGATCACCATGTCATATTCCTGAGTATCCGGAACCGTCATGTAACCCCGCAGTGTCAGGCCATCACGCTTGATCTCAACCTTTTTCGTCATTCTTTCTGCTCCTTATGTTTTTTTCTCTTCACCTGTGCACTCTGCCGGTTGATGTGCAACCGCAGAATCAACATGTATGCCCCTGTTATTTACTTTATTCCTTCCGTCGCTTTATGTCAACCGTTTTCAGACGATACAAGACAAAGTCCTTCTTCTGTGAGAAATCAACAGCATGACAGATAAAAAACACTGCAGCCATCATCCGACGACTGCAGTGTCCCTTGTGTCATTACATTACATGCTCAGATATTTGGTTGTACTTACCTTCACGCCGGGGCCCATAGTGGAGGCCAGGACGACGCTCTTCATGTAAGTTCCCTTCAGAGCCGAGGGTCTTGCCTTCACAAGCACGCGCATAACGGCATCCAGGTTCTCCTGGAGCTGCTCCTCAGTGAAGGAAACCTTGCCGATCGGCACGTGGATGATGTTGGTCTTGTCGAGACGATACTCGATCTTACCGGCTTTGATATCGTGGATAGCCTTGGTCACATCCATGGTAACGGTACCGGCCTTGGGGTTGGGCATCAGGCCCTTCGGTCCCAGGATACGGCCCAGACGTCCGACGACGCCCATCATATCGGGGGTAGCGACGACCACGTCGAAGTCCAGCCAGCCCTCTTTCTGAATCCGCGGAATCAGCTCCTCAGCGCCCACGAAATCGGCGCCGGCAGCCGCAGCCTCGTCAGCCTTGACGCCCTTGGCGAACACCAGGACACGGACGGTCTTACCGGTTCCGTGCGGCAGCACCACGGCGCCGCGGATCTGCTGATCGGCATGACGGCCGTCGCAGCCGGTGCGGACATGCAGCTCAACGGTCTCGTCAAATTTGGCAGTCGCAGTATTCTTCACCAGAGCGATGGCATCTGCGCTGTCATACAGCTTCATGCGGTCTACATTCTTGGCAGCCTCAGTATATTTCTTTCCTCTTTTCATCTCGGCACCCTCCTCTTAGTCCTCTACGACGATACCCATGCTTCTGGCGGTACCGGCGATCATGCTGGTGGCGGCCTCAACGCTGACAGCATTCAGGTCAGGCATCTTCAGTTCGGCGATCTTCTGCACCTCGGCTCTCGAAATAGTCGCGACCTTGGTCTTGTTGGGGACGCCGGACCCGGACTGAATCTTGCAGGCCTTCTTCAGGAGAACGGCCGCAGGAGGGGTCTTGGTGATGAAGCTGAAGCTTCTATCTGCGTAAACGGTGATGACCACGGGGATGATCAGGTCTCCCTGGTCCGCCGTCCGCGCGTTAAACTCTTTGGTAAACTGAACGATATTCACTCCGTGCTGTCCCAGGGCAGGACCTACGGGCGGTGCCGGCGTCGCTTTGCCGGCGGGAATCTGTAATTTGATGTAGCCTGTTACTTTCTTTGCCATCTTGGCTTCCTCCTGTTTTCTTCAGCTTGCGCTGATGGTGGTGCTTGCGGGGCGGATACCCCTTCCACACGCATACTCTCTCTCTGATGCCCCGAATCTCTTCGCGCTTTGCGCTGCTTTGCATAAGTTCGATTACGAAAATCACAGATTTTCTATCTCACTTATCCCGAGATTCGAGAACCATTCGCAGTCCGCCCTATCGGGCTACCTGCTCATGTTTCTTGCGGGTTTCAAGGTCAGGCTGACAGATGCGAGCATCTGCCCGCCTGACTTTGAAACCCTGGTGCATCACATCTTCCGAACCTCTGTGAAGCCGAGCTCCACCGGAGTCTCCCGGCCGAACATCTCCACAGCGATCGTGACACTCTGTTTTCCTTCGTTGATCTCCCGGATGGGACCCACAGTTCCTTCCCAGACACCGGTCGTCACGATGACGGTATCTCCGACCTCGAATTCGATCTGAATGCTCTCGCCGCCGATTCCCATATGAGCGATCTCTTCCGGCTCCAACGGCACGGGCTTGCTGCCCGGTCCGACAAAACCGGTCACGCCGCGGGTATTGCGGACCACATACCAGGTGTCGTCATTCATGACCATATTAACCAGTACATAACTGGGGAACATTTTCTTCTGTGAGGCTTTTCTCTCTCCGTTCTTGATCTCCACCACATCATGAAGCGGAACGGCCACCTCCAGGATCGTATCCTGCAGCTTCCGGTTCTCAATGGTCTTTTCCAGATCCGCCTTTACCTTATTCTCGTAGCCGGAGTAGGTATGAACCACATACCATTTAGCATCTGCCATACGTCTTCTCCTCCTCCGCTCTTACAGAATAAAGCTCAGCCCGAACTTAATCACAGTGTCCAGAATTGCCAGGAAAATCCCCAGCAGAACACCCGTAACGACCACAGCCGTCGTCTCCCGGACCACTGTCCTCTGATCCGGCCAGATGATCTTCTTGAATTCTGATTTCAGGGTCTCAAACTTTTCTCCCATAGGAATGTCCTTTCTCTCAGAATCCGATTACTTTGTTTCCTTGTGTACTGTGTGTTTCTTGCAGAATCTGCAGTACTTTCTGGTCTCCATTCTCTCGGGATGGTTCTTCTTCTCTTTGGTCATGTTGTAGTTTCTCTGCTTGCACTCGGTGCAGGCCAAAGTGACTCGTACACGCATCTTTTTTCCCTCCGCTCGCTGCCGGCTCGTTCTTACCACAGCTGATTTTGATACACAAAAAAAAGACCTCGATCTTCGTCTTGCCGTATGAGTGTACCACGGTTCGAGACGCCCGTCAAGGTCTTTTTGTGCAAAAAACGAGGCAAAAATGCCGTTTATTTTTTAGTTATACAGCGGATATTTCGCGCAGAGCGCCTCCACGCCGGCACGAATAGCATCGGCAGAATTCTCATAGTCCTTCGCTGCCCGGGCGATGAACTCCGCGATCTTCTCCATATCTTCCTCAATCATGCCGCGGGCTGTCACGGCGGCGGTTCCCAGACGGACGCCGCTGGTCACGAAGGGCTTCTGCGGATCGTTGGGGACAGCGTTCTTATTGGCGGTGATATAGACGGAATCCAGACGCTGCTCCAGCTCCTTACCGGTCAGCTCCAGGTTCCGCAGATCCACCAGCATCAGATGGTTATCGGTGCCGCCGGATACCAGATCGATGCCCCGGGAGGTCAGTCCGTTCGCCAGCGCTTTGGCATTCTTCACCACCTGCGCCGCATAAGCTTTAAATTCCGGACGCAGCGCCTCACCGAAACACACAGCCTTGGCCGCGATGACGTGCATCAGAGGACCGCCCTGCATTCCGGGGAAGACAGCCTTATTCAGAGCCGGGCCGAACTCCTCCTTCGCCAGGATCAGGCCGCCGCGGGGTCCCCGCAGCGTCTTGTGCGTGGTCGTCGTCACGACATCGGCATAGGGCACCGGCGACGGATGCACGCCGCCCGCCACCAGACCGGCGATATGAGCCATATCTACCATATAAAGAGCACCGACCTTCTTCGCGATCTGACCGATGCGCTCGAAATCAATAATGCGGGGATAGGCCGAGGCACCGGCTACGATGAGCTTCGGCTTCACCTCCATGGCCTGCGCCTCGAAAGCGTCATAATCAATGACACCGGACGCCGTGATGCCGTAGGGAACAAAATGGTACAGCTTGCCGCTCATATTGACCGGTGCGCCGTGGGTCAGATGCCCGCCCTCGGCAAGGTTCATACCCATCACCGTGTCACCCGGCTGAATGAGCGCCGAATACACCGCCAGATTGGCCTGGGCGCCGGAGTGGGGCTGTACATTGGCATATTCCGCGCCGAACAGCTTCTTCGCGCGGTCAATTGCCAGGCGCTCCACCACATCCACATATTCGCAGCCGCCGTAATAGCGCTTTCCGGGGTAGCCCTCGGCATATTTATTGGTGAGACAGCTCCCCATGGCTGCCATGACAGCCGGGGAAACCAGATTCTCCGAGGCAATCAGCTCGATGTTCCTCTTCTGGCGGCCCAGTTCCTGCTCCATGGCCGCACCCACCTCGGGGTCATACTGTGAAACAAACCCGATGGTGTCCATCATGTCGTTATACATGGCGATATCCTTTCTGTTCATTCCATTCTTCTATCCGGAAATTCTCTGTCCGCTCTTCCGGAATCTCCGCGCAGCCTGTCCGGGCCGCGCCGACAGTATTTTTCATCAATATGCTTTGCCCCAGTATACCAGCTTCTTCGCCGGACGGCCGCAGCACACGCAGACGTCGGAAAGCCTCTGCTGCTCGAAGGGCATGCAGCGGGAGGTGGCCGTCGTATCTTCCTTGATCTTCAGTTCGCAGGCCTCGTCGCCGCACCACATGGCCTTCACGAAACCGGGGCGGTTCGCCACCGTGTCCTGAAACTCATCGTATGTGACCGCCTCATACATATGAGAATCCAGATGCGCCTTCGCCCGGTCATACATTTCCTGCTGCATCGCATCCAGCATCTCCCGAACACCGGAAACCAGCTCTGTCAGCGGTACGATGCGCTTCTCGCGGGTGTCACGCCGCACCAGAACGGCCTGTCCGGCTTCGATATCCTTCGGACCGATCTCCACCCGGAGCGGAATACCACGCATCTCCTGCTCGCTGAATTTCCAGCCGGGGCTCTTATCGCTGTCGTCCACCTTCACCCTGAATCCGGCCTCCGCCAGCTCAGCCCGCAGCTCCTCTGCCTTTGTGAGGACCCCTGCCTTATGCTGTGCGATGGGGATCACCATGACCTGCGTCGGCGCGATCCGGGGCGGCAGCACCAGACCGCTGTCATCGCCGTGCACCATGATCAGCGCCCCGATGATGCGGGTGGACATGCCCCACGACGTCTGATGAACATACTGCAGCTGATTTTCCTTGTCCGAATACTGAATGCCGAAGGCCTTCGCAAAACCATCTCCGAAGTTATGGCTCGTACCGGCCTGCAGTGCCTTGCCGTCGTGCATCAATGCCTCGATGGTATAGGTCTCCTCGGCACCGGCGAATTTCTCCTTGTCGGTCTTCTGACCCTTGATCACCGGAATCGCCAGGACCTCCTTACAGAAATCCGCATAGACATTCAACATCTGAATCGTACGCTCCTGCGCTTCCTCCTGCGTAGCATGCGCCGTATGCCCCTCCTGCCACCAGAACTCGGTCGTGCGCAGGAACGGGCGGGTGGTCTTCTCATTGCGGACCACCGAGCACCACTGATTATATACCTTGGGCAGATCACGGTGGGACTGTACGATGTCTTTATAGAGCTCACAGAACAGTGTCTCCGAGGTCGGACGGATGCACAGACGCTCCTGCAGCTTCTCGCCGCCCATATGCGTCACCCAGGCCACCTCCGGAGCGAAGCCCTCCACGTGATCCTTCTCCTTCTGGAGCAGGCTCTCAGGGATGAAAAGAGGCATTCCCACATTCTCCACGCCGGTGGCCTTGAAACGCTCATCCAGCTGATGCATAATGTTCTCCCAGATCGCGTAGCCGGCGGGGCGCAGAATCATGCAGCCCTTGACGCTGGAGTAATTCACCAGCTCCGCCTTCTTCACCACGTCTGTATACCACTGGGCGAAGTCCTTCTCCATCGGAGTGATAGCCTCCACCAATTTCTTTTCCTTTGCCATCTGTCTGCTCCTTCTCTGTTTCATTCAGCCGTCCGGTACCCTTACAGTCCATCCCGTCTGTCAATCGCCCCCTATGATAGCATAAAGGATTTTCTTTTTCAACCGCGGATTACACCAGCAGCAAAATCACCGGGATTGTAACAATACAGCAGAGACTGGACAGAAAAATAGACCGCGCCGCCAGTTCCGAGTCTGCCCCGTACTGATTGGAAAGAGTCAGAACCACCGCCGGACAGGGCATCGCCTGCACGATCGCGATCACGGAAGCCACCAGGCTCCCCGCAGGAAGCGGCAGAATGTGCAGAGCCAGCACGATCAGCAGAGGCATCGCCAGCAGGCGCATGCCTGTGATGGCTGCCGCGTCCCGGTCGCGGAAGACCGAGGAGATGCTGCCGCGCGAAAGGCTCAGACCGATCAGCAGCATGGACAGCGGCGTAGTAATTCCGCCGAAATAATCTGTCACCGTCAGTACCAGCTCCGGCACCGGCGCCTGCGTCAGGAAGCAGGCCAGTCCCAGCACCACCGCCAAATTGACCGTCGTAAGGAGAATCTTCTTCCAGTCCGTTTTCCCCTGTTCCGAAGCTCCGGCCGTGAGAAGCCCCACCCCGATGCTGTAGCAGAGAATCGTCTGCGCCAGATTCATCATTGATGCCAGAAACAGCCCCTCACTCCCGAGAAGCGCATTCACGATGGGGAATCCCATAAAACCGCCGTTGCTCAGCGTCGCCGCCAGCACCCACACACCCCGCCGGGACTGCTGCACCCGCAGCAGACGAGAGGCCAGAAGGTTGAGAAGCAGTCCGCCCAACATAAAAAGCAGATCCAGAACAAATATAATGACGCTGTCCCGGATCAGACTGCTGTCATATTTCTGAATCATGGAACTGAAGATCATGCAGGGCAAGCCCACATTCATCAGAATAGAGGTCAGATCCCGCTCCGCCCGGTCACTGAGCATGTGCCGCTTCCCCATGACCAGGCCCACCACGATCATGGCGAAGATAACAATCAGATTATTGACGACGATTCCTATATTCATAACGTTTTTCTTTCCCCGGGTATATCTTTAGATGAGCAGCATGATCAGCGGAATTGTGACGATACAGCAAAGACTGGACAAAAAGATGGCCCGCGCTGCCAGCTCCACGTCCGCGCCGTATTGCTGCGCCAGCATCATGCTGACGGAAGGACAGGGCATGGCCAGAATCACCGAAACGACACCGGCCAGAATACTCCCGGCCGGAAGAGGCAGGAAATGAAGAATCAGAATGGCCAGCAAAGGCATCACGATCAGGCGCATCCCCGTGATTGTGAGTACCTCCCGGTCGCGGAATACTTCCGAGAGCTTCCCGCCCGCCAGACTCAGGCCGATGAGCGCCATGGACAGCGGCGTGGTGATCCCGGCGAAGGCTTCCACCACATCCATCACCTGCTCCGGTGGCGTAATCTGTCCGAGGAAGCAGATCAGACCCAGCACCACGCCGACATTCACGTTGGTAAAGAGAATCTTCTTCCATTGAATCTCCACCGGCTGTTCCGCATTTCCACAGATGATCCTGGTTCCCAGACTGAACGCCATCATATTATAGGCCAGATTCATGATGGAGGCCAGAAAGAGACCATCGTCGCCGAAGATCGCCTGAATCAGCGGAAATCCCATGAAACCGATGTTGCACAGGGACACGGACAGGACCCACACGCCCCGCTTCGCTTCCGGCACCCGAAACCACCGGGAAATACGCAGATTCAGCAGCATCCCGCCGCCGAAAAAGACGATTCCCAGGACAAAGATGAGCAGGCTGTCCCGGATCAGGCTGCTGTCATATTCACGGATCATGGAAGAAAAAATCGTGCAGGGCAGCGTGACCTTCATCAGAAAGGCCGTGAAATCCGCCGAGGCCCGGTCACTGAGGAGCCGGGCGCGGCCCACGAAATAGCCCACCGCGATCATGGCAAAGATCTCGGCCAGATTGCTGACAACAATTCCGATGTTCATACGTTCCCCTTCTTACCAGACATACGCCTTCGATTCATGACTTTCGATTCATGACCTTTGGGTCCTGGTATCATCACATTTTAAATCTGTACCCCACGCCCCAGATGGTCTCAATATACTGTGGCTTGGAGGTATCGGTCTCGATCTTCTCACGGATCTTCTTGATATGCACGGTCACCGTGGCAATGTCCCCGATCGATTCCATATCCCAGATGTTGCTGAACAGCTCCTCCTTGGTGAATACCCGGTTAGGATTCTGCGCCAGGAAAGTCAGCAGGTCGAATTCCTTGGTGGTGAATTTCTTCTCCTCGCCGTGAATGAAGACACGGCGCGCCGTCTTATCGATCTTCAGGCCGCGGATCTCGATGACCTCATTCTGCTGGGCATTGCTGCCGATGAGGCGCTCATACCGGGAAAGATGCGCCTTGACCCGGGCCACCAGCTCACTGGGGCTGAAGGGCTTCGTGATATAGTCGTCGGCGCCCAGACCCAGGCCATGGATCTTGTCGATGTCGTCCTTCTTGGCCGACACCATGAGAATCGGCGTATTCTTCTCCTGGCGGATCTTCTTGCACAGCTCGAAGCCGTCCATGCCCGGCAGCATCAGATCAAGGATATACAGGTCGAAGTCCTCCTTCATGACCCGTTCCAGTCCCGTGTCGCCGCGGTTCTCGATCTCCACCTCAAAACCGCTGAGCTCCAGATAGTCTTTTTCCAGTTCGGCGATGCTCTCTTCATCTTCCACGATCAAAATCTTACTCATAAGGTACCTCCTGATATTTTCTCAGCGCAAAGTGCATGATGGTCCCCGTTCCCTCTTTACTGGTGGCCCAGATCCGGCCGCCGTGATCCTCAATGATCTTCTTGACGATGGAGAGGCCGATGCCGCTGCCGCCGGTGGCCGAATTCCGTGAGGAATCCGTCCGGTAAAAGCGGTCAAAGATATAAGGAATATCCTTGGCGGCGATGCCCTTCCCGTTATCCTCGATCTCCACCCGGATGAAATCCCCTTCGTCGCGGATACGGAGATTGATGAATCCCTTCTTCTTATCCATATATTTGATGGAATTGCTGATGATGTTGTTCACCACGCGCTTAAGCTGCTCTGTGTCGCCGATGATGATCACATCGTCCTCCAGATAGTTGGAATACGTCAGCTCCACATTCTGAGATTCCAGCTCCAGAGCCAGCTCATCGGCACAGTCCCCGAAATAATCCTTCACCCGGATCTTCGTATAGTTATAAGGAATCCGGTTGGTATCGATCTTCGAGTAGAGAGTCAGCTCGTCAATCAGCTTCTCCATGTCATTGGCCTTATTATAAATCGTCCGCACGTATTTTTCCAGCTTCTCCGGCGAAGAGGCCACCCCGTCCAGAATCCCCTCACAGTAGCCCTTCACCGCCGTCAGCGGCGTCTTCAGATCATGGGAAATATTGCTGATCAGGATCTTATTCTCGCGGTCATACTGAATCTTATCCTCGGCGGATTCCTTCAGCCGCCCGCGCATGCCTTCAAAATCCCGGCACAGCTCGCTGATCTCGTCCTTCCCCGTCACCTCCAGAGAGAAGTCCAGATTTCCTTCCTGAATCGACTTTGTCGCGCTCTGCAGAACCTTCAGCGGCTTCAGGAAGGAGCTGTACAGCCAGCTGGTCAGAAGAATCGCGGTGATCACCAGTACCAGGATGATCAGAATCCCGACATCCAGAAGGATGGACTTGATCTCCGGGAAGATAAAACGGATCTCTGTCACCAGATACAGATTTCCCTCACTTCCATCCTGGAAGCTGAAGGACTGCTGCGTGATCAGGCACTGGAAATCCCCGCCCAGATAATAACCGCTGTCCTCGTAAACATCCTGCTGACCGCACCGCGGCAGGTACTGAAGCATTTCTTCCGGGAAATCCTCCTGCCCCACGTAGTAGACCTCCGCATCCTTCATCACAATCATATAGGACTGCCGGCCGGACAGCTCCTCATTGAGCTCCTCCAGATAGTCTGTGTCCTCCAGCCGTGCCGCGTCCTCCTCCACGATCGCCTCCAGCTGATCTCTCATCGTGGAAGTCAGATTGCTGAACAGATCCATGGTATTGTAGGACAGCAAAGAGCCTGTATCCTCGACGCCGTAGCGCTCCCTGAAAGAGCGAAGCTGAAACTGGTTCATCAGCAGCAGCGAAAAAAAGATCAGCAGAATCGGCGTCAGAATCACCGTCACAAAAGCGACGATCATCTTGGTACGAATTTTCATGGGTGTTTCACATATTCCTTTCCCTGTAACCGGTGTGTTCCCCCGCGCACACCGTCAGCTGAATCTCAGGCGCTCCATCGAAGTGGAAGTAAAAAGCAGCGCCGAATCGGAACCGGTGTAAACAAGCTTCACGATGCCGCCCTCCAGGCTTCCCCGGAAGCGAACCGAACCCCGGGCTCCCAGGATCAGGCATTCCGTCTCATTATAAATCAGCACATTTTCACCGGAAAATTCCGCGTGCGTGTACTCGAAATCAATCTCCGCCGTGTAGATCTGCCGCCCCGAGGTATCATACACCGTCAGAGTGCTGCCGCCCTCCTCCCCGTCGCAGATGATCCCGAGCCGGTCCTCACCCGTCAGCACACTGCGGATCTCCGAATCCACCTCGATGCTGGTGGTCAGCGTCGGCTGGCTCTCATTTTCCAGAGAATATAGACTGACCTGATTGTCGCCACAGGCACAGGCCACCGTATCCGACAGATAGACTACCTGCGGGAAAACCGTCTCTCCGCAGGCGAAATACCCGACCACCCGGTCGGACTCACTCTGCCCGACATCAAAATTGTAGAAAACGATCTGGTTCTGCATGGTCCCCTGATCCAGGTACATCACCGAAGCGATCAGGCCTGTCCCCTTCGGAGAAAGAGCGATATCCAGCGGATAACCGTCCCCCGAGAGCTTGGTCTTGATGCGGATGTCCAGCTCACTGCCGGTATTGTCGTAAAATGTCACATAATTCACTTCCGAATCATCCAGCACCAGCGCCAGCACCCCGTGGGAGGAAATCGTCAGATTCAGGATCGACAGCGTCGTATTCACTGTTCCCAGAACGCCGCTCTCGTCAAAGATGACCGCCGTCTCCGACTGAATATCCGCCACAGCCCCGTAATCCCCGCGGATACAGACCGCCGGGTTGGACATCGTGTATCCGCTGTTCCAGAGCACCGTACCGCTGCGGTCAATGCAGGAAATTCCGTCATTGGAGACCTTCACCACATAATTGCCGAAGGCCTCATAGGTCGCATTCCCTCCGGCCACATCGGTATTCTCCCAGACGACCGTCGCTTCCGTGAATTTCCGCGTCCGCAGTATGGAGCGGTAGGCGGCAAAGACCAGCAGAGCGACCAGTATGACGCCCAGAATCCGGATTGCCATATAGCGGCGGCGACGAAGGATGCGGGCATCGAGAGCCTTCGCCCCCTCGGCATCCAGATCCGGCTGAATGTTTCTCCTCAGTTCTCTCTTTCGTTCCTGGCGCTCCAGGTTATTCGTATCACTCATAAATATCTCCAAAAACCGCGTTCCTATCAGAATTGCATAAGTTCCGGGGCCAAATCATTCGTTCCTTCCATGATAACATTGCATCGTTTTTTTTACAAGTCCCTGCGGAAGGCATCCGCCGACTTCCCCCCTGCCCTGCCGGGAGTCCCATATCCTCCGGTTTTCCACAATCCCTTCCTTTTCAAATGATGTCTTCCACAAAATCAACCGCAAAAATTGTGCATCTCTCCCAAATCGTTGCCGCACACCCGGATTTTTCTTGCTGCTCTCCGGGCCGCCTTATAAAATAGAAGAAACACAAACCAATCTTATTTCCGCCCATCCCGGGCAGAGCAGGAAATCCCGCATATTTATAAGGAGGAGTCTCATGAACGAACGTGTCAGGAAAATGAAGGAAAGCCTTCGCGTCAGCAAATATCCCCTGTGCATCGAGCTGTTCCGTCTGGCCAACGAATCTCTGGATGCCACCGGCGGTGAACCGATGGTGATCCGCCGCGCCAGGCTCCATGAACACATTCTGGATAACATCACCATTTTCATCGAGGAGGACGATCTGTTGTGCGGCTCCGGCGCCAGCAAGCCCTTCGGCATGGAGATGCAGTACGAGTACGGCGTCTGGACGAAGGACGAGGTGGAATCGTTGAAAAGCGAAATCTATACCATTTCTCCGGAGGACGAGGAAGAGCTGTATCGGCTGAACCAGCGCTTTGCCGACAACGCACTCAACAGCAACCTGGTGGACGCCCTTTCTCAGTCTCTGGGCATGAATGACCGGCTCTGGCCCTTCATGCAGTCCGGCTG
Source organism: Lachnospiraceae bacterium (assembly GCA_021202465.1). Classification (GTDB taxonomy): domain Bacteria; phylum Bacillota; class Clostridia; order Lachnospirales; family Lachnospiraceae; genus UBA3305. The sequence goes on along the minus strand of JAJQCZ010000048.1, from coordinate 19,995 downwards.
CATCCTGCCCCCTGGAAGGACCGCAAGGGCGGTTCAGGCGGCGGCTTCGCCATGTCCGGCTACGGCCTGGGACCCGGCTTCTTCCTGGTCTGCATCAATTATGAGAAGATCCTGAAGGAAGGTGCCAAATCCATCATCGCCGAGGCGGAGGAATGCCTGCGGAACCTGCGCTACACCGCCTCCGACTCCATTGATAAACAGCACTACTGGGAGGCTGTGATCCGCGTATTCAAGGCCTGGGTGCGGTTCGCCGGACGCTACGCCGATCTGGCGGAGCAGATGGCCGCGGAGGAGACGAACCTCCGCCGCCGTGACGAGCTCCTGGAGATGGCCCGCATCTGCCGCAAGGTTCCTTACGAACCGGCGGACACCTTCCGTGAGGCCATGCAGTCCTTCTGGTTCACCTTCCTGCTGGCCTGCCCTTCTCCCACCACCACGGCCGGACGCTTCGATCAGTATATGTATCCGTATTATCGTCATGACATCGATGCCGGTCTGCTCACCGACGACGACGTACTGGAGCTCCTGGAGATCATGCGCTGCAAGGTCATGAAGATCAACCGCGTCTCCGGCAAAGCCAACCGGGCCAAGAACTCCGGCATGGCCAAATGGTACAACTGGACCATCGGCGGCGTGGACACACAGGGGAACGACGTCACCAACGAGCTCTCCTACCTGCTGCTGGAATCCGCCCGCGACACCCAGCTGCCTCATTTTACCGTGACTGTACGGGTCCACGAAAAAACGCCCGACAAACTGATGCAGAAGGCTCTGGAAGTCGTGAAGACCGGGCTGGGTATGCCGGCCTTCCTCAGCGACGACAGCTACATCAACTTCTTCACCATGAACGGCATGTCCCTGGAGGAAGCCCGGGACTACTGCGCGACCGGCTGCGTCGACGGAAATATCCCCGCGAAGACCCGCAGCCAGGTGGTGACCTTCTTCATCATCGCCCAGGCCTTCGATATCTTCATGCACGACGGCTATTGCCGCTACACCAAGGAACAGGTGGGCATTCACACCGGTTCCGTCGCTGAATTTACCGACTTTGAAAGCTTCAAGGCCGCCTTCTACCGCCAGATGGATTTCCTGATGCACCTGGCCGCCGAGCGCAACAACGTGGAACTGATCGCCGAGCGCAGCCTCTTCCCCGATCCCTTCCGCTCCGCACTGATGAAGGACGGCGTCTCCTCCGGCAAGGATCTCCTGGACCGGCATTTTGACTTCGAAAACGGCAGCCTCCTGGGCGCCGTGGGCGGCGTCAACACCGGCGACTCGCTGGCCGCCATCAAGACGCTGGTCTTCGATCAGAAGAAGTACACGATGGCCGAGCTGCTGACCGCCCTGGATGCGGACTGGGAAGGCTATGAAGCCATGCGGGCCGATTTCCTCGCCGCTCCCAAGTACGGCAACAACGAGGATCTGCCAGATCAGCTGGTCGCAGAGGTCTACAAGGTTTTTGCCGACACCTGCTATTCCATGGATACGGCCTACGGCGGCAAAGTTACACCCAACGCCATCTCCATCTCGGCCCACCAGCCCGGCGGCGCCTGCACCGGCGCGACGCCCGACGGCCGCAAGGGCGGAGAGATCCTCGCGGATGCCTCCCTCTCCCCGAATCACGGCATGGACACCCACGGTCCGCTGGCCGTCCTGCAGAGCGCGATGAAGGTAGATCAGGACCCCTATCAGGGCACCCTGATGAACATGAAGTTCCACCCCTCCGCTCTGAAGACCGACGAGGATCTGGCGAAGCTGGGCTCCATGATCAAGACCTACCTGACCCACGGCGGCAAACACATCCAGTTCAACGTCGTGAACCGGGAGGAAATGGTCGACGCCAAGGAGAATCCGGAGGCCCACCCGGAGCTGGTCGTACGAGTCGCCGGCTACAGCGCCTATTTCACGAGGCTCAGCGGCGCAATCCAGGACGAGGTCATCAACCGGACGGCGCATGATATTGCGTGAGGAAAAGGCCTGCCAGAGCAATTCAAAATTCTCTGACAGGCCTCCTTTTTTCGTTCACAATGACCGCTGCAACAAAACGATACAGAAAATTTATTTTGCGTTGACATATTCTTCCCCCTGTGCTGCGCTGCGTGCGGCACGGCACAGTCTGGTAATGGTTTCAAAATCACCGGCCTGAATCAGCTTCCGGGAGCACACCCAGCTGCCTCCCACGGCAAAAACACAGGGAGCCTGAATATATTCGCCCACATTTTTCTCATTGACACCGCCGGTGGGAATAAAGCTGATTCCGCCAAACGGAGCAGACAATGCTTTCATCGCGTCCAGGCCGCCGTATACATTCGCCGGGAAGAACTTGAGCACCCGAAGCCCCTGCTTGATCGCCTGCGTTATCTCCGTGGGCGTCACACATCCCGGTATGACGAGAACATCATGATCCATACACCACTGCACGACCTCTGGATTATAGCCGGGCGAAACGATAAACATGGCCCCTCTTTCCACCGCAGCCCGGCATTGATCCAGACTGATCACGGTCCCCGCTCCCACAAGCATATCCGGGCATTGCCGACGGACTTCCTGTATTGCCTCAAGAGCCGCGTTAGTCCTCAGTGTAATCTCCATCACATCGATGCCGCCGGCCAGCATGGCTTCTGCCGTGGGAACGGCGCTGTGCGCCTCATCAAGAACGACCACCGGCACGATACCGACAGCCCTGATTCTTTCTAAAACAGTCATTTTGCCTCTCCTGTTTTTCTCTCAGTTTTGTTATCTCTGTACTCTGTCGGAGCCATCGCCCTGCAGCAGCTTTTCCACGTCGCCTGCACTGACCCTGTTAAAATCACCGTTCACCGAGTGCTTCAGGCAGCTGGCTGCCACGGCAAATTGCAATGCATCAAGATGACTGTCATAGTGGTTCAACCCGTAAATCAGTCCGCCGCAGAAGCTGTCTCCGGCGCCTACGCGATCAACGATATTACAGATGTCATAGCGTCTGGAAACATAAAAATCCTGGCGGTCATTCATACATCCGGACCAGCCGTTATGACTGGCACTATAGCTTTCCCGCAGTGTCACGGCGATCAGCCTGAGGTTGGGGTAAAGATCCAGGACCTTGTCTGTCAGAGCCTTGTAGGCTTCTCTGTCCAGCTTGCCGGATTCCACCTTAATCTCGGAGGACAGGCCTAAAGACATCTGTATGTCCTCCTCATTGGCAATCGCTACATCGACGGAATCCATCAGCACTGTCATAACTTCTGAGGCCTTCTTCCCATATTTCCAGAGATTTTTCCGGTAATTCAGATCACAGGAGACGGTAATCCCCCTATTGTGAGCTTCCTTCACAGACTGGAGAGATAGCTCCATGGCCGTCTCCGACAGTGAAGGAGTAATACCGGAAATGTGGAACCAGTTCACATCGGCAAAAGCCGCCTCCCAGTCAATGCTATCCGGCTTTGCCACGGCGATGGCGGAATTCTCCCGGTCATAGACCACTTTGCTGGGCAGCTGGTTTGCCCCTGCTTCAAGATAATAGATACCCAGACGGCCCGGACCGCGCAGGATACGGGATGTATCCACACCGAAATACTTCAGTTCCCTTACGCAGCTGTCAGCAACAGGATTGTCAGGCAGAACGGTTAAAAGCGCCACGTCCATACCATAGTTGGCCAGAGAGACCGCTACATTGGCTTCGCCGCCGCCAAAGGTTGCTTCAAAAACGGGATTCTGAAAAAAGCGCTCGACGCCGGGCGTCTTCAGGCGCAGCATGATTTCACCAAAGGTCAGTATTTTCATCTTCTTTTTCCTCACTTCTTTTTTCGGTTATTAAAGAAAGCGCTGAGCCTGTTTTTCGTTGATTCGGAGCTCATACAGGCCGAAGAGGTATTGGCCTCCTCATATTCGCTCCGGTCCAGCTGAGACAGACAATGGGAGTTTACGATCTCTTTGGTCAAATGCAGAACCCTGGCATCATTGCCGATGATCCCGGCAAGGATGCCATCAATCACCTCATCTAACTGCTCGGGGGCACATACATGATTGACTAGCCCCCACTCGTACGCCTGCTGCGCATCAATCTGCGCGCCGGTAAAGAACATCTCCTTCGCGCGGGCCGGGCCGATCAGATTGGCCAGCTTATAGCTGCCTCCCCAGCCGGGCATGACGCCCAGCGAAGCTTCGGGCTGGGCGAATCGTGCCTGCGTGGAGGCGACGATCAAGTCACAGGCCATCGCCAGCTCAAGACCGCCGCCCAGCGCGTAATGCTCCACCCTGGCAATCACCGGGATGGGCAGACGCTGAAGCTTGCCGAAGATCTGATGCCCATTCCTGACCCAATCAGCGATATTTTCCGCATCTAGCTCTTTCAGGGCATTAATGTTCGCTCCCACCACAAAGGATTTGGGGGAAAGGCTCTGCACCACAGCCGCGCGCAGCTCCTTACGGGCAGCGATCTGTTCGATCGCCTCGTCAAGCATTTTCAGGGACTCCCAGTCCAGCGTGCAGGGATGTCTTTCTATCTCTTCAAAAATATTGATATATGCAACCTTTTCCCTGATTTCCAGACGGATCTGCGTTGCCATGATACCATCTCCTCCTGTCCTTCTCTTTTGTCAGTCCCGGAGCAGGAATTCTCCCGCAATCTTCATTCCGATCCCGCGCGCTTCATCCGTAAAGGAATGATTGCCGCCCGGAACCAGGTGCAGCTCACTGTTCTTATATCCCGCATGGAATTTCTTTGCCGCACTGCAATCGACCATCACATCCGCATCGCCATGCATGATACAGACCGGTCCCTCATAATGCGACGCCCACTCATAGATGGGAAGCGTCTGTCCGGTCCGGAAATAAAAACCTCCCATATCAATCCCACGTACATTCATGACATCCGGTATTGCGTGAGGATCATAGGTCATCCCCATAATCGTCCCCTTGAGCGCGTCATCCTTCAGAGTCGCCGCCGCTGCCATCAGCACCAGCTTATCCACCACGTCCGGATAATACCCGGCAAGGATGCTGGCCACCACACCGCCCTGGGAATGTCCCAGCAAATAAATCCTGCGCACCTGCGGGAGGCTCTTCACATACCTCAGAACGGCGTTCGCATCCTCGACCTCATTGAGAACGGTCATATCCTGCATCTTTCCGTCGCTCTCCCCGTGGCCATTAAAATCCACGCGGATGGTTCCCAGTCCCAGAGAGCTCAGATGCTGGCTCATCATGAACATCAGGGAATCCTCCTCACGTCCGCAGTTCGACTGAAAGCCATGGAACTGGATCACCATGTCATACTCCGGCGTATCCGGAACCGTCATGAAGCCTCTCAGGGTCAGACCGTCACGCTTGATTTCAACTGTTTCCATCATTCTTTCTACTCCTTATCTTTTTTTCTCTCAGGTCGCCCTGATACAGGCGACCCGAGGAATTTTCCTGTTCTGATGCGGACTTACGCAAAAATATCCGCGTCCATCAGCTTAAGCTCCTCAGAAATAACCGGTACGAAATCCATGTGCGCCAGAATATCCCGTTCCAGGTCGACGCCGGGGGCGACCTCGGTCAGAACCACCTGACCGTCATCCGGCCGGAAGACCGCTCTTTCCGTAACATAGAGAACCGGCTGCTTTATGCTGGCCGCATACCTGCCGCTGAAGGTGATCTGATCAACAGCACCCACGAGCTTTCGGATCTGACCCTCCTGAAGAATCTTCAGGCTTCCCCCCGCAATCTCTTCCCTGCATCCCTTTGCGGTAAAGGTGCCGCAGAAAACAACTTTTTTCGCGTTTTGAGAAATGTTGATCGCGCCGCCGCAGCCGGACAGGAGAGCGCCGGTCTTGCTGGCATTCACATTGCCCTGCTGATCGAGCTGCGCCATTCCGAGGAAGCACACGTCCAGTCCGCCGCCGTCATAGAAATTAAACTGCAGCGATTGATCGATTATGGCATCGGCATTGTGGGACACCCCAAAAATGACTCCGCCCATCGGCATACCGCCGATAATGCCCTGCTCAACCGTAAAAGTCAGATCGTCAATATAACCGTCTTCTCTGGCGACAGATGCAATCCCGTCGGGCATGCCCACGCCCAGATTGACAACCGCGCCCGGCTTGAGTTCCTTTGCGGCGCGGCGTGCAACCACTTTTCTTGGACTCATGGGCATGGCGGGGAGCGCCGCATAGGGTGTACGTATATTTCCCGCAAGAGCCGGATCATAGACGCGTTCACAGGTCTGCTTCTGTTCACTGTCTACGACAATATAGTCGATATAAATGCCAGGAATCACGACATCCTTCGCTTTTGCACTCTCCTGAGACAGGTACTTGACCTGAGCGATGACAATCCCACCGCTGCTCCTGACCGCCTGTGCCAGTGAGATCCCATCCAGCACAGCCGCTTCCTCTTCATACGTAATATTCCCCCGGCAGTCCGCCGTCGTGCCCCGTACCAGGCCAACATCGAACTTATACGCCGGATACCACAACCATTCCTCGCCGTCAAGCTGAATGACCCGCACCAGATCTTCCGTAGCGGACCGATTCATCTTTCCGCCTTCAACACGGGGATCAATATATGTATGCAAACCTGTTTTGGTAATGACACCGGGGGTGCGGGCCGCCACGGCACGATACATCTGTGACATCACTCCCTGAGGAAAATTATAGGCCTCTACCTTTTCCTCCAGAGCCAGTCTGGCCATCTTGGGTGCCATACTCCAGTGACCGGCAATGTCTCTCTTCACCAGTCCCTCATGAGCCAGACAGTCTGTTCCAATGGATTCCTTATCCCCAATCCCGTTGGCGTGGTAAAGGGTAAGGCCTGTGGGAGCGCCGTCTCTCAGATAACGCTCTTCAATCTTTTTTAAAATACATGTCGGTTCACAGATGCCTCCCCCGGAACCAAGGATTGCCACAGTCTGATTGCTGGCAATCAGTTCAGCCGCCTGCTCGGCGGAAATAATCTTAGCCATTGCTCCTCCTTCCCCCTGTATGAGGTGGTTAAAGATATTATGAATCGTTCATTATTGTTTTGTGAGGTCTTCCCTCTTTTCTCAAATTCATATTATCTTTTGATGGCATATTATCACGCCTCAGAGAATTTGTCCAGCCCTAATTTGTATTTTTTTTGGGGAGTTTTCTCTAATCAGTGCTTAAAATATGCCATATCAAGAGCATCGGCCAGTGAAGATCTCCCGGGAACTTGGTCGCTTCGTGATATCTTTTATCTTTCCTTTGACCAAAAATTCGTATTATCTATTTACTTTTGTTTCATCATATGATACGATGACTGCAAGTTATGCGATGGTCCTTGTTCTCCCTGCCGTTCGTTGTATATCTTCCTTTGACACACAGGAAGCACTGTTTTCAGCCGCCATCCGCTTAGCTTCAGATATCACCATCCGATCCCGGCCGCTGAAAGCGGAGGGACGCCTGACACAAGGAGGAGAAACATATGCGCACTGCCAGTATTTGCGGCAAATCCATCCCGATCATTTCGCACAGGACAATCGTCGTCGGCAGCGGGGCAGCAGGGCTTGCTTCCGCAGATTATCTTCATAGTTTCGGGGAAAAGGATATCGCCATCGTAACGGAGCACATGAACTGCGGCACATCCCGAAACGCCGGCTCCGACAAGCAGACCTATTACAAGCTTTCCATCAGTGAGGACGAATCGGACAGCGTCAGCGAAATGGCCAATAATCTGATGAGCGGTAAATGCGTGGACGGCGACCTGGCACTGTGTGAAGCAGCCCTGTCTGTACGCTGCTTCATGCATCTTGTCGACCTCGGCGTCCCCTTCCCCTGCAATGAATTCAGCGAATATGTGGGCTATAAAACGGATCGCGACCCCAGACACAGAGCCACAAGCGCCGGCCCTTACACCTCTAAAATGATGACGGAGGCTCTTGAACGGAGTGTCAGACAACGTCAGATTCCCATCTACGATCACCATCAGGTGATCCGCATTCTCACTCACAACGGCGCCGCAGCGGGTCTGTTGTGTATAAATACGCAAAAAAATACAGGGAGCGATGCAAAAACCACTCCACTGTATACGGTATTTTTATGCGACAATATCATCTATGCCACCGGCGGCCCGGCCGGTATCTATTATGACAGTGTGTATCCCTATGGACATCATGGTTCCAACGGTCTGGCCTTCGAGGCCGGAGCGGCCGGACGCAATCTGACGGAATGGCAGTACGGCCTGGCCTCCCTGAATCCCAGATGGAATGTCTCCGGCACGTACATGCAGTCTCTGCCCCGCTTTCTCTCCACGGATCCGGACGGAAACGACAAGAGAGAATTTCTGCTGGATTATTTCACCGACAAAAACCAGCTGCTGCTCAATGTGTTCCTCAAGGGGTATCAGTGGCCCCTGGACATACATAAGATCGACAGCGGTTCCTCCCTGATCGACGTTCTAGTATATCTGGAAACAAAAAAGAACCGCCGGGTGTTCCTGGACTTTACCACTGATCCCTGCGGCGGCATTGATTTCGGGCAGCTGCCCGAAGAAGCCAGAGAATATCTGAGCCGAACGGGAGCCTGCATCGACGTTCCTTACAATCGGCTTCTGCACATGAACAAGCCCGCCGCCGACTTCTATATGAACAAAGGGATCGATCTGTCTTCGACTCCCCTGGAGATCGCTCTGTGTGCCCAGCACAACAACGGCGGACTTGCCATAGACAACCACTGGCGTACGACTCTGCCCGGCCTTTTCTGCGTCGGTGAAGCAAGCTGCAGTCATGGTGTCCGGCGCCCCGGCGGTTCAGCGCTCAATGCCGGTCAGGTAGGCGCGCTGCGGGCCGCGAAATGCATCGCCCTCTCTGCCGACCATCATTCCCGCGACGGAGCTGTCAGCCGCGAAACGCTTCATCAGATCGAAGAAATGATCGATCTCGCAGAGTCCCTGCCACTGAGTACAAACAGCAATATCAACGCCTGCATCACCGGCACGCAGAAGCTTATGAGTGATATCGGCGCCGCTTTCAGGAACGAAGCCGACATCTCCTCCGCCCTGGTCCGGATTAAAAATCAGCTGGATTCCCTCGCTGAAATATGTACTGTCACCGGTCCCTGCGATCTGCCCTCATTCTTTAAATACAGAGATATTCTGATTTCCCAGCTTATGTACCTGCATTCCATGCTGGACTATATCCAGGCAAACGGGAAAAGCCGCGGCAGCGCCTTATACTATCGCCCGGATGGTATCAGGCCTTACGATTTTCTGCCGGAAACCTTTACATACAGTCCGGAAGATGAAAACGAACCGTCTCAGATTCAGGAAATTGTATACCGTGATGGGGAAATCAGCGTAACCTGGCGCGAACCGCATCCCCTGCCCACACGCAGCGAGCCCTTTGAAGATGTGTGGAGGGATTTCCGCCGACGCGAAAAATGCTGACAGGAGCTATTCCGTCTCGTTCTTTGATGCCGTTAAAGCAGCATCCGCAGCGATCGCTTCATTAATATCGCGCATGGATCTCTGAATGTGACGTTTCATCAGCAGAGAGGCCAGTTCCTTATCTCTGGATTTAATGGCTTCCAGTATACCGGCGTGCTCTGCCACGCCGGTTTTGGCGCCAATACTCTTGTTGGCATACTTATGGTACTTCTCCATGACCGTATCCAGAATATTCATGATCTTGGACAGAATCGCATTGTTTGTCCCAAGTCCGATGATGAGATGAAATCGATTATCCGCCTTATAGAACAGATCTGTATCCGCATCGTACTGATTGGCATCCATTTCACGGAGACACTCCTCCAGCTGCGCGATCTGTTCGTCATCGCAGTATTCTACAAAAAGCTCAACGCAGGCCGGTTCGATAATCTCGCGGAACGCAAGCACTGTAACCGGATCATAGTAACTGGTCAGAAGGCTGGAAAGAAGCGGATTAAACATACTGGAAACCGACACATCGGCGACATATGTTCCGTCGCCCTGACGTTTGGTAAGAATTTCCATGGCCACCAGTTTCTCTACAGCGGAACGCACCGAAGTCTTGCTGACGCCCGTCTCGGCCTGCAGCTCCGTTTCTGTGGCTATTTTCGTCCCCGGCGTCCACTGGCCGGAGATGATTTTATCGTAAATATAATCAAGCACACAATCACTTGCACTTTTTTTCATGGGATTCCCTTCCTGTTTCTCAGATCTGCTCAGCTGATGAGCTTCCGATTTTCATGCTATCTTTCAAAATCATGCTATCACACTTTGGGGAAACTGTCCACACTTCCGTCCCGGCTGCGGAGATGTGTGACTTTTATACCCAACATGTTACAGAAAATCTCCTGATCAAAAATCTTCCGATTGCGCTCCCTCTGAAAACTGCTATAATGAAGGTGTCTGATTTTTGCTTGCGGTGTTCCGAAGCTCTGTTCCGGGAGAGAGCCAGGAGGATACCATGAAAGCAGATGTTATCTTGAAGGAGTTCTGGCAGTCCAATGAACGGTTTGCCGATCTGTTCAACACCGTTCTGTTTGACGGCCAGACAATCTTGCATGTGGAAGCGCTCTCCGAAGCAGACACGGATATGTCAGGTCTTATTCGGCTCAGGGGCTACGAAAAACCGCTCGCACGTACAAGAGATGTGGTGAAAAAGACCGCTCACGGCGTGGATTTCGTTGTCTGCGGTCTGGAAAACCAGCAGCGGACCCACTATGCCATGCCTCTCCGGGCGCTTCTGTACGACGGCTTAGGATACCTGAAAGAATATCGGGAACTCACCGGGAAGCGCCGGAAGGAAGCTGGCAGACAGACGGAAGAGGAATTTCTGTCCGGGTTGCATCGGGAAGACCGCCTTCACCCGATTCTCACCCTTGTCGTCTACTATGGAGAGAATCCGTGGGACGGCCCGCTCTGTCTGAGGGACATGATCACGGAGATGCCGAAACCCATCGGGGATATTTTTTCAGATTACCGGATGAATCTCGTACAGGTCTGTGACAGCGAACGCTACGATTTCCGCAATGACGAGGTTCGCACCGTATTTGAAATCTCCCGGGAGCTTCAACGGGGTCGTGTAGACTATGTTCTGGAACAATATAAGAACAAGGATGTCACAGAGGAGCTCCTTACTGTAATCGGAACCATCCTTGGTTCACAGCAATTCGTACAGCCCGGGAAGAAAAGGAGGTCGGAACATATGCAGTTATGCACAGCACTGGAAAACTGGAGGCAGGAAGAAAACAGGAAAGGTTATTCTCAGGGCATCTCCCAAAGAAATCAGACTCTGGCCACAAGATGGTTCTCAGACGGACGGAGCATAACAGAGATTGCTCTGCTCCTGGGACTCCCGGAGGCAGAGGTTCGTGAGATGCTAATAAATGAAGCCCCTGCTTCCTCCATCGTGACATCAGAGATTTAAAATTCGGAATGCAGGGCAAAACGTGAACCGTGTTATCATCCCCTCCGATCTATACAGGTATACAGGGCTGCCGCATGCACTGAAAACTGTGCATGCGGCAGCCCTGTATATTTCAAAGCTCTCTTGCCCACTTTACCATATTATCCATATGTTCAAGTCGGCGAACTTCTTCTGCTATACTGCGATATTTTTCTGCCCCTTGGGGACGGACGGCATAGGAAGCTGTCGCCAGATACTTCTCCTCCATCTCCTTCCAAGATGGTTCATTCTGAAGTTGTCCCTGTTCCCGATATTTACGGACAAAGCATCGGCCATTTTTCATATAAACGCTGACATCCGTATTCATTCCTTCTTCTTTTCCCCAATCCTCCCGCACTTCATATGTAAAACGATCTGCCAGAGAAAGAACATCCGCATCTCTCAGACGCTCCGGAGAAAAATCCCCCAGAGTTACCGTTCCGGATATCAAAGCCAGCGCCCCCGTATAAGGAATGCTGAACTTCGCCACAATTGAGGTGTCCGGTCTGCGTCGAACCTCCAGTGGCTCCATAAGCATCCTGTTTCTTACCGACGTGGTCACATGTACCTCTTGAATCTCCTGCCAGTCTAAGGCTTCCTGTTCTGACAGTTCCCGCAGCAGACGAATCACCGGATGAGTCCCCGCACAGCTTGGCCACAATTTAAAATAGAGTTCTCCCGCCTCAAAATGACTGCCCAGGCCCTCCAGAACAGCTTCTTCATCTCCCGCTTGCCCGGCATAAGCCTGATAGAAACCATATTTTCCCTGGAGAGGATCAGCAAATCCCTTCACGCCCCGTGAAGCCATCATGCAGGAAAGTAACGCATTCTTCGCTGCGAACGCCTCCCGGACGGAACGTACCCAGGTATCTGCATTGTTCATCAGCTCTGCACTGCAGGTTGTCTGGCAGAGATTCAGGGAAAAAGCATCTACCAGCTCCTGCCTGCCAAGACCCATCAGGTGGCCCACCGCTGCGGTAGCTCCAAAAGAAGTATAAATGGGCGCCATATAGAACCCACGCCCCTCCAGATCACTGTGTACTCCCAACGCTATCCGGCAGGCTGTTTCACTTCCCGCCACCAAAGCAGTCAGAAATTCCTTTCCCGATACATTCCCTCTCTTTTCAGCCACAGCCAACGCTGCCGGAAAAGTGGACGCATTCGAGTGAACCACCGCGTGCATCTGTGTATCCCCAAAATCCAGAGAGTGAGCCATGGCTGCGTTCGCGAACGCGGCCCATACAGCGGGCAGCCGAACAGCACCACCGATGACTGTCGCCTCCGGTTTTCCGTCCGCCGCCCCCTCAATCGCCGTATCCAGAAGCTCCGCACAACCATCTCCCAGCCCGGAGGCTCCATAGGTGATACCCAGAGCATCCAGAACAGATTTCTTCTGTGTCTCAATCACCGGCGCGGGGATTTCCTCATAGCGCAGATTTACAACAAAATCCGCCAGTTTCTCTGTCAGATTCATCCGGTCACCCCCTCCGCCAGGACGATTTCGTCTCCACATACAGAATATCGAGTATCCAGTTTTTCTTTCTCCGTAATTTTCTCCATATAAGACAGAATCTCATCGAAAAGCGGATCCTCTCGCTTTACCACATAAGGTGCACCGTCTTCAGGCAGATAAGCAGGCAGACAGGAAACCCGGCTGATTTTCCCCTCTTCCACTGTCCATTTTGCTATCATGGTATAGTAGCAGTCCATGGGAAAGCTCCGTTTTGTCACCGCAAAGGCATCCGAGATTGCCGTCATTTCCCGGTGATTTTTCGATGTTGCCATGTCCTGATGCAGCGTTGCCTGATCCCGCAGCATATCCGTTACTTCTTCCATGGCAAAATTGCCCAGACTGTAGAAAATCACACGTCCTTTATAGATTTCGATGGGTTTCAGGATGTGTGCACGATGCCCCAGAACCAGATCAGCTCCGTGATCAATCGCAAAATGTGCATAATATCGCTGATATTCTGCGATCTCCGCCTCTTTGAAATGAATCCCCCAATGCATGGATACGATTACGACGTCCGCCTCCCGGCGCGCCTGTTCGATATCCTCGATCATGTGCTGCAGATCTTCCGGATGAGGAAAGGTATAAATGCGGCAGGGTGTCCCCGGCTGGTCATGTTCTACCGCCGCATACGCAGTCAGCCCCCGGGCCGGGTTACAGCCTGGTCGCTGCTCCTGCGCCCAGAAGCCCTGAGGCAGGATGGAGCAGTAGCCCAGCACTGCCACCTTCGTTCCCTTTACGTCTAACACCGGATATCGACGAGCCGATTCTTCATTTTCTCCTGCGCCAGTTACTGCGAGTCCAGCCTCCCGCAGATGCTGCAGAGTCTCGCAGAATGCTTCCCGTCCATAATCCAGCGCGTGATTGGATGCAAAGGACACCACGTCAAAACCTGCCTCCCGCATGACCGGCGCCACCTCCGGACGGGAAGAGCAGGGCATGCGCGTGCAGGAAGACGGCGTTCCCTGAAGACTCAGCACAGCTTCCAATTGCCCGAAGGTCAGATCCGCGCCTCGCAGAAGAGGAACTACATGTCGAAAGGAGGATGCCAGATCCTTCCGGTAGGGGGCGCAGTCTCCTACGCCCACCATGGTCAAGGTTTCCTTTTTCATACGCATTTCCCACCGTCTTCGTCTTTTTTCCTTCCATGAATCCATACAGCTGGCGCCTTCGTCCGATCCTTATACTTGTTTCTCGACATCACCGTATTGTAGGAGAGCTTCAGGAAGATCTCCTCTCCGATAAACTCACATTCAAAACGATAATCGCACAAGAGGGAGGCACTGCGAAGACGGAAAGCAAAAGTATTCTGACGGCTCCAGCCACCGCTGTACATCGTTCGGTGCGTATCATAACCAAAAATGCGGTCCAGGTCCGCCACATGTTCCGGATCTGCGGTGGTAAGAATATATCCCTGATCGCCTTCCGGCCACTGGCCACGCAAACCGCAGATCACTGTCTTTTCTTCCCGGTCACTGACCGAATGGATCTTCACCTGATTCTCCTCAAAAATAAAAGTCAACTCCTGTTGACCAACCGGATTCTCTTCCAGCAGATAAGTTACTCCACTGACCCGCGCTGCCTCAGAAGAAGAATCGGTCACATTTCGGGGAGCCAGATTGAACGTGTTCTGCAGCCAGGCCGCTTTCGCCGCATCGCCCGCATTAACCTTGATCGGATGATTAAAGCTTTCTCCAATAACTGTACGATAAAAGATTTCAATCAGTTCATCATAGTTGCTGTCCGCGCAGGTAATCCCTACCGCCATCTTTTCATCCGGCAGGATAAGCCCCACCTGGCCCTGACCTCCCCGGAAAGCAAAGCCGCCATAGAGACGCCACATATGGAGAGCATATCCTTCCCAGCGTCCGACCTGGCCGGTGAGACCGGTCGGATCATAATGAAAGCTGGGGCCGTGATGCGCTCCCGCTGCCTCAGCCAGATCTTCCCGCAGAAGCTGTTCTCCTTCCCACATTCCTTTCTGAAGGTAGAATTGAGAAAGCTTCGTCAGGGCATCCGGCGTAAACTGAATCGAAGAGGAAAAAAACAACCCTTCCGGTTCCGTATAATTGTTTGTATATTGAATTCCCAGCTTGTCAAAAAGCTTTTCCTTCAGATATTTTCCCGTATCCCTTCCTGTATGAAGTGCGATAAGCTCGTTCATCACATACTGCGCACCCATATCATAGCAGAAATATGTCCCGGGTTCGTAAGCCGGCCGCGTCTCAAAAAACGTGCGAATCCAGCAGTCACTCTTTCCCCACATCTTAAAGAGCGTATCGCAGTCGTGACCGGATGTCATCGTCAGAAGATGATACACCGTCAGACGCTGCCAGCGCTCATCCAGATCCTCCGGCAGATAACGTTCCGGAAGCAGCGGCACTACCAGGGAATCTATCTCAAAATATCCGTCCTGAATGGCAAAAAGGATCGCCGTAGCGACCACGCCCTTGGCCGCAGAGAAAATGCGATGAAAGCTGTCCCAGGTATACGGTGCCGCCACTGTATTAATGCACAAAGAGCCATTCCTCACCACCTGCAGACTGTGAAGCTCAATATCTCGGGCCTCTACCTGCTCAAAAAAATGAATGACCGCCGCGGAAGGAATTCCCTGTTCTTCCGGTGTACTGACCGGAAATGGGTTATTTTTATATTCTGTCATGGCCTTCTCCTTTTAGTAATCAATCTCCCGGATAGGAAGTCCTTCAAAAATCGCCTTATGAATCATCCTGTCCGCGTAATACCAGTCATGAATTCCGTCCGGCGTAAAGAACTGATTCTCCAGCCCCAGCTCCGTCAGATAGTCAGCAAACTCCTGACACAGCTCCAGACCATAATCCTGACGACCACACGAATGGAAGATTGCCGGCCGGGGACGATCCGATTCGGTCAGAGACTTCGCCAGAGCAGGCAGGTCATTCTCTCCGCCGCGAACCTCGTCCATAGGGCCAAAGGCCGCTTCAATGAGATCATTGGAAGCCATAATGCCCTGTTTCCTGGCCAACTGATCCATCTTTACCTGATCCTTTGCTCCGGACATTGCCCATACCCCGGCAAATTTTTCCGGGCAGCGAAGCGCGATCTTCATCGCACAGTGCGCGCCCATGGAAAATCCCGCCACAAAATTATCCTCCCGAGCCGGGGAAGAAGGGAACAGAGCCTGTACCAGACGGGGCAATTCTTCTGTCACATAGGTAAAATATTTCCTGCCGCACTTCATATCACAGCAGAAGCTCTCCTCCAGATCCATGGAGACCGTCATCACACGCTTTTCATTCCCGTACATCTCCACGCGGGTATTACGCGTCCACAGGGTATTATCGCCGCCGCCTCCATGGCAGAGATAAATCGTCGGATATTTCTTTCCGTGATAAATCTCATCCAGCGTCCGCTCCGGCGGCGTTTTGTGATCCGACGGCTCCGGGATGGTAACGGTAATGGCAGTGTTCATCTTTAAAATACGTGAACGGAAACGATACTGTAAAATACTCATAGCTTTCATCCTCCTATTTAACTATATCCTGCTGTACAAAACCTCAAAAATCTGATCGGGTAGGAGGCGACTTTTCCCGCATCCTACCCGCCTGCGTGGGGCACGTATGGCGTAAGCCATAAAAACCTTACTCGCGCCCCTGCGCATAATAAGAGCGGGCAGCCTCAGCACACCCGCTCATTCGGCATCCTATACCGTGAACCAGCGGAAGCAGCCGATCACAGACAGAAGGAAGGTAAATGCAAGAATAATCCAGGGTAATACCATCTGTACGCGAACTGTTTCGTCACGTTTGTCATCCGGGCAGCCCAACAGAGACATGGCACCTCCGGTAGAGAAGGGACTCAGGGACGGACCGGTTCCGCCAAACATCTGGCTGAGGAACACAGCTTCCACCGGGCAGCCAAGAGCAACAAACACCGGATACAGAGGCTGCAGCATCGGGGAAACCGCCCGACCATCGCAGAAATATGTCAGTACACCATTGACCGCCAGCAGAGCCGCAGGCAACAGCCACAGAGGCAGGTTCGCGGTGGAAAGCGGCGTTGCAAAGGTCGTCACGACGTTCATCGAATCAGCAAACTTCATCAGGAACATCATACCGCAAACCGTAAGGATCAATCCCCAGGGTACCTGATTCTTAATCACATCGTTAAACTTCGCCACACGGGCAACCGCCAGAATTCCTGCTCCGATCGCCGCCAGAACCTGGATAGAAAGGTAAGTCTTCATCCAGGATGTTACAGGATTCGGTGCAATCAGTTCCACAAACTGAGGAACAATGAGCAAAACCACAACACCCACAACTACGATGATGGAGAGCTTCTGTTCCTTCGTAAACGGTTCCGGCTTCTCCACATCTACCGTTTTCCCCTTCACCTTGTAGCCGCCAAAGAAGAAATAGGCCGCAACAAAAACGATTGTATACACAACAAAGAACCAGAACAGCAGCAGCCAGAGAGAATGCTCAATCTGCGGCAGATACTCATCTCCCAGCAGGGACTGGTAAGTTCCCGTACGAGTCTGCCAGTCAGACATCCAGGGCATAGCAGCTCCCACCATCGTACCGGACCAGACAGCCAAAGAAGCCAGGATTGGATGATAACCGGCCTGTATAGCCAGGGAAAATACCAACGCTGAGACGATGATCGGTGTAGAGGTAGCTCCCGGTCCCATCGCGGATACCACAATCGTCAGGAAATATCCGACAAAGGGAAGAAGAGCTGCATGACCGCGAAATGCGTAGGCAATCCGCTGCGCAACACCGGCCATCGCACCGGTCGCATTGGCGAATCCATAAAACAATGTAGTAATAAGTAAGTTGAAAAACAGTGACAAAGGGAAATATTCTGTGAGGGCATCCGTAGCTGACATGTTACACACGATCGCTGCGATACACAGTGCTGCAATAATTCCCAGCAGGCCAAAGTTCACATCGAATTTTATCCCCACAAAAATGATTGCCGCAACAATGACAAAAAAGAGAATTGTTAATGCCATTTGACTCCTCCTAAAGTAATTTGGCTAATATTTTCACCAGAGTTCTCACCAGGAGAACACGCCGGTGCCGTACCTCACGGGTGGCCATCCGTTTTATAGTGGAATTATAAAACATTCCCTAAAAATATGCTTCTGAAAACCACTCTCTCCTATTGCCTTTGTGTTACCCGCACAAAAAATGGACAAAAGTTGTATCACGGGCATATTTTTGTGAAAATCACCGCAAAATTCAAACATTCCCTGCCATTGAATTTCCTGGAACATCATCTATAATAAAAGGGTATACAAAAGGGGGCGCACAGTATGAAAGTTACTAACTCTAAAATCCATTACCTGCTGAAACTTCTCGCACCTGCGATTGTCAGTCAAGCCGCATGGGAGACATGCCCTGACAATATCCTGAGTCAGGAATTTTATTGCGACCAAACCTCCTTTCACGCGGGAACAATTTATCTGTTTCCCACTCCTTGCACAGTACGCCTGATGGAGCAGAAGATCATCTTTCCCGGTGCAATCATGCTGTTCTTCGATGATCCGGAGGCAGATCTCATTCTGAAGAAAGAACACCGGAATTATATCGGTCTGTCCCTGAAAGAAGATTTCATCCACGTATATAATCGTATCAATCAAATGCTCTGCCAGTACCAGACATGGAGAAATACCCTCTTCAATGTTCATCTGGAACGATTTTCTCTGGAATATTTGCTGGATTATGTTAAAAAGGAACTGGGACGAGAGCTCTATTACCTGAACAGAGAATATCAGATTCTTTATCCGTCCCATCTGCCGGAGGATTCTTTCCATTTGCCAAAAAAAGAACCGGACGAAACACTTTTTGCGCTCTCAAAAGAAGAAACCATTGATGCGTGTCAGATTTATCGTGAAAACGGACACATATACTGCATCTCTCAGGTTTGTCTTGGCTCTGCCTGTGTCGGCTATGTTATTGCACTGGGAAACGAGACCGAAAAAGAAGATCTTCCCACTCTTACCCTGCTTCTCGCCTGTGCGATTCGCAACCGTCTGAATGAATCAGCTGTCCTTCCTTCCGATCAGCAAGAAGCCTTTACAAATCTGCTGCAAAATGTGCTGAACGGAGATGTTCGCGAAGAGAAGGATCTTATTCGCCTGTTCCAGGCACTCCCTTGCCCTGTCCGGAAATACATTCGATGTATCATCATAGGCTTTGATTCCGGCTCTCCCAGCGAAAATCTCATACTTCAATTCCAGTTAGCCCTCCAAAAAGCGCTTCCAAACACAAATCAGGCTCTCTGGCAGAATGAGATTGTCCTGCTTCTGACCTATGACGAGCAGCCTGCTCCTTTTCTGGAAGAAGAAAGCCGCCAGATACTGGAAGACATCTTACCCCGCTTCCATGCATGTGCCGGAATCGGAGAGCCCTTCCGCCGTTACGGTCATTTCTGGACACAATACAAACTGGTAAGAAGGCTCCTGAAAATCAGCTACAGTGTACGATTCCGCCGTGAGGAACGCCTGTTTACGCTTGGAGACAATATTCACTATCTGATCATTGACCTGGCACTCAAAAGTTTCATTCAAGAATATGGTCACTATAATTTTGCCTATCTGATTCATCCTGCTGTCATACGTCTTGCCCGCTATGACGCCTCTCACGGAACAGATCTGCTAAATCTGCTGCATATCTGGCTGCAGAACAATCAAAGTGCCGCAAAAACAGCTGAACTTGTATACATGCACCGAAACACTGTACTGAATAAGATCAAAAAGATTTCTGCTTTGACAGGCTGCGACCTTAACGATCCAGCTGTACAATCACAATTTCTTATTGCCTGTTGTCTTTTGCGCTACAGTGAAAAATATCTCCATCGCAATCTGCTGGAATCCGATTTTGTATTTCATGGGAAGGGAGAAGATACCTCGTCACATCAGCCGTGACAAAGTTTTACAGATATTCATCAAGCCAGAAATCTTCCAATTGCAATCCTCTAAAAAACTGATACAATGAAGGTGTCTGATTTTTGCTTGCGGTGTTCCGAAGCTCTGTTCAGGGAGAGAGTCAGGAGGATACCATGAAAGCAGATGTTATCTTGAAGGAGTTCTGGCAATCCAATGAACGGTTTGCCGATCTGTTCAACACCGTTCTGTTTGACGGCCAGACAA
>JAJQCZ010000041.1 GCA_021202465.1 Lachnospiraceae bacterium | reverse complement strand
CTATTACATATTTACTTGAAAATTCCTAATTCTGTCACTGCTTGGACAAATTTTTTTGCCGCAGGTGTCGGCTCATTTGCATAAACAAGTCCATAGGGCATGGTATAATCCGTCTCCAATGGAATCGTAATCAGGTTGGTGTGGATGTCGGCATGACCGTTTTTATAACTTTCACGCTATTCTTTAATCCTGTAGCTTGCAATCGATGCAACAGTAGCCAGACACAAATCAACTGCCCAAAGGCCGTTATATCCCATCGAAGTCCCGACCAGCACACCACCCAGCCATGCGCTGAAAAAAGCGCCGATCTGGTGTCCGATAAAAATGGAGCCATAAACCACTGCCATACGGGCAACCCCGACCTTTTTACTGATAATTCCTGTGGTGGGCGGAACCGTAGAGTCCCCGGTCAGTCCCAGCATTGCGGTTGCAGTAAATGCAAATGGGATGGTCTTGGGCAGGAGCAAAAACGCGAGCGCTATGATAACCCGAATGCCGTAAACGCTTGCCAGTACATTCTTCATCCGGAATTTTTGCCCCAGGAAGCCGGTTATCACGGCTCCGATCATCGTCATAACTCCATAGACTGTAAGAGTCAGAGAAGCGATCCTTCCCGGAATGCCGTTTGAAACATATTGAGAGTACAGGTGCGTCTCGATGATTGCCATATGGAAACCGCAGGTAGAGAAACCGATCAAAAGGCACCAGTACGCCGAATCACGAAACGCAGTCCCCAAAATCTGAGATAATTTCTCCTTCCGTGCCGATTCCGTGGACTGCACGACGGCTGATTTCTTCCCCTTATTTCCGAGCCAGATCACGGCCGGAATCGTCAGCAAAATCGGCACAGAGAAAACGGGCATTGTGAAACTGATCCCCTTCCACTGGATCAGAGATTGCAGAGCAGGAGACATCAGCGCATCACCTATTCCGGCGCTGGCCTGCAAAATACCGGATACAACAGCCGCTTTTTCCTCTCCGATGATCGGGGAAATTGCGCCCATGATGATACCGAAACACAGCGCTCCCGTTCCTGCCGGGAGTATGATCCCGAAGGAAAGCAGAAGCGTCAATGAGTTGCCGCAGAAAGGAGTTGTGATAAGGCCAGCCGCCATAAGTAAAACGCCGCAGAGCATCACAAACGCATTGCTTTTCCGCAGCGCCATCATTCCAAACAATGGCTGCGTTGCCCCATATAAAATCTGACCGACTGCGATCACAAAACTGACTGAGGCATAAGTGAGCCCGGTGTGTTCCACAACACCTGTCAGCATAATCCCATAGTTATCATGGATACCCTGCATGATAGCAAAGACCAGACAGGCTGCCGTAACCGCAATCACGGATTGGAAGACAGGGCTTGCTTTTTTCTGTGTCTGTATCATGGCGTTCCCTCCGAATTTACGCTGATTCCTTCCATCACCAGGTCTGAGATTGCGTATAGGGCTGCTTTCCCCGCCAGCGTTACCCGGCCTTCGTTCATACTGCAATAGAGCTTTCCGCCTCTTGCGGATGCCTGGACAGCGATGATATTGTTTTTATTCAGGCGTTTTGCCCAATAGGGAGCAATGTGACAATGGCCGGAACCACAAACAGGGTCTTCGGCCACCCCGCACTTTGGCGCAAAAGAGCGTGAGATGCAGTCAACGTCTTTTCCGGGCGCTGTTACCTGTAAAATCAGCCCATCCAGATTTTTAACGCATTCCTGATTTGGTTTCATGGCTCGGATGATCTCGGTATCATCGAACACACACAGAAGATCTCTGCCCATCCATGCTTCAACCGGGACGGCTCCTGTCGCTTCGATCATCGGCTGAGAGACAGGAACCTGTTTCAATTCATACGCAGGGAAATCCATTTTGTAGAGTTCCCCCTCTTTTTCAACCGTCAGCTGACCACTCATGGTCTGAAAGATCACAGTCGTTTGTCCCACCTCATAAAATCTCAGGATAACATACGCAGCAGCAAGTGTAGCATGACCGCAGAGGTCGATCTCCCCGCCGGGCGTAAACCACCGCAGACGATATGATGATCCTTCTTTCACTGCAAATGCAGTCTCCGAAAAATTGTTCTCCAATGCGATAGACATCATCAGGCTTTCCGGTATCCAGCCTTCCATTACGCAAATGGCTGCCGGATTGCCCTTAAACACGGTATCAGTAAAAGCATCTACTACAAACTGTCTCATGGTCATTCCCTCATTTCTTTGCCAATTCGTTCTTTATTGACAACAGTATATCCGTTCTTTTATAATAAGTAAAACAAATAATTCTAATGCAATTATCAGAAATAACGATTTAAGAAAGGATGCCTTGAAACCATGAACCGATATATTGCCCTGAAGAAAATCGTGGAGCTTGGCAGCTTCACAAAGGCTGCAGAAACGTTGGGTTATACGCAGCCCTCCATCAGCCAGATGATCGCCTCGCTGGAAAATGAGCTGTCCATTAAGCTGCTGAACCGCTCCCGACACGGCGTAAAGCTCACGTTAGAAGGCGCTGAACTTTATCCCTTTATCGAGCGGACCATTTACCAGTATCAGGCCATGCAGGAAAAAGCAAATGAGATCAAAGGCTTAGAGTCCGGCATTATCCGTGTCGGCACGATCTCCAGCATTACCTGCCACTGGATGCCGGGGCTGATCAAGGGCTTTCAGGAGCGCTATCCCCATGTGCAGTTTTTATTTCATCAGGGAGACTATCAATTGATTCCGGAATGGATCAGGAACGGGGCGATTGATTTCGGTTTCGTGACACCCCCGGCGGTCAGCGATATGAACACCGTCCCCATTAAGGACGGCGAAATGCTGGCAATCCTTCCCGCAAACCATCTTCTTACGAATGAAAAAAGCGTCCCCATCCAGGCACTGACAAAATCCCCATTCATTCTGCTGGAAGAAGGAAATTACAGCGAGCCAATGAACGCTTTCGCAGAAGCCGGACTGACGCCGGACATTCAATACCGGATACACGATGATTATGCCATTATGACGATGGTGGAGGCGGGACTTGGGGTCAGCATCCTTGCTGAGTTAATGGTGCGGCGTACCAACTACAACATTGTCTGTCTGCCGATTGATCCTCCGGTTTACCGCAGCCTCGCAATCTGTTACAAAGACAAGAGCAGTCTGCCGATTGCCAGCCAGTATTTTATCAAATATTTGATAGAACATATCGAAGAGCTTCCTTAAACCCACAAAAGCCCCTGCAACATCGTTATAACACGACATTGCAGGGGCCATCCTTGATTTTATTCATTGCTCAAACCACCTTCACAACACCGAATGCCGCAGACGGTATTTCCTCTTTTCTCAGTGCTTTCATCTGGTGCGCAATCGAAGCATGCGCCGGCCTTTTTATATTACGGGAACTTGCTTCGTAGAACCCTGTAATCATATTATGACTGCGTCATGGAAATCTCTTTCACAATGGAAATCATTTTTTTCAACAGCGGATGAACCGTTCCGTCTTTGCAAAAAAATCCATAGGATAAAGGCGGATGCCCGCTGATGGGAATACAGACGAGATCGAGACCAATCTGGCTGATTCGGGGCAGGATCGAACAGCCGTAGCCGGAACGTACCAGCATCAGAAGAACCTGCATAAAGAAAACGCTCTGTAATGGCACTTATTTTTTAACTTTGGATTTTCAGCGTTCCGCAGGAATGCGTAGCCACCACGCCAGTGGTGTTCTTCAAAAAAGGGGATTGGGGGTGCTGCGTGCCAGTGGCACGCGTTTCCACAAGGGACGCCTCCGGTGTAGCACCGACCGGAGCGGCAGCGGAGAACGCCCCAACAAGCAAAAAACCGTCAGACCGCCGGGAGGCGGAATGGCGGTTTTTGGACTTTGTCTATACAAAGTCCCTGCTTGCGACTTAGCTTCTCCGAATGAAAATGGCCCTGAAAAGCCCCTATTTTCGCGGTGTTATATATCCTGATTTGGGATCCGCTAAATATTTCTCTTGA
>JAJQCZ010000030.1 GCA_021202465.1 Lachnospiraceae bacterium | reverse complement strand
CCTCCGTTTTTAGAATTTTCAGGGTTGGAATATACTGTTTATTTGTCAAGGTGCTCGGCCTTTCGGCCAGCGGAGAAGAAGGGATTTGAACCCTTGCGCCGCTGTTAACGACCTACTCCCTTTCCAGGGGAGCCCCTTCGGCCAGCTTGGGTACTTCTCCAGTGTTGTCCAAATTCAAAATCTGTATTCATTTCTTGAGCGGAGAAGGTGGGATTCGAACCCACGGCCCCTTTCGGAGTCACCGGTTTTCAAGACCGGCTCCTTAAACCACTCGGACACCTCTCCAGATGAATCTCGCGAAGCGCGTCATTTATACTACCGCAATTCTCCGTCTCTGTCAAGGATTTTTTTCATCTTTTTTAATAATTCTGTTCGGGAAGCTTATTCCATCCCGATTCGCACAGAAAAAGCGCGAGACGGGATTCGAACCCGCGACCCCCGCCTTGGCAAGGCGATACTCCACCACTGAGCCACTCGCGCAAGTGTGCTTTGCAGCACGAACGTTATAATACACCATTTCCAGCCATTTTGCAAGCGGAAATTTTTATTTTTTTCAGCGGCCTGCACCGCCTGTTATTCAGCCGCAATGATGTCCGCAGTTCTTGCAGTTGCCGCCGCACTGCAAAGATTTGCCGGCCTTTTTATCCTTGTGCATACTGCGAAGGATTGCCGCGACGATGACCACCGAAATTCCTCCTACAACAACTGTTCCCATATCAGACCTCCTGCTGTTTTGTGTACAGCTTCACTTTCTTTGTATCGTGTGGATTAGTATATCCTAACCCCAGAGAATTGTCAATCGGCACAGCGCATTTTTCCGAAAATATTTCTCTCATTCGGTACGGCGCAGGATTTGAATTTTTCTTCTACTTATGTTATACTCTTGTCGTAATCGTCCTGTTTTACCATTTTTGAGCTTTGCAGAGTCGCTTACGAATAAGAACGAGTAGGAGTGCCATATATGAACAAGAACGAGTCTGCTGAAAATTATCTGGAAACCATATATCGTCTGAGCAAGGTGCTCCCCGTGGTGCGCTCTGTGGATATCGCCACCGAGCTGGGCTTCACCAAGCCCAGCGTCAGCGTCGCCACGAAGAAGCTGCGGCAGAACAATCACATCGAGGTCTCGCATGCAGGGTTCATCACGCTGACGGATTCGGGCCGCGAGATCGCCGAGATGATCTACGAGCGCCATGAGGTCATTTCTCACTGGCTGGTCGCTCTGGGGGTCGATCCCCAGGTGGCTTCTGACGATGCCTGCCGGATGGAGCATGTTCTCAGCAAAGAATCCTTCCAGGCCATCAAGGAGTTCATCCAGAAGAGCGGCTACGGGATGGAAGAGACTTCGGAAGAGAGTGTGTAACCGCAAAAACATGCTGCACGCATGAATAAAGAAGGCTTCTGATACACCGACGTGTATGCAGAGGCCTTCTTTTTATGCGGCGGTTTTACCGTACCGGTTCTCTATTTTTTCAGGCGTTCCAGCTGGAGACGCACCTGCTCCATCATCTGGGTGTACTTCTCCATCTTATCCTTCTCGGCCTGCACCTTGTCGGCGGGGGCACGGTTCAGGAATTTCTCGTTGGAGAACATGCCGCGGGAACGCTTCAGCTCGCCTTCCAGACGCTTTTCTTCTTTTTCCAGACGCTCGATCTCTTTGGCGACATCCACCAGATCGGCGAACGGCACGTAGAGCACAGCCTGTGCGGTCACGGCCGTCACAGCGTCGTCACCGATGCCGGTCTTGTCCGCCTGGATCGTCACCTCGCTGGCAGATCCCAGGGAGGCGAGAAAATGCTTACTCGTCTCAAAGGCCTGACGTACCTCTTCTTTCTCCGCCACGACGATAATCTTGGCTTTCTTGCTGGGGGGCACGTTCATGGAGGAGCGCACGTTCCGCACGCCGCGGACCGCTTCCTTCATCATTTCGATGCGGTTCTCCACCTCCGGGAAGTTCCAGGCATCCTGATAGACCGGCCACTGCGAGACCATGACAGACTCTTCCTCATCCTGCAGGTTGCAGAAGATCTCCTCGGTGATGAAGGGCATGTAGGGGTGCAGCAGCTTCAGCGCCTGAATCAGCACCGTTTTCAGGGTCCAGCAGGCGGTCTCCTTGCTCAGCGAGTCGTCGCCGGCGTAGAAACGGGGCTTCACCATCTCGATATACCAGTCGCAGAATTCCTCCCAGATGAAGTCATAGACCTTCTGCAGGGCGATACCGAGCTCATATTTGTCCATGTTGTCCGTGACTTCCCGGGCCAGGCGGTTGCATTTGGAGAGGATCCATTTGTCCGCATCCTCCAGGTCATCCAGTGTCACGGAGCCTGTGTCCACGCCTTCCATATTCATCATAATGAAACGCGAGGCGTTCCACACCTTATTGGCGAAGTTGCGGCTGTTCTCGACCTTCTCCCAGTAGAATCGCATATCATTTCCCGGAGAGTTTCCGGTCATCAGCGTCAGGCGCAGGGCGTCCGCGCCGTATTTGTCGATGACCTCCAGCGGGTCGATGCCGTTGCCCAGGGATTTGCTCATCTTCCGCCCCTGGGAATCCCGGACTAGGCCATGGATCAGCACGGTATTGAACGGGCATTTTCCCGTCTGCTCGTAGCCGGAGAAGACCATACGGATGACCCAGAAGAAGATGATGTCATAGCCCGTCACCAGCACATCGGTGGGGTAGAAATACTCCAGTTCCTCGGTCTGATCGGGCCAGCCCAGCGTGGAGAAGGGCCACAGCGCCGAGGAGAACCAGGTGTCCAGGGTATCCGGATCCTGGGTCAGATGGCGGCAGCCGCACTTCGGGCAGACCTCGGGCATCTCGCGGGAGACCACGATCTCGCCGCACTCATCGCAGTAATAGGCGGGAATCCGGTGTCCCCACCAGAGCTGCCGGGAAATGCACCAGTCGCGGATATTTTCCAGCCAGTGCATATAGGTCTTGCCGTAGCTTTCGGGGACGAATTTCAGTTCGCCATTTTTCAGGGCCTCCATGGCGGGCTTCGCCAGCTCGTCCATGCGGACGAACCACTGCTTCTTCACCATGGGCTCGACGGTCGTCTTGCAGCGGTCGTGGGTGCCCACGTTGTGTACATGATCGACCACCTTCACCAGCAAACCCAGGCGGTCGAGGTCTTCCACCATGACCTTCCGGGCCTCGTAGCGATCCATGCCGGCGTATTTGCCGCCGTTTTCATTGATGGTGGCATCGTCGTTGAGGATATTGATCTCCTCGAGATTGTGACGCTTGCCAACCTCGAAGTCGTTGGGGTCGTGCGCCGGGGTAATCTTCACGCAGCCGGTTCCGAATTCCTTATCCACGTAGGAGTCGGCGATGACAGGAATCTGCCGGTCGGTCAGCGGCAGCTCCAGCATCTTGCCGACCAGATGCGTGTAGCGCTCGTCGTCGGGGTTCACGGCCACCGCCGTATCGCCCAGCAGCGTCTCAGGACGGGTCGTGGCGATCTCCACATAGCCGTCCTCCCCCACGATCGGGTACTTGATATGCCAGAAATGGCCGTGCTGCTCCTGATATTCGACCTCGGCGTCTGAGATCGAGGTCTGGCACACGGGACACCAGTTGATGATCCGGGAACCCTTGTAGATGTATCCCTTCTCATAGAGCTTGATGAAGACCTCCTGCACCGCCTTCGAACAGCCCTCGTCCATGGTGAAGCGTTCGCGGTCCCAGTCTGCGGAGGAGCCCAGCTTCTTCAGCTGGGAAACGATGCGGCCGCCGTACTCCTTCTTCCACTCCCAGGCCTTCTCCAGGAAGCCGTCGCGGCCCAGGTCCTCCTTGTCGATGCCATCTTCCTTCAGTTTGGCAATGATCTTCACCTCGGTGGCAATGCTGGCATGATCCGTGCCGGGCTGCCACAGCGCGGAATATCCCTGCATCCGCTTGTAGCGGATCAGGATATCCTGCATCGTGTTGTCCAGGGCATGCCCCATATGGAGCTGTCCGGTGATGTTGGGCGGCGGCATGACGATGGCGAAGGGCTTCTTCGACTTATCCACCTTCGCCGAGAAGTACTTCTTATTCAGCCATTTCTCATACAGGCGATCCTCAATCTCTTTGGGATTATAGGTCTTGCTCAGTTCCTTTGACATGGGTTCCTCCTTGATGCGGGTCCGCGTAATCATAACAAAAGCCCTTCACACTCGCTTGAGCGCAAAGGGCGAAAAATTCCGCGGTACCACCTTGTTTTGTCACTTGACTCCCTTAACGCGGGCAACGTGAACCGCTGACAGAGCGTTCTGCTCTCTCACGGTCCCGGCTCCGGGGCGACCTTCCATCCATTCCTTCCCGGACAGCCTTTCAGCCAGTGAGCTGTCCTCTCTGACGGGGTGGCGGATGTACTCCTCCTCTTCGATGCCTTTTTCAAATCTTTCCCACCCACTAACTATAAAAGTCCTTTCGCCGTTTGTCAAGCAGGTTTGCCGGAAAATCCGGCATTTCCGGCGCATTTTCAGTATCCAAACACGCCCTCCAGAGATTCGTCATCCTCCACCCAGTCCTGCACGCGGATAGTTCGGTACTCATCATGCGTGTCGCGGATGACGACCTGCTCGATGCCGGCGTTGATGATCTGGCGCTTGCACATGGAGCAGCTGGAGGCGTTTTTCACATAGCCGCTGCCGTCCGCCTCAACACCCACCAGATAGAGGGTGCTGCCGAGCATCTTGTCCCGGGACGCGGAAATGATGGTATTGGCCTCCGCGTGCACGCTGCGGCAGAGCTCATAGCGCTCGCCGCGGGGAATCCGCATCTTCTGGCGGATGCACACACCCATGTCCGTGCAGTTCTTCCGTCCGCGGGGCGCTCCCACATAGCCCGTGGAGATCACCTCGTCGTTCTTTACGATCACCGCCCCGAAGCGGCGCCGCAGACAGGTTCCCCGCTGGGACACCATTTCCGCCAGGTCCAGATAATAATTCGTCTTGTCTCTTCGGTTCATGTCTGCCTCCTCGCACAGGCTGTGCCGTTCAAGTTCGCGTCAAAGAGGGATTCCGCTGTATTCTGCCGTTTATTCTTATTCAGTATGATGATGCCGGGGTCAAAAGCATTTGCCCCCGGCTGATACACGGATTGCTCCGTGCCAAAGCACTCTCGCAATCCTAAAACATTCGTAATTCGCGCAATTTTTCCCAAAATTGCGCTACTTACTCATGTTTTGGCGGGTCGTAAAGTCATGAATCGGACCGCAAGCGCTCCATTCATGACTTTCGACCCTGGTATCTTCAGTATATAGAGTTTCCCCGGCGGCGTCAACGGTTTCCTCACGCATCGAAGCATATGTATGTGCACCGCTTGTTTTCAATCTTTCTTGACATATGCCATAATCGGACGTAAGATAGGGTTGAAATTTAACAGAAACAACACCCAGCGAAAGGAGTATACGATGAAATTCTATGAGATTACCTTCAGTCCGACCGGCGGCACGAAGAAAGCGGCGGATATCTTATGTCGAAATCTGGCAGAACAGGTTCAGGAAATTGATGCCTGTGACCGGAACACGGATCTTTCCGAACTCATTCTGACCGAAGAGGACATCGCGCTGATCGCGGTTCCCTCCTACGGCGGACGGATTCCTCAGACCGCGGTTCTCCGCCTGGAAAAGATCACCGGCGGCGGCGCCCGGGTCGTTCTGGTCTGTGTCTACGGAAACCGTGCCTACGACAATACCCTGGCGCAGCTGGTGGATGTCTCCTGCAAAGCCGGTTTCAGACCGGTCGCCGCCGTGGCGGCCCTGGCCGAGCATTCAATCGCACGGAAGGTCGCGGCCGGACGCCCAGACGCAGAGGATGAGAAGGTTTTAAAGAAAATGGCCGGACAGATCCGCGAAAAACTTGATGCGGGAAAGATCACGATCCCTCAGGTTCCCGGGAAGGTTCCGGAGAAGCCCGCTGCCAAGGGACCCGGCATGGCGCCTGCCGCCTCCGAGGCCTGCGTGAAATGCGGCCTCTGTGCCGAGAAATGTCCGGTCGGCGCCATCGATCCCGTGACAATGGTTCCGGATGCGAAAAAATGCTTCAGCTGCATGCGCTGCATCCAGGTATGTCCCATCGGCGCCCGGAGTCTGGGCCGCGTCTTCACCAGTCTCGGCGGCGTGGCGCTGAGCGTCCTCTGCGCCAACCGCAAAGAATGTGAGCTTTATTTGTAACGAAAAACCGGCAGAGAATCACATATTCTGTGAACCTCTGCCGGTTTTCTTTGTCCGGAAATATGGTATCCTGTTTGTCTCCGGCCATGATTTACCGCGCCATGCGATAAATCGCGGCGATATCCTTCTGATCCAGCTTCTTCACCGTGCCGATGGTGCGCCGTCCGAAGAAACAGCATTTCTCAGCCAGCTCTTCAATCTGTTCCTCCGTGGGCTGCACGCCGAGCTCCGTCAGGCTGGTGGGCATCCCCACGCTACGGTAGTAGTTCTCCATCGCCTCGATGCCTGCGAGCGCCGCCTCCATAGTATCCTCCCGTTCGATACCGAAGACATCGCGGGCGAAGGAGGCAAAACGCTCCGGCAGCTCGCCGCAGACATACCGGGCCCAGCTGCCCCAGATCGCAGCCAGCCCCGCGCCATGAGCCACATCGAACATACCGCCCAGCTCATGCTCCAGCTGGTGGGAGGCCCAATCGCCGCCTCCGGTGCCGCAGCCGGTCAGGCCATTGTGTGAGAGACTGCCAGCCCACATCACCTCCGCCCGCGCCTGGTAATTGTCCGGTTTCTCCCGAAGAATCCGCGCATTCTCCATCACCGTGCGGATCAGCGCCGTGCCGATGCCATCCGTCAGCGCCAGGTTGTCACTACGGTTAAAATAGCGCTCCATGGTGTGCATCATGATGTCCGTGCAGCCGCACTGCGTCTGATAGTCTGGCAGAGTGCAGGTCAGTTCCGGATTCATAATGGCAAATTTGCAGCGGCAGAGATCGTCATTGCAGCCGCGCTTCAGCCAGCCCTCTTCATTCGTGATGACAGAGGAATCGCTCATCTCGCTCCCCGCCGCCGCGATCGTCAATACCGCGCCCACCGGCGCGCAGGCCGCAGGCTTCCTCTTCTTCTCATAGAAATCCCAGACGTCCCCTTCATTTGCCAGTCCATAGCCGATGGCCTTCGCGGAGTCGATGACACTGCCGCCGCCCACGGCCAGCAGAAAGTCCACGCCCTCCTCCCGGCACAGGCGAAGACCCTCCCGTACCTTCGACAGGCGCGGATTCGGCACGACGCCGCCGAGTGTCACATAAGCAAGCCCCGCCTTCTCCAGGGCACCGCAGACCCGCGCCAGCAGTCCCGAGCGCTCGGCGCTGTGCCCGCCGTAGTGAACCAGCACCTTTGTGCCGCCCTGCTCACGGATCAACGCCCCGACCTGAAGCTCTGTGTCCTTCCCGAAAACCACCTTCGTAGGGGTATAATACTGAAAATTCATCGAATCTCTCCTTCCCGCCGGACTTTATCTCTGCCCCGGCACACACAGAAGACAGCCTACCACTGCAGCCCCGCAAACGTTGAATACAAACCATTAAAAAACAGGAACGCCATGAGCACCGGCAGAATCCAGGTCAAATATCCCCGGATCCGGGTCGGAAACCGCAGTCCCTGTCCCTGATCAACCTCCGCCACAAAATTCTCCCAGCCCCAACCGCGGCGTGATATACAGAACATCAGGAAGACAAAGCTGCCGCCGGGCAGCAGGATGGTGCTGACAAGAAAATCTTCCAGATCCAGGATACTGCTGCCGGCTCCCAGCGGCTGAAACCCTGACCAGAGATTGAATCCCAGCACACACGGCAGACTGCACACACCAACGATGAGAATATTTCGCCAGATGGCCTGTTTTTTCTCCCAGTGCCACAGCTCCGAGCTCATGGCAACGATATTCTGAAAGACCGCCAGGACAGTACTGAACGCTGCAAAGGTCATGAAGAGAAAGAACAGAGCGCCCCAGATTCCGCCGCCCGGCATGGAGTTGAACACATTGGGCAGCGTGATAAAGATCAGGCTGGGACCGCTGTCCGGACTGACCCCGTAAGCAAAGCAGGCCGGAAAGATAATCAGACCGGCCACAATCGCTACAAAGGTGTCCAGCGCCGCGATCGTCAGGCTCTCCCCCAACAGACTCTTATCTTTATCAATATAGCTGCCGAAAATCGCCATAGAGCCGATCCCCAGACTCAGCGTGAAGAAGGACTGATTCATCGCCTCCACAATGACAGACCACAGACCCTTCTCCCGGACCCGCTCCAGATCCGGCACCAGATAGAATTTCAGTCCCTCGATGGCACCGGGCTGGAGAATACTGTTGACCGCCAGGATGATCATGATGACGATCAGAGCCAGCATCATGCCCTTGGTGATCCGTTCCACGCCATTTTGCAGACCCAGACCGCAGACCAGGAAGCCAATGATCACCACAGTCAGCGTGCAGAAGACCATCGTCAGCGGCTCTGCCATGAGACTGTTAAACTGCCCGCTGACGCCCTCTGCGTCAAGCCCCGCGAATTTCCCGGTCAGACTGGCGCAAAAATAATACAGCATCCAGCCGGCGACCGTGGTGTAGTAAAACATCAGCACATAATTTCCCAGGATGGCTGCATACCCATGCCAGTGCCATTTCTGTCCAGGTTTCTCCAGAGTGCGAAACGCTGTTGCAGCGCTGCACCGGCTGCCCCGTCCCACGGAAAACTCCATGCATAGAATAGGAACTCCCATAATCACAAGAAAGATCAGATAAAACAGGACAAATATACCCCCACCGTTGTCTCCCACCACGTAAGGAAAACGCCATACATTGCCGATGCCAATCGCGCAGCCCGCACTCAACAGGATAAATCCCAGACGTGAGCCAAGTTTTTCCCTCTCCACCTGTAAAATTCCCCTTCGTTCTCTTTATTTTTCCGTCCACAGCAGGGCGCAGCGCACGGCCTTCTCCCAGCCGGCCAGCAGGCGCGTCCGCTTCTCCCCGGACATCTCCCGGCTGAATTCCCGCTCCGGCTGCCAGTTGGCACGGATCTCATCCCGGTCGTTCCAGTATCCCACAGCCAGCCCGGCCAGATAGGCGGCTCCCAGCGCCGTCGTCTCCACGCACCGGGGCCGGATGACCCGGGTGTCGGCGATATCCGCCTGGAACTGCATCAGGAAATCATTGGCGCTGGCGCCGCCGTCCACCTTCAGGTTGTTCATGTGGACCCCGGAATCCTCCTCCATGGCCTCGATGACCCGGTTGCTCTGATAGGCAATAGATTCCAGAGTGGCCCGGATGAAATGCTCCCGCTCACAGCCGCGGGTAATCCCCACCACGGTTCCCCGCGCATAAGGGTTCCAGTAAGGCGCCCCCAGACCCGTGAAAGCCGGTACCACATAGACGCCCTCCGTATCTGAGACCGCAGAGGCATATTTCTCTGACTCCGGCGCATTCTTGATCACGCGCAGCCCGTCCCGCAGCCACTGGATCGCCGCGCCGCCCACGAAGACGCTTCCTTCAAGAGCATACTCCACAGCATCTGTCCCCGCGGCGATCGTCGTCACCAGGCCGTTTTTCGAAGGGATTGCCTCTGTACCTGTATTCATCAGAAGGAAACAGCCTGTCCCGTAGGTATTTTTCACGTCGCCGGGCGCAAAGCAGCACTGGCCGAACAGAGCCGCCTGCTGATCTCCTGCCGCTCCGGCGATGGGAATCCGCCCGCCCAGGAAGGCGGGATCCGTATAGCCGTAAATGCATGAGGAAGGCCTCACCTCCGGCAGCATGGTGGCAGGAATCTGAAAATACTCCAGCAGTTCCTCATCCCAGGCCAGCCGGTGAATGTCATACAGCATCGTGCGGGAGGCATTGGTCCGGTCTGTCACATGGACCGCCCCCTTCGTCAGATTCCAGATCAGCCACGTCTCCACGGTACCGAAGAGCAGATCTCCCGCCTCAGCGGCCTCCCTGGCTCCTTCCACATGCTCCAGGATCCAGGATATCTTACTGGCACTGAAATAAGCGTCCGGCACCAGCCCCGTCCGGGTCCGCACCTTTTCTTCCCATCCATCAGCTTTCAGCTTCTCAATGCGCTCCGCGGTCCGGCGGCACTGCCAGACGATGGCCGGATACACCGGCTCCCCGGTATGCCGGTTCCAGACGATCGTCGTCTCCCGCTGGTTCGTAATCCCAATCCCGCGGATTGCCTCTGCGGTCACCCCCGCCAGAGCCATGGCCTCCGTGGCCACCGACAACTGAGAGGACCAGATCTCCACAGGATTATGCTCTACCCAGCCCGGCTGCGGGTAATACTGACGGAATTCCTTCTGCGCCATGCTGACGATCTTCCCGCTCCGGTCAAAGAGAATGCAGCGGGAGCTGGTCGTCCCCTGGTCCAGGGCCATCATATACTCTTTCATACGATCCGTCTCCTCCCCTGCGGCCGTTATTTTGTTCCGAAGATACGGTCTCCGGCGTCTCCCAGACCCGGGCAGATGTAGGCGTCCGCATTCAGCTCGCGGTCCAGATGCCCCACATAGATCTGCACATCCGGATGCTCCCGGTGCAGCCGCTCCAGACCCTCCGGCGCAGCAATAATGCAGAGGAACTTGATCTTCCGCCCGCCGTGCTGCTTGATGAAATTCACCGCCGCCACAGCGGAACCGCCGGTCGCCAGCACGGGATCCGTCACAACGATCATCCGCTCCTCAATCGGGTTCGGCAGCTTGCAGTAATACTCATGCGGTTCGTGCGTCTTCTCATCCCGGTAGAGACCGATATGACCCACCTTCGCCGTCGGCACCAGATCCAGGATTCCATTTACCATGCCCAGACCGGCCCGGAGGATCGGAACCACGGCCAGCTTCCGCCCGGCCAGCATCGGTGTCATACAGGTCTCGATCGGCGTCTCCACCTCCACGTCATGCAGCAGCAGGTCGCTCAGCGCCTCAAAACCCATGAGCATGGCGATCTCCTCCACCAGCGCCCGGAATTCGTTGGTTCCGGTGTTCTTGTCACGCAGCTGGGAAATCTTGTGCTGAATCAGCGGATGCGTCAAAATCGTTACGTTCTCCATGTGGTTACCTCGCTTTCGTCGGTACATTTTTACAAGTCATCCTTGATACCACAGATTCCCGCAAAGAACGCTCTGCAGATGTCTGCGCGATACGATGCAGGAATCCTCATTTATCCGTTCCACTATATCACATTCGCCGGCATCTGCCCAGAAAAACTTTGCGTTACAGCTCATCCGTGTCCATCACGATCGTCACCGGCCCGTCATTGACGGAAGCCACCTGCATGATCGCCCCGAATTCTCCGTGTTCAACGTGGAATCCATGCTCCCGGCACAGCTCCATGAATCTCTCATACATGGGAATCGCCACATCCGGGCCCGCTGCTTTCACGAAGCTGGGACGATTTCCCTTCTTACAGTTGGCAAACAAAGTAAACTGGGAGACCACGAGAATCTCGCCGCCCACACTTGCCAGGTTCCGGTTCATCCGTTCCTCTTCATCCGAAAAGACCCGCAGCGCACAGATCTTGTCTGCCAGCCGCTTCGCCTGAGCCTCCGTATCCTGCGGGGCTACGCCCAGTAAAACCAGGAATCCCTGTCCGATCTGCCCTCTCACTTCTCCCTCGATAGAGACCGAGGCCTCCGTCACTCTTGTTACAACTGCACGCATGATATTGTTCTCCTTTTCAGATTCATACTTATTCGCAGAAAAAACGGGCTGTCGTCTGACAGCCCGTCTCTGATATCCTTATAGTTCCGTGGGCTCGGGGCCCGCCTCCTTATCTAAATAGTCGTCGTTATTTCGAGGTTGCTATTTTAAATCGGCTGGCTTCTGATTCCCCAACACGATGAACTCTCCATTCCCTGCTTACGGATTCCAGATCTGCTTTTTCTTTCTGTCCAAATAGTATCTGTCCTCGTTTCCCGCTGATCTGTCTCCCGCTATGAATGTTACAATCTATTCATCTCATGATAGCGAATCCTTCGATCTGCTTCGCGGCTGTTTCTTTACACAGTCCGGAGACTTCGCGGATCCGTTGTGGTCATCCCGTCAATATGAGCTTGCCTGTCTGATCACCCTTCTGTGCTCCGATGCGTTCGCGCCTCGTAAAATCGGATATTTCTTCTACCTATGAAGGGTCTTCATGCAGGGAATTGGTCAGGCAAGACCACCCTCATACTGAAAATATCTTTCTGACGTGTCCATGGGAGTTACCTCCTGTCGAAAATTCATCCGCCGGTCTGCTTCTCCTCGGAATCGATCTCAATGACCGTCTGTCCCTCGCCGGTCTCTTCGTCCATGTATGATCCGGCCCTCACAATTGATCCCTGAGTCCTCTCGCATCGGCTTTCTCGTCACCCATGTCCGATTCGGCTCCTTGTCGGATGTTCTTTATCTGTTGTCCTTATTCTATCAGAACACCTTTTATCTGTCAAGCAGTTTTTTTAATTTTTTTCAAAAAAATCCCTTAAATCTGTCTTTTCAATTTGTTCATATTTTGTTATTAGTTTCTTCGGGGCTGTATCCCACAAACCGTCAGGCGTTTTTCCTCTACCTGAAACCGCACTTCCAGACCGGCGAAGCTCATGCCATAGACCCGGCTGCTGTCCCGTTGGTACGAAGGCCGGGGATCCTGCGCCAGGACGCCCCGCAGGGCTTCCCGCTTCTCTTCCGGCACCTGGAAGAGCCAGGGCTCCGGAATGTCCACCTCCAGAGTATAGTCCGTGTTGATCTCCGTGAAGCCGCCCCGCGCCTCCGGGTGGCAGTCTGCCAGGGGTGATAGGGTTTGATGTCAAAGATCGGCGTGCCATCCATCAGATCTGCCCCGGCCACGCGGAGGCACGGCCCCAATCTGTCATCCTGTTCCAGTCCCAGGAGGCGCACGCAGGAAAGACCCAGCGCATTGGGACGAAAGGGGGAACGGGTGGCAAAGACACCCATGCGCACATTTCCCCCAAGCCGCGGCGGACGGACCGTGGGAGACCAGCCCTCGCGGATATTTTCAGAGAACTGCCAGATCAGCCACAGATGGGAGAAACCCTCCATGCCGCGGAAGGCCTCCGGGCTGCGGTAAGCCGGCTCCATGACAATGAGCCCTTCGAGTTCTTCGACGAGGCCGCTCTGCCGCGGGATGCCGAACTTTGCCGGGAAGTCGGTGTGAATATGGGCAATGGGGTGAATCTCCGTTCTCTCCACGTTTTCTGTATTTTCATTTTTACTCATATGCTCCTGTTCCATCCCATGTCCTCTTTGCATATACTGCCATCAACTGGCCGGGCCGTCTGAAAGCTCTGCCCGGCAAAATTTCTTCTGCTGCTCATTATACGCTTTTTCTTTGCGAACGGCAAATGCCTGGGAGAGCTGATTTAATGAACCTTTGGTTCCCATGTTGCCGGATTCCTGCTTGATTTTCCCGGACTGTCCTTTATAATAGGTACGAGCGGACACGGCAGGATTTATTGTCCGCACCAGTTTCACGGAAAACCTCCCTGCACGGTATCGTCCCGGAGACGAACGTCTGGCAGACGGAGGATTCACGCGATAAACCTTAGGAGGAGGCAAGAGAATGCCAAAACGTACCGACATTCACAAGGTTCTCATCATCGGCTCCGGCCCGATCGTCATCGGCCAGGCCTGCGAATTCGACTATTCCGGGACTCAGGCCTGCAAGGCGCTGCGGAATCTGGGCTATGAGATCGTCCTGGTCAATTCCAACCCGGCGACCATCATGACGGATCCGGAGATCGCGGATGTGACCTACATCGAACCCCTGAACGTAAACCGACTGGAGCAGATCATCGCCAAAGAACGGCCCGACGCCCTGCTCCCCAACCTGGGCGGACAGTCCGGCCTGAATCTCTGCGCCGAGCTGTCGAAGGCAGGTATTTTAGAGAAATACAAAGTTCAGGTCATCGGCGTGCAGGTGGACGCCATCGAGCGCGGCGAAGACCGGATCGAGTTCAAGAACACTATGAACGCCCTGGGCATCGAGATGGCGCGCAGCCAGGTCGCCTACAGCGTCGACGAGGCGCTGGCGATTGCCGATGAGCTGGGCTACCCGGTCGTACTGCGCCCGGCCTATACGATGGGCGGCGCCGGCGGCGGCCTGGTCTATAATATTGAAGAATTGAAAACGGTCTGCGCCCGCGGCCTGCAGGCCAGCCTGGTGGGACAGGTTCTCGTAGAGGAGTCTGTCCTGGGCTGGGAGGAGCTGGAGCTCGAGGTGGTGCGCGACGCCGACGGCAACAAAATCACGGTCTGCTTCATCGAAAATATTGACCCCATGGGCGTACATACCGGCGATTCCTTCTGCTCGGCTCCCATGCTGACCATTTCGGAAGAATGCCAGAAGAGGCTGCAGGAGCAGGCCTACCGCATCGTCGATTCCGTACAGGTCATCGGCGGCACCAACGTGCAGTTCGCCCACGACCCGGTCACGGACCGCATAGTGGTCATCGAGATCAATCCCTGCACCTCGCGTTCCTCGGCGCTGGCCTCGAAGGCCACCGGTTTCCCCATCGCCCTGGTCTCCGCCATGCTGGCGACGGGCCTGACGCTGGCGGACATCCCCTGCGGTAAGTACGGAACGCTGGACAAATATGTCCCTGACGGCGACTATGTGGTCATCAAGTTCGCCCGCTGGGCCTTCGAGAAGTTCAAGGGCGTGGAGGACAAGCTGGGCACACAGATGCGTGCGGTCGGCGAGGTCATGAGCATTGGCAAGACCTACAAGGAAGCCTTCCAGAAGGCCATCCGCAGCCTGGAAACGGGCCGCTACGGGCTGGGCCATGTGGTGAAGCTCGAAGGGAAGTCCCGCGCCGAGCTTCTGCAGATGCTCGCGACGCCCTCGAGCGAGCGGCATTTCATCATGTATGAGGCGCTGCGCCAGGGCGCCACGGTGGAGGAGATCCACGAAATTACGAAGGTCAAATCCTGGTTCATTGAACAAATGCAGGAGCTGGTCGAGGAAGAAACGGAGCTGGAGAAGTCCAGAGGCTCTCTTCCCTCCGACGAGCAGCTGATCGCCGCCAAGAAGGACGGCTTCTCCGACAAATATTTAAGCCAGATTCTGGATGTCTCCGAGGATGATGTGCGGAACCGCCGTCTGGCGCTGGGCGTGGAGGAGGCCTGGGAGGGCGTCCATGTCAGCGGCACCAAAGACAGTGCCTACTATTTCTCCACCTACAATGCCCCGGATAAGAATGCCGTCCGCACCGACCGGCCCAAGGTGATGATCCTCGGCGGCGGTCCCAACCGCATCGGTCAGGGCATCGAGTTCGACTATTGCTGCGTCCACGCCTCGCTGGCTCTGAAGAAGCTGGGCTTCGAGACGATCATCGTCAACTGCAATCCGGAGACGGTTTCTACGGATTACGACACCTCCGACAAGCTGTATTTCGAGCCGCTGACGCTGGAGGACGTGCTGAGTATTTATAAGAAGGAACAGCCCGTGGGCGTCATCGCCCAGTTCGGCGGGCAGACGCCGCTGAATCTGGCCGCCGATCTGGAGAGAAACGGCGTGCGCATCCTGGGAACCTCCCCCGCCGTCATTGATCTGGCGGAGGACCGCGATCAGTTCCGCGCCATGATGGAAAAGCTGGAGATTCCCATGCCCGAGTCCGGCATGGCCACGACGGTGGACGAAGCGCTGGCAATCGCGCAGGAGATCGGTTATCCTCTGATGGTCCGCCCCTCTTACGTACTGGGCGGCCGCGGCATGGAGGTCGTCTATGACGACGAAGCGATGACGGAGTACATGCGGGCCGCGGTCGGCGTGACACCGGATCGTCCGATCCTCATTGACCGTTTCCTCAACCACGCCATGGAGTGCGAGGCCGACGCCATCAGTGACGGCACTCACGCCTTCGTCCCCGCAGTCATGGAGCACATCGAGCTGGCCGGAGTCCATTCCGGCGACTCCGCCTGCATCATCCCCTCGAAGCACATTTCCCCGGAGAATGTGGAAATCATCAAGGAGTACACCCGGAAGATCGCCGAGGAGATGCATGTGCGCGGCCTGATGAACATGCAGTACGCGATCGAGAATGGCCGCGTGTTCGTGCTGGAGGCCAATCCGCGCGCCTCCCGCACCGTGCCGCTGGTCTCCAAGGTCTGCAACATCCGTATGGTGCCGCTGGCCACGGACATCGTCACCGCGGAGCTGACAGGACGCCCTTCGCCGGTGCCCGCCCTGCGGGAGCAGCACATTCCCTACTACGGCGTCAAGGAGGCGGTCTTCCCCTTCAATATGTTTCCGGAGGTGGATCCGCTCCTTGGTCCGGAAATGCGCTCCACCGGCGAAGTGCTGGGGCTGGCCGGCTCGGTCGGCGAGGCCTTCTTCAAGGCGCAGGAAGCCACGCAGACACGTCTGCCGCTTGAGGGAACAGTCCTTATCTCGGTCAGCGACCGGGATAAGCCCGAGGCCGCCGAGATCGCCCGCAGCTTTGCAGAGGACGGATTCAGGATTCTTGCCATGGGAAGTACATATAAGCTGCTGACAGAAGCCGGAATTGAGGCGGAGCGGGTCAGGAAGATCTACGAGGGCCGTCCCAACATCCTCGATCTCATCACCAACGGCAAGATTCAGCTGATCGTGAATACACCGATCGGCAAGGCCGGAGCGCACGATGACAGCTACCTGCGAAAGGCCGCCATCAAGGCGAAGATCCCCTACATGACCACCATGGCCGCGGCCCGCGCCACGGCGGAGGGCATCCGCGCTGCCAAGGCGGAGGACGACGGCACGGTGATCTCCCTGCAGGATCTGCACGCATCCATCACGGACCGATGATGCATCGGAAGAAAAGCGCTTTTCTCCGGAAGATATTCTGACAACTCCGTATGCGCCGAACAGAGAAAAGGCAGCGGCCGGGTTCTCCTGAACCTTCGCCGCTGCCTTTTCTTTTATGTCGGCCCGCCTGCGTCAACGTTTTACTCTTCCGCCGTCTGCCGGATATCGAAGATACGGATATCCACGCCGCCCTCTTTTGAATGGCCATCTGCGCGGAAATGCGTCCCGTGCAGGTAGTTCGTCAGCGCCTCGCTGTCCGTCATGAAGGTCGGCTGCGCCTCGAAGGGACGGGGAGAATGATCACGCTCAAAATAGCCGTTGTTGTCCACGAAGAGGCGGCATTTGGCACCGGTGTAATCGGTTCCTTCGAACATATAGCGGGCGCACATATGGCGGATGCCCGCCGCGTTGGTGATCTGGATGTCCGCCGCACCGGGAAGGATCTCCCCGGAGAAGAGCTCCGACTCCACCGAACCGGTGAAGGGAATGATCGTCACCAAACCATTCGACGCTTCCATACGGGAGATCTTCTCCGGCTCGATCGCGATGTTGAATTCCATGATCATTTTGTCATTTTGTCTGTCGTTCATGTTCTGTTTTTCCTTTCTCTGAGCACTGCTCAGAACGTATGAAAAAAATCATCATATAGAAAAGTCCTCCGACGGATGCGCAAAGCGCATTCTGTTTTATGCCTCCAGGGCCGCGAAGAACATCTCGTAGAAATCGTCCTCTCCCTCAAGCTTCGGCGAATTCTCGCCACCCCCGTTTGTGCTGCGGCGGTAGGAGGCGTAGAACTCCTCCCCCGCTACGATGAGATCCATCGGGTAGATCTCATAGCCCAGCTCCTGACATTTCTCACAGAACGCCGCATAAGCGTCCGGCTCCTGCCGGGTGGCAAGCAGTTCCTTCCGCAGCGCCGGGTTCTGCAAGGCCCGCCGCTGCAGCTCCTCCAGTTGTTCGACCGTCGTCATGACGTATCCCTCCTCTTTTGTATCCGGCCGCAGACCGGTCAGACAAAGGCTTCCAGCTCTTCCAGGAAATCCTCCTCGGTCTGCAGCAGCTTCTCCGCCAGGCTCCGGCTCTCGTGCGAGGCGTCCTCCAGGCGGTTTTTCTGTTCACTGATGCTCTTAATGCCCATTCTGCAGCCGTCCATCATCACCCGGGCGACCTGACGGCTGTCGTCCTTCATCTTCATCTTCACTTCTGTGGTCAGCCAGGAGAAAGCCGTCGCAACCGGATGCGGCTCCTTCTCCGGATGTCCGGCCTGATGCAGCAGTTTCTCCGTCTCCTGCTCCAGCTCCGCATGCTTCTGCCGGCAGGAAGAAATCATCCGGCTGAGTTTTTCGTCCCGCACGTACTCTCTCACCTGATCCATGCTTTGAATCGCCATCTTGCAGCCGGAATTGCACTCCTCCAGCAATGTCTTCGTGGAATTGTCCATATCATATACCTCTCTTTCGGACAGAACATTCCTGTGCCGTCCTCTTCTGAATGGTCATATAATTTGAACGGCAAGTTTCTTTGTTGTTCACTATTATCCACAAAAACAAAAATTCTATGCAGCCAAATATTTTCGTCATCCGGGAAGGCTCCTGCTCTGCAGAAGTTCTGCGTTTACAGCTTCTCCTTCTCCCAGATCCCCGGCAGCTCATCCAGCCGGGCGATCTCCCAGTCCACCCGGACGTCGGCGGTGTTCTCCTTTCCCGCCGGATTAAACCAGCAGGTACGGATCCCGGCGTTATTTCCGCCGCGGATGTCCGAGGTCAGGCTGTCGCCCACGATCACCGTCTCCTCCCGGGAGAACTCCGGGATGCGGGCAAAGCAGAAATCAAAGAAGGCCCTATCCGGTTTGTTGTGGCCGATTTCCTGCGAGATGAAGATTTCACGGAAATATTTCTCCAGCCCGGCGCTGGCAATAC
This sequence comes from Lachnospiraceae bacterium, assembly GCA_021202465.1. Classification (GTDB taxonomy): domain Bacteria; phylum Bacillota; class Clostridia; order Lachnospirales; family Lachnospiraceae; genus UBA3305. The sequence goes on along the minus strand of JAJQCZ010000030.1, from coordinate 15,996 downwards.
GGCTTCTCTGCACCCGGGCCGTGCCGTTGGAGACCAGATACAGGCGGTATGCCGGAGCCAGGCGCTCAAGTAGCGCCTCCGCCCCTTCGATGTAATAATGCCCCTCACCCAGGAAGCCCTCATAGGCATCCCGCATGGCCTCCTGCGAAGCATCGAGGCCAAACTCCCGGAAGAGGATCCCGAAGCGCCCCAGCGTCACCTCATCACGGTTGATCTCTCCCAGCTCCAGCCGCTTCCACTGGCTGTCATTAATCGCACTATAGCGCACCACGATCTCCTCGGTGGGCGTGATGCCCAGAGATTCCAGCGCGCGGCGCAGAGCGATAGCCTCCGCCCGGTGAAAGTCGAACAGTGTTTCATCCAGGTCAAATAACAGATTCCGTATCACCATATCCTCCTAGCGAAGCTGATCCAGAAGGGAAGTCCCGATCGTACCCTCCGGCATTTCCAGACCGAAATTCTCCGTCACCGTGGCGCCGATCACGGCGAAGGTATCCTGTTCCGGCAGCGCGCCCGCTCCCTTCATAGAAGGCGAGTAGCACAGAAGCGGCACCTTCTCCCGCGTATGATCGGTTCCCTTATAGGTGGGATCATTTCCGTGATCTGCCGTCAGCATCAGCAGATCGTCCTCACGCAGCAGCGGCAGGAGCTCGCCCAATTTCCTGTCAAAGCGCTCGATCTCCTCGCCATAACCCTGCGGATTCCGGCGATGCCCCCACAGCGCGTCAAAATCCACCAGGTTCACAAAGCAGAGGCCGTGGAAATCCTCCTGCGCCGTATCGATCGTCTGCTCCATGCCGTGCACCGAGCTCTTCGACTTCAGCGCCCGGGTGATTCCCTCTCCGTCGAAGATATCACGGATCTTGCCGATGGAGATCACATCAAGACCGGCTTCCTTCAGCACATCGAGCGCCGTGGGGCCGAAGGGCTTCAGAGCATAATCGTGGCGGTTGCTGGTGCGGACGAATTCGCCCTTCTTCTTTCCCACATAGGGGCGGGCGATGACACGCCCCACCTTCCACTCGTCCCGCAGTGTCAGCTCACGGGCGATCTCGCAGCAGCGATAGAGCTCCTGCAGGTCGAAGGTCTCCTCATTGCCGCAGATCTGCAGCACCGAATCCGCCGAGGTATAGACGATCATGTGGCCGGTGGCGATCTCCTCCTCCGCCAGTTCATCGAGGATCACCGTACCGCTGGCGCTCTTATTGCCGATGACCTTGTGCCCGGTCCGCGCCTCCAGCTCCCGGATCAGCTCCGGCGGGAAGCCCGTGTCGGTAAAGGTCTGGAAAGGCTTGCGGCTCTCGAGCCCCATCATCTCCCAGTGGCCTGTCATGGTATCCTTGCCGGCGCTGCGCTCATTGAGCTTCGCATAATATCCCAGCGGATGCTCTGCCGGAGCCACCTGCCGCAGCGGGCAGAGATTCGCCAAGCCCATCCGCTGCAGATGGGGGATGTCAAAATGCTCCACGGTCCCGGAAATGTGTCCCAGCGTATTGACGCCGATATCCCCGAAAGCCTCTGAGTCCGCCATGGCTCCGATGCCCAGGGAGTCCAGGACAACAACAAAGATGCGCTTATATTTCTGGTCTGCCATATTCTGCCTCCTCTCTCCGCCCGGAGGGCGGGGAGTTATATTCATATGATACGACGGATTGCTTCAAAGAGCGCCCTGCGGGTGTCCGCATTGGCGCAATCCTGATATCCTCATGATACCATACGGTTTCCGAAGATGCCAGTGGAAAACCGCGTTAAAGTTCGTCCCGAAGAAGTCCTTCTCCGTCAAAGGCCGGGATGAAGCTCTCCTGCGCCGTATCCCCTTCCTGGATGAATCCGTTTTCGACGCCCAGGGAGAGGGCATAGTCCACCAGACGCTCATATTCCCGGGCGGTGACGCGCCGCGCCAGTTCCGGGTACGTTTCCCCGATGCCCGGCATGGGCGTGTACTGGTTCATCAGGCTTACGTATACCCGATCGCCGTACGTTTCATAGACATACCGCACCACGGCACGGGCATTGCGCAGATGACCCGGCAGCAGCAGATGACGCACGATGACGCCCCGCCGCATCAGGCCATTTTCATCAAAGACCGGTTCCGGCGCCTGCCGCACCATTTCCGCCAGGGCCTCCTGCGCCACGGCAGGATAGTCCGGCGCCCGCGAGTAACGCGCCGCCGTCTCCGGCTCCATGTATTTAAAATCCGTCAGATAGATGTCGATGATCCCCTCCAGGCTCCGCAGCACCTCCGGCCGCTCATAGCCGCTGCCGTTATGCACGATCGGCACGGTCAGGCCCTGTCCGCGGGCCCGCTGCACAGCCCGGATGATCTCCGGCGTGTAGTGCGTCGGCGTCACCAGGTTGATGTTGGCTGCGCCCTGCGCCTCCAGTTCGAGAAATATTTCTGCGAGCCGCTCCCAGGAGATCGTCTCCCCCACTGCGCCCCGGGCGATATCCCGGTTCTGGCAGTAGACGCAGCGCAGCGGACAGCCGGAGAAGAAGACGGCGCCCGAACCGGTCTCCCCGGAGATACACGGCTCCTCCCAACGGTGAAGCGCCGCCCGGGCGGCCCGGATTCCCGGTCCGGCCACGCCGCACACACCCCGCTGCCCCGCCGCGCGGTTCACACCGCAGTCACGGGGGCACAGTCTGCACAAATCCATCTTCCTTCCTCCCTCCATGTAGAATACACTCTCCGGCATCTGAGTTGGCATCATGCGGACCATATTTACGCCCCACCCCGTCCAGACGGAACAGCGCCTGCTTTGGCCATCTTCGTCCTGCTGATTCAGATACACGTTTTTTTATGGCGAAAAAGGCCCCGCCGCCGCGAAGCCCTTTTCTCCGTTTTCTATCCTGTCATCCGATTTTCTTCTTCACAAGTGAAAATACGCCAACAACCGGTATTCTTACTCATCTTTTTTCAGGTAAACGAACCAATACGCGCAGCCCACGGCCGCTCCGCCGATGAGGTTGCCCAACGTCACGGGCAGCAGGTTGTTCAGGAGGAAACTCCCCCAGGTGAGCCCGGCGGCCTCGATGCCGTACACGGAGCTTGCGAACAGCCCCGCCGAGATGTAATACATATTGGCCACGCAGTGCTCGAATCCGCACAGGACGAAGAACATGACCGGGAAATAGAGTCCCACGATCTTTCCGCCGGCAGATTTGGCGGCGAAGGAAATCCAGACCGCGATACAGACGAGGATGTTGCAGAGGATGCCCCGCAGCAGCGCGTCGCCGAAGCTTAAAGAGACCTTGGCAACTGCCGTGCTGACGATGGACTCGCCCAGCGCACCGCCAAACAGGGTGCCCAGATGCGCATAGACCACCAGGGCCGCCACAAGGACGCCGCCAACGAAGTTGCCCAGGTAGACAAACACCCAGCTGCGCAGTACAGCGGGGAAGGTCACCTTCTTCTCCAGCAGCGGGATCACCAGCAGGCAGTTGCCGGTGAAGAGCTCGCTGCCGGCCAGCAGCACCATGGCCAGCCCTCCGGGGAAGACCGCGGCGCTCACCAGCTTGGCCACGGAAGCATTTTCGATTGTCGAGGAGGCCGTAGTTCCGGCGATCCCCGCGAAGGCAATGAACATGCCGGCCAGCAGTCCCAGCACAAACATCCGGGCTGTTTTAAGCTTCGTCTTGCCGACGCCGATATTCACATAGTTCTCAGCTACTTCCTTCGGTGCGTTCATCATAGTATTTCTCCTTTCAGTGGAAGGTTCGGGACGGCGTTGAGGCTCCAGTCGGCCCGCTCGCCCCGGATATAGTGATAATGCGCCGCCACAGCGATCATGGCCGCATTGTCCGTACAGTAGACCGGGGAAGGATAGCAGAGCGTGATCCCCGCCTGAAGACACGCCTCGGCCATCGCCCGACGCAGCGCCCCGTTGCTGGCCACGCCCCCGGCCAGGACCAGCTTATCCTGCCCCAGCTCCACGGCCGCGCCCACGGCACGGCTCACCAGGACATCCACCACCGCCGCCTGGAAGGAGGCCGCCACATCCTCCTGCCGCACGGTCTCGCCGGTCATGGAGGCGTGATTCAGATAATTCAGCACCGCCGATTTCATGCCGCTGAAGCTGAAATCATGCGGGGAACCGTCCACCTTCCCCCGGGGGAATTCAATGGCGTGAGGATTTCCACGCTCCGCGGCCTTCTCGATCTTGGGCCCGCCGGGATAGCCGAGGCCGATCGCCCGGGCCACCTTATCAAAGGCCTCCCCCGCCGCGTCGTCCCGGGTGCGCCCGAGGATCTCAAAGTCCCCGTAGTCCCGCATCCGGGCCAGGTGGGTGTGCCCGCCAGAAACGATCAGGCAGAGAAAGGGCGGCTCCAGATCCGCATGCTCGATCAGATTGGCGCAGACATGCCCCTCGATGTGATTGACCCCGATCAGCGGCTTCTTCGCGGCATAGGCGACAGCCTTGGCCTCCGCCACACCCACCAGAAGAGCGCCGACCAGTCCCGGCCCATAAGTGACGCCCACGGCATCCAGGTCTGAGAGCGTCATACCGGCCTCCGAGAGCGCCTGCTCAATGACAGTATTAATATTTTCAATGTGTTTGCGGGATGCCAGCTCCGGAACAACGCCGCCGTACTGCGTATGCAGCGCGATCTGCGAAGAGATCACATTGCTCAGTACCTCCCGGCCGTTTTTCACCACGGAGGCCGCCGTCTCGTCGCAGGAGCTTTCAATTCCCAGCACCAGAATGTCTTTCATATTCTCATTCCTCCGGAGATTCCTCAGAAAACCTTAAGGTCATCTTCTTGCCGTCCTTTCCCGGCTTCGTCCGCGGGAAGATGCGGCGCGCTTCATCGATGTATTCCTCCGGATGATTCATCGAGGGACTGTAATGCGTCAGCCACATCCGGCGGGGATTCGCCCGGCGGGCCAGCTCGGCGGCCTCGCGGAACGTCATATGCTTATGCTCCACGGCCTTGGCCTGCTTGTCCGGTTCCCCGTACATGCCCTCACAGATGAACAGATCGGCCCCTTCGGCGGCGCGGGCGATCACCGGCACCGGACGCGTATCCGTGCAATAGGTAACCTTCAGTCCCCGCCGCGGCGCTCCCATCACCATATCGGAAGTGTAAGTCTTTCCCTCGAACTCCACATCCTGCCCTTTCTGCAGAGGATTCCAGAGCTGCACAGGCAGGCCGAGTTCCCGGGCCCGTTCCACCTGAAACTTCCCGGCCCGGTGGATCTCCACGCTGTAGCCGTAGCAGGTTACATTGTGATGAACCCGGAAGGCATGGATATGCATGCCGTGAACACAAAAATCCTCCTCCGGCTCCGTCAGCTCCCGGTATTCGATCGGGAAGGGCAGCTCCGGCGCGATGGTACGCAAAGCGTTCACCACCCGCTCCAGGCCCCGGGGACCGACGCACAGGAGCGGTTCCGTCCGCTCGGCGTTCCCCATAGTGAGGAGCAGGCCCGGCAGGCCACTGATATGATCGGCATGGTAGTGCGTAAAACAGATCACATCGATGGGCTTGAAGCTCAGCCCGCACTTTTTGGCCGCGATCTGTGTCCCTTCCCCGCAGTCGATGAGAAGTTGACTTCCCTCGTAGCGGAGCATCAGAGACGTCAGCCAGCGATAGGGAAGGGGCATCATGCCTCCGGTCCCCAGCAAACACACATCCAACATGTCTCCTAACCCTTTCTGCGCATCAGTACGGCGTCCTCCGCCGGTTCACGGTAATAGTTCTTTCGCGTTCCCACCGGAATAAAACCGTTTTTACAATACAGCGCCCGGGCCGCCTCATTTCCGGCCCGGACATCCAGATTCCACAGGCAAATCTCCGGTGTACACTGCCAGAGTGCGGCCAGCAGCGCCCGGCCGATTCCCTGCCTGCGCACCGTCTCGTCTACCGCAATCCGCAGGATATCGCCCTCGTCCAGCACGACCTGCGCGCCGCAGTAACCGACGATCCGTCCCTCATATTCCGCCGCCAGATAGCGGGTGTGCGGACTCGCCGCCATCTCCCGCAGCGACGATTCCGACCAGGGATCGGAGAAGCACTGTCGCTCCAGCGCGGCCAGCGTCTCAAAGTCCGACGCTTCCGGCACGCGGATTGTCACCGGCTCACTCATGCCTCTCTCCCTGCGCCGCCGCAGCCCGCTTCCGGGCCAGTTCTCGCTCCGCCTGGGATACACGGATGTAATTGGGCGCGTGTTCCGCCGCCGTCTGCGTGCGTCCCGTCCGCAGATAGCTCAGTCCCAGCGCAGCCACCGCGGCGGCCCGCTGTCTGCCGCAGGGCGCCGGGGCGAACAGGGCATGCTCTCCCAGCGTCTCACGGATCTCTTTCTGAAATACGGGAACGCCGTCTCCGAGGAAAACGGTCTTTCCTTCTTTATCACTCAGCTCTTCCAGGAGCTCCGTGAGAGCCACGGCGCGGGCCGGCTGCAGCACCTGAAATTCCTCCTCGAAGGTATACAGGCCCGTGTAGACCTGCTGCCTGCGGGCGTCCATGATCGGACAGATCCGGTGCGCGCAGCCGAAAAGCTGATAAGCCATGGCGTCCACCGTAGGCACTGCCAGCAGCGGCTTCTGCAGAACCAGCCCCAGCCCCTTGGCCGTGGCCGAACCGATGCGCAGCCCCGTAAAGGATCCCGGCCCCTCCGAGACGGCGATGCCGTCCACACTCGCCAGGTCCTGCTCCGTCATCGTCAGAATCTCATCGAGCATCGGCAGCAGGGTCTGCGAATGTGTCTTCTTATAATTTACCGTATATTCGGCGATCAGCGTCTCATCCTCCAGCACGGCCACCGAGGCCACCAGGGACGAGCTCTCAATTCCCACGATCTTCAAATTCCACACCTCCGCGGCTCATGACAGAAGCTCTCTAAGCTCCGTCGCTGTCTTATCACCTGATTTCACCGGGTTCCATTGTAATCCGTCGATAATCAAACCCCTTTGCCGGATCCTTTTCAATCTGCAGATGCCGCGCGGCCGCGGGCAGCAGTTCCCCGATCTGACAGGCCCATTCAATCAGGCATACACCATCTCCAAAGAAATACTCTTCGTATCCGATCTCGTCCATTTCCTCCGGATCGGCGATGCGATAAACATCAAAATGATACAATGGCAGCCGTCCCGACTCATAGATCTGAAGGATCGTGAAGGTCGGGCTGTTCACCGGCCCGCGCACGCCCAGTCCCGCGGCGAATCCCTGTGTGAAAACGGTCTTTCCCACTCCGAGGTCGCCGTCCAGGCAGTAGATTTCACCGGCCCGGGCCTTCTCGCCGCATTGTTTTCCCAGCTGAAAGGTCTCTTCCGCGCTGTAAGTTTCCCACGTCATTGTTTTCACGCCTCGTATCCGACATATTTGACCCTAAACATAGCACACTGACAAAAGGATGTCAAACCCTACAGTTTCATGGTCAGTGAGATCCTCTTGCGCTCCGGATCAACCGACAGCACCTTCACCTGCACGACATCGCCCACGCTGACCGCCTCCAATGGATGTTTAATAAAGCGGCGGCTCATCTGGGAAATGTGCACCAGGCCGTCCTGATGGACGCCGATGTCCACGAACGCGCCGAAATCGATGACGTTCCGCACGGTTCCCTTTAAGATCATGCCCGGCTTCAGGTCCTTCATCTCCATCACATCGGTACGCAGGATCGGCGCCGGCATCTCATCGCGGGGATCGCGCCCCGGCTTCTCGAGCTCCTTCAGGATATCCGTCAGCGTCTCTGCGCCGAGGCCCAGACTCTCCGCCATGGATTTCACATCGGGCACTTTCTTTGAGATGCCTGCCAGGCGCCCCGCGGGGATATCCTGCGGGCGGCAGCCCAGCCGCTGCAGCAGTTCTTCCGCGGCGCGATAGCTCTCCGGGTGTACGGCCGTCATATCCAGCGGGTTGTCGCCGCCGCGGATGCGCAGGAAACCGGCGCACTGCTCGTAGGCCCGGGGACCCAGCTTGGGCACCTTCAGCAGCTCCCTGCGGCTGCGGAACGCGCCATGCTCCTCCCGGTAGGCAACGATATTTCTGGCGATTGTCTTGTTCACGCCGGAGACATAGGACAGGAGCGAAGCCGAAGCCGTGTTCAGGTCCACGCCGACCCGGTTCACACAGTCCTCCACCACACCCTGCAGCGCCTCGCCGAGCTTTTTCTGGTTCATATCGTGCTGATACTGCCCCACGCCGATGCTTTTGGGCTCGATCTTCACCAGCTCGGCCAGCGGATCCTGCAGGCGCCGGGCGATGGAAATAGCGCTGCGCTGTCTCACATCATATTCGGGAAATTCCTCCGTCGCCAGGGGGCTGGCGGAATACACGGAAGCGCCCGCCTCGTTGACGATGATATAGCGCACCGGCTCAGGAATCTCCCGCAGCAGCTCCGCAATGATCTGCTCCGACTCCCGCGAGGCCGTACCGTTTCCCACAGAAATCAGCGTGATATGATATTTCGAAATAAAACGTTTCAGGACCTTTTTGGCGTCCTCCACCCGGTTCTGCGGCGCAGTGGGATAGATCACCGCCGTGTCCAGCACCTTGCCGGTGGCATCCACGACTGCCAGTTTGCAGCCGGTACGGAAGGCCGGATCCCAGCCCAGGACCACCTGACCGACGATCGGCGGCGCCAGCAGAAGCTGCTCCAGGTTCTTGCCGAAAACCTGAATCGCGCCGTTCTCCGCCTTCTCCGTCAGTTCAGCGCGGATCTCCCGCTCGAGGGAGGGCTGAATCAGACGGCGGTAGCTGTCCCGCACCGTTTCCCGCAGCAGCGGCTCCGCGTAAGGCTCCCTGCGGCGGATCACCTTCTTCTCCAGATAGCGGAGCGCCGGTTCCTCCTCCATCTCGATCCGCACGGTGAGGAATTTCTCCTTCTCCCCGCGGTTTAACGCCAGAACCCGATGCCCCGTCGTCTTGTGCACGCTCTCCTCGTACTGATAATACATCTCATAGACAGATTTCGCGCCCGGCGTCTTCGCCTCGGAGATCACCGAGCCGCAGTTGCGCATAGCGTCGCGCAGGAAGGTGCGGTACTCTGCGTTGTCAGAAATCCGCTCCGCGAGGATATCGCAGGCACCCTGCAGCGCCGCCTCCGGCGTCTCCACGCCCTGCTCCGGATTCACGAAATCCTGTGCACAGAGGACTGCCTCCTGCCCCAGCGTCTGTTCCCAGATCTGCTCCGCCAGAGGCTCCAGTCCCCGCTCTTTCGCCATCGAAGCACGGGTACGCCGTTTCTGCTTGTAGGGACGGTAATAATCCTCCACCGCCACCAGCGTCTCCGCCTCACGGATCTGCTTCTCCAGTTCGGCGGTCAGCTTGCCCTGCTCGGAGATCGCGGAGAGGACCTGTTCCTTGCGCTCCTCCAGCCCGCGCAGATAGCGCAGCCGCTCATCCAGACTGCGCAGCACCTCGTCGTTCAGAGAACCCGTGGCTTCCTTGCGGTAACGGGCAATGAAAGGGATCGTATTTCCCTCGTCGATGAGCTTCACGGCGGCCTCCGCCTGCGCGGTCCGGATCTTAAGCTCCGCAGCCAGCTTCTTACATATATCCATACTCAGTCCTGTTTCCTCTGCTCTTTCCGTAAAGAAGGGCGGCCATCCCGGCAGCCGCCCTTTTCTTTTACAAAGTCTTTCCTATCTCTCAAAGAGGTGGTCAATCAGGTGATGCCCTTCGGCCACATAGTTCCCCGAAGCCCGGGCCTCGCGCTCGTTGTATTTCCAGGTCTCATTGCGCAGCGCCGTGCTGTCATAGAGCAGATACGGCACCGGCGTACTGGTGTGCGTCCGCACACAGATCGGCGTGGGATGATCGGGCAGGACCAGCATGCGGTAAGGCACGCCGGACGCATCCATCTTACCCTTCACGATCCGCAGGATCCGCTGATCCAGGTTCTCGATGGCGCGAATCTTCCGCTCGATGCTCCCCTGATGTCCCATCTCATCCGGAGCCTCCAGGTGCAGATAAACGAAATCGAAATCATCTTCCAGCAGCGCCTTCACGGCGGCCTCCGCCTTGCCCTCATAATTGGTCTCCAGCGTGCCGTTGGCACCCTCGACCGTGATGTTGGTCATCCCGGCTCCTACGGCGATGCCCTTGAGGAGATCCACCGCGGAGATCATCGCGCCCCGTTTGCCGTTCTTCTCCTCGAAAGAGGAAAGCATCGGCTTCGTCCCGGCGCCCCAGAACCACAGGTAGTTGGCCGGATTCTTCCCGGCGGCCCGCCGCGCCTCGTTGAGCGGATGATGATTGAGGATCTCAAAGCTTCTCTTCATCATGAAGCGAAGCATCTCATCCTGCGGCAGCTTGTCGCCGATGACCTGTCCCAGCACGTCGTGAGGCTGCACCAGGTCGATAACCTCGCCCTGATTCCAGATCAGCAGATGGCGGTAGCTGGTACCCACATAGAACTGATAGGTCTCATTCTGCAGCTCGGTCCGCACCGCTTCCAGCAGGACCGCCGCGTCCTCCGTGGAAATTTCCCCTGAACTGTGGTCAAGGATCCGCTTCTCCTCGAAGGGAACCTCGTCGTCCGAGAGGGTGACGATATTGGCCCGCAGAGCGATATCCGTGTCCTTCATGGGGACGCCGATGCTCAGCGCCTCCAGCGGAGAGCGTCCGGAATAGTACAGGGCCGGGTCGTAGCCCAGCACAGACAGGTTCGCCGTGTCGCTGCCCGGCTTCATTCCCTCGGGGATCGTGTGCACCAGTCCCAGCTCTGAGACCGCCGCCAGCTCATCCATCACCGGCGTATTGGCGTATTCCAGCGGCGTCATGCCGCCCAGCTCCTCCAGGGGCTCGTCCGCCATCCCGTCCCCCAGCATGATTGCGTATTTCATTGTCCTATTCTCCCATTTCTCCCGTTCTTACGCCTGCACGCGGATCCGATGCAGGATCCCCGGCACCTGCGCCGCGGCCGCCTCGTACTCTGCTTCGGAGATCTCCTGCGTCAGGAAGGCCGTCTCGCCCTCCACGCCGGCGTCGATCCTCCGGGCGCCTGCGAAGACAGTGGCCGCCGTGTCTGCATTTTCAACTTTCACACGCACCAGGAACTGTTTCCGGGAGGAAGCAATATCGGAGAGCTCACGCTTCTCCCCGCTCCATCCCTCATAAAGCACCTTCCCGGGGTTCTTCGCGATCTCCACGACATCGCCCACGACCGCACTGGCCGTCGGTACGCTGCCCGCGCCCCGGCCGTAGAACATCACGTCGTCAACCATATTTCCATGCACCATGATGCCGTTAAATACATCGTTCACGCCGTACAGCGGATGCTCCGGCTTTACCAGCGCCGGGCAAACCATCGCGTAGACCTTCCCGTCCGCCTTTTTGCTGGTGCCCAGCAGCTTGATCGCCCAGCCAAGGCGATTCGCGTAAGCGAAATCCTCGGTGGTGATCTTCGTGATGCCTTCCGTATAAATATCCTCGTAATCGACCAGCTCGCCCAGCACCAGAGAGGAAAGAATCGCCACCTTGCGGCAGGCATCCCAGCCCTCCACATCGGCGTCCGGCTTCTTCTCGGCAAAGCCATTGTCCTGGGCCTCCTTCAGCGCCGCTTCGAAGCTGGAGCCGTCGCGGTTCATCCGGGTGAGGATATAGTTTGTCGTACCGTTAAGGATGCCGGTGACCTCCTCAATATCATCCGCCGTCAGGCAGGTCAGCAGCGGACGGATGATGGGAATGCCTCCGCCGACGCTGGCCTCAAAGAGGAAATTCACCCCTTTGCTGCGCGCCAGAGCCATCAGCTCCGCGCCCTTCGCGGCCACCAGCTCCTTGTTCGAGGTCGCCACGCTCTTCCCGGCTTCCAGCGCCTGCTTCACGAAGGAATAGGCGACGCCGGCACCGCCCATCGTCTCCACAACGATGGATACCTCCGGGTCATTGAGGATGATATTCACATCATGAACCAGGACCTCCTCCACCGGGTCTCCGGGGAATTCACGGATGTCCAGGACATATTTCACGCGCAGCTCCTCGCCGATATTCTTCGCCAGGATCTCACTGTTCGTCCTCACTACATGATAGACACCGGAGCCTATGGTGCCGTATCCCATGATCGCCATCTGAATCATTTTCTTGGTTCCTTTCTGCGTTGTCTTCTTACATCTTCTTTTCTCAATAAGGAAGGAATTCAGCCCGCCGATTTCCTGCCGCCGAGACTGATCCATTTCAGATACCCGTTGATAAACAGATCAATGTTCCCGTCCAGCACGCTGTTCACGTTGCCGGTCTCTGTATCGGTACGGTGATCCTTCACCATGGTATAGGGCTGCAGCACATAGGAGCGGATCTGGCTGCCCCAGCCGATCTCCGCCTGCTCGCCGCGGATGCCCGAGGCCTTGGCCGCATTTTCCTGCTGTTTCAAAATAAACAGCTTCGCCTTCAGCATCTGCATGGCCTTGTCCTTGTTCTGGTGCTGCGAGCGCTCATTCTGGCACTGCACCACGATGCCCGTGGGGAAATGCGTAATGCGGATGGCCGAGGAGGTCTTGTTGATATGCTGTCCACCGGCGCCGCTGGAACGGTATGTGTCAATACGAATATCGTCGTCGCGGATCTCCACATCGAGGTCCTCCTCGATGTCCGGCATCACATCGCAGGACACAAAGGAGGTCTGGCGCTTGCCCGCCGCATTGAACGGGGAAATGCGCACCAGCCGGTGCACGCCGTGCTCGGATTTGAGATAGCCATAAGCATTCTCCCCGTTCACCTGGATGGTAACGGACTTAACGCCCGCTTCATCGCCCTCCAGGTAATCCAGCGTCTCCACCTCGAAGCCCTTCTTGTCGGCCCAGCGCAGATACATCCGGTACAGCATCCCGGCCCAGTCGCAGGACTCGGTGCCGCCGGCGCCCGCATGGAGCGTCAGAATCGCATTGTTGCGGTCATACTCTCCCGAGAGCAGCGTCTGGATCCGCATCTCCTCCAGCTTCTCCAGATAAGAGTTCAGCTCCTCGCCGATCTCCGGAATCAGAGAGTCATCGTTCTCCTCGTATGCCATGTCGATCAGCACCTGGATATCGTCGTGGGCCGTCTGCAGCCCCTGATACACCTCCAGGGTGTTCTTCAACCCCTTCAGCTCCTGCATGATGCGGGCCGAGCGGTCCGCATCCTCCCAGAAGGAGGGCTCCTCCATATCCCGTTCTAATTCAGCGATCCGGTTTTGCTTATTTGCGAGGTCAAAGTGAATCCCTCACTTCAATTAACGGCTGCTCGCTGGCTGCCAGGTCGCTCTTGAACTGATCCAGTTCCACCATTAACGTCACCTACTTTCTTCCATGACAATTTTTATATTTTTTCCCTGAACCGCAGGGACACGGGTCGTTGGGGTAGATCTTCTTCGTCTCGCGGCGCACCGGCGTGCGGGCGGTGCTCTCGTCCCGGTTCGTGCCGGTCACCTGCGCCACCTCCTCGCGCTCCACCTTCTGCTCCACGCGGACATGCATCAGCAGCCGCACGGTCTCCTCGCGCACGGACTGCGTCATGCTGTCAAACATATCATAGCCGACCATCTTGTACTCGACCAGGGGATCTCTCTGTCCGTAGGCCTGGAGCCCGATGCCCTGACGCATCTGATCCATGTCGTCGATGTGGGCCATCCATTTCTGATCGATGACCTTTAACAGCACCACGCGCTCAATCTCACGAATCTGCTCCGGATCGGGGAATTCGGCTTCCTTCTCCTCATAGAGCGTGATGACCCGCTGCTTCAGAAGCTGCTTCATATCGTTCCTGGCGAACTTTTTCTGCTGCTCAGGCGTCAGCTCAATGCGCTCGATCGGAAAGATCGGCTGGACCAGCTGGTTCAGCTCGTGCATATCCCACTCGCTGGCGTGCTGGTCATCGGAGATGCAGCTGTCGACAATGCTCTCCGCCACATCCGTGATCATCTTCATGATGACATCCCGCATGTTGTCCCCGTTCAGGACACGGCGGCGGTCGCCATAAATAATCTCACGCTGCTCGTTCATCACCTGATCGTACTCCAGCACATTCTTGCGGATGCCGAAGTTGTTGCCCTCGATCTTCTTCTGGGCTCTCTCAATCGCCCCTGACAGCGCCTTGTGCTCAATCTGCTCGTCCTCCGGAATGTTCAGGGAGTTGAACATATTCATGACTTTCTCCCCGCCGAAGAGACGCATCAGGTCGTCCTCCAGCGAAATGAAGAAGCGGGATTCGCCCGGATCTCCCTGACGGCCGGACCGGCCGCGCAGCTGATTATCGATACGTCTCGATTCGTGGCGCTCCGTGCCGATGACCTTAAGGCCCCCGGCCGCCCGCGCTTCCTCGTCCAGCTTGATATCCGTACCACGGCCGGCCATGTTGGTGGCGATGGTCACCGCGCCGTGCACACCGGCGTCAGCGATGATCTCCGCCTCCATCTCATGGAACTTGGCGTTCAGCACGTTGTGCGGGATGCCGCGGCACTTCAGCAGACCGCTGAGCTCCTCGGACGCCTCGATGGTGATCGTGCCGACCAGAACCGGCTGTCCCTTGGCATGCGCTTCCTCGATCTCATTGACGATAGCATGCAGCTTGCCCTTGCGGGTCTTGTAGACCGCATCCTCCAGATCGACGCGGCGCACCGGCACGTTGGTGGGAATCTCCACCACGTCCATGCCGTAAATATCCCGGAATTCCTTCTCCTCCGTCATCGCCGTACCGGTCATACCGGCCTTCTTCTCGAATTTATTGAAGAAATTCTGGAAGGTGATCGTGGCCAGCGTCTTGCTCTCCCGCTTCACCTTCACATGCTCCTTGGCCTCGATGGCCTGATGCAGACCGTCGCTGTAACGACGTCCCGGCATGATACGCCCGGTAAACTCGTCGACGATCAGCACCTGATCGTCCTTCACCACATAGTCCTTGTCACGGGCCATGAGGTTATTGGCCCGCAGAGCCAGGATGATATTGTGCTGAATCTCGAGGTTCTCCGGATCCGCCAGGTTCTCGATCTTGAAGAACTCTTCAACCTTCTTCACGCCCTGCGCCGTCAGGTTCAGCTGCTTGTCCTTCTCATTGACGACGAAATCGCCGGTCTCGTCCGACTCCTCCTTCATGAGGGCGGACATCTTGGTCATCTCCGTCTCCTCGCCGCGCTGCATACGCCGGGCAAGATAATCGCAGATCTCATAAAGCTTGGTCGATTTGCCGCTCTGACCGGAAATGATCAGCGGCGTCCGGGCTTCATCGATGAGAACGGAGTCTACCTCATCGACGATGGCATAGTGGAGATCCCGCAGAACCAGCTGTTCCTTGTAAATCACCATGTTATCCCGCAGATAGTCAAATCCCAGCTCATTGTTGGTCACATACGTGATATCGCAGTTGTAGGCAGCCCGGCGTTCCTCCGGCGACATACCATTTAAGACCACGCCGACCGTCAGTCCCAGGAAGCGGTGAACCGATCCCATCCACTCCGCATCACGCTTGGCCAGGTAATCATTGACCGTCACGATATGAACACCCTTTCCGTCCAAGGCATTCAGATAGGCCGGCAGCGTGGACACCAGCGTCTTGCCCTCGCCGGTCTTCATCTCAGCGATCCGGCCCTGATGAAGGATGATGCCGCCCATCAGCTGCACCGGATAGTGCTCCATGTGGAGCGTCCTCCGGGCGCCCTCGCGCACCACGGCGAACGCCTCCGGAAGCAGGCTGTCCAGAGACTCGCCCTCCTCGCGGCGCTTCTTGAATTCCCGCGTCTTCTCCCGCAGAGCCTCATCGGGCAGAGCCATCATCGCCTCGCGGTACCCCTCGATCTTCTTCACCGTGGGCCCCATCACCTTGATTTCCCGGGAGCTGCGCGTTCCAAACAGTATTTGGACAAGATCCATATGATCCATCTCCTGTGTTCTAAAAATTTACCAACGTACATTGTAGCATCTTCTCCGCGTAAATTCAACTTTAAATTCAAGCGGCTCTCCCATGCGGGAGAGCCGTCCTTTCCTGTCAGGGTTCGAGGATGCCGTATTTGCGTTTGATTCGATCCAGCCGGTAGTTAAACACTTTGGGGGGAGGCTTACGCCTCTCTTTTTTATTGTAAAT
>JAJQCZ010000045.1 GCA_021202465.1 Lachnospiraceae bacterium | reverse complement strand
CAAAAATTTTTTGAAAAATTTTCATTTTCCTCTTGACTTTTTATTTGCAGGCTGTGTTTTCTACTTTCTCTCATCACAATACCCCCCCCCGAAAAATATCAGGGAGGTGTTCCTTCTATAACAACAGTTCTAAAGTTCGCCAATATTTCCGCTACGTGGCTTTCTGCCCGGAAATAAGCAGCCGCTCCGCATTCTCTGTCAGAGCATGCACCGTCCGGACGCCGGATTTCTTCCGGATGACGTCCAGGGCCTCGCCAAGATTGGGCTTCCGCTCTCCCATGTTGTGGCAGTCGGAGCCAAGCACGGCGATCCGCCCTTCCTGCAGGAGCTTCAGCGCCCGACGACGGGCCAGCCAGCCATTCAGGAAGGCCGAGGCATTCATCTGGAAGAGAACGCCGTTTTCCGCGAGCTCCTCCCAGGTCTCCGCATCCTGCGACGCGAGGTAACGGTCAATGTGGGCCAGCAGGACCGTGATGTCCGTATCCTGCGCGATGTCAGTCACTTCCTCCACCATCCGCTCGGACCATTTGTGGAAGGGCATCTCCAGCAGCAGCGTCCTGCCCTTTCCGACGCACAGCCGGGACAGGTCCTCCGTGTTCGAAATGCCGGTGTAGTAATACACCTCAGCTCCCAGGTAGATCTCCGGCGCGTCGTCCGGCAGCTGAGAAGCCAGCTGCGCCCACGATTTCCTGCGCCGCTCCAGAAAATGCTCCGGGGCTTCTTTATGCGCATAGAAATGCGGTGTGGCCACGATGGTTCTCACTCCCTCGCGGAAGGAGAGGCGGAGCATCTCGATGCTTTCTTCGGTGGATGAACTGCCGTCATCGAGCCCCGGCAGGATGTGCGCATGAAAATCAATCATTTCTTCTTCCTGTGCCGTCCGGGCTGCTCAGCTTCTTCTGTCTGGCTCGCTGCCGCCTCTGCATAGCCGTACTGATAACCGTATTTGTATCCGTATTTGCCGCCATAACGCTTGTATTCCTTTTTCAGCGTCGTGGAATAGGTCACGACCGTCCCCAGGAGCTTCGTGTCGACGGCTTCCAGGGTGCGCATGGACTCGCGCAGGATGCGCCGCTCGTAGAAGTCCTCCCGCACGACGAAGAGCATGCCGTCGATCATCTTCGTGACCGCCAGGGCGTCCGAGACGATGCCGATTGGAGGCAGGTCGAGGATCATATAGTCGAAGCTGCTGCCGATCACCTTCAGCATTTCCTGCATCCGCTTCGAGCCCAGCAGCTCGGAGGGGTTCGGCGGGATATCTCCCGCGGCGATCACGCAGAGGCGCGCCTGGTCCGTGGTGTAGGACTGGATGATCTCCGAGCCGCTGGCTTTACCGGCCAGGAAATTCGTCATGCCGGGCTTGCTGTGCAGCTTCAGACGCCTGGCCACGGAGGGCAGGCGGAAATCGCAGTCAATCAGGCAGACCTTATGATTGGCCAGAGCCAGCGTATAGGCCAGATTGATGGCTGTGGTCGACTTCCCCTCGGAGCGGACCGAGGAGGTGACGCCGATGATGCGGCATTTCTTCTCACCGGTCTCATCGGAAAAGCAGAAGGAAATATTTTCCCGGAGAAGCTTGTACGCCTCCGACGTGGCAAAGTCCAGCTTCTCACACAGCTCCGCGTCCGAGTCGGACAGTTTCTTCTTCCGCCGTCCCCTGGCCTTCTTTCCCATGAATGGAATCACGGAGAGGACCGCCTTATTCTTGTATTCCCGGCGGATCTTCTCTTCGACGCTCATCCCGTTCTTCAGCGAGGAGAACAGCATGATGCCGAGGCAGCTCAGGTAGAAGCCCAGCATCGCCCCCATCAGAGCATATCTTGTCTTGTTGGGGGAACTATAGGTCGCGGCGACACGCGCATATTCGACCACCTTCACCGAGCTGCCGGAGACGATCTCCATGATCTGATCGGGCGCGATCTCCGCGATGGCATTCGCCAGCGCGGCCGCCTCCGTCGGATCTGAAGAAGTCACAGTCACCCGGAAGACCTCAGTCTCATCGATTGCCGCCGTAGAGATCATCGCGCTCAGCTGCTCGTAAGTATACCCCACGCCCGTCTGCTCAATCACCGCACTCAGCGTCGGATAGCTGGTCAGCACCACGGCATAGGTATCGACCAGGTTCTGCGAAGCCGTGATATCGGAGCTGGTAATGCTCGTGGAATCACTGGAATTGATGGTATTATTCACATACATCTTGATCGAGGACTGGTAAAGCGGCGTAATGCAGTAATCAGAATACGCGAAAGCCGCTCCGCCCGCCAGGACCGTGCAGAGGATGATGATCCAGATATTGCGCAGAAACAGTTTGAATAACTGATCCAGATGGATCACGTATCTCCTGTCGTCTATGTGCTCAAGCCATTCGTTCATGTTGAAACCTTCCTATATGCAGATTCGGCATTTCGTCAGTCCTGTTTAGGCAGACCGACTTTTATTATACATCATACGACGTTTTTTTCAATACGTGAAAAACAGGAAATCTTATACTTTTTCTGGAAAGGAGCGATGTGGCGGGAAGGAGCAGCTATTTCTGCGCCCAGTTTCCTCTACATTATACAAATTTCCTTGACAGAATCTATGTCCTTACGTATAATTGGAAAATAAATCAGATTTCCTTGATTTTTACACACTTTTGTGTATAATATGGATATGGGGGAAGTAAACGTGAAACCAAGAGACCAGGCAATCAAAGAACTAATGTCCTCCGGATATAATTTTAAAAGACACGGCGGAAATCATGACATCTATTCCAACCCGGAACTCAAAGCCACAATTCCTTTAAAACGGCATGATTTTAACGAAAACGATTTAAAATATATCCGTAAAGAGATCCAGCAAAGGCAACGCAGATAAGGCAGGAAACTCAGTCCCCCTCAAGAAAGGAGAACAATATGAAATATCTTTATACAGCTGTTATCGTTCCTGAAGAGGATGGTTCCGGGTTCTTCGCCAGAGTTCCCGATCTCCCCGGATGCATTACAACAGGGAAGGATTTCCCTGACGCGATCGATATGATCACTGATGCCGCATCAATCTGGCTGGTGGATGCAGAGGAAGACCATCCTGAGGATATCGTCCCTCCGACACCACAATGTGACATTGAGCATCCCGCTAATGCAATCCTCACCGTTATCCAGATTGACACCCTCGCTTACCGGGCTTCCATTGATACCCGGGCTGTCCGAAAGAACGTTTCTCTCCCAGCCTGGATGGCCAACCTGGCTGATAAACGCGGTATCAATTGTTCTCAGGTCTTGCAGGAAGGTCTCCTGGAAAGACTTGCTTAATCTCGCGCGGAGAAAATATCACAAACGAGTATTTTTCGGAACTATGCAACACGAAATGCAACATGAAGTAAAAAAAGATACGTTTTTTCAAAGGTTTTCGTCTGCGGCCAGTGGGACTCGAACCCACACGGTCTCCCACTGGCACCTAAAACCAGCGCGTCTGCCAATTCCGCCATGGCCGCTTGTTTGAAAAAATCCCTCCAGACGAACATCTGAAGGGATTCACGCGTGCGTGAGAAGATTCGAACTCCCGACACCTTGGTCCGTAGCCAAGTGCTCTATCCAGCTGAGCTACACGCACACTTTCTGTTGTGATCAACAGAGCGACCCGAATGGGACTCGAACCCATGACCTCCGCCGTGACAGGGCGGCGCTCTAACCAACTGAGCCACCGGGCCATATGAAATTGACGATTTTTTGAACGCCCATTCAGACGTTGTGAGTGGACCTTCAGGGACTCGAACCCGGGACCGACCGGTTATGAGCCGGTTGCTCTAACCAACTGAGCTAAAGGTCCATGAGTGACTCCAACGGGATTTGAACCCATGTTACCGCCGTGAAAGGGCGGTGTCTTAACCGCTTGACCATGGAGCCATATTTGTTCGCACTGCCAACGGATCGGAATCACCCGAGCAGCTAACTCCCCGAGTAGGGCTCGAACCTACAACAACTCGGTTAACAGCCGAGTGCTCTAC
>JAJQCZ010000055.1 GCA_021202465.1 Lachnospiraceae bacterium | reverse complement strand
GACGTAGAAAATGCCCCTATTTACAATAAAAAAGAGAGGCGTAAGCCTCCCCCCCAAAGTGTTTAACTACCGCTGAATGATTACTTCTTCAGTGACTGCCTGTACTGGGTGCCGCTTGTTGTGCCGACAAATTATATGATTCATACTTCCTCGCTGAGCGGCTTTGAGCGGGCCGGTGATAATATCTTCTGGCATGATGCTGTGCTGCAGTAGAGATACAACTGTCAAAGATAATTTTACTGGACATTCATCTGTGATTTTACTATAATGACATGCGGAAAGGAGACTGTTCTCTTCCTGGATAACAGCCTCCTTTTTCGTAAAATGACATAAAGCCGTTTACTATATTATAGGAGGCAGCCAGATGGCTACTTTAAAAGAAATTGCAGAGCGTTCCGGTTTTTCTTTGTCTACGGTATCAATTGTTCTGCGGGGCAATGCGGAGCAGAGGGGAATTACGAAAGCAACGCAGGATAAAATATGGGAAATTGCCAGAGAGATGGACTATACGCCGGATATCTTTGCCAGGCGGCTGCGCAGCTCCCGGATCAAGTCCAAGCCACTGATCGCACTGTTCTGGTCCAGCGATTTTCAGACATACATGATGGCCCGTTTCCTGAAGGCCGTCCGCAGGGAGATTCTGCAGGGGCAGATGGACTGCGAGGTGATGATCTATACCTATCAGACCGGAGATATCCGGCAGACCTTTCATGAAGAAAATCTTTCCATGTTCAATGCAGCCATTATCTGCGGCGCTTCCGTGAAGGATATTGCTTATCTGGAGGAAATGGAGCTGCATATTCCCATCGTATTCTATAACAGAAAGTCGGAGAAATATCCCTGTGTATGTATGGATAACCGGGAGATCGGACGGATGGGCGCGGAGATCCTCGCCCGGAACGGCTGCCGACGTGTTCTGTCGGCGGGGAGCGGTCTCTTTCGACAGGAACTGCCCGAGCGCGACAGCAGCTTCCGGGAACGCGCCGCGGAGCTGGGTATTCAGGTGGAGGAGCGCGGTGTAGAGCACATCGATGTAGAGAATGGATATCTTCTGGGTACGGCTCTGTGTGAGGCCGCCTCGATGCCGGACGGTATCTTCTTCGGAGGAGATATGTTGGCGTTCGGAGCCAGTCGGGCTTTCTACCAGCGAGGAATTTCTGTGCCGGAACAGGTAAAGCTTCTGAGTATCGGCAACAGTGATCCGGATTACAGTCGGTATTCTCTGATCTCCCAGAGCGTCATTCAGATTCCGATGGAAGAGATGGCCAGACATTGCATGAAGGAGATTTATAAGGAACTGAAGGAGAAACAGGAGACGCGGGAAGATATTGTGTTCCACGCAGCCTATGTGAAGGCGGAGTCGTGCCCTTTGTGAACAGAATAATGTGAAGCGAGAATCAAAGCGGCGGTATCTGTGTAAACAGATACCGTTTTTGTTACCGGAAAAGCCTCAGATAAAAAATGAAAAAATCATAAAAAATGATTGACAGGAAGGTGAATTCGGTATATTATAAGTACAACGTTTTAGTAAAACGTTGTACCAAATTGCCGGAAGGCCAGCTTTTCCGCTTTTGGCAACGAAAAGTAAGACCAAAAAACAAGAGGAGGAGGGAGTATTTAAGTAACACGATGGGGTGAGAAGCGGCAGAATCGTAAAGAGGTAAAGCGAAGGATGCCGAAACAATTTCAATGAAATCAGGAGAATGAAGATGAAAAAAAGAAAGGCAGATCAATTTGAAGAGTATGCGATAGCGATTCTGTTTATAGCAGCGCTTGTCGTAGTTGTTTTCCAGTCAGTGATTAAGTACATCATGCCGGATCTTGCGCTGATCACGGCAGACCTGTCCCAGTATATTTTCTGTTACATATCCTTCATAGGTATCGGGTACGGTCTGAAATACGGAGTCGATCTGACGGTTGATTTATTCGGAGGCTTAGTAAAGGGAACGGCCGTTGGGAAGGTGTTTTCCGTCGTTGAGAATATCCTTTATCCGGTGGTTTATGCCGCGCTGCTTGTCGGTGCAGTACAGACCATGATCTCAGTGAGCGGACAGGTGGGAGCCAATATACCCATCCCGCTGCCTGCCGTATATTTTTCGGCTGTTTTCGGATTTGCCCTGGGGCTGTTCCGCTGGGTACAGAAGGTTTTTTTCCACAAAAATGAGAAGGAGGAAGCATAATGTTATTTGCATGGGCGATACTTGCGTTTCTGGTAGTTTCGATTATTATGGGAATTCCCATGGTTGTTGGTTTTGCGTCAGCCAGCCTGCTTCCGCTGGTCATGGGAACGGACGGGTATGATATTACCCAGCTGATCACCTGGATCCTGAACGGGAACTCCAATACATATCTGGCGATCACATTCTTCGTGGTAGCAGGAAATATTATGTCGAAGGGAAATATATCGGAAAAGGTGTATGAGCTTTTTGCCTATTTCCTGGGAGATAAAAACGGTTTCCTGCCGATCTGTGCTCTGCTGACCGCAACATTTTACGGAATGGTATCCGGCTCGGCCATTGCTGTTACCGCTGCAGTAGGCTCTCTGTGCCTGCCGATCCTGACGCGGGCCGGATATGATAAGAAATATTTTGCTACTCTTTTGTGCAGCTCAGGCTGCCTTGGCATGATCATTCCGCCCAGCACAACGGTCCTGACAGCGGCCGGCCTGATGGGAATTGAGGATACGACGCCGGCCCTGCGTCTGACGATGCTGATCGGATTGACCTGTATGGTCTTTCTGATGGCCTGCTCTTTAGTCCATACGCGGAAGGACCAGGGTAACCGGGAACAGATCATGAGAGAATTTGTTGAGCGAAGAGAGAAAGGCCTGGCGAGGGTATTTGCAGAAAGTATCTGGGCGTTAATGATTCCTGTCATTATCCTGGGAACGATTTTCAGCGGTCTTCTGACTGCCAATGAAGCAGCTGCTGTGTCCGTCGTATATTGTATGATTATCTCGGTATACGTTTACAAGACCATGACCTGGAAAGATATCTGGAATACCATTATTGGTTCGATTAAGACCTTCGGACCGCTGTGTATCATGATGGCGGTCGTGATCGGCTTCTCCAATGTAATCCCTGCCGCGGGCGCCAATGAGTTTGTCGGAAATGTGCTGCAGAATGTTCCTTTCAACTCGACAGCCTTCATGCTGATTACGGTAATCTGCATCTCGCTGATGGGATTCTTCATGGCGGGAACCTCGGTACTGGTACCGATCATGCTGCCGTTAGCTACACAGCTGGGTATTGATATGACGCTGTGGTGTGCCATTGTGGCGGCGGTCGGAGCCTTTGCCCTGCTGACTCCCCCTTATGGATACGGTCTTCTGATCATGGCCCCAATGGCAGATGTGCCGGTGGGAGAGATGTTTAAAAAGGTGCTGCCGTTCTGGCTTGGCCTTACTCTGATTGCGGTGATCTATGCTGTATTCCCCGGACTGACTGCGTGGTTATTGTAAAAAACTGAGCGGGAGACGGCTCAACTGCTGGTGCGGAGAGCCGTCTTTTTTCATGGAATACTGTAAAGCCGGGAGCCCCTTTCAACCTTTCTTTCCCATAAAAACACAAATGATATCATTTGTGTTGACTTTTGCCCCGAAATAGTATATATTGTGTTTGAGGTGATAAAACATGGCAACAAGCACGATTCGGATTGACGAAGGTATAAAAGAAGAAGCATCCAGAATTGCAAATGAAATGGGTCTCAGCTTCAACGCGGTTGTCAATATTTTGCTGCGGAAATTCAACAGCGTCAAAGGATTTCCTTTTCCCGTTGTACTTGAGGAGGAACGTAAACGCTCTGTTTTCGATCTGAATTCCGATGAATTTGATCTGGCCTGCAAGGCGGCCGTCTCTGCAAGAGATCCGTTTCCGGTGGCGGACTATGTGACTCTTATCGATCCGGAGACCGGGAAGCTGATGCAGAAATACGCAGATGGGCGGGTGGAATATGTCCTTGACTGAAAGTGACCGCCAGGCGCCCCGGCTTCTGGTGTTTGCCGGGCCAAATGGTTCCGGTAAAAGTACCGTGACTGTGAAACTGCCTACGGTGGGACTGTATGTGAATGCCGACGACATCAGACGTGCCAGAGGCTGTACCGATCTGGAAGCAGCACAGGAGGCGGAGCGAATCCGCAACCTGCTGCTGGAGAGCGGAAAGAGCTTTGCTTTTGAAACGGTTCTCTCCACGCCCCGGAACCTGGAACTGATCCGGCGGGCGAAGGAGGTCGGCTATGAGGTCATGGCGGTATTTGTGCTGACCAAAGACCCCGCCATTAATGTCGAACGCGTGCGGCAGCGGACAGCCGCCGGAGGACACGACGTACCTGAGGATAAGATCGTTAGCAGATACTACAAATCTCTTAAAAATCTTCCGGTGCTTGTGCGTATGGCTGACAGGACCAGAATCATCGACAACTCCGCTGACCTGCCCGAGTTAATCTGCGAGGTGACCGGTGATCGTGTACAGGTGATCGAAGGAACGCATTGGAAGAAAGGTGAGATACTGGCGCTGCTGGCAAAGGAACCCCTCGCTGCAGAGTGAGAAACGATCTGGAAAAACAAAAAAGAAATAAGAATGGCCGTAATTGCCTTTCAGGGTGGTTGCGGTCTTTTTTTGAAAAATATAAAGTGGGGATTGACAAAAAAAGAAATTAGATGTATTCTTGGTACAACGTTACAGTAAAACGTTGCACCAAGAATATGAAGGAGGTAGAAATGGACACAGTAAGAATCGGCGGCCAGGTGGAGGAGGTGATACGGTGACAGAGGAACAAAGGCTGTTTCAGGAAAAAAAACGGGACGTTGTTCTGAAGGATTTTAAAGAGCTGGAGGATCGTATCATCGGGGAACCCGGCACGTTCCGGGAATATATGGTTGCGATGCGGGATGGCTGCAGGATGCGGACCGTGGTGTGTCTGCCGCCGGGACGTGAGCGCGTCCCGGTCATCCTGCAGAGAACGCCCTATCCGAACAGCGAGATGGTTTTTCAGACGGTTGCACAGGAGATGACGAAGCGCGGCTTTGGTTATGTCTACAGCTTCTGCCGGGGAACCGGCGGTTCGGAAGGAGAGTGGTATCCCAACACCATGAACGAACGGACCGATGGAAAGGATACGGTTGACTGGCTGGCGGAGCAGCCCTTTACAGAGTCGCTGGGAGTCTGGGGGAACTCCTATGCGGCGCTGACCGGCTGGATCATGGCGGATCTGGTGGAGGATAAGGCGCAGACCATGTACCTGACCCATTACGGGCTGAATCGGTTTTCTTCGATGTACAGCCGGGGGATGTTCCGGCAGGACGTGCTGACAAGCTGGGCCATGGACAATGCCGGGCAGCCGGTGACGGCGGACTTTCTGGAATCGGCTGCGTACCGGCCGCAGATCCATGTGGATGAAGACAAATGGGGGATTCGTCTGGACTGGTATCGGGAGTGGATCACACATACCGATAAAACAGACCCGTACTGGCAGCAGGGATTCTGGCATGAACTGCAGGAGAACGGGAAGAAGATCCGGATGCCTCTTTTTGTGGGAACCTCATGGTTCGACCATCATTTCGGCAGTACGGTAGAGACGTGGAAGACATTGTCGCCGGAGTGCCGTGCGAAGAGTACGCTGCGGATCGGCGCCTGGAGCCATTTTATGCTGCCCTGCATGGAGCATATCGAGACGGAGCATCTGGGGCTGAACGATAATAAAAACGCGTTTCTGTGGTTTGAATCCATTCTGGTGAAGGGGGAGAAGCCGGAAGGGAGGATTCTGAGTTACCAGGTCGGCGGGGACAACTGGGAGACATCGGCATCCTATCCGTTTCCGAAGAGGGAGGAGAAGAGCTTTTATCTGTCCTCTGAGGCGGCGAACTGGCCCGGAGCCACCCGCCTGACAGAGAAGGCAGACTCCGGGGAGAAGAGCCTGCGCTATACCTATGATCCCGAAAATCCTGTAGAGACATGGGGCGCAGAGGCCTGCCTGAAGAGCAGAGAGGCTATTGGCAGTCTCAGACAGCCATCCTGTGGATACCGGGAGGACGTGCTCAGCTTTGTGACGGAGCCTCTCGCGGAGGATCTGGAGATACTGGGAGTCCCGGAGGTGGAGCTCTGGGTGTCCTCGGATGCGGAGGATACGGCCTTTACAGCAAAGCTGATGGAGATTTATCCGGACGGAGAGGCTTACAATATCCGTTCAGGCATCGCGACGATGGCCTATCCGGAGTCGGATGAGGAGCCCCGGCAGACCTACACGCCGCAGACAAAGCGCCGCCTGCGTCTGCATTTGTGGGATACCTCCTGGAAGCTGAAGGCGGGGAGCCGTCTGCGTGTGGATATTTCTTCGTCGGATTTTCCGCAGTACAGCATCCATACTAATTTCGCCGGGAACTGGGCGGAGCAGCAAGCGTGTAAAACGGCAGAGCAGACGGTATTCTGCGGTGGAGACACGCCGTCCCGTCTCGTCCTGCCATTGAAACAGGGAGAATGAAGGAGAAAAAGGAATGAATGAAACGAAACAAAAGCGCAAAAAAGAACCGGAGATGATTCTCTACACTATCCTCTTTGCAGGCTTGTGTGTCGCTGTACTTGTAAGCATCTTTGTCCCGGCTGTTCTGGACATCGGAGTGCTGTGCTATGCTCTCATCGCCATCATCGGCGTCGTCACATGCTCCCGCACGAAATCCTTTATGGCAGTGGACAGCCTGGTGAATGTGTACCCCCGGGGACTCCGCAAAGCAGTCAAAATGATCAAGGATATCCTGATGCTTCTGGTCTTCACCGTCCTCTTTATCGTAGGCATTCTGGGGACGATCCGGCAGCTTTCTGAGCCCGCCTACAGCTCCACGCTGGGGGTTCCTCTGTTCGTGCTGTACGCGCTGCCCATCGTCGTATATCCGCTCGCGGTCTTCTTTTATATAAAGGCCATGAGAAATGAAACGAAGGAGGACAAATAAATGCTCGTAATGCTGATCGGACTTTTCTTTGGATTAATGATCTTTCTGGGCGTGCCGCTTTTCGGGAGTATTGTTTGCGCTGTGGTTCTTCTTCCGCTGGTGTTCTCCTCCTGCCCATATGGAGTGGCCGAAATCGCCGACTGGGCCGTCTCCGGAGCCAACTACAGCGCCGGAATCCCGATTGTGGTATTCATTATCAGCGGCGCACTCATGAGTAAGGGAAAGCTGACCCAGAAGATTTTTGATATCTTCGATTATTTCCTGGGCGATAAGACAGGCTTCATGCCTATCATTTCAATCATGACTGCCATGTTTTACAGCGCGATCTCCGGTTCGGCCACGGCTGTAGCTGCGGCCGTGGGCGGCATGTGCTATCCCATCCTCATCGAGATGGGGTATGAGCCTGCGTTCTGTGCGGTTATCCTCATGTGCGCCGGTGTCCTGGGATTCCTGATTCCGCCCAGCACGCCTCTGACAAGCGGAGCCGGATTCGTCAGTCTGGATCTGCTGACTGTTTATAAGGGCGGCGCGGTTCTGGGTATTGCCATCGGTGTGGTGCTGATTCTTTACTCTTATATTTATTGCCGGAGACATGGAAATGGCGACCCGGAGATCATTCACAATCATCATATGAAGGTGCGCTCCCGCGGATTTGTCGCTGTGTTCAAGGATGGAATCTGGGCGCTCCTGTGCCCGGTGCTGATTCTGGGACTGATTTTCAGCGGCTTGACGACCGTCGCGCAGACTGCCGTTATCTCTGTCATTTACGCGATCATTATCTGCGTCTTCGTGTACAAGACACTGGATTTCTCCGGCTGCATCGAAACGATTCAGAATGCCATCCGTGACTCTCTGCCCATGCTTGTCATGCTGATGTGCGCGCTGATCCTGTCCTCGTGCATGAAGGCTCTGGATGCCCCCACGATGATCGCGAATGCGATCGCGAATATGGGTATCGGTGTAACGGCGGTCATCGCCCTCATTCTGCTGGCTATGACGCTGCTGGGTGCTTTCATGGATTCCGGCGCCGCCATGGCGATGCTGGTTCCCGTTGTTGTCCCGGTAGCCGCCGCGATGGGTGCCAATCCCTATGCCCTGCTTGTTGCGGTTGTGGCCGTTCAGAGTATGGGACTGATCACACCGCCCTTTGGTCTGGTGCTGTTCATGTTTCTGTCTCTGACCAAGCAGCCGTTGGGCAAGCTTGTTAAGCAGCTGATCGTGCCGTTCATTCTCTTTATGGCAATGGCATGCCTCTTTTGTATGGTTCCCGGCCTGACGTCCTGGCTGTTCTGACGGATAACCGCCCGGTGGATTCAATCTGCCGGGCGGTTTTTGCGCAGGGCCGGACAGGGAATTTTGCGGGCTGACGCTGCACCCGGCCTGCGCAGGCGAGCAGGAAGCGAAAAGCCGCTTCCCTCCTGATTCGAATATAAAAAAACATATGCTCCTCTGTAAAAAGTATCGATAAAGAATATTACGAAGAGTTGACATGAATTTAACGCTTTAGTATACTGACAGATGGTCACAGGCAGCCATGCGTGAAGGGACTTGCGGAAAGTCCCTGTGGCTGCCTGAAAAATTTACGAAAAGTGAGGGGCAAAAAAATGAGCAGAGTGTACAATTTCTCGGCGGGGCCGGCCATGCTGCCGGAGGAAGTGCTGCAGGAAGCGGCGGCTGATATGATGGATTATCACGGCAGCGGTCAGTCTGTCATGGAGATGAGCCATCGTTCGGCGGAGTTTAAGGCCATCATCGAGACGGCGGAGCAGGACATCCGGGAGCTTCTGGATATTCCGGATAATTATCAGGTGCTGTTCATGCAGGGCGGCGGGAACCAGCAGTTTGCTGCGGTTCCGCTGAATCTGGCGCAGAACGGCGTGGCGGATTATATCCTCACCGGCCAGTGGTCCAAAAAGGCAGCCAAAGAAGCTGAAAAATATCTGAAGGTCAATGTCATCGCCTCCAGCGCGGACAAAACCTTCTCCTACATCCCGGACTGCTCGGATCTTCCGGTCAGCGAGGATGCGGATTACGTCTATATCTGCGAGAACAATACGATTTACGGAACCAAGTACAAGACGCTTCCCAATACCAAGGGAAAAGAGCTCGTGGCGGATGTGTCCTCCTGCTTCCTGTCGGAGAAGCATGACGTGAAGAAATACGGCGTCCTCTGGGGCGGCGTGCAGAAAAATGTGGGACCGGCCGGCTGCGCCATCGTGATCGCGCGGAACGACCTGATTCGCGAGGACATCAATCCGATCACTCCCGTGATGATGAATTACAAGATTACGGCGGATAACCATTCGCTGTATAACACGCCTCCCTGCTATACGATCTATATCTGCGGCCTGGTGTTCCAGTGGCTGAAGCGGATGGGCGGCCTGGATGAGATGAAGCGCCGCAACGTGGAGAAGGCCTCGGTCCTGTACGATTATCTGGACGGCAGCGATTTCTTCCATGGCACCGTGACGAACAAGGAGGATCGTTCGCTCATGAACGTTCCCTTCGTCATCGGCGACAAGGATCTGGAGAAGAAGTTCATCCAGGAGGCGAAGGAAGCCAGTCTGGTGAACCTGGGCGGCCACCGCACGGTCGGCGGCATGCGGGCCAGCATCTATAACGCCATGCCGAAGGCGGGTGTGGAGAAGCTGGTGGACTTCATGGAACAGTTCGAGAAGGCCAACCGCTGAGAACGAAAAAGCGGGCGGGAAGCACATTCACTGAGAAGTGCTTCCCGCTCTTTTTCTATGTATGCAGGTTGTGTTTGCCTAACGGAGAAGATGCGCCAGGGTGGCGATGATGTCTCCGTTGTCGTCGGTCTGCCCTTCGATCTTCTCACGCACGATGCCGCTGATGAAGACGATGTCCTTGCCGCTGGTCCAGACCAGCTCACCGACTTTGCCGATGTTTTTCTGCAGCTGGCGGGGCGTCAGGAAGAGGACGTTGCGGCGGGAATTCAGCTTTTTCGCCGCGTAGGCCGCCACGCCGGGCCACTCCAGCTCGTCGGACATGGTACCGTCGCTGAAGAGCTCCAGGTTCGCGGTGAGCTGTGAGATGACCTCCTCACTCGTGCAGTGGGTCAGGATGGCCTTGACGCGCTCGCGGTAGGCGTTGGGGCCGGCAGAGGTCCGCTCCCGCGCCAGCGACAGGGCGATCGTCGCGCTGGCGGAGGTCAGGTTGTAGGAGAACAGATAATAGGGCTCCTGACCGATCTTGATGCCGTTGACATAGATCTCGCCGTAGTTTCCGGTCTTCGGATACACCTCACCGTAGCGGGTCACCTCCAGAGGCTCAATGTCCTGATAATGGAGGAACATATTTTTCGCGGATGTGATATCGCGCTCCGAGACGCCCCGGAGGATGAATTCCGTCCCCACAAAATGCTCATCGAGAGGCTTGTCCACCAGCGCCAGGATGGTGCTGACGCCATCGAAGCCGTATTTGTTGGTGCGCAGGAAGGTGATGTGGCTCCATTTGGAGTCGATGGACATCTCCACGCCGAAGCGGTCAAAGACGCCGATGGCCTCCTTCAGACCCAGGCCGGGGGTATAACCGCGGTAGTCGTAGGAGGAGCTCTTCTCCTCGTTCTCACTCTGAGCCAGATGCTTATAGTTCAGTCCGCGGCCGTAGTCGCGGATATGCCAGGCCCCTTTCTCGTCGCAGGTGATCTCGATCTCCTGCGTACGTGTGGCTGCCTGCTCTTCCAGCGCATTGGCCAGAATCTCTTTCACCGCCTGTGTGACGTTCCATCCGGTCGGCGCTTTGCTGATGTTCAGGTCAAATTTTTTCATAAAGGAAGTCCTCCTCGCTGCTTTGACGTAAAAACGGGGAACGAATCTGTTTTCCATATCAAATGATTTCCCCGCTTTTGAGGTATTTTATCATGTGAGAGTGAAAAAATAAAGAGAAAAAAACAAAAAAGGCCACTTGATTTCAGACTTCTCTTATCGAAAATCATTTTCAATAAGAAGAAGTCTCTTTTCTTGCCAGAAAAAAGAGGAGGGGTTATACTGGTTAGCAAAGACTAATACATGCGTGAAACAGGGGGAACGACGATGTTTCTGGAAATACACGGACTGACAAAGTCCTACGGTGCGGGGGAAAACCGGGTGGAGGTCCTGAAGGAGATGGATCTGGCGATCGAGAAGGGGGAGTTCTGCGTCCTGCTGGGGCCTTCCGGTTCCGGCAAGTCAACGCTTCTCAACATCGTGGGCGGCATTGACCGGGCGGACGCGGGGGAGATTCGCATCCAGGGCGAGCGCATGGCGGACATGGACGAGAAACGGCTGACGCGGTACCGGCGAAAGCATCTGGGCTATATCTTCCAGATGTATAACCTGATCCCGAACCTCACTGTACGGGAAAATATTGAGGTGGGGGCGTATCTGAGTGAAAAACCGCTGGACGTGGAGGAGATATTGCATGTTCTGGGTTTGTATGAACATCGGAATAAACGGCCGGATCAGCTCTCCGGCGGACAGCAGCAGCGGACGGCCATCGGCCGGGCAATCGTGAAGAACCCGGATATCCTGCTGTGCGATGAACCGACCGGGGCGCTGGACTATAAAACCTCCAAGGAGATTCTGAAGCTGATCGAGACAGTCAGCCGCACCTGGGGAACGACTGTGATCATGGTGACGCACAACGACGCTATTCGCGGGATGGCGGACCGCGTGATCCGGCTGCGGGACGGACAGATCCGCAGCGACGAGCGGAATGCGCACCGGACGCCGGCCGAAGAGCTGGAGTGGTAGGAGAGGGTATGAGAAATCCACTGCATAAAAGACTGCCGCGGGAGCTGCGGGAGGAAGCGGGGAAATATCTGGTCATCCTGCTTCTCCTGGTTCTCTCGATCGGCTTTGTCTCGGGTTTCCTGGTGGCGGATGGCAGTCTGATGGCGGCCTATGAGGAGAGCTTTGAGAAATACAATGTCGAGGACGGGCATTTCAGTGTGCGCAAGGCGCTGAACCGGGCGCAGAAAAAGGCCGCGGAGAGCTGCGGCATCACGATCTATGACAATTTCTACCGGGATGAGGCGCTGACCTCCCATGACAGTACGCTGCGGATCTTCTGTCGGAGGACAGAGGTCAACCTGGTCTGCCTTATGGAGGGAGAGATGCCGACGGCGGCCGGGGAGATTGCCGTGGACCGCATGTACGCGGAAAATAACGGCATTGAGATCGGCGATACTCTGGCCGGGCCGGACGGGTCGTGGACGGTGACGGGGCTGATCGCTCTGTCGGACTACAGCAGCCTGTTCTCGGATAACAATGACGCCATGTTTGACGCGGTGCAGTTCGGCGTGGCGGTGGTGACGGAGGAGGAGTTTGCGAATTTTTCCGCGGACAATCTTATTTACAGCTATGCCTGGAAATACGATACGGCGCCGGTCGATGAGACGGAAGAGAAGGAGATGTCCGACGCCCTGATGGAGGCGCTGGCGGGTGAAATCAGTCTGGAGACATATATTCCCCGCTATCTGAACCAGGCCATTCAGTTTACCGGGGAGGATATGGGCAGCGACCGGGGAATGATGATCACGCTGCTCTATATGGTCATCGCGATCCTGGCGTTTGTCTTCGGCATCACCATCCGGCATACGATCGCCCGGGAAGCGGGCGTGATCGGCACGCTCCGGGCCTCCGGCTATACGCGGCGGGAGCTTCTGGCGCATTACATGACGGTTCCCATGGCGGTGACGTTCTGCGGGGCGCTGCTGGGAAATGTTCTTGGCTATACGCTGGGTGAGGACCTTTGCGCGGGGATGTATTACGGCAGCTACAGTCTGCCCACCTATGTCACCCGCTGGAGCGGAGAGGCCTTC
The DNA here is from genome assembly GCA_021202465.1 of Lachnospiraceae bacterium. Classification (GTDB taxonomy): domain Bacteria; phylum Bacillota; class Clostridia; order Lachnospirales; family Lachnospiraceae; genus UBA3305. Next base: position 22,145 of record JAJQCZ010000055.1, on the reverse strand, counting down.
ATACTGACGACGGTGATTCCGGTGCTGATGATGGCAGTTCTCGATGCGGTGATTCTGCTCCGCGATCTGCGTCTCTCCCCGCTGAAATTCCTGCGGCACGACCTGAGCCGGGGGAGAGGACGGCGCGCCCTGCCCCTGCCTGCCCGCCTGCCCTTCTGGGGGCGGTTTCGTGTCCGCATTCTGCTGCAGAACGCGGGCGGCTATCTGATGATGTTCGTGGGGATTGTCTTTGCCAATCTGCTGCTGATGTTCGGCCTGGGGCTGCCGGCGGTGCTGGATTACTATCAGGAGACCATTGAGGAGAACCGGCTGAGTGAGTATCAGTACATGCTTCAGATGCCGCTGGATACGGAGAAGGAGGGGCGCAAGCTTGAGAGTACGCTCTCGCTTCTGTATTTTTCGTATGCCGTTCAGACGGAGAATGAGGACGCGGAGAAATTCAGCGCCTACACGCTCACGCTGCAGCAGACGGAGACCCGTACCGAGGAGGTGACCCTCTACGGCGTGGAGCCGGACAGCCGCTATGTGACGCTTGATGCGGCGGACGGGGAGATCTATATTTCTTCGGCGTATGCAGATAAATACCTGGTCGGGGCGGGGGATACGATCACACTCAGTGAGCTCTATGAGGATACTGAGTATGATCTGACCGTGACCGGCGTGTATGACTATGAAGGCGCCATCTGTGTTTTCATGACACGGAGTACGCTGAACGCGCTGTTCGGGCTGGAGGAGGACTATTTCTGCGGCTATTTCTCCGACACGGAGATCACGGACATTGACGAGGCATACATCGGCTCCGTCATCGACCTGGAGGCGCTGACGAAGATCTCCCGGCAGCTGGATGTCTCGATGGGGAGCATGATGCTCCTGGTGGACGGTTTCGCAGTGCTGATCTTCGTGGTACTGATCTATCTCCTGTCGAAGCTGGTGGTGGAGAAAAATGCGTCCTCCATCTCCATGGTGCGGATCCTCGGATATACGGAGAAGGAGATCCGGCGGCTGTATCTGTCCACCACGACTCTGGTGGTGGCGGCCAGCCTGCTGCTCAGTCTGCCTCTGGTGTACCGGCTGCTGGTGGTCATCTTCCGCATCATGCTGATAACCAGCATGACCGGGTGGCTGCCGCTGGTGCTGGAACCTGTGATCTATGTGAAAATGTTTGTGCTGGGGATGGCGTCCTACGGCATCGTGGCCGTCCTGGAATTCCGGCGCATCCGGCGGATTCCCATGGATCTTGCCCTTAAGCATGCGGAGTAGCGCAGAAGCCGGGGGCAGGAAAAAACGGGTGCGGCGGGACGTACGGCGAAATCGGGAAGAGGAAGCGGGAGGAGAGTATGGACAGAAAACGGCTGATACGAAGAAAGATTGATAACCTGCTTTTCATGGCGGCACTGGTGATCATGGCACTGCTGCTGCAGGCCTGCGGTTTGTCCGGCGGCACGGAAAATGTGGAAACACAGACGGAGAGCGGGACAGAGCAGGCGGAGGAAACGGAAACATCCGGCGAGACGGCGCAGGGGACGGAAGAGGACGTAGTGCCGACGAAGACGGAGACCGTCTATGCCTCGGCGGACGCGCAGGGGCAGGTGGAGTCCGTGACGGTGGACGTCATGCTGCAGGACTTCGGGAGCGCAGCGACGATCCGGGATCGGTCCACTCTGTATGATGTGAAAAATACTGTGGGCGATGAGGATTTCACCTGGCAGGGACAGGTGCTGTGCTGGGAGAATCACGGGGAAGATATTCAGTATGAGGGGCGCAGCGACGGGGAATTGCCGGTGTCGGTCAGTGTGCAGTATTTTCTGGAGGGGGAGGAAGTGAGCCCGGAGGAGCTGGCGGGAGCCAGCGGTCAGGTGAGGATCCGTTTTGAGTATGAAAATCTCACCTCGGTGCGTACGGAGATCGACGGGGAGGAGGTGGAAGTACCGGTGCCCTTCCTGGCCTGCACGGTCCTGTTTCTCTCCTCAGACCATTTTGATGATGTTTCCGTGACGAACGGCGGCGTGACGGAGCTTGATGATAACCTGGTTGTTCTGGGTTATGCCGTGCCGGGGCTGGCGGACGGACTGGGGCTCTCACACTATGAGGCGACCGAAGAGATCGAATTGCCGGAGTATGTGGAGATCACGGCCGAGGTGACGGATTTTACACTGGATTTTACGGCCACCATCGTGACCAACGGATTCTTCAGTGATCTGGATGTGAATGACCTGCAGGACGGCTATGATCTGGCGGAGGCCATGGCGGATTTGACCGAGGCCTCGGCCAGCCTGACGGACGGCGCGGCCGGGTTGGCTGAGGGCGCGGGAACTCTGGGGGAGTCTCTGACGGAGTATCTGGCAGGGGTAGATGCCCTGGCAGAGGGAGCGGACAGTCTGGAAGACGCTCTGAAGGAAATGAATCAGCAAAAAGAGACGCTGACCGACGGCATTGAAGCTCTGGCAGAATGGCTCACGACGTTTTCAGACGCGCTGGCGGCGCTGGAAGCTTCGGAGGAAGCGGAGGACGTGCTGGCGGCCGCTGCAGCGCTTAGAGAGGATGTCGAAGCGCTGCAGACGGCGCTGCAGGAATCTGATCTGACACTGGAGGAGCTGGAAGGCTTTGTTGAAGACATGACTTCCTGGGCCTCGGAGACGGAGACCCGGATGGAGACGCTGCAGACACTTCTGGGGGAGATCGACCTCTCTGCCGCGGAGAGCGAAGCACAGGAGAGGGCGCGTGCGCAGGCGGAAGCGGCGGCCCGGGAGGCTCTCACGGGAAGCGGACTGGATACGGAGGAGATAGAGAACATTGTTGCCGAAATCTCCGATGGAATTGACCTGTCGGACATGCTGGCGGATGAGAAGGCTGTGCTCGCGCTGATCACGGAGAGTCTGGAGGGCCTGGCACTTCCGGAACTGCCGGAGACAGAACTGGATACGGAGGAGCTGGCGGCGCTCATTGAAGACATGCAGGAGCAGACCGGGGTGCTGGCGGCTTTCCTGTCTGATGAAAAGGAAGCCGGGACCTTCGAGTCTCTTCAGACCGTGGCGGGAGAGCTGCTCGATGGTTTTGATGACCTGACCGACGGAGGTGATTCGCTGACAGAGGGGCTGACGGCGCTGGATGAGGGACTGACCGCGCTGTACCTGGGAGCGAAGGAACTGGCGGATGGAGCCGGAGAGCTGGCGGCAGCAGGCGATTTGCTTGAAGAGGGCATGGATCTCCTGACAGAGGGAGCGGAAGAGCTGGCGGAGGGCGTGGAACTCCTGGATGAGGAAGGAATTCAGAAGCTGGCAGATCTGGCCGGGGAGGATCTGGAGACGCTTCTGGATCGGGTACAGGCACTGCAGACGGCGGATGCGGGCTACAACAATTTCTCCGGACTGTCCTCGGGCTGGACCGGGAGCGTTCGGTTCATCATCGAGACGGCGGAGATCTCGTGATCTGAGCAGACGGATATGTGCCGCGAGAGAGCCGGTGATGCTGCACATTTGCCGGAATCCGGTTCCTGAAAAACGCAGAAAAAGGGTTGATCGGACAGATTGATTTCTTGACTTCTGAAACGGTGCATACTATAATAAGTGCCGATATCGAGGCGGCCGGGCGCAGGCGTCCGCCGCACAAAAGGCGACGACGGAGAGAAGTAGGGCGGGAGATCGCTCCCAGTGAGCGGAGGACAGTGAGAACTTCGCAGAATGAGCCGGTCTGAATAACACTCCAGCAGCCGCAACCTGAACGTTCCGCAGGAATCAGTAGGTGCGCCGTGTGCCGCGCGTTAGGCGGCGAAGGCTCGAGAGCCGTCAGGCTCCCAGACCGGTTGAGAGACTGTGGATTCAGTAATTCAGGTGGTACCGCGGACTGTTACGTTCGTCCTGAACAGGTTTGTTTGGGACGGGCGTTTTTTCTTTTATCATAAAGCCCTTCCCGGGTGGCCGCGGGGCGGTCAATCAGCGAAAAGGAGACAAGAAGCATGAAGGAATATCGAGACAGAACACTGGAACAGCTGGGCGAGGGCGACGTGGGCTCCGTGCTGCGGGTGGCCGGATGGGTGGAGAACATCCGCGACCACGGCGGCGTATCTTTTCTTGACCTGCGGGATATGTATGGTGTGCTGCAGGTGGTCCTGCGGGACACCAGTTTACTGGAAGGGATTGCCAGAGAGGACTGTGTGTCCATCGAGGGACTGATTGAGCACCGGGACGAGGAGACCTACAATCCGAAGATCCCTACGGGAACGATCGAGCTGGAGGCCTATCACATTGATATTCTGGGGCGCGTCTCTCATCCGCTGCCCTTTGAGATCATCACTTCCAGAGAGACCCGCGAGGATGTCCGGCTGAAATACCGTTATCTGGATCTGCGCAATCCGAAGGTGCGGGACAACATGATCTTCCGTTCGAAGGTGATCGCTTTCCTGCGGCAGAAAATGACCGACATGGGATTTCTGGAGATCCAGACGCCGATTCTCTGTGCCTCCTCACCAGAGGGCGCCCGGGATTATATCGTGCCTTCACGGAAATTCAAGGGACAGTTCTATGCCCTGCCGCAGGCGCCCCAGCAGTACAAGCAGCTGCTGATGGTGGCCGGGTTTGATAAATATTTTCAGATCGCCCCCTGCTTCCGAGATGAGGACGCCCGGGCGGACCGCTCGCCGGGAGAGTTCTATCAGCTGGATTTTGAAATGAGCTTTGCCGATCAGGAGGATGTGTTCCGCGTGGGTGAGGAAGTCCTGACGGAGACCTTTGAGAAATTTGCCCCGGAGGGTTCTCAGGTGACGCAGGCGCCCTATCCGGTGATCAGCTACCGGCAGGCCATGCTGGAATTCGGCACAGACAAGCCGGATCTGCGCAATCCGCTGCGGATCCTGGATGTGACGGAATTCTTCCAGCATTGCACGTTCAAACCCTTCCAGAACAAGACCGTGCGCGCGATTAAGGTACACGCGGATATGTCCAAGGGCTTCCATGAGAAGCTGCTTCGCTTTGCCACCTCCATCGGCATGGGGGGCCTGGGGTATCTTGAAGTGGAGGACGACATGTCCTATAAGGGACCCATCGACAAATTCATTCCGGCGGAGCGCAAGGGAGAGATTGCGGAGCAGGCGGGTCTTATACCCGGCGACACCATTTTCTTTATCGCGGATAAAGAGGAGCGGGCGGCTCTTTTTGCCGGACAGATCCGCAATGAACTGGGAGAGAGACTGGGACTCTGCGAGAAGAATGCCTACCGGTTCTGCTTCGTCAATGATTTCCCGATGTATGAGTATAATAAGGAGGAGAAGCGGATGGATTTCACGCACAATCCCTTCTCCATGCCTCAGGGGGGTCTTGCGGCGCTGAATGAGAAGGATCCGCGGGAGGTGCTGGCTTATCAGTATGATATCGTCTGCAACGGCGTGGAGCTCTCTTCCGGCGCGGTGCGCAATCACGATCTGGCGATCATGGAACGGGCCTTTGAGATCGCCGGATATACGAAGGAAGATCTGCAGGAGAAGTTCGGCGCTCTCTACGGGGCCTTTCAGTTCGGCGCGCCGCCTCACGCGGGGATGGCGCCGGGCATCGACCGGATGATCATGCTGCTGCGGGATGAGGAAAATATCCGCGAGGTCATTCCCTTCCCGATGAACGGAAATGCACAGGATCTGATGTGCGGTGCGCCCGGCCCGGTCACTGAGCAGCAGCTGCGTGAGGTACACATCAAGGTGAGACAGTAGGCGGAGATAAAGGCGGAAGGGCCTCCGGGAAGGAGGCCGCCTGCGGACAGAGGGAGGTTTGACAATGGAGGATCTGAGAAGCATTGATCTGCATGCCCATACCTGCTGCTCGGACGGCTCCCTGTCGCCCACGGAGCTGGTGCAGCTGGCGGCGGAGAGAGGGCTGGCGGCGCTGGCCGTGACCGATCATGATACGGTGGCCGGGGTCGCGGAGGCGCTGGCGGCCGGTGAGCGCTATGGTGTCGAGGTGATCCAGGGCATCGAGCTCAGCACCATGGAGGAGGGCTATGACGTTCACATGGTGGGTCTCTTTGTGGATCCGGAGAACCCGGGGCTGCAGGAGGCGCTGGCGGAGATCGTCCGCCGCCGGATTCAGCGCAACGAGCGCATGGTCGACCGGCTCATCGGGCTGGGCCTTCCCATCAGCCGGGAGGACGTGGCGGCGCAGGGCGGCGGCGTCCTGACCCGGGGTAATCTGGCGCAGATCCTGGTCGAGCACGGGGCGGCTCCGTCGGTGCGGGAGGCCATGAACCGCTATCTGGTGAAGGGACGCCCGGGCTATGAGCCCAAGGTGGCGCCGACGCCGACGGAGGCGGCGGAGATCCTGCACCGCGCCGGAGGACTGGCCTTTGTAGCGCATTTTCATCAGATTGACCGGGGAGACCTCGTGCACAGCGCAGAGATTGCCCGGAGCATTCTTCGCGCCGGAGCCGACGGCCTGGAGACCCGTTACTCCGAGTTCACACCGGAGATGCAGGGAATGGCGGAGGAAATCGCGGAGGAGTTTGGCTGTCTGTGCTCCGGCGGCAGCGATTTCCACGGCAAGCTCAAGCCCGGACTGGAGCTAGGTACCGGCTATGAGGACCTGCGGGTGCCGTACTCCTATCTGCAGGCGATGAAGGAACACCGGGCGGCGGCTTTGCATGCGTGAAAGAACTGTGGAGCGGGCAAGTCGACCTAGACAACGATTTTTCGATGTGTTACAATATGATGAAACAAGGGGACTAAAGTCAGGATAGGAGAGTCTTATGGAGAAGAGAAGACGCGTCCTGCTGAAGCTCAGCGGGGAGGCTCTGGCGGGTGAGAAGAAGACCGGCTTCGATGAGGCGACGGTGAAGAGCGTGGCGGCACAGGTAAAGCGGTCTGTCGATCAGGGCGTGGAGGTCGCCATCGTCATCGGCGGCGGTAATTTCTGGCGCGGACGCAGCAGTGACGCCATCGACCGGGTCAAGGCAGATCAGATTGGCATGCTGGCCACGGTGATGAACTGTCTCTATGTATCGGAGATCTTCCGTTCCGCCGGGATGGAGACGGAGGTATTTACAGCCTTCACCTGTGGCGCGATGACGAAGCTCTTCTCGAAGGATGAGGCCGCGGCGGCGCTGGCGGCCGGCAAGGTCGTCTTTTTCGGCGGCGGCACGGGACATCCGTATTTTTCCACGGATACGGGCGTGGCGCTGCGGGCCATCGAGATGGAGGCCGATGAGATTCTTCTGGCCAAGGCCGTGGACGGGATCTATGACAGCGATCCCAAGCTGAACCCTGCCGCGAAGAAGTATGATACGATTTCCATCGAGGAGGTCGTGGCGCAGAAGCTGGGCGTGATGGATCTGGCCGCGTCGATTCTCTGCATGGAAAACCGGATGCCGATGGCGGTGTTCGGTCTGGAGGGCGAGAACAGCATCCAGGAAGCGATGCTGGGACACATCACCGGCACGAGAGTGACCGTATAAAAAAGGATTTATAAGGAGGTCCCCCAAGGGGATCCATGATGGCCATTCGGCCAATAATAAGGAGGAGGCAAGCATACAATGGATGAATCGTTGAAGATTTTTGAGGAAAAGATGGAGAAGACGCTGGATAACCTGCAGGAGGAGTTCTCCGCCATCCGCGCGGGGCGCGCTAATCCGGCGGTGCTGAACAAGATTACCGTAGAGTATTATGGCTCGCCGACGCCGCTGCAGCAGGTGGCTAACATTTCGGTGCCGGAGGCACGGATCCTGCAGATCCAGCCCTGGGACCGCACGCTGATCAAAGCCATTGAGAAGGCGATTAATACCTCCGATCTGGGAATCCATCCTAATAATGACGGAAATATCATCCGTCTGGTGTTCCCGGAGCTGACAGAGGAGCGCCGGAAATCCCTGGCCAAGGACGTGAAGAAGAAGGGCGAGGCGGCCAAGGTCGCCCTGCGGAATATCCGCCGCGATGCCAACGACAAGATCAAGAAGGCCGAGAAGGCCGGCGATTTCACCGAGGACGATGCGAAGAAGGCGGAGACAGATATCCAGAAGCTGACGGATAAGTTCAGCACCCGGGTGGACAAAGAGACCGAAGCCAAGACGAAGGAGATTATGACGGTTTAACGGATGAGGGGGCAGACAGGAAAATTGCCGTGAAATTTTTCTGCACATCGGAACCGCACAGGGGGCAGGAAATGACCTGCCCCTTTTCACATGACAGATCTGTGCGGTGCGTCCTCTGAGGGGATTCGCTGTGATCACAGGATATAAGGGAGAGAGATATGGAGCAGGGAGAGCAGGAACTGAGGATCCCCCGCCATGTGGCGGTGATTCTGGACGGAAACGGACGCTGGGCGAAGGCGCATCATCTTCCCCGGAAGATGGGGCACAAGGCGGGCTGTGAGAATCTTGAACAGATCGTCGAGGATGCGGCGCGTCTTGGTATTGAGTATTTTACAATTTACGGGTTCTCAACGGAGAACTGGAAGCGTTCGGCGGAGGAGGTCGGAGCGCTGATGCAGCTGTTCCGGTATTACATCGGGCGGCTGCGCGACGTGGCCATGGCCAACGACGTCCGCGTGCGGATGATCGGCGAGAGGAGCCGTTTTGATCAGGATCTGATCGAAGGCCTGAATATGCTGGAGGATGTGACAAAGAATAACCGGGGGATGACCTTCGTGTTGGCGCTTAATTACGGCAGCCGCGATGAGATCACCCGAGGAATGCGGCGGCTGGCCCGGGATGCGGCGGAGGGAACGCTGGATCCCAATGCTGTCACCGAGGAGACGATCGCTTCCTACCTGGATACGGCGGGGATGCCGGATCCGGATCTGATGATCCGCACCAGCGGGGAGCAGAGGCTCTCCAATTATCTGCTGTGGCAGCTGGCTTATGCGGAGCTGTATTTTACCGATGTGTACTGGCCGGATTTTCACAGAGAGGATTTGATCGCAGCAATCCGGGCATACAATCAGAGAGACAGAAGATTCGGAGGGCGGTAAGAGATGTTTTGGGTGCGTCTGCGCAGCAGTGTGATTATCATGGTGGTCGCCATTGTTCTTCTGGTGGCGGGCGGCCCGGTGCTTTTCGCGGGAACTCTGGTGATCTCCCTGATCGGCATGTGGGAGCTCTACCGCATCCTGGGTTTCGAGAAGAGCATCCTGGGCGTCGTCTCCTATGCGGCGGCCTGTATCTATTATGTGCTGGTTGGCCTGGGACTGGGCGGCTGGAGTCTGGGGCCGCTGGTGTTCTTCCTGATGGCGCTGATGGCGGTCTATGTGGTGACCTATCCGCGGTATAGGACAGAGCAGGTGCTGATGGCGTTCTTCGGCGTCTTCTATGTGGCGGTGATGATCTCCTATCTGTATAAGATTCGTGTGATGATGCCGGACGGCATCTTTCTGGTGTGGCTGGTCTTCATCAGCTCCTGGGGGTGTGATACCTGCGCCTACTGCGTGGGAATGCTCTTCGGAAAACACAAGATGACTCCGGTGCTGAGTCCCAAGAAATCGGTCGAGGGGGGCATCGGCGGTCTGGCGGGAGCCGGGCTGCTGGGCGTGATTTTCGCGCTGGTATTCCGGGAGCATCTGACGGTCTTTGCGCATCCGGTGTGGATGCTGGGCATCATCGGCGTGGTCGGAGGCGCGATCTCCATGGTGGGCGATCTGACGGCCTCGGCCATTAAGAGAAATTATGAGATCAAGGATTACGGGACGCTGATTCCCGGGCATGGAGGAATTCTGGACCGCTTTGACAGTGTGATCATTACGGCGCCGCTGGTGTACTACCTGATTCTTCTGCTGCAGCAGGTGGGATGATCCGGGGGAAAATGCTTTCGTCCCCGGCATCATTGGGTAAAGGACGACAGGAATATTCCGGCTGCCTGTCAGAGGGCTCTGGAAGGGAGACAATCATGAGGAAATTATCGATTTTCGGTTCCACCGGTTCCATCGGTACGCAGACGCTCGAAGTGGTGCGGGCCAATGGAGATTTTCAGGTGACGGCGCTGGCGGCCGGCTCCCGGGTGGAGCAGATGGAGGCACAGATCCGTGAATTCCGGCCGAAGCTCGCCTGTATGTGGACGGAGGAGGCGGCCCGCGACCTGCGCGTGCGGGTGGCAGATCTCCCGGTGCGGGTTCTGTCCGGGATGGACGGTCTTCTTGAGATGGCTGTGGAACCGGAGGCGGACATTGCGGTGACGGCCGTGGTGGGGATGGTCGGGATTCGCCCAACGATCGCTGCCATGCGGGCGGGAAAGGACATCGCTCTGGCTAACAAGGAAACGCTGGTGACGGCGGGGCACCTGATCATGCCTCTGGCCCGGGAGTGCGGTGTACAGATTCTTCCCGTGGACAGCGAGCATTCGGCGATCTTTCAGTGTCTGCACGGAAACCGGCAGAATGCGGTGAGCCGCATCCTGCTGACGGCCTCCGGCGGCCCTTTTCGGGGGCGGACGCGCGAGGAGCTGCGGAATATTCAGGTGGAGGATGCCCTGAAGCATCCCAACTGGTCGATGGGCAGGAAGATCACCATCGATTCCTCCACCCTGGTGAACAAGGGGCTGGAGGTCATGGAGGCCCGCTGGCTGTTTGACGTCGCTCTGGATCAGGTCGAGGTGGTCGTGCAGCCGCAGAGCGTGATTCATTCGATGGTGGAATTCGAGGACGGGGCGATCCTGGCGCAGCTGGGGACGCCGGATATGAAGCTTCCGATTCAGTATGCGCTGTATTATCCGGACCGGCGGCCTCTGGCCGGGGAGCGGCTGGATTTCGCGGCGCTGGGACAGATTACCTTTGAGGCGCCGGACCGGAAGAATTTCCCCGGACTGAATCTGGCTCTCCGCGCCGGACGGCGGGGCGGTTCTCTGCCCACGGTGTTCAATGCGGCCAATGAATGGGCGGTGGCCCGTTTCCTGGAGCGGAAGCTGCGTTATCTTGAGATCACGGATTGCATTCAGGCGGCCATGGAGCACCACCGGGTGGTGGAGCATCCGAACGTGGAGGAAATCCTCGGGGCGGAGCGGGAGACCGACGAGTACCTGGATAGTCTGATCGGGTAGGAGGCGGCTTTTTCATTTCATATTCGCCGCGAGGGGCGCGTCCGGCGTCAGCCGAAAAATACCTTACGCACTCCTGTGCATATCAAAGCGGGACACGGAAGATTCGAAATCGTGAAGCGGGTGAGGGCTTTGGTACGTACCCGGATTGGTTATTGTGACAGAAACACGGAGGTTTGACATTGCTTAGTATCATCATCGCCATACTGGTGTTCAGTTTTCTGATCCTGACCCATGAGCTGGGACATTTTCTCTTTGCCAAGAAGGCAGGGATCGGCGTCATTGAATTTTCCATCGGCATGGGGCCGCGGATCGTCAGCCGTCAGATCGGCGAGACGCTGTATTCGCTGAAATGGATTCCCTTCGGCGGCTCCTGCATGATGGTGGGAGAGGATTCGGACGACGACGCAGAAAATTCCTTCAATAATAAATCGGTCTGGGCCCGTATCCTCGTGGTGGCCGGCGGACCGCTCTTTAATCTCATCAGCGCGTTCATTTTGTCCATCATCATTATTGCCTGTGCGGGCAGCAATCCGGCGCAGGTGTACAGCGTGTATTCCGGCTATGGGGCCGATACGGCGGGGATTCAGACCGGGGATGTGATCACCTCCATCAACGGTCATCGGATTACCATGGGGCGGGACATCGAGCTGCTTCTGCTCTCGGATCCGCTGGACGGCAGTGATGTGACCGTGGAATATGTGCGGGACGGCGAGACCTATACGGTGACCTATGATTCCACCTACACGACCTACCGCCTGGGCATTACCTATTACGCCGATGAGTCGGAGGCGGTGCTCAGCGAGATCACTGAGGGAACGCCGGCGGCGGAGGCAGGTCTGCAGGAGGGAGATGTGATTACCTCCATCGACGGGACCGCCATCGCCACCGGGGAGGAGATTCAGGAATATTTCACTGAGAATCCTGCTGACGGCAGCGAGATCACGCTGACCTATGAGCGGGACGGCGTGACGACGGAGACGACGCTGACACCGGTGTATTATGAGACGGAGAGCCTGGGCTTTGCAGCCTCCTATCTGCGCGTGAAGACATCGATCCCGGGGATTATAAAATGTGCCTTCCAGGAGGTCGGCTACTGGATGCGCTATACGCTTCTTTCCCTGCGGCTGCTGGTGACCGGCGGCGTCAGCGTTTCGGAGGTCTCCGGGCCGGTGGGCATCGTCTCGGCCATCAGTACGACCGTGGAATCCAGCAGCTCCGACGGGCTCTTCTATGTGGTCATGAATCTGATTAACATGGCGATTCTGCTCTCGGTTAACCTGGGTGTGCTGAACCTGCTGCCCATCCCGGCGCTGGACGGAGGACGGCTGCTGTTCCTGATCATCGAGGCTATCCGCCGCAAGCCCATCCCGCCGGAGAAGGAGGGCATGGTGCACACGGCGGGCTTCGTGCTGCTGATGGTCTTCATGGTCTTCGTCATGTTCAACGATATCGTAAAAATATTTACGTGATGCACCAGGGTCACAGGAGGTTTGCACAGATGAGAAGAAGGACGCGCGAAGTGCGCATTGGCGATGTGGTCATCGGCGGGGAGAACCCCATCCGCATTCAGTCTATGACCAATACGAAGACGGAGGATGTGGCTGCCACGGTGCGCCAGATCCGGGAGCTGGAGGCGGCGGGCTGCGAGATCATCCGCTCCACGGTCCCCACGCCGGAGGCGTCGGAGGCCTTCACAGAGATTAAAAAACAGATTCATATTCCCCTGGTGGCGGATGTCCATTTCGATTACCGGCTGGCAATCGCGGCCATTGAGCACGGTGCGGATAAGATCCGCATCAATCCCGGCAACATCGGCAGCCGCGAGCGGGTGCGGGCCGTGGTGGACTGCGCGCGGGAACGGAATATTCCCATCCGGGTGGGGGTCAACAGCGGCTCCCTGGAAAAGGACATTTTACGGAAATACGGCGGTGTGACGGCGGAGGGGCTGGTGGAGAGCGCCCTGGATAAGGTGGGGCTCATCGAGGACATGGGGTATGACAACCTGGTTATCAGTATCAAGTCCTCCAATGTAAAGATGTGCATCCGGGCGCACGAGCTGATCGCGGACCGCACGGAGCATCCTCTTCACGTGGGCATCACCGAGGCGGGCACCGTCGTCAGCGGCACGATCAAATCGGCGGTGGGCCTGGGTGCGATTCTGCACCAGGGCATCGGCGATACCATCCGCGTCTCCCTGACCGGGGATCCGGTGCAGGAGGTCGTGACGGCGGCAAAGATTCTGCAGGCGCTGGAGCTGCGTCAGGGCGGAATAGAGGTTGTATCGTGCCCGACCTGCGGGCGGACCAGCATCGACCTCATCGGCCTGGCGAACCAGGTAGAGGCGCTGGCGGCCGGGTACGATCTGCCCATTCGGGTGGCTGTCATGGGTTGTGTGGTCAACGGCCCCGGGGAGGCCCGGGAGGCGGACATCGGCATCGCCGGCGGCAAGGGCGAGGGCCTGCTGATCAAAAAGGGCGAGATCGTCCGCAAGCTCCCGGAGGAGGAGCTGCTGCCGGCCCTGAAATACGAGCTGGATCACTGGGGCGAATAAGAATCTGAAGGAATCCCGGGAAACAGAGGGAGGAACGTTGTCCTGCGGGGAGGATGGCCCCGGAACGAAAGGGCGTTAAACGAGATGGAAGAAAAAACGCTGCGGGAGGTACTGCCGGATCTGAAAACGTCGGATCACCTGATGAATCTTCTGAATGAGATCCGGGTGACGCGCCTCACCATGCCCCGGGACCGGAGCAGTCTGCGCATCTACACGGACTGCGGCCGCCTGGTGGCCAAGAAGGATATTTACGTCCTGGAGGCAGCCATCAAGAAACAGTTTTTCGCCCGGAAGCAGGTGACGGTGAAGATCCGCGAGCATTACCATCTGGACGGCAAGCCGCTGGAGGAGGCGCTGGCCGAGTACCGGGACAGTATCCTGCTGGAATTAAAGGGCTATCATCTCATTGATTACAACCTGTACCGCAGCGCTGAAATCCATGTGGAGGAGGGAAAACGGGTCGTCCTGGAGGCGGAGGATACGCTGGTCAACCGTTCACGGGCGCAGGAGCTCTGCCGGGTGCTGGAGAAGATCCTCAATGAGCGGCTGGGCTATCAGGCGGAGGTCCGCTGCCATCTCGGGGAGCATAAAAAGGTGATTCAGAACCGCTATGACGACGTCGTGGTGGCGCAGGTGGATCACATCGTAGAAGAAGCGACGCAGGCCCGGGAGCACGCCCGGGCCGGAGAGAAGGCGGCAGCTGCCCGCGCTGAACGTCAGAAGGAATACCGGAAGCGTCCGCCCCGCGGGCGGATGATGGATCCGGAGGACGGATTCGGAAGAGAGTTTGAGGGAGAGACGCTGCCGATCGAACAGATCGACGGTGAGATTGGCGATGTGATCATCGAGGGCGACATCTTCAAGGTGGACAGCCGCGAAATCCGCACGGGGAATACAATCATCATGTTCGCCGTAACGGATAAGACCGATTCCATCACCGTGAAGATCTTCGCTACCCCGGAGAATAAAGGGGATATCCTGCGCCTGGTGACCGTGGGGCAGCGGGTGCGCCTCAAAGGCCGGGCGGTTCTGGACAAATTCGACGGAGAGGTGACGATCGGCTCCGTGGTGGGTATTCGCAAAATGGAGAAGGTCAGTTCAGTTCGTCAGGATCTGGCCCCGGTGAAGCGGGTGGAGCTGCACTGCCATACGAAGATGAGCGATATGGACGGCGTCTCTGATGTGAAGGATATCGTCAAACGGGCCATCGCCTGGGGTCACAAGGCTATCGCCATCACCGACCACGGTGTGGTGCAGTCCTTTGTCGACGCCATGCATACGGCCGAGAAAGCCGATATCAAGATCATTTACGGCTGTGAGGGCTATCTGATTGATGACACGAAGGGCGAGTCCGACATGGAGAAGCTGAAGAAGGAGCGGGCCCGCCATGTGATCATCCTGGCGAAGAACGAGGTGGGGCGGGTGAATCTGTATCGCCTGGTCTCGGAATCGCACCTGAAATATTTCTACAAGCGTCCGCGCATCCCCAAGAGCCTGCTGCAGGAGTGCCGGGAGGGATTGATCATCGGTTCGGCCTGCGAGGCCGGTGAGCTGTTCCGCGCTCTGGTGAACAAGGAGTCCGACGAGGAGATTGCCCGCCTGGTGAATTTCTATGATTATCTGGAAATACAGCCGATCGGCAACAATGCCTTCATGCTGCGGGATCCGAAGTACGGCCTCTCCGGCGAGGAGGACCTGCGGGATTACAACCGGCAAATCGTTGATCTGGGAGAACAGTTCGGCAAGCCGGTGGTGGCGACCTGCGACGTGCATTTCCTTGATCCGGAGGATGAGATCTACCGCCGGATCCTCATGAAGGGGCAGGGCTTTGCCGATGCCGATCAGCAGCCGCCGCTGTATCTGCATACGACCGAAGAGATGCTGGAGGAGTTCGACTATCTGGGGAAGGAAAAAGCCATGGAGGTGGTGGTGACCAACCCGGGGAAGATTGCCGACTGCTGCGAGCCCATCCGCCCGGTGCGGCCGGATAAGTGCCCGCCGGTCATCGAGGGCTCCGACCGCGACCTGCGGCAGATGTGCTACGACAAGGCGCACAGCATTTACGGAGATCCGCTTCCCGCGATCGTCGAGGAGCGGCTGGAGCGGGAGCTTCACTCCATCATCAGCAACGGCTTCGCGGTCATGTACATCATCGCGCAGAAGCTGGTGAAGAAGTCCAATGACGACGGGTATCTGGTGGGATCCCGGGGTTCCGTGGGTTCCTCTCTGGTGGCGACGATGTCCAGCATCACGGAGGTCAATCCGCTGAGTCCGCACTATGTCTGCCCGAACTGCAAATACAGCGATTTCGATTCGCCGGAGGTGAAGAAATTCGCCGGGGGCGCGGGCTGCGACATGCCGGACAAGGTCTGCCCGCACTGCGGGACGCTCATGCGGAAGGACGGCTTCGACATTCCCTTTGAGACCTTCCTGGGCTTCAAGGGCGACAAGGAACCGGATATCGATCTGAACTTCTCCGGAGAATATCAGAGCCGTGCTCATGCCTATACGGAAGTGATCTTCGGCAAGGGGCATACCTTCCGCGCCGGGACGATCGGCACTCTGGCGGACAAGACGGCCTACGGTTTTGTACTGAAATATTACGAGGAGAAGCAGATGGCGAAGCGCCGCTGCGAGATCGAGCGCATCGCCGAGGGCTGCGTGGGTGTGCGGCGTTCGACGGGGCAGCACCCCGGCGGCATCATCGTCATGCCACACGGAGAAAATATTTACTCCTTTACGCCGATCCAGCATCCGGCCAACGACATGAGCACCGCCACGGTGACGACACATTTTGATTATCACTCGATCGATCACAACCTGCTGAAGCTCGATATTCTCGGACACGATGATCCGACGATGATCCGGCGTCTGGAGGATCTGACCGGACTGGATGCGAAGATATTTCCGCTGGACAGTCCGGAGGTCATGTCGCTGTTTCAGAACACCGAGGCGCTGGGCATCACGCCCGAGGATATCGGCGGGACGAAGCTGGGCACTCTGGGCGTGCCGGAGTTCGGCACGGACTTCGCCATGCAGATGCTGATCGACGCGAAGCCGACCTGTTTCTCCGATCTGGTGCGTATCGCCGGTCTGGCGCACGGCACGGACGTGTGGCTGGGCAATGCGCAGACCCTGATTCTGGAGGGGAAGGCGACGATTCAGACGGCCATCTGTACCCGTGACGATATCATGATCTATCTGATCAACATGGGGATGGATAAGAGCCTGTCCTTCAACATCATGGAGAAAGTGCGAAAGGGCAAGGGCCTGACGCCGGAGTGGATCGAGGCCATGAAGGCGGCGGGTGTGCCGGACTGGTACATTGAATCCTGCCAGAAGATCAAATACATGTTTCCCAAGGCGCATGCGGCGGCCTACGTGATGATGGCCTGGCGGATCGCCTACTGCAAGGTGTTTTATCCGCTGGCTTACTACGCCGCCTATTTCGGGATCCGGGCCACCAGCTTCAACTACGAGATGATGTGCCGGGGGAAGGACGTGCTGGAGGGGCATCTGGCGAACTACCGCCGCAACCAGGATAACCTGACCGAGAAGGAGAAGGCCACGCTGCGGGATATGCGCATCGTGCAGGAAATGTTCGCCCGGGGCTACGAGTTTGTCCCGATCGACCTTTACCGGAGCCAGGCGAAGGATTTCCTCATCGTCGACGGTAAGATCATGCCTTCGCTGTGCAGCATTGACGGCATGGGCGAGAAGGCGGCAGAGGCCGTCGTGGCGGAAGCAAAGAAGGGGAAATTCCTCTCCGTGGAGGATTTCTGTCAGCGAACCAAGGTCAGTAAGACGGTGGCGGAGACCATGGTGGAGCTGGGGCTCTTCGGAGACCTGCCCCGCACCAACCAGATCTCGCTGTTCGATCTGGAGCTACTGTGAGGAAATGTGAATGAGTGAAGAGATAAAATGTCCCTATTGCGCCGGGAAAACAGCGGCGGAGGATGCGGCCGGGTGCGGTGAGGTCGAAATTACGGCGGAAGGATCGTGTTGCCGCATTAAGCACCGCAGCGAGAAGGAATACCGTGACCTGATCCACCGTCTGAACCGGATCGAGGGACAGGTGCGCGGGATCCGCGCCATGCTCGAGTCGGATCGTTACTGTGTGGATATCCTGACCCAGGTATCCGCTGTGAAGTCGGCTCTGGACGCCTTCGACCGGGTCCTGCTGAATCAGCATATCCACACCTGTGTGGTGGAGCGGATCCGGGAGGGCGACGAAGAGGTGGTGGATGAGCTGTGCAGTGTGATCCAGAAGCTGATGAAGTGAGAATTTCGGGAGCGCGCAGCGCGGAGCAATCCGTAGGGTCATCCGGCAAATAGTTTTAGCGAAAGGTCATGAATCGAATGGCGATAAAAAAGGCAGATCTGATTCTCATCGGCGTTATTCTGGCGGCGGCGCTGTTTACTCTGGGCGCACTGGCGCTGACCCGGCAGACCGGCAGCTTCGTGGTGGTGCGTGTGGACGGCACGGAGGTGGCTCGGTATAGTCTGACAGAGGATCGTACCGAAACCATCGAGGGCGTGAACGGCGGGATGAATGTTCTGGTCATCGAGAACGGAACTGCGACGATGACGGACGCGGACTGCCCCGACCAGCTCTGCGTTCATCAGGGCTCCATCCGCTATGACGGTGAGACCATTGTCTGCCTGCCGCACCGCGTGGTCGTGGAAATCGAGGGCGGCGAAGAGGCCGGGGTGGACGGCGTGGCCGGGTAGGCGGCGGGGAGACCGAAGGGGACGCCGGAGATGGATGAGAGGAAAGGCTGAGTACAGGTCGCCGGGGAATGGCTGGAGCGTGACGTCAGTGTTGATGTACGGAGAGGAATGTTTATGAGTGGAAAAAAGGTGGCTGAATACGGTCTGCTGACGGCGCTGGCCATGGTGCTGAGCTATGTGGAGGCGCAGTTTCCCGTCTTCTTTGCCGTGCCGGGCATGAAGCTGGGGCTGACGAACCTCGTGGTGCTGACGGCGCTGTACCGCCGCGGCGAGGCGGGCGCCTTTGGCATCAATCTGGTGCGCATCGTCCTCAGCGGACTGACCTTCGGAAATATGTTCAGTATGCTGTACAGCCTGGCAGGAGGCATTTTAAGCTTTCTGGTCATGGCGGGGCTGAAGCGGACTGGACGCTTCGGCATCAGCGGCGTCAGCGTGGCCGGGGGCGTGGCCCACAACATCGGGCAGATCGCTGTGGCCGCCGTCGTGCTGGAAACGGGCGCGCTGGTCTACTACCTGCCGGTCCTGATGGTCTCGGGTGTGGCGGCCGGCTTCGTCATCGGCGTGATCGCGGCGGGCGTCGTCCGGCGGCTGCCGCGGGAGTTATAGAATTTTTTGTGAAAGAAGTCCGTTCACCGGCCTGTGCTGGCCGCAGCGGACTTTTCTTTCGCGCTCAAGTGAAGAATGACACAAAAATTTCATTGATAAAGAAATAAATTCACTTTTAACCCTTGATTATCTTCGAGATTTAATATATACTGAAATCGGTATACAGGCAGGAGCCTGTTTTCGTGTATGAGCCCACGGAGGCGCCGCGGGTTCGCCAGAAAAGATAAAGGAGGGTCATCGATCATGTCCAACGCGTATTTTACCATTGAGAGACCGGCCAACGATCCCTTTAAGGGATATCTGCCCGGCAGTCCGGAACGCGCCGCCCTGAAGGCGGAGCTGGCCAAACAGTCCTCTGAGGTCGTAAAGATTCCGCTGATCATCGGCGGGAAAGAGGTCTGGACGGAGAAGACGATTCAGGTCACGATGCCTCACGATCACGATCATGTGATTGCCGAGTGCTGCATGGCCGGTGAGAAGGAACTGCAGATGGCCATCGACAGTGCGCTGGCCGCCAAAGATGCCTGGGAGGATATGCCCTGGGAGCATCGCTCCGCCATTTTCCTGAAGGCGGCGGATCATATCACCAATGACTATCGCCCGGTGCTGAATGCCTCCACCATGCTTGGCCAGTCCAAGACTGTGTTCCAGGCGGAGATCGACATCGCGGAGCTGGCGGATTTCCTCCGCTTCGGCGTCTGGTCGGTGCAGGAGATCTTCAAGGATCAGCCTGCCAGCTCGGACGGCGTGTGGAACCGGCAGGACTATCGTCCGCTGGACGGCTTTATCTGCGCGATTTCCCCGTTTAACTTCACCTCCATCGGCGGCAACCTGCCCACCGCACCGGTGATCATGGGCAATGTGTCCCTGTGGAAGCCTTCCCGCACGGCGGTGCTGGCGAACTACTACTATATGAAGCTTCTTATGGAGTGCGGTCTTCCCGCCGGCGTGATCAATTTCGTGCCCTGCACAGGAACCGACATGTCCAAATACGTCATCAGCCATCCTAAGATGGCCGGTTTCCATTTCACCGGTTCGACTGCTGTCTTCCAGAGCGTCTGGAAACAGGTGGGTGAGAACATCGCCAGCTACGCCAACTATCCCCGCCTCGTGGGCGAGACCGGCGGCAAGGACTTCATCTTCGCGCACGCTTCGGCCGACGTGGAGAAGCTGGTCGCGGCCCTCATCCGCGGCTCCTTTGAGTATCAGGGCCAGAAATGCTCGGCCTGCTCCCGCGCTTTCATCCCCGCCAGCCTGTGGCCGGAGGTGGAGAAGCAGCTGGAGGAGAAGGTGGCTGCCCTGAAGGTCGGCGACGTGCAGGAATTTGACACCTTCATGGCTGCCGTCATCGATCAGGCCTCCTTCAACACCTGCAAGGCCTATCTGGACCGCGCCATTGCCTCCCCGGAGTGCGAGATCGTCACGGGCGGGACTTACGATGACAGCAAGGGCTGGTTCGTGCAGCCCACCGTGATCCGCTGCATGGATCCCCACTATGAATCCATGGTGAAGGAAATCTTCGGACCGATCGTGTCCGTCTATGTATACGACGATGACAAGCTGGATGAGACCCTGGAGATCTGCGACAAGGCTTCGCCCTATGCTCTGACCGGCGCAATCTTTGCCCAGGATCGTCAGGCCATTGTGAAGATGGAGCACGCCCTGCGCAACGCCAGCGGCAACTTCTACATCAATGACAAGTGCACCGGCGCGGTCGTGGGACAGCAGCCGTTTGGCGGCGCCCGCGCTTCGGGCACCAACGACAAGGCCGGCACCAGCCTCAACATGATCCGCTGGGTCAGCGCCCACAGCGTCAAGGAGTCCTTCAGCCCCTCCGCGGCCATCAACTATCCTTATATGGTTGAGGCGTAAGCAAAATTTGGCAGGAAAATAGTAAAAAATCCCCGTCCTGGTCACATGAAAGACCGGGGCGGGGATTTTTGCTCTTTGAAACAGGATTTTAACTTTGAAAGATTGTGTTATATTGGATCTGTGTTATAATGAAATCCCGGTTACGATGGGATATGAATCACGAGGAGGCCTGAATCATGCTGTTTATAGAATACCCCAGATGCTCGACATGTAAAAAAGCGAAGAAGTGGCTGGATGAACACGGGATCGAATATACGGATCGCCATATAGTGGAGGAGAAGCCCTCTTATGACGAATTAAAGGACTGGTATGAAAGAAGCGGACTGCCGTTAAAGAGGTTCTTTAATACAAGCGGGAATTTATATAAAGAACTGAAGCTGAAAGACAGGCTGCCGCTGATGAGTGAAGAAGAGCAGTTACAGTTGCTGGCTTCAAACGGTATGCTGGTGAAGAGGCCGGTCGTCGTAGACGGAGATACGGTGACGACAGGGTTTAAGGAAGCTGAGTGGGAAGAGAGGTTATTAAAGTAAAGAAGAGAATATGGAACAGAGGGGCGTACCTTGAAGATCACGCTTCTCGCAGAAAATTGTCGTTATTGTACGCAAAGAACCTTTTTTGCCCCTTGCCATATCCGATTGAGACGAGAATTTTCTTGCAACTCACAAAACTGACTTCAAAAAAAGAACAACTTTTTTGAAAAAAGCGCTTGACATTTGCGGGGCGCCGCGCTATACTAATCAGGCATCGAGGCGTGGCTCAGCTTGGTAGAGCGCTGCGTTCGGGACGCAGAGGTCGCAGGTTCAAATCCTGTCGCCTCGAGTTGATCACCACATGGTTCGTTGGTCAAGGGGTTAAGACGCCGCCCTCTCACGGCGGAAACGGGGGTTCGATTCCCCCACGAACTACTGAGCGAAGAGTTTCGGATTCTTCGCTCTTTTCGTTTTTCCGCGGATGCTCCGGCGCGCAGCCGGGAGGGGAGGAGCCATGACCAGAGAGGAATTTCACCGCATTATGCTGCACTCCATTGATAAGACGATGGAGGACAATTATGACCGGATCGGTCTTTCTCTGGTGCGCGGCGTGGAGGAGAACGACGACCTGCTCAGCATGGAGACAAAGATGATCCGCAACGCGATCGGCGTGTCCTGTCAGATTTCCCTGCAGCTGATCGGGGATATGATGGAACAGGCGGGGCTCATTGCCTTTGAGGAACCGCGGGAGGAGGAGAGACGGCCGAATCTGCGCATCATCTCGCCGCCCCGCAGTCCGGAGGAGCCGGAGGAATAGCGGAAAAACCGTGAAAATCCCCTGAAAAAATGCGATATACCCGCTAGGGCTGTTTCATGAAGAATCTTTTAACTGAATAAATCCTTGCTATAAAGCCAG
>JAJQCZ010000057.1 GCA_021202465.1 Lachnospiraceae bacterium | reverse complement strand
TCTGCAGGAACGCAAGTCTCCCCTGATATTCCTGATTCAATCGCTCCGTCTTCTTTGCATCCCAAAACATATCGTGGTTGCCCCGGAGCAGAATCTTCCGACCCGGAAGCGCTTCGATAAATGCCAGATCCTCCCGGCATTCTTCCAGGTTTCTCCCCCAGGAATGATCGCCGGTAATCACAATCGTATCCTTCGGGCCAATCAGTCCGTTACAGTTCTTTTGGATTTTCTCTTCGTGTCTTCTCCAGACGCAGCCAAACTGATTCATCGATTTATTGGTCTGGAAGGAAAGATGAAAATCACCGATTGCATATAATGGCATAAAATTCCCTCAATTTCACTCAAATACTTTCAAAAAAATCCTGTTGAGAGGCCCCCAGTCTTTCTTCCGGTCATCTTCCATCCGGCCTGCAAACGTTTCAAATCGACGGATTTCCTGTTCAATAAATGCATCCAACATCGGCATATGCGGATTTCTTGTGGCCTCGGTTCCCTCTTTTTTGACAGCGAGCATATCCGAGACGGCCTTTTGTAATTCTTCTGGCAAATTCTGCCTCTGCAGCTCTTCAAAGTGAACCGGCGGGATACCCTGACCGGATTCGATCGAGCGGCAGGCAAGCAGTGGCCGGAGCGCATAGATGTATTTTTTATATGACACAGACTCTTCCTGCAGATATTTCGCCCAGGTTCCTCTGGCCAGACCGAGGTAATGCATCCATGCCGCTTTTATGGAAAAATAAGGCTTACAGACCTCGTAGATTTCCTGCCACATATCTGTCATTTTATAGATCACCGGCGATGTCGCCCATTCAAAGATGCCTGCACTCCCTTTGTGAACCTGTATCAACACCTTTCTCAGATCCCAGCCACTGATATCGAAGACCTCATCCAGCTGCCACTCGATCACATCGCGGCAGGATTCCAGCCGCAGATAGTCTTCCATTGTTCGAACATAGATAAACCGCACATCATAATCGCTGTCAGGCGATTCCACACCCCATGCACGGCTGCCCGATTCAACGGCCAGAAGGATGCGGACATGTTCTCTTTCCTCAATCAACGTAAGTGTTTTGATGATCTCCTGTTTAATATCCCGCATGCAACCGCTCCTCCTTCTCTACACCTTATTCCCTATCGCATCTCAATAGCTCTCCGATTCACGCTTTCCATAAAAGCCTCCACCCTCTCCATATCCGGATTCTCCAGAAGACAGGATTTTTCAGTCGCCATTTTCATCCGATTTTCATAGTCCGCCACAATATCATAGAAGGCCTGCGCATAGGTTCCATCTTCTTTCATATAGTCGCCGCGTCGGATACTCCACAACAGGTCCAGATCGTCTTCGCGGTGTGTTTTGATCTCAGCCCTCTCCAGAATATCAATGCCCATCAGCAGCAGCCGAACCAGATGCATGGCGTGTTTATTCAGATGATTGCTGTCTTTCTTGCGGTTCCGTTTGCCGATTTTATCATACTCGCGAAGCACATTGTTCATCGTTCCGAGCAGATTGCCATACCAGCGCAGCGGAATATGTTTGTACTCTGTATCCACAAAGATTTCTGTCGTAAAATCCGGGTTGTCTGAGTCATCAATATAAAGTCTCAGGCTTCCGCCGTCTGTCCATGAGTTCTTCCGGTTAAAATCATCCAGCGCATTCGAAACAGACCGATAAATATGCTGCTCACGTTCTGCCTGCGGCATAACGTCGCGGGCCAGAGCGTTTTGCAACCGTCTCAATTGCGCGGCCGCATAACCGCCAAAAGAACCTGCCGCACGCTTTGACAAAAAGATGTCCTTATGCTCCAGCAGTTCCCGGCCGATTGGACTTAAAATCAGGTACTGATCTTCATCCAGCCCCAGCATCTCCAGTGAATTCGGATTGCAGTCCAGAAAAAGCCGGACGATCTTGTTGAATCCATAGATCACCGTATCCGTCTTATCATCCTCATACTGTTCAAATCCTGTCAGTCCCAGAATGTCCGAAGGAAGATTCAGCGTGATCCCGCGAAAATCAATGTCACTGTTTTCCTGATTTGTCCCATACGCATAGCTCCCGGCTACGCCAAGCAATATAATACGATCCCCGAGGCGTGGGTTTGTTCTGAGAAAATCATACTCTGCAGAATTCATAAGCTGCAAAAAATCCATATTCATCTCCATCAGTATTCCACATATTGTGTGACAATCGGCTTCCCATTCGCATCAAGCAGGGGTGTAATGCTACCCGCGTATCCACCATGCCAAACCAGGTAATTTACACCTGTTTCCGTATCAACGAGAATCTGTCGCTGTCCTTCATCTTTCAGCTGAGAACCGTCCTTAAAAACGACTTTAAACCGGTTTTCCTTTTTCATGTTGATCTCCTCCTCTATATACCTTTAAATTCGTTCACCTTGTTTCATGAATCTTCTCAAAGCGTTCAAACATTTCCCTCTCTACTTCCTCTGGTTTCCTGCAGGAAACATCCGGAGTTGAAACGATCTTTTTATATCGGTCCGAAATCATCTCCGGCATAAGCTCCCGGAATTCATAGGCGAGCATATCATCATCGATTTCAAAGATCTGCTCATATTCTTCCTCCGTCAGCTCACCGTCCAAATATTTCTCCCAGATACACCGTAGTAAATATTCTTCCGTCTTTTGATATTCCTTCATAGATGCCTTCAACGGTCTTGTGACATCTGATAGATACGCTTCTGCCGCATCGTGCAGCAGACAGGCCAGCTGAACTTGCCCGGAATATCCTCTTGCATGTGCCTCAACACTGCAATTTATTGAATGCTGCGCTACGCTGAAAAAATACTTTACATGTCCATTGGCTCTGCAGATCAGCGACAGCGCATGAAAAATATCCTGAAGGTCGATCTTTTCCGATTCCACCTCGATCGGATCAAAATGTTTCCCGGTAACTGTTGTAATATAGCTCATGAAATCCCTGCCTTATTCTAAGGATAACAAGTCTAAAACCTGATTCTGTTTTAACGCTTATACATTATAATCCATATAATTTGTTCCTAATTCATGCGGAATAAATTTTTCAATATATTCTAGTATTCCTACAAATTTTTTATATCTCCATCTGTCTTCATTAATCCAGCCCTCTGTCTCATATACGAATTCCTTATTTTTAAAAAATTTTATTTGCCAATGATACCCATCTATTCCACAAGATCCATGATTATCGGAGTCATAGCAAAAGAAATCTGACATAATTGGATCGATTATATACTGCGCATTCTCCGCTGAAATCTTCCCCATCACATTTTTTTTACAACCCGTATTGTTTTTATACTCATAAATTCCATTTCTATTTATTTTAATTGAATATGAATACCCGGGCTCCGAATTGTTTTCAATCTCCACTAAAGATATTGTTTTCAATAAGGCATGCCGTTCCATCCTTTTACTATAGTTTTGAATGATAAAACGTCTAAATTCCTCCGGAATGATAATATTATATTTGTCAATATAACCAATCAAATCATCTCTCCAATAATATTTCCCATCCGTATATATATTTCCGAAACCTATAATATGATTGGGATTTAAAAAATCACGTATAATACCAGGACACGCCAATATACAATTTTCTTTTAGATATGCAAGGATTTTACTCTTTTCTTTATCAGGAACATCTCTGACTAAATCTTTTAAATGTGGTAGTGAACGATCCCCACATTCATATGCAAAGTTTACTGATATTCGTTCTCTTTTCATATCTTTTTCATTCCTTGTTCCAGTTATAATTCATCCCGATCTTACAGATTCTCCAGCGTAGGAAACGACCTACCGCTACTTATCCTTCACTATATGGACATAATGAGCACAATTTACAAGCCACTTCAATGTTCTCTATTTCAGACAATTCTTTAGTTGAAGATATCTTGAAAAAACCTGTCATACACATCATAGAGTCATAACACAAATCTGCACAAATAATTTTGTCGTATGCCGGGCAATAACGATCCTGTTCATAATCTATACCATCTGACACGCTTTTCCATCACCTCTATCTCTGATTTACTCCACCTTAGCTTTAAGTCATAATGCCAATTCCTATTTCTCATATTATACCTGCCCCGCCTTCCTCTGACAAGATAAACTCCGTTCCTTCCTT
>JAJQCZ010000006.1 GCA_021202465.1 Lachnospiraceae bacterium | reverse complement strand
ACTTGCTAAAAATCCGCTCTTCTCTTAGCTGAGAATTTTTCGGATCACCCATCCACCAAAATAAAAAAAACGGAATCTGTACCGCGTCATCTAACACGCTTTTAACAGATTTCGTCATCATCCCGTCCCAGAAGGGATTCGAACCCCCGCAAAACCCGCCTTAGGAGGGCGGTGCTCTATCCTGCTGAGCTACTGGGACATACTCATTTAACACCTTAAAGATTGTACCGATTCCCCGGAAAAATGTCAACCATTTCCCTGAAAGTAAGCTTCTTATCACTGCAGAAATCTATTTCTTTCCTTCCTGCTTCGCAGGTTTTAATCAAACACCGCAGTTCCCTGCAGCCATATATCTCCCTTAAACCGTCTTCCCACAGCCGGCTCCCCCAGCAGATCTACAGCATTCACCATAACAGTCAGGAATAGATTATTGCATTCAAGAGTCATTCGATAGCAGTTTTCTCCGGTAAGCCGATTCATCACTTTCTCCAGCTTATGAATCTCTCCGATGACAGAATACTGGTCGGATTCCAGCCCATATGGCATAAAACAGGTATCTACAATCGAATAGACATCTTCCCTGACAATCCGACGGGAAACCGTCTGAAAAAGGTTCATATCCTCCAGAGCCAGATTTTCCATCGCCGTCTCATCGCCGTTCTGGGCTGCTTCAATCAGAGATCCCCTGTTTTTGACCTCCGCTCTGATCTTTTCCTTCTGTTTTTCTGTCTTATAGACAGGAAGCAAAATCTTTCCATAGGTACAAAGTCCGTTCAGAGAAATTCCCTTAATCTGAGGAGACATTTTTGTCTGATTTTGCTTATTTATATAATCTATTCCGTTACTCATATAAAAGATCAGGGAAATGCCCAATCCGGGATCTTCAATGATTCCACCATAGGCAGCCCGATCCGTATGACGTTCCACACTGCAGCTTAAGGTACTGGACAGCACAGAACTCTCTACATAAGGAAAATAATATTCCTCCCGGAATCTTCCGTCCTCCTCATATTCACCGAATGCACGAATTCCAAAGTCAGGTCCGAAAGATTTTCCTACATAACCGCATTTTCCCTCTTCTTCATAGACAATAGAAGAAAACGTCGGCTCACTGTATATATGCTCCAGCAGAGCACGGACATCCCTCTTTGATTTTATATTACTAAAGCCGATGGCTCTCAGATATCTATGCATAATCTCCCAGACAGTTAAACTGTCGAAATATGGCAAACGACGTTATGTCGTTTACTTTCATACCGATCGCGGACTGCACAGGCAGACTTTTCCTCCGCAATCATGCGCATAATTACTCACATAAAATCGTCCTAAATCGATGCTCATTATACTCTATGCTATTGTCTTTTGCAAGCGGCACTTTTTTCTTTTTTTAACAAATAAATTAATGCGTTTTACCTTTGATAAAATCGTGACATTTTGTATATATAGCGTTATATTGTTATCGTAAGAGATCAGTAAAAAATTCACCACACTAAAAATTTGGTGAAGAATTTTAGGAGGATGAAAGTATGTCTTACGTAGATGAGGTTTTAGCCAAAGTAGAAGCGAAGGATGCGAATGAACCCGAGTTTTTGCAGTGCGTGAATGAGGTTCTGGAGTCTCTGAGACCCCTCATCGAGAAAAATGAAGATCATTATCGCAAGGTTGCTCTGCTTGAGAGACTGACCGAACCGGAGAAGATTGCTACCTTCCGGGTACCGTGGGTAGATGACAATGGTCAGGCTCATGTAAATCGCGGCTGGCGTGTACAGTTCAACAGCGCGATCGGACCGTACAAGGGAGGTCTTCGCTTCCATCCGACGGTCAACCTGAGCATTATGAAATTCCTTGCTTTTGAGCAGACATTTAAAAACTGCCTGACTGGTCTTCCCATTGGCGGCGGCAAGGGCGGCAGCGATTTCAATCCGAAGGGCAAGTCCGATGCTGAGATGATGCGTTTCTGTCAGTCCTTTATGACCGAGCTGTATCGCTACATCGGTCCTGATCTGGACTGCCCGGCCGGTGACCTGGGCTGCGGCACCAAAGAAATCGGTTATATGTATGGACAGTATAAGAGAATCGTGGGCGAGTACAAGAACGGAGCTCTTTCCAGTAAGGCAATCTCCTACGGCGGAAGCCTGGGCCGTGATACGGCAACCGGTTATGGTGCGACATACTTCGCAGAAGAGCTCTTCAAGAGCCTTGGCAAGAGCATCGAAGGAACAACTTTCTGCCTGTCCGGATTCGGCAATGTGTGCTGGGGTGCTACGAAGAAGATCACCGAGCTGGGCGGCAAGGTTGTTGCTATCTCCGGTCCCGACGGATATGTATATGATCCCGACGGCGTGAGCGGTGAGAAGATTGATTACCTGGTAGAGATGAGAAACTCCCTGCGTGACCGCGTTCAGGATTATGCGGATAAATATGGCTGTGAGTTCCATGCCGGTGAAAAGCCCTGGGGCCGTGTCAAGGCGGATGTGTACATGCCCTGCGCTACACAGAATGATATCCGGATTGAGGATGCAAAGAGAATCATTGAGGAAGGCGCTTCTAAGATCATCATCGAGGTTGCCAACATGCCTACTACTCAGGAAGCAGTGGATTACTTCATCGAGAACGGCTTCATTGTTGCCCCTTCCAAGGCTGTCAATGCCGGCGGCGTAGCTGTTTCCGAATTTGAGATGAGCCAGAATGCCATGAAGCTGTCCTGGACTGCCGAGGAAGTAGATGAGAAACTGCATGTAATCATGCAGAATATCTTCCGGAATGTCTCTGCTGCCGCGGAGAAGTACGGAAAACCCGGCGATCTGATTGCCGGCGCGAACCTTGCTGCTGCGGAGAAGATCATCGACGCCATGGAAGGCCAGGGAATCTGCTAATCCACTGATCAAAGGATATCAAAGGATAAACCAATCTGTCTAACTGTCAGATTACTGTAAGTTTTATATAAAAAGGGAAGTACCCATAATAAGGTGCTTCCCTTTTTTGTATTCCTCAGATTTATATTTCTCATTCTCAGACTCTGATATTTTTACAAATCTGTATGCAGGAAAATCCTTTAAGAATTTCTCCGCGTTCCCTTTTCTCTTTTACTTTCCCTCTTATCAACAGCCTGATCCAGAGACATTTTTTCTTCCTGACTGAGAGGTACTTCCGGCTCCCCATTTCTGACTTCCTTAATATAGATATAACAGGAATTCCGACTGTGCATGGCATTTAAAATATATCCTGTATTCTCCATATTCAGCAAAGTAAGAGCAAAACTGGACTGTCCTCCCATTCCCTCAAAAGCATTATATTTTACCAGACCTGTTTTCTGAATCGCATTCACCATATTGCGATTCAGCATCTTCATGATATCTTTGTTCGCCAGATCCTTATTCTGCATGATCTGAAGCTTCCTGTAAATCTCAACGATATTATCCTCCATTGTCTCGCAATCTTTTCCCCGCATGAAGAGATCATATCTCTTCATCAGGTGATTAACTTTGACAATGAGAACCAGCACGGTAATCAATAAAACCAACACCAAGACGGTAAGAATCACAATAATTATTGCGGGGTCTATACCAATTGCATCGAATATCTCACTGTTCAGCATCCTCAGGCAATCCTCCTAGTGCTTCGCAAACCAATCCATCAGTCTCTCAAGTTCTTCGGAAGAGTAGTAATCGATCACGATTCTTCCCTTATTTCTGTCTTTTCTCTGAATGGCAACCTTTGTCCCCATGATATTGCGCAAATCCTCCTCCAGTTTATCGTAAACAACCTGATCCGCCTGTTTCCAGGCATCCTTGTCAGCTGAAGAAACAGGATTCAATACTTTTTTGACCAGTTTTTCCGTTTCCCGCACACTCAGACTGTTATCCATAACAGTCATAGCTGTCTGAAACTGGAGATCCGGATCTTCAATTGGAATCAGAGCCCGCGCATGACCTTCTGTGATCATGTTTTCCTGAACCATACTCTGTACTTTTTCTGTCAGCTTCAGAAGGCGAAGACGATTGGTGATTGCTGTGCGGCTTCTGGAAATTTTCGCAGCCAGATCCTCCTGACGATAACCGAATTCCGTCAACAGTCTCTGATAGGCCTGCGCCTCTTCAATCGCATTCAGATCCTCTCTCTGTATATTTTCAATCAGAGAAATCTCCATGATTTTTTCTTTGCTCTCATCCCGTACAATGACCGGAATTTCTTTGAGCCCGGCCAGCTTTGCAGCACGCCAGCGTCTTTCCCCGGCAATAATTTCATAATGCTGGCCGACCGGTTTTACCAGCAGGGGCTGCAAAATTCCATATTGACGAATGGAATCCGCCAGATCATCCAACGCTTCCTCATCAAAGTTTTTTCTCGGTTGTTCCCTGTTTGGTTCAATTTCCGCTATTTTCAGCATTACAGCATTTTGCAGGGAAATATCTTTTTTATCCACCGATTTTTCCACATTTTCATCTATCTTTGTGGATAACTTTGGGGATTTTTCCGCAGACTGATCCGTTTTTACTGTTTTCTTTGTATATTCACTGGAAATCAATGAATCTAAACCCTTACCCAATCCACTGCGTCTGGCCATCTTTTTTATCTCCCTACTCTTCCTCATTCTCGCCGAAATGAATCACTTCTTCTGCCAGCAGCCGATAGCACTCTGCACCCGTCGAACGGCTGTCATAGAGCGTAATAGGAAGGCCATGACTGGGCGCTTCCGCCAGGCGCACATTTCTGGGAATGATTGTCTTATAAATATTCTGATCCAGATTATCCTTTACATTTTCCACAACCTGCAGGGAAAGATTTGTCCTTGCATCATACATCGTAAAGACGATACCCTCCATATTCAGTTCAGGATTCAGACGTTCTTTCACCAGATTAATTGTATAAATCAACTGAGAAAGTCCCTCCAGGGCATAATATTCACATTGAATCGGAACAAGAACTGAAGTAGCTGCTGTCAGAGCATTGACAGTCAGCATGCTCAGAGCAGGAGGGCAGTCAATCAATATAAAATCATAGTTTTCCTGAACAGCCTGCAGCTGTTTCTTCAGTATAAATTCCTTTTCCTCAACACCGATCAGTTCTATCTCTGCACCGGACAAATTGACATTGGAGGGTACAACCTCAAGATTTTCCACGACACAAGGCTGAATACATTCTGATAGCTCCGATTCACCAATGAGACATTCGTAAATTGTATTTTCCGCGGCATCCTTACCTATTCCCAGACCACTGGTCGTATTTCCCTGAGGATCCATATCAATGGTGAGAACTTTCTTGCCTGCCTCAGCCAGACAAGCCGACAGATTGATTGCTGTCGTTGTCTTTCCAACCCCACCCTTTTGATTCGCTATGGCAATAATTCTCTCCATAAATATTCCCTTTCCGGCTCAGAACGTCTTTGCTGAAAACTTCGTTTATCTTCCGCTTTGCTTCTCCTGCAGTCATTACATGTTGACTTTTATTCTATCACAAAAACGTTTCTATATCTATAAATTTTACTATGACACAAATATTAAAATCTTCTTAAGAGGATTCTTATGTTTCACGTGAAACATTTGTAGTAAGAAATTTTCTGATTATTGAATCTGTCAGTAAGCTCCGATGTTTCACGTGAAACATCGGAGCTTACTGTCCATACAGCCTTCTTCCATAAATATTATGACAGGATTGGTTTTTTTTGAGGGAATACCAGCTTTTCGAGGATATTTTTTTGGTGTAGCTTCAACTTTTTTAACAAAGATCAATGTTCTTTTCAAATCTGAGCCTCTTATAATCATTTGTTCTGCATGTCGTATTTCTCCCCCAAAGACTTTGACAGCTTTCTGACTTTGCTTCAGTTCTTTTTCAACCTCACCTGCCTTATAAGCCAGAAACCAGCCGCCCTTTTTCAAAAAAGGAATACAATACTCTGAAAGAGTTGACAGATTCGCTACTGCGCGTGAAACACAGACATCATAAGCTTCTCTGTATTTGATATCATGCCCAAGATCTTCAGCCCGGGCATGAATCGTTCTTATCTGCTGTAGTCCGCATTGCTTTATAGCTTCCCCCAGAAAATCTACTCTTTTATTTAATGAATCAACAAGAGTCATATGACAGTCTGGAAAAATAATTTTCAATGGAATACCAGGAAAACCGGCACCTGTACCAACATCGATCCAATGTCCATTCCATGTTTCACGTGAAACATATTCCGACTGGCATAAAGCAACACTGTCAATAAAATGTTTCCAGACAATCTCTTCAAAATCTGTAATGGCGGTCAGATTCATTTTCTGATTCCATTCAGACAGAAGATGCTCATATTGCAGGAATTGTTCCGTTTGTTTGCGATTCAGTTCAATACCAAAGGAACAAAAGCTATCCAAAAGAACCTGCTCCTTATTCATTTTCCGCACCTCCCTTCATCCGGTTTCTCTGTTCCAGATATACCAATAAGACAGAGATATCCGCTGGTGAAACACCTGAGATACGAGAAGCCTGACCAATGGACAAAGGACGAATCTGATTCAGTTTTTGAACTGCTTCAAGTCTCAGACTGTTTACCTTTTCATAGTCAAGATCAACAGGAATTTTTTTATTTTCCATTTTTTTAAACTGTGTGACCTGTCTCTTCTGTCTGTCAATATACCCCTCATATTTAATCCATATATTGACCTGTTCACAGACCTCATACGGATATTCCGGTCTTGCTTCATCAATTTCAGCCAGCTTCCAATAATCGAGTTCCGGCCGTTTCAGAAGCTCTGAGAGTGTAACACCTGATTTCAGAGGAGTCGACTGATGGCGGGCCAGGAAATCCTGTATCTTATCCGTTCCGCCGACAGTTGCTTTCTCCAGGCGGTTTTTTTCCTGTTCAATTTGTTTTTCTTTATTTCTGACATAGTCAACCCGATCTCTGGAAATCAACCCTACCTCATAGCCAATCTCTGTCAGACGCAGATCCGCATTATCCTGTCGCAGAAGCAGACGATACTCTGCTCTGGAGGTCATCATACGATATGGCTCATGGTTTTCTTTGGTCACCAGATCATCGATCAACACACCGATATAAGCCTGCGAACGATCCAGAATCAGAGGTTCCTGTCCCCGGATTTTACGCACCGCATTGATTCCCGCAATCAGACCCTGCGCCGCTGCCTCTTCATAACCGGAACTGCCATTGGACTGACCGGCACTGAAAAATCCGGAAATATTTTTAAATTCTAGTGAAGCATCCAACTGATTCGGATTAATACAATCGTATTCAATGGCATAAGCATTGCGGACAATTTGTGCCTGTTCCAGTCCCGGTACCGTATGGATCATCGCATACTGAACATCCTCCGGCAGAGAACTGGACATGCCCCCGATATACATCTCGTGCGTATAATTTCCTTCCGGTTCGATAAACAGTTGATGGCGTTTTTTGTCTGCAAATCGCACCACCTTATCCTCAATCGAAGGACAATATCTGGGACCTGTTCCCTGAATCTCTCCGGAATAGAGAGGCGAGCGATCCAGGTTATCTCTGATGATTCGATGTGTTTCCTCATTTGTATAAGTAAGCCAGCAGGAAATCTGTTCTTTCTGAATTGCTTCAGAATCCGTAGTAAAGGAAAAAGGAATAATATTCTCATCACCTTTTTGCTCTTCCATCTTTGATGTATCTACAGTCCTGCCGTCCACTCTGGCCGGCGTCCCTGTCTTAAAACGCATCAGCTCGATTCCATGAGATAGAAGAGAAGCTGACAAATGATTTGCCGGCTGCAGCCCGTTCGGTCCGGTATACTGACTCACATCCCCATAAACACACCGCGCCTTCAGATAGGTTCCTGAACAGAGAATGGCTGCTTTACAGTGATACTCTGCCCCGCTGCAGGTTCTTACTGCTGTCAGACGTCCCTCTTTTTCCACAATTTCAGCTACTTCGGCCTGTTTTATCCACAAATGTTCCGTATTTTCCAGAGTTTTCCTCATTTCACGGCTATATTCCTGCTTATCGGCCTGTGCGCGCAGAGAATGAACTGCCGGGCCTTTGGACTGGTTAAGCATTTTAGACTGAGTAAATGTTTTGTCTATATTTTTAGCCATTTCACCGCCCAGGGTATCGATTTCCCTCACCAGATGACCTTTGGATGTCCCGCCAATATTCGGATTACAGGGCATTAAAGCGATACTGTCTACGCTGACAGTAAAAAGCAGAGTATTCATACCGAGACGTGCGGCAGCCAGAGCAGCCTCACAGCCCGCATGACCTGCCCCGATCACGACAACGTCATAATATTCTTCAATCTTCACAGATACATTCTCCTTATCCGGATCATCCGACACAGAAATCAAAAAATAAATTCCTATTTTCCCATACAGAATTCTCTGAAAATCTTATCCACCAGATCATCCTCAACAGCTTCTCCGACGATGCGTCCCAGAGATTCATAGGCATTCATCAGATCAATTGTATACAGGTCCTCCGGCATCCCTGCCTCGACACTTTGTTTCACCAAAAGTAAACTGTTTTCTGCCTCTTCCAGAGCTTCTTTATGCCGCATATTGGTGATTGTGACCTGCTGGTTTTTCCCGATTTCTCCAAGATCAAACAGATTCTCAATGGCTGTCTTTAATTCATCAATCCCGGTTCCCTCCCGGGCTGAAAGAGAAAGAACCGGTTGTCCTGTTCTCTTTTCCAGATCCTCCTTTTCAATCACAGAAGGCAGATCCATTTTGTTTAACAGAATCAGAGACCTGCGTCCCTGCAGCAATTCCAGAATTTCCTGATCGCTTTTTTCCAGCTTCTGAGAGGAATCCACGACATAAAGAAGAAGGTCTGCCTGACGCGCCTGTTCTCTGGCTCTCTCCACACCGATCTTTTCGATCGGATTTTCCGTGCTGTGAATTCCTGCAGTATCAATCAGACGCAGAGTAAATCCTCCCAGTTGTATTCTTTCTTCCAGCGTATCACGGGTTGTCCCCGCAATATCCGTGACAATCGCCCGTTCTTCTCCAAGCAATCGATTGAGCAAAGAAGACTTACCGGCATTCGGTCTTCCGAGAATTACCGTTCGAATCCCCTCTGTAAGGATTTTTCCGTTTTCTGCCGTGCGGATCAGTTCCTGAATCTGTATCAGAAGATTATCCAGTTTTTCATCAATCTTTTCTGTATATCCTTCCAGAGAAATATGTTCCGGATCATCCAGAGCTGCCTCGATATAAGCCATTTCATGAAGCAGCTGCTCCCGCAGTTCACGAATTTTCCGGGATATATTTCCCTGAAGCTGTTTTAATGATGCATCCCGGGCATAATCATTCTGCGCCTGGATCATTCCCATCACAGCTTCCGCCTGAGAGAGATCAATTCTTCCATTGAGAAAGGCTCTGCGGGTGAATTCCCCCGGCTCTGCCAGACGAGCTCCATGATGTACGACAGACTCCAGAATACATTTCATGACCCAGGGCCCTCCATGACACTGAATCTCAACCGTATCCTCGGCCGTAAAACTGTGAGGTGCCCTCATCACAAGAATGATCGCCTCATCCAGTTTATTTTCCCCATCATAGACAAATCCATAATTTACTGTATGTGTGGATACATCCTGCAGTTTTTTTCCTTTTATGTGGACAACCCGATCCGCCACAGCGATGGCTTCCGGCCCGCTGATACGGATGATTCCAATTCCCGCATGCGTCAATCCACTGGCAATGGCAGCGATGGTATCTGTCTTCATCTGCCTTCTCCTCCATGTAAACCTGTCATAAGATAAAGTAAAAAAACAGGCTGCCGCATCCCGCAACAGCCTGCCCTGCTTGTTTTATTCCTCGCTGTTTTCACTGCTTTCCGCATTCTGCTCCGGTTCGTAACGATTATTATATCGCGAAATGGATTTATCTTCATACTTATTGCGATAATTATTTTTGTAACTGTTATTATAATTGTTACTATAATTACTGCGGTCGCCTTCATTTTCACTGTTCTGAGCATACCGATTGTTATAACCACCGCGATTCTGGTATCGGCTGTTTCTGTCGCTATTGTACTCCCGACGACCTTCACCATTGTAGTTCCGGCCATAATTCCTGTTGCCGGACCGATTATAACCACGATTGTTGTCCCGACCACTGTAATCCCGGTTGTATTCACGACGCTCTCTCTTCAGAGATACCACCACATGACGGAAAGGCTCTTCCCCCTCGCTGCGGGTCACCACATACTTATCTGCCTGGAGAGCAGAGTGAATGATTCTTCTCTCATAGGGATTCATCGGTTCCAGAGAAACCGGACGCTTCGTTCTCTTTACCTTATAGGCAATGTTCTTCGCCAGCGTCTCCAGCGTCTCTTTTCTTCTTTCCCGGTAATTTTCAATATCCAGCTTCACACGGACATATTCTTCCGTATACTTATTAATATACAGACTGGTCAGATATTGCAGGGAATCCAGCGTCTGACCTCTCTTACCGATGAGAATACCCATGTCATCGCCCTTGAGATCGATGTCCATGTTCTTTTCTTCCTCATCGTAGGAGATTTCCACACTCACTTCCATGTTCATCAGCTCCAGAACATGACTCAGAAAATTCGCCGCTTCTCCTTCCAGCGTAAATTTTTTTCTGGCCTGAATGACAGCCGGCTTACTTCCGATTCCAAAAAGTCCGGTGCTTCCTTTTTCAATCACTTCATATTCCAGTTCTTCACTGGTCGCCTGTAATTCTACCATAGCCTGATTCACAGCCGATTCCACATTTTTCGCCGAGAATTTTACGTATTCCATACCTATGCCTCCCGATTGAGCCGCAAGAAATTCTTTATTATTTCTTGTTGTGCTTCTTATTGTACTCCTGTACCATATTGGCCTTTGCTGCCAGACTTCCCGGCTTTGCCGCATGTTCTTTGTAATAATCCGTGGAAGCCTTTACCTTCGCGTCATAAGCACCCTTGTCCACATTGTTCTGCACGGGCTTTGCGGTCGATTTTAAAATATTTTTTGTGGACATATTTGCTTTCTCGTTGATCGGAGGCAGTCCCTTTTTGGCTCTCTTTTTATTCTGCTTCTCTATATTTTCACGAATCATATCATCCACCGACACTTTTTTCATATGCCGGTTAATGAACAGCTGCTGAACAACCATCACCAGAGACATCGTGATCCAGTATACGCCGATAAATGCGGAGAAAGAAAAACAGAATATAACAGACATGATGGGCATGGTATAGTTCATGGTCTTCATGCTGCTCGCCATCCCATTATTATCATTCATGGTCGGCTGATTCATCATCATCAGCTGGGTAGAGATAAACTGGCACACGCCAGCCAGAATGGGAATCAGAACCGTACGATTCAGTCCCAGTGTCGGCGTATCATTCAGATAAATGCCACAGAAGGTATACATCTGCGTGATCTCTGCTTCGGAAAAATTCGCCAGTTCAGGAACATATTTTTCCAGATTGTACACCACCGGATACAATGCAAAAAGCAGAACGATCTGGATCAGAGAGGGAAGACATCCCGCCGTCATCGACGTTCCGTATTTGTCATAGATCTGCTGCTGCTCCATCTGCATCTTCTGCATGGAAGCATTATCCTTCTTATTGGCATACTTCTTCTGAAGAGCCTGCAGCTCCGGATTCATGGCAGCGCTCAGCTTGGAAAATTTCTGCTGACGAATTGTCATGGGGAGCAGGATCATACGGGTTATAATCGTAAATAAAATAATACATAAAGCGATACTGTGAATACCTACTGCATCCAACGCCAGGAAAATTCCGCGCATCACAAAGCCAAATACATACGCAACCTGTTTGATGATCGGCCAGTTGCCGACACTAGAGCATGCCAGAAAGGTCATAGTCTCCTCCAATCCAACGATTTTCGTTTTTACGGAACCGGATCGATTCCGCCCTTGGAAAACGGATTACATCTCAAAATTCTCCAGCAGGCCAGAGCTCCCCCTTTTATGACACCATACTTTTCGATCGCCTCAACCGCGTATTGTGAACAGGTCGGAATGTATTTACAGTGAGAATAACGTTTTAAAGGTGAGAGATATTTCTGATAGCATCTTATACTAAAAATGATCAGTCTTTTCATGTCTCTTCACCTTTAACTTCATAAACCCTATGGTGTTTTCCCAAATGCCTTAAAGCACTCTCGATTTGCCTGTAATCCTTCTCTTTTGCTTCCTTTTTAACCACGACGACATAATCAAAGCCGTCCTTCCATGAGATGAGATCCCTCCGGAAACATTCTTTGATCTGTCTCTTGATCCGATGACGAACCACGCTGTTTCCTACTTTCCTGCTCACAGAGATCCCCACTCTGCTTCGGTCATCTGCTTCTCTCTGCAGAACATACAGAACAAAAAGCCGATTTCCATAAGATCTGCCTCGTCGGTAGACCTCTCCAAAATCACGATTTTTCTTCAAAGATTCAAATTTCTCCATGATTCTCCATGCAGCCTCCTTTCGTTCCCTGTAACAGGGTATAAAGAAAGAAAGGCCACGAACGGCGGCCTATGCAGAAAGCTGCTTTCTTCCTTTTGCTCTGCGGGAAGCGATCACTTTTCTTCCGCCTGCAGTGCTCATTCTGGAACGAAAACCGTGCACCTTCGCTCTCTGTCTCTTCTTGGGCTGAAACGTCATTTTCATCGGAACACACCTCCTTTTTTATTTTCTCGCATAGCATTACCATTATATGCAAATTGTCTTCCCTCGTCAAGTTCTTTTTTTCTAAGTTTTTCTCTTCATTTCCGGCACTTTTCCACATTTATCCACACATTTTAAATTTATCCACATTTTGTGCATAAAATGTGGATAACCTGTTTTTAACCCGTTTACAGTTCTATTTTTTCCTTAAAATTCGAGGTTTTCTCTGTTCAAAAAGAATGCACAATCCTGCTTAACCCCGGTATTTTTCCCGTTTCCCCGACTTTATCATTGAAAAAAAATCCACTTTGTTATAGAATAATAAAAGTATGTTCAGAATCGGAGTACCAGCGCTTTTACCCATGCGCATCCAGGACTGGCACCGGAGGTTACTATGTCACACAAGATTGAAGAAAACTGGGATAGAATATTGGATACCCTCAAAGACGAATATGAGCTGACCGACGTTTCTTTCAACGTCTGGTTTGCTCCTCTGCAGATTCTTTCTTTTGAAGGTAATCAGCTGACCCTTCTTTACCCCGGAGATCAGGCCGGTGCCGAATATATCAACAGAAAATATAAACTGTTCTTTCAGGTTACGATCGAGGAAGTAACAGGGATTCGCTGCGACATCCGCTTCGTTACTCCCACTACCAGCACAAAGGTAAAGAAAAGTCGTCCTGCCATCGATTATTCAGCGTCTGCTCATGCAAATCTGAATCCTCGATATACATTCGATACCTTCGTTGTGGGCAACAACAACAAGATGGCACACGCAGCTTCTCTGGCTGTTGCGGAATCACCGGCAGAGGTTTACAACCCTTTGTTTATTTACGGAGGCGTGGGACTGGGGAAAACACACCTGATGCACTCAATCGCCCATTTCATCCTGAAAAACAATCCTTCCGCCAAGGTGCTCTATGTCACCAGTGAAAAATTTACCAATGAACTAATCGACGCCATCCGAAACAAAAATAATATTACTCCCACGGAATTCCGGGAGAAATATCGCAACATCGACGTTCTTCTCATTGACGATATTCAGTTCATTAGTAATAAGGAAAGTACACAGGAAGAAATCTTCCATACCTTTAACACCCTTTATGAGGCAAAGAAGCAGATTATCCTCTCCAGTGACCGGCCTCCCAAGGAAATCGAGACCCTGGAAGAGAGACTGTGTTCCCGGTTCGAATGGGGCCTCACCGTAGACATCGGCTCCCCGGATTATGAGACCCGTATGGCTATCCTTCGTAAGAAGGAAGAGATGGAAGGCTACAATATAGATAATGAAGTAATCAAATACATCGCCACCAACATTGTCTCCAACATCCGGGAACTGGAGGGTGCTCTGACCAAGGTAGTCGCCATGTCCCGTCTGACAGAGCAGGAGATCACACTGGAGCTGGCTGAAGAGGCCCTGAAGGATCATATTTCTCCCAACAGGGTACGCGAGATCACACCGGAGCTGATCATTGAGATTGTCTCGGAGCATTTTAACATACAGCCCACCGATCTGGTCTCTGAAAAAAGAACCAAGAGCATCAGCTATCCACGCCAGATCGCTATGTATCTAATCCGCGATATGACGACGACGCCGCTGCAGCAGATCGGTAAATATCTGGGCAACCGGGATCACAGCACCATCATCCATGGCTGCGACAAGATTGCCGACGAGCTGACCAGAAACGAGAGTCTGCGCAATACGATTGATATTTTAAAGAAAAAAATCAACCCTGGTTGATAACTTTGCGATTTTTTGTGGATAACTCTTTCTCTTCTGTAGATAACTTATCCACATAGAACGGGTGATAACCGGTGCATTCTGTGTGAATGATTGAAACACTGAAAAGACCTGTGGAAAAAGAAATTTTTATCCCTCTGTCTTCCCTGATTTTTTCACGCAGGTTTCCAACCGGAGAATCCTTTGTATTCTTAAGGATTTTACGGTTTTCCACAAATCCACACCGCCTATTACTATTACTACTAAAAACCCTCTTATATAATCAAGTATTTATGCAAAAAGGAGTTGTCCATCATTATGAAATTATCCTTTCTCAAAACTGACCTTCTAAACGGGATCAATATCGTATTGAAGGCGGTTCCTTCCAAGACGACCATGACGATTCTCGAATGCATCCTCATCGATGCCACCTCCGGAGAAATCAAACTGATGGCAAACGATATGGAGCTGGCCATCGAAACAAAGGTAAAGGGAGAGATTCTGGAAGCAGGCCGTATTGCCATCGATGCGAAAATTTTTTCGGAGATCGTAAGAAAGCTTCCGGACAGTGAGGTTCTGATCGAAGAATATGGAAATGAGACCATCCGCATTTCCTGTGAAAAGGCAAATTTCCAAATCGTCGGTAAGCGGGGCGATGATTTTGCCTTTATGCCTCAGATAGAGAGAGAAGATTACATCTGTCTCTCCCAGTTTACACTGAAAGAAACAATTCGTCAGACGATTTTTTCAATCGCAGCAAATGAAAATAATAAACTGATGACCGGCGAGCTCTTTGAGATCAGCGGTAACTCGCTGCGTGTTGTTTCCATGGATGGACATCGTATTTCTATTCGTCATGTGGAGCTCAAGGATTACTATGAAGAGAAGAAGGTTGTAGTTCCCGGTAAGACACTGATGGAGATCAGCCGTATTCTTACAGGAGATCAGGACAGCGATGTCTATATTTTCTTCGGGAAGAACTATATTCTCTTTGAATTTGACGATACTCTGGTTCTGTCCCGCCTGATCGAGGGAAAATATTTCCAGGTTGATCAGATGATCTCCAATAACTATGAGACGAAGATTACTGTGAATAAACGGGAATTTCTTGATTCTATTGAGAGATCGACGCTCCTGATCCGGGAATCGGATAAAAAACCCATTATTCTGAACGTGAAGGATGAGACGATGGAGCTGTCTCTGAATTCCTTCCTTGGTTCCATGCGTGAGGAGATATCCATTGAGAAGGGTGGAAAGGATCTGATGATCGGTTTTAATCCCCGTTTTCTCATCGATGCCCTGCGGGTGATCGATGATGAGGAGATTGATGTTTATATGATCAATTCCAAGGCGCCCTGTTTTATCCGGGACGAGAATCAGTCCTATATTTATCTGATATTGCCGGTGAATTTCAGCACGCCTCGTTAGAGGAAGGGCTAAAGGAGAGAGTTTCGATGGAAATATTTACTCTGAGAGATGAACATATCCGTCTCGGACAGCTTCTGAAGGCAGTGGGATTTGTGGAATCCGGTGTTGATGCCAAGGATGTCATTCTTCAGGGGATGGTGCAGGTAAATGGGGAGACCGTGTATCAGAGAGGGAAGAAATGTTATGACGGAGATATCATTGATCTGGACGGACAGCAGGTTACCGTTCGTTCAAAAATGAATGGTCAGGAAGAGCACGGGAAATCATGAGAATTCGTTCTCTGAAACTGGAAAATTATCGGAATTATGAATCTCTGAGTCTGGAATTCGATCCCGGCACCAACATTCTGTATGGCGATAATGCGCAGGGAAAGACCAATGCGCTGGAAGCCATCTATGTATGCGCGACCTCCAAATCTCACCGCGGCGCCAAGGATCGGGAACTGATCCGTTTTGATCGGGAGGAAGCTCATATTCAGATGATCGCGGAAAAGCGGGGTGTTCCTACGCGGATTGATATGCATCTGAAGCGGGGCCGGAGCAAGGGAGTTGCAGTGGATGCAGTTCCCATTCGCAGGGTAACAGAGCTGTTCGGACGCGTTAATGTGATTTTTTTCTCTCCGGAGGATCTGTCCATCATAAAAAACAGTCCTGCAGAACGGAGAAGATTCCTGGATGCGGAGCTGTGTCAGCTGGACCGGATCTATACGCATCATCTGGTTGGTTATAACAAAGTGGTAACACAGAGAAACCGGCTTCTAAAGGATATCGAAAATAAACCGGAGACTCTGGATACTCTGTCGGTCTGGGATGAACAGATGATTTCTTACGGGGAACCGGTCATTTCCCGCAGAGAAGAATTTATCCGGGAACTGAATGAGATCATTGAGAAGATTCATCATGAGCTGACCGGCGGTAAAGAAAAAATTCTGATCAGATACTGTCCCAATGTGCAGGCCGGAGAACTGGCCCGGGAGATACGAAAAAACCGGGGACGGGATCTGGCAGCCCGGGTTTCTCTGTCAGGACCTCATCGGGATGACATGGAGCTTATCGTCAATGGGATTGATGTACGTCATTTCGGTTCGCAGGGTCAGCAGCGCACGGCGGCTCTCTCTCTGAAACTGGCCGAGATTGAGCTGGTGAAAAGACGTATCGGAGAGAATCCGATCCTGCTTCTGGACGATGTGCTGTCGGAGCTGGATACAGGGAGGCAGACACATCTGCTGGCCGGTCTGTCGGGTGTGCAGACGATCATGACCTGTACGGGACTGGATGATTTTATCGAAAACAGTTTTCATATAGATCAGCGATTTCATGTGGAAAAAGGAACAATTTGCGTCTGCTGAGTGAAAGAGCAGGAAACAGTGCCCTGAGCCGGAGTCTTCCGGGGAGGGGTTTATTTCAGGAGGAAAAGCGGCTATGGATCATGAGATGAGTAACGATACTTCTCAATACGAAGCGGAACAGATTCAGATTCTGGAAGGACTGGAGGCTGTGAGAAAGCGTCCGGGTATGTATATCGGCAGCACTTCCTCCCGCGGCCTGCATCATCTGGTTTATGAGATCGTGGACAATGCGGTCGATGAGGCATTGGCCGGATATTGTACCGTGATCGAGGTGCAGATCAATGCGGATAATTCTGTGACGGTAACCGATAATGGCCGGGGGATTCCCGTGGGGATTCACCCTAAGGCAGGGATTCCGGCCGTGGAAGTGGTCTTTACGATCCTGCATGCCGGCGGCAAATTCGGCGGCGGAGGATATAAGGTATCCGGCGGGCTTCACGGTGTGGGCGCTTCTGTGGTGAATGCTCTGTCCACCTGGCTGGAGGTGGAAATCTGCCATGATGGTAATGTATACCGTCAGCGCTATGAGAGAGGCAAGGCGGTCACGAAGCTGGAGATCGTCGGCATCTGCAAGACCGGAAAGACCGGATCAAAGATCATTTTCCTGCCTGACGATACGATCTTTGAGGAAACCGTGTTTGATTACGATACGTTAAAGACACGGCTTCGGGAGACTGCTTTCCTGACAAAGAATCTTAAAATCATTCTTCGCGATGACCGGGAAGAGAAGAAGGAGAAGGTATTTCATTACGAGGGAGGCATCAAGGA
The DNA here is from genome assembly GCA_021202465.1 of Lachnospiraceae bacterium. Classification (GTDB taxonomy): domain Bacteria; phylum Bacillota; class Clostridia; order Lachnospirales; family Lachnospiraceae; genus UBA3305. Next base: position 18,445 of record JAJQCZ010000006.1, on the reverse strand, counting down.
ATTTGTTCAGTACCTCAATAAGAGCAAGACGCCCCTCTATGAGGACGTGATTTACTGTGAAGGGATGAAGGATAATGTGTATGTGGAGGTAGCTTTGCAGCACAACGATTCTTTTACGGAGAGTACCTATACCTTTGTCAATAACATTATTACGCCTGAAGGCGGTACGCATCTGGCCGGATTTAAAAATGCCCTGACGAAGACATTTAACGAATATGCCCGAAAGAATAAGTTGTTAAAAGACAGTGAGGCAAACCTGTCCGGCGATGATATTCGCGAGGGACTGACGGCCATCGTCAGTGTGAAGATCGAGGATCCGCAGTTCGAGGGACAGACCAAGCAGAAGCTGGGGAACAGTGAGGCACGGGGCGCCACGGACAGTGTAGTTAGCGAGCAAATAAAGTATTATCTGGAACAGAATCCGACCGTGGCGAAGATCATCTGCGATAAGGCAATCCTGGCGCAGCGGGCGCGGGCGGCGGCCCGGAAGGCACGGGAGCTGACCCGGCGGAAGACGGCTCTTGAGGGCATGGCTCTTCCCGGCAAGCTGGCAGACTGCTCGGATAAGAATCCGGAGAACTGTGAGATCTATATCGTTGAGGGAGATTCCGCCGGCGGCTCGGCCAAATCAGCCCGTTCCCGGGACACGCAGGCCATCCTTCCTCTGCGCGGAAAGATTCTCAATGTGGAAAAAGCCCGTCTGGATCGGATCTACGCGAATGCGGAGATCAAGGCCATGATCACGGCCTTTGGTACGGGAATCCATGAGGACTTTGATATCACGAAGCTGCGATATAACAAGATCATCATCATGACGGATGCCGACGTGGACGGCGCGCATATCAGTACGCTGCTGCTGACCTTCCTGTATCGGTTCATGCCGGAGCTGATCAAGCAGGGGCATGTGTATCTGGCGCAGCCGCCTCTGTATAAGATCGAGAAAAATAAAAAAGTCTGGTATGCCTACAGCGACGAACAGCTGGATTCCATTCTGAAAGAGATCGGACGGGACAGCAGCAATAAGATTCAGCGCTATAAGGGACTGGGTGAGATGGATGCGGATCAGCTCTGGGAGACAACAATGGATCCGGAGAAGAGAATCCTTCGCCGCGTGGTTATGGACGGTGAATCTGAATCGGAGGTTGACGTCACCTTCACAACTCTGATGGGAGACAAGGTAGAGCCCAGAAAGGAATTTATCGAAGCTAACGCGAAGTTTGTGAAGAACCTGGATGTATAGGGGGATAATGGGCAATGGATGAGAATATCTTTGATTTTGACAGAATACATGACATAGATCTGAAGAAGACCATGGAGGACTCCTACATCGACTATGCCATGAGCGTCATCGCGGCCCGGGCTCTTCCCGACGTCCGGGATGGCATGAAGCCGGTGCAGAGGAGAATCCTCTATTCCATGATCGAGCTGAATAACGGGCCGGATAAGCCGCATCGGAAATGCGCCCGTATCGTCGGCGATACCATGGGTAAATATCATCCTCACGGAGACAGTTCAATCTATGAGGCGCTGGTAAAGCTGGCGCAGGATTTTAATACACGCTATCCTCTGGTGGATGGTCATGGAAATTTTGGTTCCATCGATGGAGACGGCGCCGCTGCCATGCGGTATACCGAAGCGAGACTGAGCCGCATTTCCATGGAAATGATGGCGGATATCAATAAAAATACCGTCGATTTCACGCCAAATTTTGATGAGACAGAGAAAGAGCCGGTAGTGCTTCCTTCCCGCTATCCCAATCTTCTGGTGAACGGAACTTCAGGTATCGCCGTAGGTATGGCGACCAACATTCCGCCTCACAATCTGCGGGAGGTCATTCAGGCGGTTGTAAAGATCATCGATAACCAGGTGGAAGCCGACCGGGAAACGACGATGGAAGAAATTCTGGAGATCGTGAAGGGACCGGACTTCCCGACCGGGGCGACGATTCTCGGACACGCCGGAATCGAAGAAGCGTACCGCACAGGGCGGGGGAAGATTCGTGTACAGGCTGTGACGGATATCGAACCCATGGCAAATGGCAAGAACCGCATCGTTGTCACGGAAATACCCTATATGGTCAACAAGGCCCGGCTGATCGAGAAGATCGCTGAGCTGGTGAAGGATAAGAAGGTAGACGGCATCACCGATCTGCGGGATGAATCTGACCGTTCCGGCATGCGTATCTGCATCGAATTGAGACGGGATGTCAATCCCAATGTGGTGCTGAACCAGCTTTTTAAGCATACACAGCTCATGGATACCTTCGGCGTTAATATGCTGGCGCTGGTGAATAATGAACCCCGGACACTGACACTGAAGGAGATGCTGGAATATTACCTGGATCACCAGAAAGAGGTCGTAACTAGAAGAACACAGTACGATCTGAACAAGGCGGAGGAACGGGCTCATATCCTGGAGGGATTACTGATCGCGCTGGATCACATAGATGAGGTCATTCGTTTGATCCGGGCTGCCAGGACGACGCAGGAAGCGAAGCTGGCTCTCATTGAACGCTTCGGACTCAGTGACGCACAGGCGCAGGCAATCGTGGATATGCGTCTACGGGCTCTGACCGGTCTGGAACGGGAAAAGATCGAGAATGAATATGCGGAGCTGGAAGTGAAGATTGCCCAGCTGAAGGAAATTCTGGCTGATGAAAAGAAGCTTCTGGGCGTGATCCGTGAGGAGATTCTGGTTATTTCTGATAAATACGGAGATGACCGGAGAACCAAAATCGGATTTGATGAGGAGGAAATCTCCATCGAGGATATGATTCCCGATGAACCGACGGTCATCACAATGACGAGTCTGGGTTATGTGAAGCGCATGAGCGTGGATAACTTTAAGAGTCAGCATCGGGGCGGCAAGGGCATCAAAGGAATGAAGACTCTGGATGAGGATACGATCGAGGATATTCTTATGACCACCAATCATCGTTATATTCTGTTCTTTACGAATCACGGCAGAGTATATCGTCTGAAGTCCTATGAGATTCCCGAGGCCGGTCGTACTTCACGGGGCACGGCCATCGTAAACCTGCTGCAGCTGGAACCCGGTGAAAAAGTGACTGCCTCCATTACTCTGAAAGAGATTGAGAAGGATCGTTATCTTTTCATGGCGACGAAGAATGGTATGGTGAAAAAGACGTCGATCTGCGAGTACAGCAACATCCGCAAGACCGGTCTGGCAGCCATCAATCTCCGGGAAGGGGACGAACTCATCGAGGTTAAGGTCACGGATAATGAGAAGGATATGTTCCTGATCAGCAAGAAGGGAATGGCCATCCGTTTCCATGAGACCGATGTGCGGCCAATGGGAAGGCAGTCCATGGGTGTGATCGGTATGCGTCTGGATGAAGACGACGAGGTCGTGGCCATGCAGATGGATTCTCAGGGGGAGACGCTTCTGGTTGTGTCAGAAAAAGGCATGGGGAAGCGAACGTATCTGGATGAGTTTAACGCGCAGTACCGGGGCGGCCGGGGCGTCAAATGCTATCGCATCAGTGAAAAGACCGGAAATCTTGTGGGAGCGAAAGCGGTACATGATGATGGAGAAATCATGCTGATCACCACAGAGGGAATTGTCATTCGCATGAATCTGTCTGACATTTCGATTCAGGGAAGGATTTCTTCCGGTGTCATTCTGATTCATATGGATGAGAATGTACGTGTTGCCAGCATTGCCAAAGCAAGAAATCAACAGGAAAATGGAGAAAATGTGGAAAACTCTGCAGAAGAACCTGAAAATGTGGAAAATATTTCGAAGAAGGAAATATAATACATCGACTTTACATGCAAGGGGAGAGATCGTTGAGGCGGGATCTCCCCTGAAAGGAGAGAATATCGATGGCATTTAAGATCATTACAGATTCTGCCACAGATTTGCCGAAGGAAGTAGAGGAGCATTTTCATCTTCATATCATTCCTACGCCCTTTCTGATCAACGGAGAGGATTATCTGGACAGGGAAAGCATGTCCACGGAGGAATTCTACAGAAAGCTGGAAGATTCTTCGAATGATATATCCACATATCACATTAACTCATATATGTTCCGTAATGCCTTTGAACCCTACGCGAAGGCGGGAGACGAGGTGCTTTACTGCTGTTTTTCTACGGGGATTGCCGGTACCTTTAATGCGGCGTCTATGGCAAAGGAGGAGCTTCTGGAGGAGTATCCTGATTTTCAGATTACCATCAAGGATTGCCGGAGTGCTTCTCTGGGATTCGGCCTGGTGGTGTATAAGTTGCTGGTGATGCAGGAAAAAGGTGCTTCCCGGGAGGAGATTCTTGAAGCTGCTGATTACTATGTCGATCACATTCAGCATATTTTTACGGTGGAAACCCTGTATTATCTGATGAAGGGCGGACGCGTCAGCAAGCTGTCCGGCACAGTGGGAGAAGCGCTGCAGATCAAGCCGATTCTTACAGTGAATAGGGAAGGTGCTCTGGATGTACTGGAGAAGGTGAGAGGCAGAAAAAAATCTCTGCGGACGCTCATTAATTATGTAAAGAAAACAGGTATTGATCTCCCGGAACAAACCATCGGGCTCTGTCATGGAGAGGATCCGGAGACCATGGAGCAGGTAAAAAAAGTGCTGATGGAAGAAGTCCATCCGGCGCAGATTCTGACTTCCTGCGTAGGCTGCGCCATCGGAGCTCATACGGGGCGGGGCATCATCGGCATCGTGTTCTTTGATGCCGGAGATGGGAAATATAGAAAATATTTTGATGAGTAAATAGTATTTATATACAGCAGTGCTGAAAGCACGGAGCCATCGACTTTCATTTATTGAAGTGTTGAGGAGATTTGTATGAAAGAAATACATGTGGATGTCATTGAGAAAACAGTTCACGATCTGTGTATAGAAGCCAACTATTCTCTGAGTTATGATATGCAGAAAGCTCTTAATACCGCGGCAAAGCAGGAAGAAGCTCCTCTGGGTCGGGAAATTCTCGGACAGCTGCAGGAGAATCTGCAGATCGCCGGAGAGGATGAGATTCCCATCTGTCAGGATACGGGACTGGCTGTTGTCTTTGTGGAAATGGGACAGGACGTACATGTGACAGGAGGCAGTCTGACAGAGGCGATTCATCGGGGCGTGGGCCGTGGTTACACGGAAGGATTCTTACGCAAATCAGTCGTACGGGATCCCATCGACCGGGTAAATACCGGAGATAATACACCGGCTGTTATTCATTATGACATGGTTCCGGGCGATACCCTGACGATTACGGTGGCTCCCAAGGGAGCGGGCAGTGAGAATATGAGCCGTATTGTCATGTTGAAACCGGCGGACGGTCTGGAAGGTGTGAAACAGGTGATTCTGGATACCGTTCGCGAAGCTGGTCCCAACGCCTGTCCTCCCATGGTTGTGGGTGTCGGCGTCGGGGGGAATTTTGAACAGTGTGCCCTTCTGGCGAAGAAAGCTCTGACGAGAAATATTGAAGAAAAACCGGAAAAATCCTGGGTGGCGGAGCTGGAAGAGGAAATGTTACGTAAAATCAATGCGCTGGGTATCGGTCCGGCGGGACTGGGCGGAACGACGACAGCGCTGGCGGTAAATATTGAGACGTACCCGACTCATATTGCCTGCCTGCCGGTAGCGGTCAATATCTGTTGTCACGTGAATCGTCACGCACGAAGAGTGATTGAGTAAAATAGTATTCCCAACCTTTGAATATACGCACGTTTTGTGCCATTCTGAGAAAAATGGCCGGAATGGAGAAAAAAATGAATCGTCATATTACAACGCCTCTGACACAGGAGACGGCCCGGGAGCTGCGGGCGGGTGATGTCGTCACTATCAGCGGTACGGTCTATACAGCCAGGGATGCTGCGCACAAGCGCATGATCGAAACGCTGGATCGGGGCGAAAAGCTTCCCATCGATGTAAAGAATACAATCCTCTATTATCTGGGACCTTCCCCGGCCCGGGAGGGACGTCCGATCGGTTCCGCGGGACCGACTACGGCCAGCCGTATGGATCGCTATGCGCCCCGTCTGCTCAATCTGGGGCTCACCGGAATGATCGCCAAAGGACGGCGCAATGAAGAAGTCCGCCAGGCCATGATGCGAAACGGCGCCGTGTATTTTGCTGCCGTAGGAGGTGCCGGTGCTCTGTTATCAAAGCGGATTCTGGAATCTGAAGTCGTCGCCTATGAGGATCTGGGGCCGGAAGCCATCCGCAAGCTGACCGTGGAGAATCTTCCGGTGATTGTTGTTCTGGATGCCGAAGGGAACAACCTCTATGAGACGGCGCCGGAGAAATATCGAAAGGACATCTGAGAGATCTGTAAATCCAACTGGACTGGATAAAATAAATAAAACTGGCATTTGAAGCAAGGCCAGACTCTGCTATAATAGGGCTACCCGAGGGAAAATAAAGAAAAAGCGACGGTTTATGTCTCGTGAATCCATGGAAGACGGGGAACCGCCGCATAGATGGGAAGTGCTCGAATGAAAAGCAGATATTCAACACAGAAACTTGCTGTTCTCGGTCTGATGACAGCGTTGGTCTTCGCCAGCAATTATGCCCGCATTATCCTGCCGGTATCGATCGGTGGAAATACCGCCTTCACCCTGGCGAACATTGCCTGCTGCCTGTCCGGTCTGATGCTGGGACCAATCGGTGGTCTGGCTTCCGGTCTGGGCTCTGCGCTTTATGATCTGACAAATCCGCTGTACGCCGCGGAGTGCTGGATCACCTTCATTAACAAAGGCGCCATGGGTTTGATTGCCGGTCTGGTCGCTTATCAGCTGTTAAAGAAAGACGGCCACAGATATTATAAATATCTGTTCGCCGCGATTCTTGGCTGCGTAGCTTACTACATTCTCTATTTCCTGAAGACATTCTTTATTGCCGGTCTGTTTGCCGCTGACGGGAACGCGGCCCTGGGAATCGCCGCGGTGATCAGCAAGATTCCGGCTTCGATATTTAATGCCGCGATCGCCATCATCGCGTCGCCTTATCTGGCACTGGCGCTGGAGAAGGCGCTGCATCGGGCAGGACTTCAATTTGAATGACTAGGAAGAGGTCTTTTTCACCAGACGTTCGTGCATAAAGACCATCAGAATCAATATAACAGCCAGGTAACAGGGGAACAGGGAAACGGAAATGTGATTGGCAATCAGACCAAACAACGGCGGCATCAGGCAGGTGCCGGTATAGGCGCTGGCCATCTGCACACCGATCAGAGCCTGCGAGCGGTCTGCTCCGAAATGATCCGGCGTGGTGTGTATGATGCAGGGGTAGATTGGCGCGCAGCCGAGACCGACCAGGATCAGACCGGTGATGGCCGATATTGTACCGACAGGAAGAAACAGGAAAATGATTCCCAGCAGCAGAATCCCCTGACCGGTACGGATCATCTGCGTATCATTAAACCGGTACGTTAAAAATCCGTTGATGGCACGTCCGGCTGTAATGCCGAGAAAGAACAGACTGGCGTACCGCGCCGCCGTCTCGGCGGAAAGACCGTGGTGGAGTACCAGCCAGGTGCTGCCCCAGAGCATAGCCGTCTATTCCAGCGCACAATAGCAGAAAAAGGTCAGCATGACCTCCTTCGCTCCCGGAATGGCGAAGATAGATCGCAGAGAAAGAGCCGCCGCTTTTGTCTCAGACTTCATTCTTTTTTCATGAGAATCAGCGGCTTTTTTCCACAGAGGGAGACTGAAAAGCAGGATCACAGTCAGGATAGCCTGAATCAGAGCCATTGAGAGATATCCGCGATGCCAGCTTCCTCCTCTCGTCAATACATATCCCATCACGTTGGGACCGACCAGTGTGCCGATGCCCCACATGCAGTGCAGCCAGCTCATATGACGGCTCGGATAATGCAAAGCTACATAATTGTTCAGGGCGGCATCTACGCTTCCCGCTCCGAGTCCGTAGGGAATAGCCCACAGCCAGAGCTGAAAGAAGGAATGGCTGACGGAAAATCCGAGCATGGAAACGGCCATCATGGCGGTGCTGACCGCCGTGATTTTTCCGGTATCAAATCTTCGGGCGAGCCGATCACTCTGCAGACTGGAGAAAATGGTTCCCAGTGCGATCGTCATGGAGATGATCCCTGCGTAAGAGACAGGAATGTTCAGTTCTCCATACATGGAGGGCCAGGCGGAGCCAAGGAGGGAATCCGGCAGTCCCAGACCGATGAACGCCAGATAGATAATGATCAAAAGAAGGTGAATCATTTTGTTTGACCTCAATCATTTAATGACTGTACCAAAAGGCACAACATCATTATTACATCAGAAAGGGAATAATTCAATAGAAATGATCGGATTGGACATTAGTGAGGAAAAATCAGCAATCTGCCGATCTGCCTTAAAATGATAGAGAACCTTGACATTTTCCGGTCGGACTCTTATAATGGGCTCAAATGCGTCAGTTTCGGAGACGTTCTATAGAAGAAAACGCAGAAGGAGACAGTACGCGCCCGGAAAACCCACAGCAAGCCGGTGAGGATGAGAGACCGGCGGAATCAGCGGGAAGCGGAAGATCACTCCGGAGTTTCTGACCGAGCGAAGAATCTTTTCGGGTAGGCTCAGACGGTTCTCCCGTTATCGAGAGCGCGTATCTTTTGTACGCAGCAGACAAGGTGGTATAACGAAATGAAAGGCTTTCGTCCTGTTTGAGACGGAAGCCTGTTTTTTCGAAATAAACTTCCGATGACTATATACTGACGACATGATCCAGATGGAGGAAAACAGGATGTATCAGAAGGTTTCTACAGATATGAATTTTGTAGAGCGGGAGAATAAGGTCGAGAAGTTCTGGGAAGAGAATCAGATCTTCGAGAAGAGTATGGAGAACCGCAAGGATGGGCCGGAGTATATGTTCTATGACGGGCCGCCCACAGCGAACGGCAAGCCGCACATCGGCCATGTGCTGACCCGTGTGATCAAGGATATGATTCCCCGCTATCGGACGATGAAGGGCTACAATGTGCCCCGGAAGGCCGGTTGGGACACGCATGGACTGCCCGTGGAACTGGAAGTGGAGCGGGAGCTGGGTCTCGACGGCAAGGAGCAGATCGAGGAGTACGGCGTGGAGCCGTTCATCCAGAAATGTAAGGAGAGCGTGTGGCGCTATAAGGGCATGTGGGAGGAATTCTCCGGCAAAGTCGGATTCTGGGCCGACATGGAGCACCCGTATGTCACCTATGAGGATGATTTCATTGAGTCTGAATGGTGGGCGCTCAAGGAGATCTGGGAGAAAGGCCTGCTGTACAAGGGCTTTAAGATCGTTCCCTACTGCCCCCGCTGTGGCACCCCTCTGTCCTCTCATGAAGTGGCGCAGGGTTACAAGCTGGTAAAGGAGCGTTCTGCGGTGGTGCGTTTCAAGGTGGTCGGCGAGGATGCGTATTTCCTGGCCTGGACGACCACGCCCTGGACGCTGCCGAGCAATGTGGCTCTCTGCGTGAACCCGGATGAGACCTACTGCCGCGTCAAGGCGGCCGACAGTTATACCTATTATCTGGCGGAAGCGTTGCTCGATGCAGTGCTGGGCGGTCTGGCACAGGACGGCCAGGAGCCGTATGAGGTATTAGATACCTTCTCCGGTCAGCAGATGGAATATATGGAATATGAGCCTCTCTATGCGGTAGCGGCCGAGCTGGCCGAGGAGCAGCACAAGAAGGCGCATTTTGTGACCTGTGATCACTATGTCACCATGAGCGACGGTACAGGTATCGTTCACATCGCCCCGACCTTCGGTGAGGACGACGCGAAGGTGGGCCGGAAATACAACCTGCCCTTCGTGCAGCTGGTGGACAGCAAGGGAAATATGACGGCCAACACGCCTTACGGCGGTGTTTTCGTCAAGCAGGCTGATCCCATGGTTCTGCAGGATCTGGAGAAGCAGGGGCTGCTCTTCGACGCTCCCAAATTCGAGCATGATTATCCCTTCTGCTGGCGCTGTGACACGCCTCTGATCTATTACGCCAGAGAGTCGTGGTTTATCAAGATGACGGCGGTGAAGGATGATCTGATCCACAACAATAATACGATTAACTGGATTCCTGAAAGCATCGGCAAGGGCCGCTTTGGCGACTGGCTGGAGAATATTCAGGACTGGGGTATCAGCCGCAACCGTTACTGGGGAACTCCTTTAAATGTCTGGGAGTGCTCCTGCGGCCATAAGCATGCCATCGGCAGCAAGGCGGAGCTGAAGGAAATGTCTCCTAACTGCCCCGATGAGATTGAGCTGCATCGTCCTTTCATCGATGAAGTGACGATCACCTGCCCGGAGTGCGGCAAACAGATGCACCGTGTACCGGAGGTTATCGACTGCTGGTTCGATTCCGGCTCCATGCCTTTCGCCCAGTATCACTATCCATTTGAAAATCAGGAGACCTTTAAGAAGAACTTCCCCGCCGATTTCATCAGCGAGGCGGTCGATCAGACCCGCGGCTGGTTCTACTCGCTGCTGGCTATTTCCACGCTGATCTTCAATCAGGCTCCTTATAAGAACGTGATCGTCCTCGGTCATGTGCAGGATGAGAACGGACAGAAGATGAGCAAGTCCAAGGGGAACGCCGTGGATCCCATGGATGCGCTGAACACCTACGGCGCCGACGCCATCCGCTGGTATTTCTATATCAACAGTGCGCCCTGGCTGCCCAACCGTTTCCACGGCAAGGCGGTCACCGAGGGGCAGAGGAAGTTCATGGGGACTCTGTGGAATACCTATGCCTTCTATGTGCTGTATGCCGAAATCGATCAGTTTGACGCGACGAAATATGAGCTGGAATATGATAAGCTGCCGGCCATGGATCGCTGGATGCTCAGTAAGCTGAACACGCTGATCAGAAATGTGGATAATGCTCTGGAGAATTATCAGATTCCCGAGGCGGCGCGTTTCCTGCAGAATTTCGTGGACGATATGAGCAACTGGTATGTCCGCCGCAGCCGCAGCCGTTTCTGGGCGAAGGGCATGGAGCAGGACAAGATCAATGCCTATATGACTCTGTATACGACGCTGGTGACCGTGGCCAAGCTGGCCGCTCCCATGGTGCCCTTCATCACCGAGGATATGTACCAGAACCTGGTGCGCAGTCTGGATGAAACGGCGCCGGAGAGTATCCATCTGTGCGATTATCCTGTGGCCAACGCGGCCTGGATCAATCCGGAGCTGGAGGAGGATATGGATGCGGTCCTGAAGATCGTCGTCATGGGCCGGGCCTGCCGGAATTCCGCTAATATCAAGAACCGTCAGCCTATCGGGCAGATGTTCGTCAAGGATCCGGTGAGCCTCAATGAGTTTTACGGAGATATTATCAAGGACGAACTGAATGTAAAGAAAATCACCTTCACGGATGAGGTAAGTGATTTTACTTCCTACCGCTTCAAGCCTCAGATGCGGACGCTGGGACCGAAATACGGCAAGAAGCTGGGCGAAATCCGCACGCTGCTGGCGGAGATCGACGGAAATGCGGCTATGAAGGAGCTGAAGAGTACTGGCGAGCTGGTGCTGACCTTCGCTGACGGCAGCCGCGCGGTTCTCTCTGAGGAGGACCTTCTGATTGAGACGACGCAGACCGAAGGCTATGTCTCCGAGATCTCCGGCGAGTGGACGGTGGTGCTGGATACCAACCTGACACCGGAGCTGCGGGAAGAGGGTCTGCTGCGTGAGGTCGTCAGCAAGGTTCAGACCATGCGCAAGGAGGCCGGCTATGAGGTGATGGACCACATCAATGTTTATGTGACCGGCAATGAGAAGGTTGCGGCGCTGATGCAGTCTCATCAGGAGAGTCTGCTCAGTGATGTGATGGGCGAGACTCTGATCGTGGGAGAGACCGACGGATATGTCAAGGAGTGGAACCTCAACGGCGAGAAAGTCACGCTAGGAGTGAAGAAAAAATAAGATACAGAAGCTGCTCTGAGGAGATGAAAATCCTCTCTGAGTGAGGTGCGGGAAGCGTTCTCTTAAAAGAGGGCGCTTTCCGATGGGATGACAGAGAGATAGGAGACTTCGAGATTATGGATCATTTTGAATTTGATAAGGAAACATTTCGCAAGAGAGTCATTGATCTGGTCAAGCTGGATTCCAAGGTGACCATCGAGGAGGCCACGCCGGAGCAGATCTACAAGGCAGTGGGCTTCGCCATCAAGGAGCAGATCATCGATGCCTGGATCGACACGCGCAAGAAGGCTAAGGAGCAGGACGTCAAGATGCTCTACTATATGTCCATGGAATTTCTCATGGGCCGGGCGCTGGGCAACAACCTGATTAATATTCAGGCGATTGATGAAGTGAAGGAGGTTCTGGACGAGTTCGGCGTGGATCTCAATGTGATCGAGGATCAGGAGAGAGACTGGGCGCTGGGCAACGGCGGCCTGGGGCGGCTGGCAGCCTGCTTCCTGGATTCGCTGGCCACGCTGGGCTATCATGCCTATGGCTGCGGTATCCGTTATAAATATGGGATGTTTAAGCAGAAAATCGAAAACGGTTACCAGAAGGAGATGCCGGACAACTGGCTGCGCATCGCCAACCCCTTCGAGGTGCGCCGCGACAATCACAGAAAAGAAATCAAATTCGGCGGTTATACCCGCTGTGAGACCGATGAGAACGGGCGTCCCTACTATGTGCAGGAGGGCTATCAGTCTGTGTGGGCCGTGCCCTATGATCTGCCGGTGATCGGCTACAATAACGGTATTGTTAATACGCTGCGTATCTGGAGTGCTGAGCCCATGGAGGATCTGGATCTGGATCGTTTCAGCCAGGGCGATTATGAAAATGCCGCCAAGCAGGAAAATCTGGCGGAGACGATCTGCAAGGTACTTTATCCGGCCGACAACCACTATGCCGGCAAGGAACTGCGTCTGAAGCAGCAGTATTTCTTCGTGTCTGCAACGATTCAGCGAGCCGTGGAGCGTTACATGGAGAGTCATGACGACATCCACAAGCTCTATGAGAAGGTATGTTTCCAGATGAATGATACGCATCCGACGCTGACCGTGGCGGAGCTGATGCGGATTCTGGTGGATGAATATCGCCTGGAGTGGGATGAGGCCTGGGAGATCACCACGAAGACCTGTGCCTATACCAACCATACGATCATGGCCGAGGCTCTGGAAAAATGGCCCATCGATCTGTTCCAGCGTCTGCTGCCCCGTATTTATCAGATCATCGATGAGATTAACCGCCACTTTGTCATTCAGGTGAAGGAGCTCTATCCGAACCGCCCTGACAAGGTGGAGAGTATGGCGATCCTGTACAATCATCAGGTGCGCATGGCCAATCTGGCTATCGTCGGCGGCTTCTCCGTTAACGGGGTGGCCCGGCTTCACACGGAGATTCTGGAGAAACGGGAGCTGAAGGATTTCTATGAAATGATGCCGGAAAAATTCAACAACAAGACCAACGGCATCACGCAGCGGCGTTTCCTGCTTCATGCGAACCCTCTGCAGGCGCAGTGGATCACTGAGAAGATTGGCGACGGCTGGATCACGGATTTGTCGCAGCTGGAGAAGCTGGCGCCCTATGCCGACGATCCCGTGGCGCGGAAAGAGTATCGGGAGATCAAGCGCCAGAACAAGCTGCGTCTGACGCAGTACATCATGGAGAATAATAACGTGGAGGTAAATCCCGACTCGATCTTCGATGTGCAGGTGAAGAGACTTCATGAATATAAGCGTCAGCTGCTGAACATCCTTCATGTGATGTATCTGTACAATCAACTGAGAGACAATCCCGACTTGAATATTGTGCCCCGGACCTTCATCTTCGGCGCCAAGGCGGCCGCCGGATATGTCAATGCCAAGCTGACCATCAAGCTGATTAACTCCGTGGCCAACGTCATCAACAACGACGTATCGATTCATGACAAGATCAAGATTGTGTTTATCGAAGATTATCGCGTGTCCAACGCGGAGATCATCTTCCCGGCCAGCGACGTCAGCGAGCAGATCTCCACAGCCAGCAAGGAGGCCAGCGGCACGGGCAACATGAAGTTCATGCTCAACGGCGCTCTGACTCTGGGTACCATGGACGGCGCGAATGTGGAGATCGTGCAGGAAGTGGGCGAGGAGAATGCCTTTATCTTCGGTCTCTCCGCTGATGAGGTCATTGAGTACGAGAAGAACGATAATTATGATCCTGTAGTGATCTTTAACGAGGACGCGGAGCTGCGCCGGGTACTGATGCAGATGGTCAACGGCTTCTATTCGCCGGATAACCCCGACCTGTTCCGTCCGTTGTACAACTCGCTGCTGAACACACAGAACAGCGCCAAGGCCGATACCTACTTCATCCTTAAGGATTTCCGCTCCTATGTCGAGGCACAGAAGCGCGTCGAGGCGGCTTACCGTGATGCGGAGGGCTGGACCCGCTCCGCAATTCTGAACATCGCCCACTCCGGGAAGTTCTCGTCCGACCGGACAATCCAGGAGTATGTGGACGACATCTGGAAGCTGGATAAGGTGGAGATGTAACTGAAAAATCCCGGGAGGTTTCTTAAGCCTTCCGGGATTTTTGGTGGTATTTTTCCATCAATATCTGTTCATCAATGACCTCCTGAATGGATGCATAGCCTTTCTTCAAGAAGAGTTCGTCAAAATCGTTTTCACACTCCAGGGCAAATGCGATCTTGATGAGGGAGGAGAGTGAGATTTCGCCGGTTCGCTCGAAGCGTTTCAATGAGCCAAGACTGACATTGGAGCGGCGGCTCAGTTCAACCTGGGTGAATTTCTTTTCTTTTCTGCGGGCTCGTGCCCGGTCTGCGATTTCCCGGTTGATATCTCCGGGAGATTTAAAAAAAGATAGTGTATTCATAGCTCATATTTTAACTCAAAACAGGGAATTTATCAAGAAACAGATCATATTTTATCTAACAGGCATTTTTCATCGATTTGTGCTGGCTGATCTGGAGCATATTTTACAGAACTGCACGCTTTGAAATTTAATAGTTACTAATAAAATTGTAAATATCTTTATTTTCAGGAGTGGGCAGTGTAGAATAATAACCATCGAAGCAGCTGCACGATGAACGAGGAGGAATGCTTCATGAAATATAATGGCATTGTTTACGATGTGACAGGCGATTATGATACAGAATACCTCAGGCTGGCAAAAGCATTTCAGGACGCAGAGGCCGTTATCGTAGGAGCAGGGAGTGGCTTGTCTACATCGGCGGGATTCGACTATGGCGGAGAGCGTTTGCAGGAATTGTTTGGCGACTTTGTTGAAAAGTACGGTATGCCGGATATTTATCACGGGTGTTTTGCAAATTTTGAAAGCAGCGAGGAGCGCTGGGCTTATTGGGCGCGGTGGTCTTATTACCATGCATTCTGCCCGCTGCCCAGGGATACGCTGGTGAAGCTTCGGGAACTGTTGGAGGGAAAGGACTATTTCGTGCTGACCACGAACGTAGATCACACATTTCAGAGAGCGGGGTATGATAAAAACAGGCTCTGCTATACCCAGGGAGATTTGGGGCTATTCCAGTGCAGCGTCCCATGTCATAACTCCACCTATGATAATTATGAGACCATTAAGGCCATGCACGAACAGGAAAGGGATATGAAGATTCCAACGGAGCTGATTCCTCATTGTCCGAAGTGCGGCCGGGAAATGGATTTTAATCTCTATTGGGATAATACCTTCGTGCGGGATACGGGCTGGCATATTGCACATAAACGCTATGAGAATTACCTGGCTGAGCATCAGACAGGAAAAGTGCTGTATCTGGAACTGGGGGTTGAATTCAATTCTCCCGGTGTGATCAAGGTTCCCTTCTGGCAGATGGCAATTGAAAATGCAGAAGCAACATTTACCAGCATCAACCTGGATAATCCCAGCTATCCGGAAGTGTTGGAAGATCGGGCGATTGTCATCAGTCATGATATTGATGAGGTGATTCGGAAATTGCTGGTGTCGCAGAAAGGATAAAAGGGTGGTATGATGAATCAGATGAACTGACAAAAATGAACGAAGCTCAACTCGCATCCTGTTACTTGTCCTGCCTGAAGCTGGCGGAGCAACATAAGGTTGCATCTATCGCATTCTGCTGTATCTCCACGGGTGTATTTCACTTTCCCAATGAGCGCGCAGCTGAGATTGCAGTTCAGACAGTAAAGGAGTATAAAGTCAGAACCTGCAGTAAGATAAAGGTTATTTTTAACGTATTTAAGGACATGGACAGGGAGATTTACAGGAAGATTCTGCAATAACAGCTCGCGTTGTCTGCGCCCGGCGCGGGCGAGCTGATGCTTGATAAATGGAAGGAGGACTTGTCATGTATCAGAAAAAACTGAAAGAAGATATTCGCTGTCCGCTGGAGTATGGACTCAGCGTATTCGGCGGAAAATGGAACTCCCGCATTATCTGCGTCCTGGCTGAAATGGGGACGCTGCGCTACAGTGAAATCCGCAGTGAAATGGGCAATGTTACCGATGCCGTTCTTGCTTCTACATTGAAAAGCCTGATTGCAAATGGAATTGTAGACCGCAAATCCTATGATGAGATTCCACCAAGGGTGGAGTATTCTTTAAGCGAAACCGGAAAAACCGTTGTTCCGATTTTGCAGAGTATCTGCCAATGGTCAGGCATTTTCTACCGGCAAAATCCGGATGAGGAGATGGCTCACTGCCAGAAATGCGATTATCACAATTCATAATAGAGCGAACAAGGGGAGAAGGATACTATTATTTCTAACAGTATGGTTGCGTCTAACAGACGCTTCGAATTCCTCCGCGGTTCATGATTTCCTCCCGAATCCGCTCTGCCTCTTCGAAGCCCTGCGTCTCAAGCGTCCTGCTCGCAAGATTTAATGCGTCTTCAAGATGAGCAGCCAGGGTGTCAAATCGGTTCATTGCCATCCTGACGCCAAGGCCGGCCTTTCTGGCTGCTTCCTCAAACGATTTCCGGGAGATAGAAGACAGATTGATTTCTCCGCCAATGCCAAATGCCATGTCTTCACTGCTGCTGTCATAAATCACTGTACTGATAAGATCATAGGCGGGAGCAAGCCGTATACTTTTCAGACTGGTACTGTACAGCAGGGAAAGGTTCTTGATATGATTATCTGTATTGCCAATCAGATAGTTAAATACACAGAGATCCCAGAGCCTGTTCTGGTCTTCCAGAGGATTTGCAGAACAGAGCCGCAGCAGCCGGAAGATTTTTGTCATATAGTCCTCATCATTTTTCTCATATTTATCTGCCGCTGCGATGCCCAGGGCCTGGGCAAAATTCTCCTGATGCAGTCTGAAAGGGACAGGCAGTCCATTTAACTGTCTGCCTGGATGAAGAAATACACGGTCAAACCTTTTGGTGGCAAATAAGACATCGCCCTCATCAGGTTTTTTATTGATCCCGGACAGATCGAGGATAAAGCTGTTCGGAATGTTGATGCCTAGATGCTTTGCCGTCAGGAGGCAGAGCTGTTCATTTGTCACGATTCGGCTCAGCCTTATATGACTCTGCTTTACGATGTGTGTGCTGGGGGCGTCGCCAATCGGGAGATACCACTGTTTATTTGGTTCATCATAATAAAGTCCCACTTTTCCCGAGGCGCCGGTCAGAGACAGGTGCGATTTGGCAACGATGGACGCCGACTCGGTTGCTCCTTCCCGTGCAAGGTTCTTAACTTCACGAGAGGATAGAGGGCGATATTCCGGTGCAGTTTCATCTGCCCCTTCTTCCACGATTTTTATCGCACCAAGACATTCCTTTCCCAACGCGGATAAAATGGAAAGATAGTCTTCTTCGTCAGCATGGAGCCTCTGTGCAACGCATTTTCTTGTAAAGCCTTCCGGCAGCAGTCCTTCAAAATAATTTTCTGTTCCTTCCGGAGAAAAGGTTCCTTCTTCCAATGGAAGGCTTAACGATACCGGGCGGTTGTCGGGGTTGCTTTTGTAATTCTCCGCATAAGAAAAACAGGCATCTTTACTGTCATGTCCGGTGATTTTTCCAATATAAACGGGCGCTCCTTTTATTTCCATCCATACAGACAATTCCCGCATTTTATTCACCCCGCTTTTCCATAAACAGGTCCATTCCGAGAATATTTACCACCTGAATAGATTTTTCCAGCTGAATACCGGGTTTTCCTCTCTCCAGATCAGAAAGAAAGGTAATGCTCAGACCTGTGCATTCAGAGAGGAAGGCCTGTGTGTAATGCAGTTCTTTTCGCCTTTCGCGGACGGCGTTGCCAAAAGATCTGGCGTCTGTAATTTTCATAAGGATTCTCCTGATTATGCCGAACGGCTCTATTTTTAAATGTGGTTCAGAAAAAGAGCCGAACGGCTTTATTTGAGCCTGCCGTAAACAAATTATGCCGAACGGCTTTATTTTGATGATAAGATCATTTGTCTGGAATGTCAAGTTTTATCTGGTTTGCAGTCTTTGAATTCTACGCAAGCTTACAAGGAATGATCGCAGGGGTGGCAGCGCTAAAGAATAGAAACTTTTCGCAATAAAAATACTTGTATTTTCCCACA
>JAJQCZ010000026.1 GCA_021202465.1 Lachnospiraceae bacterium | reverse complement strand
ACTGATTTAGGAAAAGGGCGGACATGGTGTTAACTACCAAAGACGGGATTCAGATAAAATTCAATTAAATTTCGAAAGACTATTGAAAAATGATGATAAGGATGATATAATCCTGTTTGAATATTTTGATATTCAAAAACAAAAAGGAGGGCAAGATTATGAAGAAGAAAGTATCCCTTATTCTTGCACTGATTCTGGCTCTGAGCCTGGCGCTCTCTGCCTGCAGCAGCTCCTCGTCTGACAATGACGCCGACGAGACGACCACTGAGGCTGCTGCGGAAACCACGGCAGCTGACGGAGAGACCTCCGACGGCACCGAGTCCTCTAGCCTGACTCCCAAGGACGGCGGGTCGAGCCTGACCTTCACCACCGGTGGTGAGACAGGAACCTATTATGCGTTTGGTAACGTGATCGCCAACAAGATCGGTGATCTGACCAGTACGACCATCACAGCCATCTCGTCCGGCGGTTCCGCGGCGAATATCCAGGCTCTGGAAGACGGCGATGCGCAGTTCGGCTTTGTCCAGTCTGACGTTATGTCTTACGCCTACAACGGCGAGCGTACCTTCGAAGAGAGCGGCGCTGTGACGAGCTTCTCCGTGGTCGCCAGCCTGTATCTGGAGCAGGTGCAGATCATCACTGTGGATCCTGACATTCAGACGGTCGCTGACCTGGAAGGCAAGAAGGTCTCCATCGGCGCCTCCGGCTCCGGCGTGTACTACAATGCGGTTGATATCCTGGCTGCTTACGGTCTGGATGCTGACACGGACATCATCCCTACATATCAGTCCTTCAGCGATTCTGCAGAAGCTCTGAAGGATGGGCAGATCGACGCTGCGTTCGTCGTGGCCGGCGCGCCGACGACCG
This sequence comes from Lachnospiraceae bacterium, assembly GCA_021202465.1. Classification (GTDB taxonomy): domain Bacteria; phylum Bacillota; class Clostridia; order Lachnospirales; family Lachnospiraceae; genus UBA3305. The sequence continues at coordinate 35,674 of JAJQCZ010000026.1, read as the reverse complement.
CTGTGACCGACCTGGCGGCTTCCCGTGACGTATACCTGGTCAGCCTGGACGAGGAGCACATTGCGACTCTGATCGAGGATAACCCCTTCTACACCGCGGATACCATCGCGGCTGACGTGTACGGAACCGATGAGGATGTGACGACCGTCGCCATCAGCGCTGTGGTCATCGCCCGCGACGATGTCTCCAACGAAGATGTGTATAACTTCCTGTACGGTACCTTCGAGGATATCGCGAACCTGTCTCACGCGAAAGCGGAAGAACTGGATCTTGACTTCGCTTCCTCCATCACTTCCGTCGGATACCACCCCGGCGCAGTGGAGTATTTCGCGGACAAGGGAATCACCGTATCTGCCAAATAAGACGGTGCAGACGCAGGCACATGCTGTAACATAAGCTCTTGCAGGGCTGCGGTGGGGGCATCCCGCCGCAGCCCTGATATTTTTTCAATCATAGAAAAGTCATCCGAAGGGGAGGACCCGATGATTCTATAGGAGGAGATAAAACACCGAGAAAGGATAGATTCTATGGAAATGAAAGAGAAGGAGAAGGCACCCGAGGTTCAGACGGAAGCCGAAGACATCTCCGTGGGGACAGCGGAGGACGTCGAAAATCTCATGCGGAAGTATGACCGTGAGTCAAATACCCGTGTCTGGGAAGGCAGACCTAAGCAGGTTATTCGCCTTCTGGGAATTCTGTTTTCCTGTTACTGTATTTTTTCCACATTGCGGGGATGGCCCACCCTGCCTGAGCAGAAGCTGAATATTTTCCTGGGTCTGATTCTGATCATGGGGTATCTGCATTACCCGATCAAGAAGGGAATCGTGAAGGTCAATTCGCTGCCCTGGTATGATATCATCATCATGGTTTGCGGAGCCGTTCCCTTTTTCTACTTTGCCTACCGCGCGAACGACATCATTCAGCTGTCTTCCCGCGTGACCAAGCAGCCTCTGATGGTGGTGCTGGCGATTCTCGGAATCCTGGCGTTCATGGAACTATGCCGCCGCTGCGTCGGTATCCCGATCCTGTGTGTGCTGGGCGTCCTGCTGGTCTATACCTTCGCCAATGTTCGTTTTGGCAAGGTGATCTATGATCTGTTCTATACGACCAGCGGCATCATGGGCACGCCGATCAATGTTTGTCAGAAATACATTGTCGTGTTCATTATCTTCGGCGCGTTCCTGGAGCGCACCGGAATTTCGAATTTCTTTATCAATCTGGCGAACTGCGTAGCCGGGTCTTCCTCCGGCGGACCCGCCAAGGTGGCCGTGATCTCCTCTGCCCTGTGCGGCATGGTGTCCGGTTCTTCCGTGGGCAACACCGTGACGACCGGTTCCGTGACCATCCCGATGATGAAGAAGACCGGTTATAAGGGTGAATTTGCCGGCGCCGTGGAAGCCGCGGCCTCTACGGGCGGTCAGATCATGCCCCCTATCATGGGTGCGGCCGCTTTCCTGATGGCTGAGTACATGGGCATCCCCTATGCGCAGGTGGCGCTGAAGGCCATCCTGCCCGCCGTGCTTTACTTTACCGGCATCTATATCGCGGTTCATCTGGAGGCCAAGAAGCTTGGCCTGAAGGGAATTCCACGTGAAGAGCTGCCGAAGTTCCGCAAGCTGCTGCCGAAGATCTATCTGCTGCTGCCCCTGGTGGTGCTGGTAGCGCTGGTTGCTTCGCAGGCCCGTACTATGCAGACCTCCGCGGCCATCGCCATCGTCTGTACCGTGATCGTCGGCATCATCAATAACATCGTGAACAAGGCGGCAGGGATTGATGAACCCAGCGAACATTTCACCGTGACCAAGTTCTTTGACGCCCTGGAAGCGGGCGGCAAGAGTGTCGTCACCGTCGCCGTGGCCTGCGCCATGGCGGGTCTGATCGCCGGCTGCATCACGACCACCGGCCTGGCCTCCATGCTGATCACGACGATCGTCAAGGTCTCCGGCGGACGTGCAATCATCGCTCTGTTCCTGACCATGATCTGCTGCATCATCCTCGGCATGGGCGTTCCGACGACAGCCAACTTCTGTATCATGGCCTCCACCTGTGCGCCGATCCTGATGGATTCCCGCATCGGCATCCCGGCCGTGGCCGCTTATTTCTTCGTGTTCTATTTCGGCATCGTGGCGGATATCACGCCGCCCGTGGCACTGGCTGCCTACGCCGGTTCTGCCATCGCCAAGGCGCCGCCCATGAAGACGGCTCTGAACGCGACGCGGCTGGCGATCGCTGCCTTCATCGTGCCTTATATCTTCGCGTTCAGTCCGGAAATGCTGCTGGAATTTGACGCCGGCACCGGCACGGTCATGATTGTTGTGGAGGTGGTACAGATCGTCATCACCTCGCTGCTCGGCATATACGGTGTGGCAGCCGCACTCAATGGCTTCCTGTACCGGCCGATCAATCCGCTGTTCCGCATCCTGCTGGCCGTGGGCGGACTGGTGCTTCTGATCCCCGGTACGCTGACGGATGTGGTCGGCCTGATTCTGGTCGGTGGCATCACTGTCCTTCAGTACAGAGCCGGAAAGAAGACCGTTTCCGCGGCCTGAGCCGTGTGGATCTGGAATTGCATCTGCAAACGATATAAATTTTCAATATTGTAAGATTTTTCTTGAAAAGTCGTCGGGTTAGTGGTATGATACAAACGGTAATGTTGACGTAAAAACTGATGCCGGGACGCAGGGCATGGGATGCATGCCCTGCGGTCCCGGCATCGCGTAAGCAGAAAGGACATGGAACCATGAAGAATTATTTTGATCTTACCGGACAGACTGCAGTAGTGACCGGCGCCTCGACAGGCCTTGGCCTGCAGATGGCTAAAGCCTTCGCCAGCCAGGGTGCGAACCTGGTTCTGATGGCCCGGAGACAGAACCTGCTGGATGAAAACGCGGCGGCGATCGAGAAGGAATTCGGCGTCAAGTGCCTTGCCTATGCCTGCGACATCACCGACACCGAAAAGGTGAAGGGCGCCGTCGCTGCGACGATGGAGACCTTCGGCCGGGTGGATATCCTGGTGAACAATGCCGGAACCGGCGCGGTGGCGCCTGCGGTGGATATCACCAACGATCAGTTTAACAACGAGCTGAAGATTGACCTGTTTGGTACCTTCCTGTGCGCACGTGAGTTCGCTAAAGAGATGATCAAGGCGCAGTACGGTCGTATCATCAACATTGCTTCCATGTACGGTCTGGTCGGCAACATGGCGGCAACCTGTGCTCCCTATCATGCAGCGAAGGGCGGCGTGGTGAATCTGACCCGTGCTCTGGCCGCCGAGTGGGGCAAGGAAGGCATCACCGTCAACTCTATCTGCCCCGGATATTTTTGGACTCCTCTGACCAAGGATACGCTGGAGACTGACTGGTTTGCTGCTTACGCCAAGGGAGCCATTCCGCTGGGACGCTACGGCAAGGAAGGCGAGCTCGACAGCTGCGCCTTGTTCCTGGCCTCCCCGGCTTCTGCCTATGTCAACGGACAGAACATCGCCGTCGACGGAGGGTATACAGCCATATAATGATACAGGGTTCCCTACCCCGATTACAACGCGAAAAAGGAAGGACAGTTTTCTGGCTGTCCTTCCTTTTTGCGTTACAGATACCGTTTTATTTCGTTCGTCCCATCACATAGTCCACATGGAACGCAACCTGCGGTTCCCGGGGCACAGGCGCCATATGGCAGGGGCCGTCGATGATCAGAGCTTCGGGCTTCTCCGCGGTGAAGGGCGCCCAGGTCTCCGGGCCTTCTCCATTGGGATTGCCACATTTGCAGAAATTCGTCCAGTAATCGCAGAGACGGTTGGAGAGGTCATAGTCGTATCCCGTGTACGGACGATGCGAGCGCAGCAGTGTCTGGAAGACATAGTGGTGCTCGACCGAGTGGTGCGCGCCCATGGCCTCCGCGCCGGGAGGTACATAGGTGAAATAATACTCAAAGGCAGGCTTGCGGCCGAGGCGGTTCTGGTTTTCACAGAAGGCCAGATCAGCGGAGAGCATGTTGCTGCCGATGGGATCCTCGAAGTACGGAGCGCAGGCAGCGGGATCCTCCGCGTGGACGGCGGCGAGGAAGGCCTCAGCCTGATCGCCATAAGAGGCCCGGGCCATCGCCGCGATCTTTTCGTAAGAAGGAGCCGGTGCGCCGGCGCGGCGCATCTCGTCCTTCGTGCATCCGAGCATATAGTCCGCATCAGGATGGAGTCCGCGTTCAAAGTATTCCGCCATAGGGAGCGGGTGGACATAACCGTCTGTACAGGGCTGGAACATGTTCGAGTAGCCGTTTCCGCCCTTAAATTCAATGAAAAGCTGCAGCAGATCCTCAGCGCTGATGTCCCGCGCTGCCAGAGGCGTTTTGATCTTCGCAAAGTCGAGGAATTTTCCGCTGCAGGAGTAAGCGGTCTCCAGAGAGAACTCGTCGCAGGGACCGCCTTTGCTCATGCCGCCGCCGCTCTGCATGATGGCGTGCTGATAGAGGCCGTTCGCCAGAGGGGAACCGACCAGGTTCTGGACGCTCATGCCGCCCGCAGACTGACCGAAGATCGTGACATTTCCGGGATCGCCGCCGAAGGCTTCGATGTTTCGCTGTACCCACTGCAGAGCCGCAATCTGATCGAGGATGCCGTAGTTGCCGGTGGAGTGATTCGGATCCTCCGCAGCCAGATCGGGATGCGCCAGGAAACCGAAGATATTCAGCCGGTAGGCGATCGTCACCAGAATCACGCCCCGCTTGGCGAAGGCTTCGCCGTCGTAGGCGTTCAGGTAACTGTAGCCGGTCTCCATGCCGCCGCCGTGGATATAGACCGCCACAGGAAGCTTCTCATCAGCGGCCTTCGCCGGAGTCCAGATATTCAGATAGAGGCAGTCCTCGCTCATCGGGAATTCGATCACATAGAATTCCTGGGCAGCAAGGGTGTTGCCGCCGCCCTCTGACGCGAAGCGGGCCTGCATGGGAATGAAGCCGAACTTATAGCAGGGACGGACGCCCTCCCAGTCCTCTGCGGGCTGCGGAGCCTTCCAGCGCAGGTCGCCTACCGGCGGCTTCGCGAAGGGGATCCCCTTGAAGACGCTGATCATCTGATTGCCGGAGGGAAGTCCCTCCACGATGCCGTTTTCTGTTTTTACCTGTAAAAGTGCCATTTGGATTCCTCCTGTCAAATAGGACCGGACTGCGTGGCGCAGCCTCCGGATAAAAGTATAGAGTGAAAGCGGGAGGACTGTCAAGAAACATTTCTTTGAAAAACGAACAGGACTTCGGAAAGTTCAGAAAATGCTCTGGAGAGACGCATACTATTGTGAGAAAAGCGGAACATCAGAACGGGATAAAGCTGGTGCTGCAGGTTATATGGCGGCAAGGTAGCGCTTCATTGCTTCGATATACTTTGCGCCAATCTCACTCAGGATCAGATTCTTCCTGGTGATGTAGCCGATTTCCATAGCACTTTCCGCGCTCTGCTCCTCGTCCTCAAAGGGTACCGCCACATAGTCTGACCCGTTCAGTTCCTCGCAGATGATGCCGGAGCAGAGTGTGTATCCATTCAGACCTACCATCAGGTTCAGCATTGTGGCCCGGTCGTTGGCCTTAATGACCTGCGCGTAGTCTCGGGTGGAGAGAATTTCCTCCGCATCGTAGAACGAGCTGTTGTCGCCCTGGTCGAAGGCCGGGCAGGGATAAGGTGCCAGCTGTTCGAAGCAGATGGAGGCCTCCCCGGCCAGAGGATGACCCCGCCACAGGTATACGTAAGCCCGGCAATTCACCAGAGAGTGAAATTCCAGATGGGCGGCGGCAAGCATTTTCCCTATCGCCTTGCGGTTAAAATCATTCAGGTACAGAATGCCGATCTCGCTTTTCAGGGTGCTGACATCGCTGATGACTTCCTGGGTTCTGGTTTCCCTGATGGCGAACTCATATTTGGACATGTCATATTCCTGAGCCATGTCGACAAAAGCCTTCACGGCAAAGGAATAGTGCTGCGTGGAGACGGCGAATTTCTTCTTATAGGAGCCGCCCTTCCCATATCGTTTTATCAGATCCTCATACTGGCGATAAATTTCTTTGGCATAGTGCAGAAATTCTGCGCCGTCGTTGGTCAGTGTCACGCCTCTTCCGCTGCGATAAAGCAAAGTGACGCCCAGCTCTTTTTCCAGCTCTTTGACCGCATTGGTCAGGGAGGGCTGGGACACATAGAGCTGCTCCGCCGCCCGGTTCAGCGAACCGGTTTCCGCAATGGTGATAATGTAAGACAGTTGATTGAGAGTCATGCTGATCACATCTCCATAATCCATACTATATAAGTATGTTAATGGGTAGATTGTAACGCATTTGGTTCAACATGTCAACAATCTGCACATAGTGCCCACACTGCATTGTGATCTGAGAGCTCCCTGCCGGTAAATTGTTCCAGTGCGGAGCCGGGACGGGCGAAGATCAGATCCTCCCTGGCTGTGGAAATCATGCGGCTCTCTGTAGCGGTAAGTCCCCGGCAGAGAATCCAGTCCAGCCGCAGCGGCAGGAAATCACCGCCGGGCAGCGGCTTACGCCGCGTCAGCTTCGGCTCGCCGGGAACGATCTGATATCCGTCTTCCGCCGCCAGGAGCAGCAGACTTTCATATTCGGCTACATTCTCCAGACAGCGGCGGCGCAGGGCGGGATCCGCGGCGATCACGCCGATGTCTTCTTTGGAGCGCCCGTCAAAGGTGTTGGTGTTCAGGTCGCCGCCGAGGACCACAGGCATATCCGGAAGCTCCCGGTTCACGGCTTCAAGGACCGTGTGCATCTGCGCGGCGCGTCCCGGACCGTCCGCGCGATTCTCCAGGTGGATCGATACGGCGCCCAGAGATTTCCCCTTTACATCGAGCTCTGCAAATACGGCCAGCCGTCCGCCGATGCGCTTCTGGCGGTCAAAATACCAGTTGTACTGTTCCGGCAGACGGATGACCCCGGCCCGGCGGATGGGCCAGCGGGAGAAGACCGCGTTGCCGTGGAAGCCTTTTTCATTGCGGTCATCGACCAGCTCGATGAATTCCAGACCCCAGGCATAGTTCAGCCCGAAGGAGGAGGCCAGCTTCCGGGCTGTATTTTTATTGCCGGAGCGGAAGCAGCCGTCGTCCAGCTCATTGGCCAGGATAAGATCGAAGGGCTGGACGTCCGGGCAGTCCCGGAGGAATTCGCAGATCTCCTCCAGGTGAACGCCCCGTTCCATGTTAAACATCAATACCCCCAGCTTCTCCGGCTTCTGCGCCGGGGCCGGTACGAAATTGTCCGTCTCCGCCTCCGCAAACTGCGGAATGCGCGCCATGACAGCTTCCTGTGTCTGGGTGTCCAGCAGGGCGCCCAGCGCCCGGCGGTCTTCTAAAGAAATTCCCTTCATGTTGTATTCTCTCCTTCTTACGGTTCGATTTAGACGGCGATGTTACGGGCAAATATTGTGATGCTGTTTTACCTTCCGTCGGATTTATATGGTTACGGTTCATCATTATAGCAGTTCTTTGGCATAAATTCCATGACAGATTATTGACATACCGGATTATTGTAAAACTCGATGAAGCCGGACCATAAGTCGTTGGGAAAGTGTCTTGAGGTATAGGTTGCCGCTATACCTCCGCATAGAGAAAGGGAATAAGCGAAACGATTGACAGAGAAACCGGCCATGAGTATAATCCATATAAACATATCAAAGAAATGGGTTTCGCTAACAGAGAGGAGACATAAACATATGGCAGAATATGAGTATGAGACGGTGAATGGGAGACAGATTCGCGTCCGACCTCAGGAGACGATCTCCGAGGTCGATGAGGACGGCGCCTTCCGCCGACAGCCGAACCATTTTACGGAAGGGTTCGGCGAAGAGAAAAATCCGGTGGAGGCCGGGCGTTATCGCCTGATTTGGGCGAAGCAGTGTCACTGGTCCAACCGGGCTGCGATCGTTCGGGAGCTTCTGGGTCTGGAGGATGCCATCAGCATAAACCTGGTGGGACGCGATGATGGAGCCCACGAGAAGAACCTGGGCTGGGAATTCATCTATGATGAAAACCACACCGATCAGGTGCTTGATATTCAGTTTCTCAGTGAGGCCTATTATAAGGCAGACTGGGATTACGGCGGCCGCACGACGGTACCGGCTCTGATCGATACCGTTACGGGGAAGGTGGTTAATAATGATTATCATCGCCTGACCAACTATTTCGAGGTTGATTTCCGGCCCTTCCACAAAAAGAACGCGCCGGATCTGTATCCGGAAGAGCAGCGGGCGGAGATTGACGAGCTGAACGAGTGGCTGTTTGATAATATCAATAACGCCGTGTATCGGACGACGTTCTGCCGCTCGAAGGAAGCCTACTGGGATGCCTACAACGCTTTCTATGCGGCGATGGACCTGCTGGAAGAGCGGCTGGAGAATCAGAGATTTCTTCTGGGGGATTACGTGACAGACAGCGACATTCGACTCTATGTGACCCTGGCGCGGCTGGATATCCGTTATATACATCAGCTGGGCCATACGAAGCATCCGTTGTTTTCCTATAAGAATCTGTGGGGATACGCACGGGATCTCTACCAGATCCCTGCTTTCAGGCACAATACATATTTTAAGGATTTTGCAAATCCTACCGGGGAAAAGCAGGGACGGACCTTCGAATCCTTCAATGCCCGTTTCCTGGATGAGATTGATTTTGACGCCTACTGGGGCGCGCCGCACAACCGGGCCCGGCTCAGCAGCGACCCGGGGAATAAATTCAGAACAGAAAGGCAGGAGCAGTGAGATGGCGGAATTTGAATATGTTCAGGTAAACGGGAAAAACATCCGGGTGCGTCCTACAGAGACCGGCAATGAGATCGATGAGTACGGGAATTTTCATCGGCAACCCAATCGCTTCACTCTGGGGTTTGGCGAGGGAAAGAATCCGGTGGAACGGGATCGTTATATCCTGTTCTGGGGAAAGGGCTGCAACTGGTCCAACCGCGCGGCGATTGCCCGCGAGCTGCTGGGACTGCAGGATGCTATTAAAGTGGAGATCGTCGACTGGGCTGACCACGAGAAGCCCCTCGGCTGGGAATTCGTCAATTCCCCGAACCACATCAATCCGGAGACGGGGGCACAGTTTCTCAGCGAGCTGTACTACAATGCAGATCCGGAATATGCGGGACGCACCACGGTCCCGGCGCTGGTTGATTACACAACGAAGAAAGTGGTGAATAACAATTATCACCGCCTGACCAACCATTTTGAAGTGGACTTCCGTCCCTTTCATAAGAAGGATGCGCCAGAACTGTATCCGGAGGAGCTGCGGGAAGAAATCGATAAGCTGAATGACTGGCTCTTTGAAAATGTCAACAACGCCATCTACCGGGCGCAGTTCGCCGAGAGTCTGCAGGCCTTCTCCGATGCCTATGAGACCTTCTTCGCGGGACTGGAGGCCATGGATCGCCGTCTGGCAGACCGGCGTTTCCTCTTCGGAGATTATGTGACGGACAGTGATATTCGTCTGTATGTGACACTGGCCCGGTTTGATGTCAGCTATTCGCGGCACATCGCCCCGTCTCTTCACCGCCTGGTGGATTATGAGAACCTGTGGCCCTATGCCCGCGATCTGTATCAGATCCCGGCCTTCCGCCACAATACCTATTTCAAGGATTTCGCGGCTTCGGAGGATCTGAGCAGCGTACCGTACTCCTACTGGGAGAATTTCTACTACGATATTGTCGTACAGGAGACCGACTGGGATACGGTCTGGAAGACGGCGACAGGCAGAGAGCGCCTGAGCCGCGATCCGGCGCACAAATTCCGGCTGGAGAAAAACGTAGGATAGATTGAAATGTAAACGGCAGTGACCGGTTCGCGTGAGCGATGTCGGCTAGACAACCGGTCTGGCAGGAATAAGCAGACAAATTGCGTAATATGGGAGGAAATACAAATGAACAACATTTTAAAGAAAAAATACGCCGGAGCTCTGGCAGCTCTGCTGGCATTGACACTGGCGGCGACCGGCTGCGGGAGCAGCTCCGGAAGCAGCAACACGACGGCGGCGGAGGACACGACCGCAGCGGTGACGGAGGCGACAGAGAGCGCGGAAGATACAACGGCAGGCGAGGAGACTACAGGAGCAGAGACGGCCGATACCGAGGAGGCCGCGGAGAGCGGCTCAGGGGATACGATTCTTGTGAAGGCGGCAACCAGCGCGACTGTCAATCCGTATACATATGTCAACGATGACAATGAGGTCACCGGATATGACATCGAGGTGCTGAAGGAGATATTTAACCGTCTGGACGGCTACGAGCTGGAAATTGAAGTGACGGATTTTGCCTCGATCTTTTCCGGTGTCAACAGCGGCAATTATCAGATCGCGGTCAATAACTTCTCTTACAGTGAGGAGAGAGCGGAATCCTACCTGTTTTCATACGCCTACGACAAGATATCTTATGTGTTTGTAACCCGGGAAGGGGAGGAGATTTCTTCTTTCGCGGATGCAGCCGGTCTTTCCTTCGAGGGGAGAGCCGGAGTCAGTGTGACGACTGCTGTGGAGACCTGGAATGAGAAGAATCCGGACGCACAGATCGACATCAGCTACACGGAAGCGGAGACGATCGTGGGGCTGCAGCACATTCTGGATGGTAGCGTTGATTTTGGAGTCATTGATCTGGCTATGTACAATGCTTATACGAAGGAATACGATCTGACGGGACTCACTATGACAGAGATCCCCGAGGATGAGGCAAAAATTATTTCAGAGAATGTCTATGCCTACTTCCTGTTTGCACTGGATGGGGAAGAACTCAGAGATACGGTGGATGAAGTGCTGGTGGAACTGAAAGAGGATGGAACGCTCACCGCGCTCAGCGAGGAATTCTTTGGCATCGACGCGGCGCCGGAGGATAATCAGTTTGTGGAGACACTGAACTGAGCCGGGGCGTCTGACAGAGAGGAACCGATATTATGAACAAACTGTTTGACCTGGAAATGGTCTTCACGCAGATTCCGGACCTGCTGGAATATCTTCCTGTGACCCTGGAGCTGGCGGTCGGCTCGATGATCGTGAGTCTGATTCTCGGCCTGATCCTGGCGCTGATCCGAATTCGCCGGATCCCGGTCCTGCGGCAGCTCAGCAGCTTTTACATCTCCATCCTGCGCGGCACCCCTGTGCTGGTGCAGCTGTATGTGACATACTTCGGCATTCCACTGCTGCTGAAGGCGATCAATTACAGATACGGAACTTCCTATAATGTGAATGCTGTGCCGGCGATCCTCTATGCCTTTGTCGCGCTGGCGGTCAACGAGTCCGCCTACAATGCGGAGACCATCCGCGCCGCCCTCCAGTCTGTCCCGCAGGGACAGGTGGAGGCGGCCACCGCCCTGGGTATGACCTATTTTCAGACGTTGCGGCGGGTGATTCTCCCCGAAGCGATTGAGGTGGCGCTGCCTTCCCTGGGGAATTCCTTCATCGGACTGATCAAGGGAACCTCCCTGGCCTTCACCTGCGCGGTCGTGGAGATGATGGCCGCCGGGAAGATCATCGCTGGGCGGACCTACCGGTATTTTGAAGTCTACGTGTCCCTGGCAATTATTTACTGGGTGATCACGATCACACTCGAGCAGCTGATTCGGATCATTGAGAAAAAGATTGCGATTCCGGAAGACGTGCCGGAGATCCGGGAACAGGGAGGCGCCGCGCTATGATCGAAATAAAGAACTTATCCAAGAGATTTAATAACAATGTGGTGCTGGACGGGATTGATCTGACGATTCACGAGGGGGATGTGCTGGCGATCATCGGCCCCTCCGGCACCGGCAAGTCGACGCTGCTGCGCTGCATCAATCGTCTGGAGCATCCGGAGTCGGGGACGCTGTCCATGGAGGGGTTGGAGATCGACCTGGCTCACTCAGATAAAAAGGCGCTGGTGGAACTGCGCAAGCGAACCAGTATGGTTTTTCAGACGTTTAACCTTTTTTCCAAGAAGACGGCGCTGGAAAATGTCATGGAAGGGCTTCTCGTCGTGAAGAAGATGAACAAGAAGCAGGCCCGGGAGACGGCGGAGCAGGAACTGCGGAATGTCGGTCTTTGGGACTGGAGAAATCATTATCCCAGACACATGTCCGGCGGTCAGCAGCAGAGAGTGGCGATCGCCCGGGCGCTGGCGATGGAGCCGGAGCTGCTGCTTCTGGATGAACCCACCTCGGCACTGGACCCGGAGCTGGTCGGAGAGGTGCTGGATACGATTCGTCAGGCTGCCGACAAGGGTTACACGATGGTTCTGGTCTCGCATGAGATGAATTTCGTGCGGAAGGTTGCCAACCGGGTCATTTTCCTCGATGGCGGGAAAATCCTGGAGGACGGAACGCCCAGAGAGGTATTTAATCATCCGAAGAGCGAGCGTGTACGTGATTTTATCAATCGTATCGAGAGAATGTCAGCGCCGGAGTATTCGATCTGAGGAAGGGAATTGAAACAATGGGGATTTGGATAAAGACAGATAAGGAAAATGTAGACTGGCAGGCGGTAGCGGATATTCTGGACTCCTGCGGTCTGAGCCATTTTGATGCGAAAACCGAAGAGACAGTATTTCGCCGCAGCTATGCGGTGGCCTTTGTCTGCGACGGAGACCGGGTGGTGGGCTGCGGCCGGGCGCTCTCAGACGGAATCTGCCAGGCGGCCATCTATAACGTGGCGCTGGCGGAGGAATACCGCGGGCGGCAGCTGGGCCGGGCGATCATCGAGTCTCTCATGGAACAGGTAAAAGGATGTACTGTGATTCTCTATACGCATCCGCAGACCATCGCTTTATATGAGAAATTCGGCTTTCGCCGGCAGAAGACAGGTTTTGTGAACTTCGATGCGAAAGGGACGGAGCAGGAGGCCTGGCTGGAGAAGACGGGATTCCTGCTGCCGGAGGGCTATCGGTTCGGCGACAATGAGTATGAGCGGATTCCGGCACAGAGTAAACATGGTGCATCGGAACGAAGCGCGAAGGAGGTCGATGGGATCTCCGCACGAACCTGAGAGGAGGCAATACAGGATGAATGATGCGGGGACAACACGGATATACCGGGAATTCGCAGAGCTGACAGGGATAGATTCTGTCAGCTTTTCCGAGCGTCTGATGGCAGATACGCTGACTGTAAAGCTGCGGACACTGGGATTCGAGGTGTGGGAGGATGATGCCGGTGGGAAATGCTGCGGGGATGCGGGGAATCTGTACGGCTTTTTGAAGGGACAGATTCCCGGGCCGCCGATCCTGTTGTCAGCGCATATGGATACAGTGACTCCGGGGATTGGGAAAAGGGCTGTTTTGCGGGAAGATGGACGAATTACATCTGAAGGAGAGACGGTTCTCGGCGCCGACGATGTCTGCGGCCTGGTGGAGATTCTGGAGGGAGTGCGGCGCGTGCAGGAGAGAGGAATTCCGCACCGGGATGTGGAAGTGCTCTTTACGGTGGCGGAGGAAGCCTATGGGAAAGGGGCCTCCGTCTTCGAGTTCGGACGGATTCACGCCAGAGAGGCATATGTCTTCGACCTGAGCGGACCGGTCGGGACCGCGGCTCTGCAGGCTCCCTCCATCATTTCGTTCCGCGTTGAGGTGCGGGGAAAAGCCGCTCATGCTGGCTTCGAGCCGGAGAAGGGGATTCATGCAATTCAGATTCTGAGCGAAGCGGTCAGCCGGATGAAGCTGGGACACCTTGATGAAGAGACGACCCTGAATATCGGACAGATCGAGGGCGGGGCAGCCCGGAATATTGTTCCGGAGAGATGCGTCTGCCGGGGCGAGATACGGAGCTTTTATCAAGCAAGGGCACTGGAGACCGCGGCATACGTTGAACGAACTGTCCGGGAGGCAGCAGAAGGAACCGGGGCAGAAGTACGGATGGACACGGAGGTGCATCTGGAAGCATATCAGATAGCTGAAAACGCTCCGGTGGTGGAACGATTTGCGGAAGTCTGTCGTAACCTGGGACTCCCCGGCGAAAAGATTTCCACCTTCGGCGGGAGCGACAATAACCATCTCGTTCGTCAGGGTCTGCAGGGTATCGTCCTTTCCTGCGGCATGTACCGGGTCCATTCTACAGGAGAGTACACGATGCTGAAGGACCTGGAGCTGGGAGCCGAACTGGCTGCCAGGCTGATAGGCTGAGGTGATTTATTAAGAGAAATCATCAAAAGAGGGCATAAGAAAAGAGCAAAATGGAAGAATAGAGGAAGGAGAGGCATATGAGACTGGCGCTCTGTGGGGATTCCCTGTTTTCAAGTAAAAATCTGGTCAGACGTTTGGTTCTATCTGTGAAGAGAACCTGAATATTGAGCGGGGTGAGCAGGCGTATGTGCGGACCTGGGCTGATGAGAGAGATGTCCGGGAAATACTCAAGAGCATCCGGGACGCTTCCCGCCGTTCGGATCTGACAATTTTCAGTCTGCACACTCATGAGGGTACAGATGCCAACTGGTATTCGCCGGAGCCGCCCGAATTTATTGAATCAGTATGCAGACAAGCCATCGAGGCAGGTGCGGATGCGGTCGTGGGACATGGCGCGCACTTCATGCGCGGCGTGGAGATCTACCGTGGAAAACCCATTTTCTATAATCTCGGCAGCCTTCTCATGGAATTTGAGGCCGGAGAATCGCTGATCTCTCCGGAAATGTATTTGTGCTACGGGTATGAACCGGACAGCCGTCCGTCGGATCTTCATGGGAACCGGGCGCAGGATGCGGAAGGACGCCTGATCGGCTTTGCCTCGGAACGGCGTTTCTCTGAGAACGCCATGGTACTCCTGGACAAGACGGAGGAGGGACTGACATGGAAGATGGTGCCGCTGGATCTGCATTTGGACGGCGACAGACCTCTGCACCGTGGACTGCCGACGATCGCTGACTCGGTTACAGGGCGGCGGCTGGCTGAACGGCTGCAAACGGTCAGTGCAAAGTACGGAACCCGCCTGTTCTACGATGAGACCGAGGGTGTGATTCGCGCTGCTGCGGAGGTATAGAGGGGAAGTTCGATTGAATAAGAAGGATGGAGCAGACATCATTTTTGGAGGCGTAATGTGAAAAGTATTCTGATTAAAGATACAACGCCGGAAGAGCGTGAGCAGATCATCCGGCAGTCCCTGGACTGCGGTGGTGGCTGTGATTTCTGCTCTTCCTGCTGGCTGGGCGGTGGAAGCCCCTATGATATGTATCAGGAGTATATTGACGGCAAAAAGGAGATTGCGCAGATCAATGCGGAGTATCGCGCACGGTATGCGCGCGGATGAATGGCTTCGACAACAGATTCTAACGATCTGATTTTACCGGTGGAATAAGGATCCTCCCGACAGAATAACAAACGGTATGGCAAAACAGGCGGCACGAGAGCGCCCGCCTGTTGCCGGAAAGAAGTTATACAATGCTGTTGAGAAACCATCGGTAGATTCGCTCATCCGCATCCAGTTCAGGGTGGAAGGCGAGAGCAATCTGCTTCCGATAGCGGACGGCAACAATACGGCCATCAACCCGGGCCAGTACTTCAACGTCCGTCCCTGTTTCCTCCACATATGGCGCACGGATAAAGGTCATCGGGACGTCCCCGAGATCCGCAAAGGAAGCTGTTTGATGAAAGCTGCCCAGCTGGCGGCCGTAGGCATTGCGGCGGACTGTCATGGGGACGGAGGCAAAGCAGGGGGACTCGCCCCCTGCGATGTGCTCCGCCAGGAGAATCATACCCGCACAGGTAGCCAGGACAGGCATTCCTCCGTCGATCCTCTCTTTAAGCGGGGTGAACAGGTCCAGGTCGCGGAGTAGCTTCCCCTGCACCGTACTTTCTCCCCCGGGAAGGATCAGCGCGTCGAAATCGCAGGCCAGATCCTCTTTTTTGCGAAGCTCTGTACAGGAAATGCCGAGCTTTTTCAGCCTCGCTTCATGTTCTACAAACGCTCCCTGCAGAGCGAGTACAGCGATGTTCATGTCACTGTCCCCGTTCTGCCATGAGCAACTGAATTTCCTGTTCGTTGATGCCTACCATGGCTTCGCCCAGATCCCTGGAAAGCTCCGCCAGAAGAGAAGCATCCTGATAATTGGTCACGGCCTGAACGATGGCAGCGGCGCGTTTGGCGGGATTGCCGGACTTGAAGATGCCGGAGCCGACGAACACGCCCTCAGCGCCCAGCTGCATCATTAGTGCTGCATCTGCCGGGGTGGCCACGCCGCCGGCTGCGAAATTGACGACCGGGAGACGGCGGTTCGCGTGGACATACTGCACGAGGTCAACCGGTACCTGAAGCCCCTTTGCCGCCTCAAAAAGCTCGTCCTCGCGCAGGGCGGCCAGATCCGCGATTTCCCGGTTGATTTTGCGCATATGACGAACGGCCTGTACGATGTCGCCGGTCCCCGGTTCACCTTTGGTGCGGATCATGGAAGCTCCCTCGCTGATTCTCCGCAGTGCTTCGCCCAGATCCCGGGCTCCGCAGACGAAGGGAACCCGGAACTGGCGCTTGTCGATATGGTAAACGTCATCGGCAGGGGAGAGTACTTCACTTTCGTCGATGTAGTCGATTTCGATCGCTTCCAGGATTTGCGCCTCAACAAAGTGGCCGATGCGGCATTTTGCCATGACAGGGATGGATACCGCATCCTGGATGCCGCGAATCATCCCGGGATCGCTCATCCGGGATACGCCCCCGGCCGCCCGGATGTCTGCGGGAATCCGTTCCAACGCCATGACGGCGCAGGCGCCCGCTTCTTCCGCAATCTTTGCCTGCTCGGGGGTGGTCACATCCATGATCACGCCGCCCTTCAGCATCTGTGCCAGCTGTTTGTTCAATGTGTATCTTTCTTCATCCATCAGAAGACCTCCTGAAAAACATATTTAATTGGTATGCAATATGGTGTAGATTATAGAGGAAAAGTGGCATTATAAAAATATCCAGTTTTGTTATTTTTGACAGGGCCAGTTTGTGGCAACCGCCATTGCTTCCTCTTACGATAAGTTACACCACACTAATAAAAGATTGAAATCTCTTCCAATTTATGCTATTTTAATTGCAGTTAAAAACATATAACCATTGGATGCCCGCAGGAGCATCTCGGTATAGACAGACGAAAAACAGGAGGACAATAGCATGAGCGCATGGAGTAAAGCAGGCTTGTTTGTTGGCGGTGCTCTGTTTGGCACGGCCGGAGTAAAGATCCTGGGCAGCAAGGATGCGAAGAAAGCCTATACGCACACGACCGCCGCGGTTTTGCGTGCGAAAGAGAGTGTGATGACGACCGCGACGACCATCCGGGAGAACGCGGATGATATTCTGGCAGATGCGAAAGCAATCAATGAAAAGCGTGCGGCGGAGGCGTGTGCGGAGGAGATTCCGGATGCATCAGATGTATTTGGCGGACAGACGGCGGAGGTTGCGGCAGAATAAAGTATGAGATGCAGAATCTTACATGAATCAAAGGGCAGGCTGCGGATTCACGCCATGCAGAATGGCATGAGTCTGCGGCAGGCGGACATATTGGAATACTATCTGCGCGCGACAGAGGGCGTGACTGATGTGAAAGTCTATGACCGTACCGGAGATGCGGTCATCTTTTTTTCGTGTGACCGGGCGGTCATTATCGCGGCGCTTGGCCGGTTCAGTTATGAGAAGGCTGAGGTGTTGGCGCCGGAAAATACCGGCCGCGAGCTGAGCCGTCAGTTTGAGGACCGACTTACCTTTCTGGTGTTGCGAAGAGCCGCGTTAAAGCTTTTTGTCCCGGCTTCCCTGCATGCAGTGATCGCTGCGGCAAAATCTGTGAAATATATCTGGCGGGGTGTTCGTGCGCTCTTTGGCAGAAGACTGCAGGTTGAGACGCTGGATGCGACAGCGATCGCCGTATCACTGGCAAGAGGCGATTTTGACACCGCGTCTTCGGTCATGTTTCTTCTGAATATCGGCGAGATCCTGGAGGAGCGGACGCACAAGAAGTCAGTTGATGACCTGGCGAGGACAATGTCACTGCGGACCAATCAGGTCTGGCTGCGGGTAGAATCGCAGCGCCAGAGGGAGGCTTCGCCCCTGTGCGGCCAGCCCTCTGGCAGTGAATTCTCCAGCAATGCGTCCTCAGATATACAGGAGATTCTTGTTCCTGTATCGGATGTCAGGGTGGGTGACTGCATCGTCGTGCGTATGGGCGGCGTCATCCCGCTTGACGGCAGGGTGACCAGCGGTGAGTGTCTGGTCAATCAGGCGTCCATTACCGGTGAATCCATGCCTGTTCGAAAGAGGGAGGGAAGTCCTGCCTATACCGGTACAGTCGTTGAGGAAGGCGAATGCGCGATTCGCGTGGAAAAAGCAGCGGGCAGCGCGCAATATGACAAGATCGTGCGGATGATTGAGGAATCCGAGAAATTGAAATCTGCAACAGAAGCAAAAGCGGCTCATCTGGCGGACAGCCTGGTGCCTTATACCCTGGGCGGAACGGCGCTGACCTGGTTGCTGACCCGTAATGTGACCAAGGCAGTTTCTGTTCTGATGGTCGATTTTTCCTGCGCACTCAAGCTGGCCATGCCGCTGGCGGTCCTCTCGGCTATGAGAGAGAGCGGTGCGCATCAGATCACCGTCAAGGGAGGAAAATTCCTGGAGGCGGTATCCATGGCAGACACGATCGTATTTGACAAGACCGGAACGCTGACGCATGCAGAACCGACAGTGGCGCAGGTGATTCCTTTCCACGGGCAGCAGGCGGATGAGATGCTGCGCCTGGCGGCCTGTCTGGAAGAACACTATCCGCACTCCATGGCGAATGCCGTGGTGAAAGCGGCCATGGAAAAAGGACTGAACCATGAAGAGCATCATACAAAGGTCCAATATGTAGTTGCTCATGGAATTTCCAGTATGGTAGACGGGCAAAAAGTCGTCATCGGCAGCTATCATTTTGTTTTTGAGGATGAGGGCTGTGTTGTTCCCGAGGAGGAGCAGCAGAAATTTAATGCACGTCCTGCGGAGTATTCCCATCTTTATCTTGCCATTTCCGGCGTGCTTTCGGCGGTCATCTGCATCGAAGATCCGATTCGGCTTGAAGCGCCGGAGGTAATCCGTGAATTAAAAGAGCTGGGGATCGAAAAGACCGTCATGATGACCGGCGACAGCGAGCGCACGGCGCATGCGGTGGCAGAACAGATCGGAATGGATGCGTATTATGCGGAGGTGCTGCCGGAGGATAAGGCGAGGTTCATTCAGGAAGAACACAGAAAAGGGCGCCACGTGATCATGGTCGGGGATGGAATCAATGATTCTCCGGCACTGTCGGAAGCGGATGCAGGCATTGCCATCGCAGACGGGGCGGCCATTGCGCGGGAGGTCGCCGATATCACGATCTCTGCGGACGACCTCTGGGCGCTGGTGACCCTGAAACGCCTCAGTGACGCGCTCATGAAGCGGATTGATGTCAATTACCGGCAGATCATCAGCTTTAACTCATTACTGATTCTGCTGGGCGTGCTGGGGATTCTTCCGCCCGCCACGTCGGCTCTTCTTCATAATACATCGACCATCCTGATCAGTATGAAGAGCATGACGGATCTGCTGACAGACTGATTGGAATACAGGCATCGGCGCAGCTGCCCGGAATGTGGGATTGGCTGCGCCGGTTTTTTGCCGCCTGCATCATAATATTTTCGAATACATATCCAGCCTTGTATGCTTTCAGAATTCGATGCTTTAGAAAACCTGACACGTTGCCATGTGGTCAATCAGATTAATGTGTCGGATGCCATTACGCTTTTGCAGTATATAATCAGTTGTGCCTACATATTTGTTATAATTGTCGCGGATTTCTTCAAGAGGGCGATATTCCCGCTCCTCTGTTTCCCGGCTGAGCAGGATCGTATAGGCCACCTGCATATAGGAATAGTCTCCGGCAGGGCTCCGGAAAATAAAATCACACTCCAGCTTGCCGATTCGTCCTACGCTGATGGTGTAATCCAGACTGCGGGCATAGAGATAAACAATGTTTTCCAGCACTGGACCATAATTAATCCGATTGTCCGTGTTCCGGGAGAAGTACAGATTCAGATCGGCCAGATAATACTTTTTCGCGCCAGCCAGAGATTTTTTTGACTTCATGTCAAAACGATTGCATTCATAAAGAATCTTAGCATCCATCAGGGCCTGGACATATTTGGATACCGTGGCTCTGGTAGTTTTGATACCGTTTTTTACTAACGCTTCGGTCAGACTTTTTATGCTGGTGGTTGCACCGAAATTGTTAATGAGATAATCTCTTATCGCATCAAATGCCGCAGTGTCCTTCACTTTTACCCGCCGACGGATGTCCTTCTCAAAAATTTCCTGAATGATTCCTGCAACATAGGTTTGCTTTGCCCGGTCATCGTCGATGGCAACTGTTCTGGGAAAACCTCCATTCAGAATATAGCGGTTGAATTCCACGGTCGGGTTGGAATCGATGGGTTTCTGATAAAACTGCTTGAACAGCAGGTATTCATCATAGCTTAGCGTGAACAGTTCAAATTCCAGATAGCGTCCGGTAAGTTTCGTGATCAGTTCGCCACTGAGCAGATAAGAATTGGAGCCGGTGATGAAAATGGAGAATCCGCCGTCAGTGCGGAATGCATTGATCACTTCTTCGAATCCGGTCACGTTTTGTACTTCATCAATGAACAGATAGTTGCAGGCCTCGTTTTTGATGCAGCTTTCAATGAGTGTTTCCAACTGATCGGCGGTTTTGATTTTTCTGTATTTTCGACTGTCAAGATCAAGATAAATAATATTGTCCGGATTAACTCCACGCTCTAGCAGTTCCTCTGCTACGGTCTGCATTAAGCTGGACTTCCCACATCGACGAATGCCGGTAATTACCTTGATGATATCCTCAGCATCATAAAAGGGCCGAATCTTTTTCAGATACTTTTCACGTTTAATCAGCATTTTCCATGGCACTCCCATCTGTTTGTTGTTCCCAGTATACTCTCGTTCAATGAAAAACACAAGTTATCACATCACTTTTTTGCAATTATGTAAAATGTGATGCGATAACTCGCTATATTCTTATTGCTTTATGTTGTGGCTGTTGGGGTCGATTCCAGTGTGCTGGCGATGGTGATGCCCACAGTGATCTCGAAAGCGGAAGCCCTTGCGTTCCTGTTTGCGGTTTCGTTCAATGTGCCGTGCGTGATGGCTCTGTCCACAACCTACAGAGAAACGCATTCACTCAAATGGACAGTACGTTTGGCTCTGTTTTTCACAGGGAGTGCCCTGGTCTTATCCTGCATCATCTACCATGTCGCAGGAATCTTTTGGTGATGTTGTGATTCATGAACGTTGACAGATTTCTTTACGATTAGAATTTTTCGGCCTTATGTGGAGCAAGTGCGGGACGAATGTGCTGCCCTGCATTTGCTCCATCATTTTTGCGGCATTTTGTCGCCCGGCGATATTCAATTTGGTGCATAATCGAGCAGGTTTCGCATTGATTTTTCCCTTAGTATCTGTTACAATATGAGTTAGCCAAGGCTAACAATTAATAAAGGGGAGAGAATGGCATGAACAAACACGAGGAAATTAAATCCGCGTATCAAGCATTGGGTAAAGAAGCGACTTTATATGATGGCATGATCACCTGTTCTACCCTGCTGGGCAAAGCTGTATGCAGACTGGTGTGGGATATGGGGCAGACAGAATGCGGTGCGTATTTGCCCCGTGCGCTTTCCGGTATTCCAGAGGATTTCTCAGGTTCGTTGCTGGAGGTGCCGGTGGGTACCGGCGTGCTGACCATGCCGATTTATCAAAAACTCCCTGATGCGAACATCACCTGTCTGGATTATTCCGAGGACATGATGTCCCGTGCGCAAAGAAGAGCAAAACGGGGCAGGCTGACCCATGTCCGCTTTCATCAAGGGGATGTGGGGAATTTGCCCTTCCCGGACAGCAGCTTTGACATCGTACTTTCTCTCAATGGATTTCATACTTTCCCCGATAAAGAAGCGGCTTACCGGGAAGTGTTTCGGGTCTTAAAGCCCGGCGGCTGTTTCTGCGGTTGTTTTTACGTTGCCGGGGAAACGGCCCGGACAGATTGGTTCATCCGGCATCTCTATGAACCGAAAGGGTTCTTCACCCCACCCTATGAAACGGCGGACAGTCTGAAACAGCGGCTGGAACAACAGTATGAGGCAGTAGAGTTTAGCACTGTGAAATCTATAGCCTGCTTTACCTGCCAGAAGGGGGCGTACAACCAATGAGCGTGTCCATGATGGCGCATATAGCGGGAGCGGAAACCTTCGTAGATGGGCTTCTGCAGGTGTATGGCTACATGATTGTGCTGGCGACGTTTGACACCTGCTTTCTCGACTGGGTGCTATTCGCCAACATCAAACGGGTGCGCCTGCCGGGGACGGAGGACATGGACAGAGAGTATCATCAGAAATGGTTCCATGTGAAGGCCATGTTGCCTATGCTGCCGGTGTTTGCCGTGGGAGGGGTACTCGTTTCCCTAATGATGACGTGGATTTGGTAAAGCGACGAGAAAAGAGGAAAGAAAAATGTCAAATTATAAAAAGATTACACTCGCCATTCCCTGCGGGTTGCTGGGCTGTGTATGCTTTGGTGTGGGAGATTGGCTTATGCTCTACGGCGACACATCCTATTCTGGGACGATCTCCTGGCTGACGGCAGGAGCGGCTGAAATTGCTCCCTGGCGCAACAATCTGGCCATGGCGCTGGCCATCCCTGGCATCGTCCTGTATGGGATCGCACTGTTTGCGATTGGGGAACTGATTAAAGGAGAGAGAAAACAGAGAATTTATCACTATCTGACCGTATTCAGCCTGACCCCATGGCTTTGCCTGCATCTGTTTTACATCATGATTCTATATGGTTTCGCCTGGATGAGCGGGAACGGGTACGCATCCGCTGCCATTCCGGTTTCGGAGGCGATATTTTCTCATTTTTCCTGGCTCGTCCTGGTGAGCGAGGCATTGATGCTGCCGCCATACCTCTATTGGGGCTGGCTGGTACTGAGAAAACAGAGCATCTTGCCCCGGCAGATGGCTTTGTCCAATCCGCTGATTTTCTATCTTGTGTTGAAGCTTATCACCCTGCTTATGCCGGACAGTGCGTTTCACCTGGCTTTTACCAACGGCCTGATGAGCGAGAGCATGGTGCTGTGGTTCGGGAGCATACTGATATGTGGGAGATCAGGAGCCAGAATATTCTGCGGAAGGAGGAAAAAAGCATGAGTGTGCGTTCAGCGACGGGGAGCGGAAAAGGATGGCGGAGTTATCACCTAAAGATATTTTGGTAGATGCTGTTTTTATGACGACAGTGCGGAAGATCATGGAGCATGGTGAGCAGGTGCCGGACTATATGCTATCCGGCATCCAGGGAGATTTTACAAATTTCCCGATGACACATTTTTACTATGGGAGCAATGAGGTGCTGTATGCCGAAGCGCCTTACTTCGCCAAAGCGTTTGAGAAATATGGCGCACCCTGTGCATTTCACATCGGGCAGGGACTGTGCCACTGCTATCCGACCTTTGCCTTTTATCCAGAGGGGAAACAGGCGCAGGAGGAAATTATCTCTCTGCTGTAAAATAGCGGCAACGAGGTGAGCGGCTATAAATAAAAAGATATGGGACTTCTACGCCCCGATTTATGAGAAAGCCATGCGGGGCGACCGTAAGGCCTATGCCTTGATGTATGAGCGTATTTCCCGGGTCATCCAGGGCAAGGATGTGCTGGAAGCTGCCACCGGCCCCGGCCTGCTGGCAAAGCACGTCGCCCAAGCCACGCATAAAATGATCGCCACGGACTACTCCGATGGAATGATTAAAGAGGCGAAGAAGGGCAATTATCCCGACAATCTCACCTTTGAGGTGGCGGATGCGGAGCACCTTCCCTATCGGCAGCACTTTACTGACCCGGATGTAATCCGCCATGACTTGCAACACGAAGAATTGCTGGTTTACTATCCGCAGAGATGGGTGCGTGAGGTCGAAAACTGCTGTAGCATATTGACAGGAGAATGAATCCACTTACAGAGAGGGAGGAAGTATGATAATTAACGCCGATCTGCAAGCTCTGCAAGAGTAAATACCTTCCTGCATTGCTGGCACCGGAAAATGTATCCGTAGTGGTTGACCCGTATATTGGAGACAAAGAACGGATCTGACGATGAATTGACATCTTCGCCTTTGACCATCTCACAGGTTTTTTCTTTTGAAAGTTTTCCTGCACATTCCGGGCATTTCTTTGAATGGAGCAGCAGAGTTTTCAGTTCCGACGGCGTAAAATCATATTTGAAGCCCTGGGCTTTTTCTTTTTTCTGCATGGCGGATACGCTCCTTTGATCGTTCGATCATGATTTATTCTCTTTATTCCCCACCGGTCAGATGCACGATGATCGGTTCATGCTTAACGACCGGCAGGAACTTTTCTGTCAGGTCTGCCGTCTTTAATCGCAGGCTGGATGTGTTGATACAGGGGTGGCATCCGATATATTCGCCTTTGAGAACATCCTCGTCGATAACCAGCTGAACCTTTTTCTCTGCATCGTTCATCAGTCCCATGACGCTGACGGAGCCGGGCGTGATGTCCAGATATTTTTCCATATACGTTGCCGGGGCGAAGGAAAGGCGGCTGATGCCAAGCTGCTTTGACAATTCCTTCGTCAAAAATTTTTTGTTTCCCGGCATCATCAGAAGATAGAAGCTGGTTTCCTGCCGGTTGCACAGAAAGAGGTTTTTGCAGATGGTCGCCTGTAATGACAGGTCAATTTCTGCGCACACTGCCATGTTCGTGGCAGCCTCGTGGTCAAGCCTCTGGTATTCGATCTGCAAAGAATCCAGAAGATCGTATACCCGAATCTCTTTATCCGGCCGCCCTACACTGGAAGTGGGACAGCCATTGAACAATTCCAACACAGTGTTTTCCTCCATTCGGTCACAATTCTGCGATCTTTCCTGTATGCCCGGGAAATTTCATTGTTTATGATACCACAATCAGGGGGCTTTCTCAATCCGATGATGGAATCATCATAGAACTGAAGTCAGATGATTCACCGGAGACGGCGCTGCAGCAGATTAAGGATAAAAAGTACGCTTTGAAGTTTCAGGGAAAGATTGGTGATTATGTAACCAATTCCGTTTATGTTTTTCAGAAATCAAAATGAACGAGGAAAGCTGTGAACAGATTGCAGCTGGCGGTATCAATAATTAGAGATTTATATTAAAAACAGGACGAAAGATTAAAATGAGACGATTTAATTATATGAAAAGCTAAAAACTAACTTCTGATGACAGAGGTGTTACTTTATGATGAGCACATAATACAAAAGAAATCAGGAAATGGCAGAAGGCCTGATGTGGTAATCGTTGAAATATCCCGGGAATGTCAGGACGATTTATACAGGTCTGTATCTGAAAAATCTCTGATTTCGCGAAAAGGAGAAGCTGCTATGAATCAGATGAAACGAACAGGAATGAAATTTAAAGTCCTGTTTTCAAGTAAGATGATTACTACCTGTGTACTTACCGTTCTTATGGGGTATGTTACAGTCTACGCAACGAACTATATGGGACTGTCAGCTGCAAGTGTGGGAATCGCGTTCATGGTTTCCAAAATATTTGACGGTTTTACTGATTTTATGGCCGGAATGCTCATCGACAGGACGAAAACAAGACTGGGGCAGGCCAGACCTTATGATCTGGCACTGATTGGTTATGGAGCCGCTGTGATTTTTCTGTTCAGCGCACCGAATCTGAGTGAGCATGCGGGACTGGTTTACCTGTTTATCATGTACACGATGGTAAATTCGGTGTTCAGCACATTGGTGTCCTGTAATGAAGCGCCTTACCTGTCAAACGCAGTGGAGAAATCCGAGGATTGTGTAAGCGTTACATCCTTCGGAGCCATTATTTCACTCTTTGCGACATTGATTGCGGCTATTATCATCCCTCAGCTGATTTCTACCATGGGAACGACAAAAGAGGGGTGGTCGAAGCTGAGTTTTATTATCGTGATTCCTTCGGTTCTTGTAGGATTGATTCGTTTCCTGACGATCAGAGAAATACGCACCACCACGCAGGATACGGCGGTGAAAGCGGAGCAGTCCGGGAATTCTCTGGAGAATATTAAGTATTTCTTTAAGAACAAATATATTTTGCTGTTTGGGGTAATCCTGCTGCTGTCGAATATCTGTTCTAATATTTCGAATATGAATTATTACTGTATCTACATTTTGGGTGATATTGGTTATGCATCCATTTTCTCTTTGAGCGTTTTCAGCGTGATCTTTGCACTGATCACGATGCCGAAACTGTCGAAAAAATTTGGCACCATGAAGGTCCTGATGGTATGCGCAATCATCGGCGCGGTGGGATATCTGATTAAGCTGCTTGGTATTACGAGCATTCCGATAGGATTTATTTCAGCCCTTTTGGCAAATCTTGGTTTTTATCCGATCTGGTTCATGGCGAGCGCGGTCATTGTAGACACGATGGATTATGGCGAGTGGAGATTTGGTAAGAGAACCCCGGGAATACTGGGATGCGCAACCGGTATTGCCAGTAAAATCGGGACAGCAGTCGGTACGGGTCTTCTGGGGGTGTTGATGGGTCTCGCAGGCTTTGACGGCTTGCTGGAGGTTCAATCGCAGGGAGCCATCAATATGATCGTGACTTTAACGACGATTGTTCCGAGTGCGATCTGTGTTGTGATTGCGATTCTGTGCAAAGTGTATGATCTGGATAAAAAACTGCCGATGATTCGTGAAGAACTGGCAAGGAAGGCCGAGGAAGCGTAAAATGAAATATTTAGCAATTGATTTTGGTGGAACACTGGCAAAGTATTCTGTTATGGATGAGACGGGCACTGTTTATGAGAGAAGCGAAAAACAGGCGCCGATAGATTCAAAAGATCATTTTCTGAGCTTTATCTGTGAATTGTATCAGGAAGTCTCAGAAAAGCTCGAAATTGGCGGAGTTGCAATCAGCATGCCGGGAATCATTGATGATAACAATGGCCTGCTCATATCTGCCGGGGCCTATATTTTCCTGTATGGCATGAATTTATATGAAGAACTGGCATCACGCATCCCGGTTCCGGTTACCGTGGAAAATGACGGGAAATGTGGCGCTCTCGCTGAGGTGTGGCAGGGGAATCTCAAGGAGAATCAGGATGGGATCGTGCTGATTCTCGGGACCGGTGTGGCAGGTGGAATTATCAAAAACCGCAGGGTACACAAAGGAAAAAGCCTGTCTGCAGGAGAGTTTTCCTATATGATTGTCGGCGATGAACCCGATATCAGGAGTACGGTACTCTATAAGTGCAGTGTTTCTGCAATGCTCTTCGAAGCGTGCATGAAAAAGGGGATTGATGTTAAAAAAAGTTCCGCCTATTCGATTTTGAGTATGTTTATGGATTGCTCGCAGCAGTTATCGGATTGGAATGACAGACCGGAATACGAAAATGGTATGGATGGTTACCAGTTTTTTGACCTGCTGGAAAAAAATGATCCCGATATAGTGGAAATATACGAAAGGTTTACGAAAAATCTGGCTCACCTGGTCTTAAATCTGCAATACATTTATGCACCGGAGAAGATTCTGATCGGCGGGGGAGTCAGCAGACAGCCGAGGCTCATCAAAGATATTTCCACACAGTGTGACAGACTGCTGGATTTCTACAGAGGAAATATTTCAAATCCGTGCAGACTGGAGCGCTGTAAATTTGGAAACGAGGCAAACCAGTATGGCGCATTGTATAACTTTTTAAGAAAAAGGGCGATGGAGGATGAGTAGGAGTTTTCCGGAAAATTTTTTGTGGGGCGGAGCGATTGCCGCAAATCAATGTGAAGGAGCTTATCAGGAGGGCGGAAAAGGTTTGTCCGTTCAGGATGTATTGCCCAGGGGCATGATGTCAGAACGGACAAAACAGCCGACCGCGGATAATTTAAAGCTCCGGGGCATTGATTTTTACCACAGATACAGGGAAGATATAGGACTTATGGCGGAAATGGGGTTCAGGGTACTCCGGCTTTCCATTGCCTGGAGCCGTATTTTCCCAAAGGGAGATGAAGAGGAGCCGAATGAAGAGGGGCTTGCGTTTTATGATCGGGTCTTTGACGAATGCCATAAATACGGGATTGAGCCGCTTGTAACTCTGTCTCACTATGAAATGCCGCTCTATCTTGCAGAGCACTATAACGGCTGGTTAAATCCAAAGACAATAGAATTTTTCAAAAAGTACGTAACGACGGTGTTTCATCGTTATCGGGGAAAGGTTAAATACTGGATTACCTTTAATGAAATCAATTCTATTCTGGAAGCACCATTTATGAATGGTGGAATCGTGACGCCGAAAGAAGAATTGACAAAGCAGGAGTTATATCAGGCGATTCACCACGAACTGGTGGCAAGCGCATGGGCCGTTCGCATTGGTCATATGATCAGCCAGGAAAATAAGATAGGATGTATGGTTCTCAGTCTGCCGGTTTATCCACTGACACCGAACCCGAACGATGTTATTGAAGTTATGGACCAGGAGCATATGCAGTCCCTGTTTACCGATGTGCATGCGAGAGGATATTATCCGGGGTATGCGATGCGGTATTTCAGAGAACATGGTATTGAGATTCATATTACGGAAGACGAGAGGGAAATTCTGCGCAACACGGTTGATTTTATTTCTTTCAGCTATTATCTGAGTGCCTGTGCAACAACAGATAAAACGCAGAAGGCTGCGGAGGGGAATATTTTTAAAATGGTGGCCAATCCTTATCTGAAATCTTCTGAATGGGGCTGGCAGATTGACCCGCAGGGACTGCGCTATGTGTTAAATCAGTTCTGGGACAGATATCAAAAACCGTTGTTTATTGTGGAAAACGGTTTGGGTGCAAAAGATGAGCTGGTTGATGACGGGAATGGCGGTTATACAGTCAACGATGATTATCGGATTGAATATTTAAAACGTCATCTGGAGCAGGTTGGCGAAGCAATCGAGGACGGCGTCGATGTCATGGGGTACACGGCGTGGGGCTGTATTGATCTGGTGAGCTGTTCAACCGCAGAGATGAGAAAGCGATATGGCTTCATATACGTAGACCTGAATGATGATGGCAGCGGAACATGGAACCGGTATCGAAAGAAATCTTTCCACTGGTACAGGACTGTGATTCAGACAAATGGTGCTGACCTGTAATCGCCGGAAATGGCAGGAAAGGTGGCAGAAATGGCAAAATTTTATAAACACAAAAAAATCTCAGATAATCTGTATGTGATTACAGATGCGGCGATGACGAATATGTATCTGGTAATCGGCGAGACACATGCGTTTTTGATTGATACCGGCCTGGGAATCGGAAATCTGAAAGAGTACGTGCAAACCCTGACGTCAAAACCGGTGACGATCCTGTTGACACATGGACATCTGGATCATGCCATGGGAGCCGGCTCGTTTGGCACGGATGCGGAGATTTACATGAATCTGGCAGACGCAAAGCTTTATCAGGAACATGGGAATCTTCCCATGCGGGAAGACTATTATAAAGGGATGAAGCTGTTTCGGGGTTATAAGGGAATCCTGTACCCGCCGAAGAAAGAGGACTGGATGAAACCGGCACCGGTTTCGCTCATGAAAAATCTGGAAGCAGGGATGACGTTTGATATTGGAACGGAAGTGCTGGAAATATGTCCGGGGAAAGGGCATACGCCCGGATGTATAACTGTTCTGCTTCAAAAACATCGTATGCTTATTCTGGGAGACGCATGCAATCAGGGAACATTCCTTTTCGATGAGTATTGTTCCACGGTGAGTGATTACCGAAAAATGTTACTTGATCTGTATAACAAAACAAGAGGCAGATGTGATCGGTTTTTAATGTTTCACGGATTTAGCTGTTATGGCGAGATGGATTTGATTGAAGGCTCCATTCGGCTGTGTGAACTGATCTTGCAGGGAAAAGACAGACATATTTCAACGGAGCGCATGGGAAAACCCTGCTATCTTGCCAAAAAATATCTCAGGAAAGATGATATAGGCGATCACAGTACGGCGAATATTATCTACAGTGATCACACATTGCGTTAAACGCAGATCCGGGAACGCGGGGGGAAGCCTGATGAAGCGGCACCGGGCAGCCGCCTGACAGCAGGGCGGCCGGCCGGTGCCGTTGTAATTGGCCGTACATATTAATGGCTGTCCCTGAAATCAGACGGGGAAACACCAACATATTGCCGGAATTGCTGTGAAAAATAGCTCGGTGATGAAAAACGCAGGCGATTACTGATGGTTACAATGTCTTCGTTTGAATGAATCAGTAACTCCTTTGCCGTCTCAAGCCGCTGGTTTCGGAGATATTCGCTGACGGTCAGACCAGTTTCTTTTTTGAAGCATTTCGTCAGATAATATTTTGCATATCCGAGAGTATGTGCAGCATCTTCCATTGAAAAATCGCTGAAAATGCAGGAATCAATTAACGTAATGAGACTGGAGACCGCTTTGGAATACTGGAAATTCATCTTTACCTGATGTACTTTTTCTACGAAATCAGTATAACAGCTGAAAAATATTTTTTCTACCTCAGATATGCCGGGGGCTTCCTCCATCGATCGAATATAGGTGTCGCTCAGTGAGAGCGCGTATTCATAAGGATATCCTCCTTTGACGGCGGCTCGTGTTATAAGTGTTGTGAAAGTGATACATTCATCTTTTTTCTGACGAAGGGGATCGCCGGGACACATGGAGCCTGGTGTTCCCGGCAACGTAAAGCTGTGGAGGAGATCATCGGCTCCCAGCTTGCCGTCTTCTACATTTTTCAGGATTAATGCTTCCGACTGCTCAGAGTTGTGCATTTGTCTGGAAAAATCAGGCGATGGCAATATTCCGTTTTCAGATACAACCTGAGAATGTATTTGTGTAACATCCAGCTTTCGGTCATAAATGGCAGAATAAAGCATGCAGCCAAGGTGCTTGAATTCGCCAAAGGGATCCGAAATGGGAATATTCCTGATAATGCTGAGCAGTTTCATTCCGGAGTGAAGAGACATGTTTTTTGTCTGAAGATATTCCCGAAAAATAGCTTCCCTGATACGAGTCTGAAATACGGGGCCAATCATATAAATACTGACCAGCTGGTCCGAATCATAGTGTGGTACGATGAACCAGAGAAGGCTGAGATCGCTGTTGATCTGCAGTGGCGCAGAGTTTCCCTGCTTTAAATAATCAGTAAGAAATGTATAACAGCTATCCAGATAGAAAAAATTGCATAAAATCTGGGAATCAGGGCAGTTTGAATACTCTAGCTTCAAATCTTTGCTGTATTTCCAAAAATATATTCCGGTGCTGTCGAAAAGCAGTTTTTCAAAAATATTGAGTCTGAGATCTGTCGTAATCATGTGCTTCTCCTTTGGCAGGCTTTGTACCAGTATACCATAAAAATGAAAGAAGGAGTTAGTGTGGAAAGAAAATCAATGGCCGAAAAGATCGTGGAGGAATCGATTGTTCTCCTGAAAAATGAGGATCATCTGTTACCTTTTGATGAAGGGAAAGAGATTGCTGTTTTCGGAAGAGCACAGATTGATACGTTGTATTCCGGAAATGGATCAGGCGGGGCAAGTGTATCGAAATGTGCGACAATCCTTGAAGAATGTGAAAAACAGGGAATTGTGACGGAACCGCTGCTGAAAGAGTTTTATCAGTACAGGGCATCAGCTGAAACAGTGTCAGAAAAAGAGGAATTTGACTGGACAAAAATCAGTGAAATGGTAAACAGCGGAATTATGTATGAGATTTTCGGGAAATATCGTCCGCCTTTGGAGGAATATGATGTTCCTGAAGCGCTGATCGGTCAGGCAGCAGAAAGAACGGACACGGCGCTTTTTGTGATTGGCAGAAATTCCGGCGGGGAAGAATGTGACAGACATCTCCCGGAAGATTATGAGTTGACGCAGTCTGAGAAAAAGATCCTGGCGGAAGTGTGTTCTCATTTTTCAAGAGTGGCGATCGTACTCAATGTGAACGGATTGATTGATTTATCATGGATCGGACAATATGACAGCATCAGGAGCCTGTTGTTTATCGGTATTCCCGGAGAAGAAGGGCCGGCTGCGCTTGCCAGAGTACTGACGGGGAGAGTGAATCCTTCGGGGAAAATGGCCGTGACAATCGCTGAGAAATACGGGGACTATCCTTCGGCAGAGCATTTCTCATGGAATAAGGAATGTCCGGAACAGATCCTGGATTATAAAGCGTACGGCCTGTCGGCAGAAGAGAACGGAAGCTGCGGCTATGAGAAAAGCCCGGTGACGGTATACTGGGAAGATATCTATGCAGGATATCGGTATTTTGATACCTTTGATAAACGAGTGCTGTATCCGTTCGGATATGGACTTTCCTATACATCTTTTGAAACCTGCATGGTCTCGGTAAATAAGACAGAAAAGGGAATCGTGGTAAAGACGAAGGTTAAAAATACCGGAGACCGGGCTGGAAAAGAAGTGGTTCAGGTGTATGTATCCTGGGCAGGTTTCGGTGCAGAGAAATCAAAAAGCAGTCTGGAACACCCTTATCAGGAATTAAAAGGCTTTGAAAAGACATCTCTTCTTGCTCCCGGTCAGGCGGAAGAAAGGATGGTGCTTATTCCATGGAAAGAACTGGGGGTTTATGATGAGAAAAGAGCCGCGTGGGTGATTGACGAGGGAGATTATATTTTGCGCGTGGGAAACTCATCCAGGAACACAGTCGCTGTGTCAGCACTTCGTGTGGAAGAGACGATTCTTCTGGAGCAGTGCACCAATCGTCTGAGCGTTGCGGATTGTAATAAAGAAAAACTGAATTTTCTGACGGCAAAGGACAGGGGAGAGAACCTGACGATTGAAGCCTATGCAGAGGATAAGAGGTTTTCTGCGCTTTATATCCGTAAAGAAGACGTTTTTGTGAGGAGAGAAGGAGGAGATGCAGAAAGCAGGAGGGAGACTGAAAATCTGAGTGTGAGAGACATCCTCCGGGAACTGTCTGTGGAAGAACTGGCATCACTTTGTGTCGGATACGGTCCGGGAACACCGTTTGCCGCTCTTGGGGATCGACGCGATCCTTCCACAATTTTCGATAAGACAGGAAAACCTCTGACAACGAACAGTCATCCGACAGGTTATCCGGGCTATGTGTCCCCGGCAATCGAGGAGAAAGGGATTCACTCTGTCTTTTATAAAGATGGTCCGGCGGGAACCGGTCAGATCGCGTGGCCCACGGAGATGCTGGTCGCCTGCTCTTTTGACCGAAGCCTGTGGCGGCTCTTTGGCGATGCGGTGGGAGCGGAATGTGAGGAACAGCAGATTGATATCTGGCTTGCACCGGCTGTGAATCTCCACAGAAATCCGCTGTGCGGAAGAAATTTTGAATATTTCTCGGAAGACCCTTTCCTTACGGGTGTCTGTGCCTGCGAGATCGCAAAAGGAGTGCAGACGGGTCATCAGGTTCTTGTGTGTCCGAAACATTTTGCTGCAAATGAGCAGGAAACGTTCCGGCGTGGGAATGGAAAGAAAAAGTTTGATGCGGTGGATTCAATCCTGACAGAGAGAGCCGCAAGAGAATTGTATTTAAAGCCATTTGAGATGATGGTCAGGAATGTGCAAATTGCATGCATCATGACATCCTTCGATAAAATCAATGGGATCTTTGCCGGAGGAAACAGAGATTTGTGCACGCACATTCTGCGGGAGGAGTGGGGATTTAAAGGAGTTGTTGTTACAGACTGGGGCGATATGGACGTTGTCGTAGACGGTGCAGACGCGGTGACCGCGGGCAATGATATCGTGATGCCGGGCGGACCGCCGGTGATTCGCCAGATACTTGCGGGGTATGAGGCCGGAAGGGTTACCCGCAAAGAGCTTGAGAGGGCAGTGTCTCATCTTATGAGTATGTTAAATAAAGTGAAGCAATCATAGAAATGCAACTGACATCACTCGCTTTGCAAGTGTGAGTTGTTATTTTCTTAAAAAGAGTATCGTGAAAGAAAGCAGAACTTTATTATTTGTGCCGCCGACCTGGCGGCGGAATGGAGATTCGTATGAAGAATAACGAGTTATTTCTAAAAAAAGCGTCGGCTCTGCTGCCGGAACCAAAGAAAAAAGAAGTGTTTCCGCTTCCTTACGAGAGGATAGAGATGGCGGCGAAAGATACACTGTTGATTGACTTTGGAAACCATTACGTTGGTTATGTTACATTGAACCTTGGATTCACCGGCAGTCATCCGGATGCGCCCGCATGGCTGAGAGTTCAGTTTGCTGAGCATGCAGCTGAGCTTGAAGAGGATGTGGAGCAGTATCACGGCTGGATTTCAAAGGGATGGATTCAGACGGAACAGATTCATGTGGATGAATTACCGTGTCGGCTGTCGCTGCCGAGGCGCTATGCGTTTCGTTATGTGAAAATTACCGCGTTGGATGTCAGCATGAAATACCGACTGATGGTAAATCAGGTGAGCTGTCAGGCTGTCTCATCCGCGGACGAGAGCCGGCTGGAGGCGTTCTGCGGGGGAGACTTTGTTGGCAAAGAACAGGATATTCTGCTCGATAAGATCGCCTGCCGCACACTTCACAATTGCATGCAGACTGTGTTCGAGGACGGACCGAAGCGCGACCGCCGTCTGTGGATAGGAGATTTGCGGCTGGAAGCACTGGCAAATTACCAGACATATCGCCAGAATGACATGGTGAAGGCCTGTCTGTATCTGTTCGCGGGCTCCACTTACGATAATGGTCAGGTGAGCGCATGCATATTTTTGAGTCCCCGAATCGAGGCTGATGACACGAAGATGTTTGACTATTCTTTACTGTTTATCGCCGCGCTGCGGGATTACTGGAAGGAAACAGGTGACTGGCAGACACTTTGCGAGCTATATCCGACAGCTGTGCGTCAGTGGGAAATCGCAGGAGAACAATTTGACAGTGAGAACCTGGTGCGTGACGGAGACGCGCTGGGATGGTGTTTTGTGGACTGGAATCTGAAACTGAATAAACAGGCATCGGCGCAGGCTATATATATTTATTGTGCGAAAGCTCTGGAAGAGATGACACAGGAAATCTGTAATAACTATGTGCAGCACGCTGGAAATGTGCAGGAAGCCGAAGAAAAAAGAAAAAATGTCGGTGAGTCACGTTGTGAGGGAACAGAAGAGGAAAAAGATGAACCCTGCGCTCATGCCCTGCCCCTGGCTGAAAAAGTAAGGAACAGGCTTCCCGGCGATATGAGTGACAAAATAAAAGCATGTGCAAAGCTCTATGATGAGAAAAAACATGTGTATGTCAGCGGAAGTGAAAAGCAGATTTCCTGGGCCTCCCAGATCTGGATGGTCCTTGCAGGAGTGGACAATGGCTGCGCACTGGATGCGGTGGGAGATTTACCGGGAGTAGAAGCCATGGTGACGCCTTATATCTATCACCATTATATTGAAGCACTGGCACAGAGCGGCAGGAAAGACCGGGCGCTTCAGGTTCTGCGCACTTATTGGGGAGGCATGGCCGACCAGGGGGCGGATACATTCTGGGAGTTATATAATCCGGAGAATCCGAATGAATCTCCATATGGTGGAACAGTCGTCAATAGCTATTGTCATGCATGGAGCTGCGCACCGGCATACTTTTTGAGAAAATGGAACAAACAGGTTTGAGAAGTGGTTGACAAACAGCCTGCAAATAAAAAGTCAAGAGGAAAATGAAAATTTTTCAAAAAATTT
>JAJQCZ010000059.1 GCA_021202465.1 Lachnospiraceae bacterium | reverse complement strand
CCCCAAGATGTCCCTCTGGGTAAAGCTCGCCTAAATAATCGTAGTTCTTTTTCTTTCGACCTTTGCCGTCGCTTTGCATGATACCTATAATCATCAATTTCTTCTCACCATTTTTCAGAAGAACCACAGAGCCGATTGGCAACAAATTCTGTATTTCCATAGTCATAATCCACCTCGCATTATGAAGCAGTATCTCCACAGCCACCAGCGAGAAGCATTCCTCTGTCCTGAAATCTTTACCTCGTTCTTGATTAACGAAATGACCTCAACAGTATGGCCTGCGTCGATTGCACCTTTTACAAATGAGTTGATGAGTTGTGCGGTATTTTCATTCGGCCTGCCGTCACCTTGAACAACCAATATATTTTTCAAGGATTATTCCTCCGTATTTCGACTTGCCAATCTGACATGGCCATTATACATCATCCAGCCTTTGTTGGATAGATGGCTCTCCAGGATTTTTTAAGAGCAAATTTCTTCCGACGGGTCTGGCTTTTACCTCCGTGCGCCGCCTGTTCAGCTTAGCGGCGCCCTGTCGGCGATGGCAAGCAGAGTATCAAAATACATATTAATCCTATTGACACTATTCAGACAGGCAGATATAATAATCTACAAGAATACAGTCTCTGGAGGCAGCAATGAGAGATTATTCTATATATGAAAGAACACCCGTCATGTTTTCCGGGGCGGAAAAGAAGTTTGAGATTCTGATCAAAGGGCATCGATATATAGTGAAATTTCAGAAGAACTCCGAAGTCGGATTACTTTATAACCATGTATCTGAATATCTTGGAAGCCACATTTTCGGCTCCGTGGGGATTCCGGTGCAGGAGACCTTTCTGGGCACGTACGATGGACAGAATGTTGTGGTCCTGAAAAATTTTCTCGGACCGGAAGATACCCTTGTGTCCTTTAATGGCGTGGGTGAAAGCTCTCTGGAACGGGATAAAGAGCTCTATCAGTACACCTATGAGGACATCATATCCATGCTTCGGGAAAATACCAGATCAACGCATGTTGAGGAAACGATTCATCGTTTTTGGGATATGTTCATCATCGATGCGCTGATTGGGAATTTTGACCGTCATGGCGGGAACTGGGGGTTTGTCAGGCATGATAACACATATCGGATGGCTCCGGTCTATGACAACGGTTCCTGCCTGTATCCGAGAGCCAATACGGATGCGGCTCTTGAGCGCATCCTTGCTTCAGAGGAAGAGATCAGTCAGCGCATTTATAAATTTCCCACCTCACACATAAAAATCGGAAATCGCAAAAGCTCGTACTATGAGGTCATCAGCAGCAGACAGTTCGATGAATGCAATAAGGCTTTAGCACGAATGCTTCCAAGAATTGATTTCGAAAAAATCAATGCGATGATCGATGGCGTGGAGGGCATTACGGATGTGCGCAGGAGATTTTACAAGGTGATGCTGCAGCAGCGATTCGACAAAATACTGATGGCGTCGTATCGTATGCTGAAAACATGAAAGAAGGTGTTGTATGCGTCCTGTTATAACGTCTTATGAAAGACAAAATGAATATGCCGCACCGTTGGCCGGCACGCCATACTATCGCAGCCGCGGAATCATTTATGCGCTGGATCGAAAGGAACGAAGGTTTGCAGTAGGACGTGTCGACTATGAACGCTATGACGATCAGAATTATCAGTATGTCTTTTCTCCCGGGTGGAGTGTAATTGATGCCCTGCCGTCCTCCATTTTTCAGGGAATTCCCGGGCTGGATCTGTCCCTGCGTCTGGAGCACTATTACCGCACAAATATGACACCCTGCTTTATTTCTGAAAGGACACCCGGCGAAAGCCGTGAGGATCTCCGGGAGCTGCTGGATGCTGTCGACCTGGATTATTATGATCGGTTTGAATGGATGCTGCGTGCTCATATGCGATGTGGCACGGACAATCTGATTGTGGAACGGGCTGTCCCGGCACGGAGATTTCGGTATGAGCCCGGTCAGGCAATTCCGGAGGATCTGCAGCCGGATGATTGTGTTGTAATCAGAGGACTGGATTCCATGGGGGCCAGCAATCGCCAGCTTCGGGGCAGTCTGTTGTCCATCCTCCGAAGCGGCGCCCATATCCTCGATGAATCAGAAGAGCGCAGATGGTCTGAAGAGGAATGCAGCCTGCTGCTGAGACTCCTGTTGATTCAGGATGATCTGGAGAGTACATGTCGTAAAAATGCTCAGGAAGAGGGGATCAGGGCGGCACAAAAAGAAGGAAAGTATACCGGCCGCAGGCGGCTTGCGACGGACATAAATCTTCTGAGGCAGATCGCCGGGGAATTTGAGAGGCACCAGATCACGGAGGAGGAAGCCATGCGGCGTGCCGGAATCGGATCGAGATCGACATTTTACAGAAGACTGCGGGAAATCCGTGGGAATCTTTGAACTTCTTGTTGATTCCTTCCTGCAAAGTAAGTAAACTATATGAAAGAGAGCCCTCCGCAGCTTTTAATGGAATACACGAGGAGGAAAGATGTATGCTGGATCTTTCACGCTTTACAGAGTACAAAAAGAACGTATTGGATAACTGTTCGCAGGTCATCGTCGGTAAGGAGAATGTGATCACGCTGGTGCTGACCTGCTTTATCTGCTCCGGCCACGTGCTCCTGAAGGATGTCCCCGGCACCGGCAAGACCATGCTGCTGAGGGCCTTTGCGAAAACGGTCGGGGGAGATTTCAAACGGATTCAGTTTACGCCGGATCTGCTGCCCTCGGATCTGACGGGAATCCATTTTTATAATCAGAAAACGGGTTCCTTTGAGTTCCGGCCGGGACCGATCCTGTCAAATATCGTGCTGGCGGATGAGATCAACCGGGCCACGCCCCGCACGCAGCCCAGCCTCCTGGAGGCCATGGAGGAGCGGCAGGTGACGGTAGACGGTGTGACCATGCCGCTGCAGGAGCCTTTTATGGTCATGGCGACGCAGAATCCTCTGGAGTCCTATGGGACGTTTCCACTGCCGGAGGCACAGATCGATCGCTTTTTCATGCGGCTTTCGCTGGGTTACATGACCCGGGAACAGGAACTGAGCGTGCTCTCGCGCCCGGCGGCCGTGAATCTGCTGGCGGGACTGTCACAGACTGTGACGGCCGGGGAGACGGTATATGTCCGCACCGCATACCGCGAAGTGAAGGTTTCTGATGAAGTGAAGGACTACCTGATGGACATCATCGAGGGCACCCGGGAGGAGAGCGCTTTCGTGAGCGGCGTCTCGACGCGCGGGGCGCTGGCATTGTATCAGGCGTCGCAGGCCTATGCGGCGCTGAGCGGGAGGACGTATGTCCTGCCGGAGGATGTAAAATATCTGGCTCCCTTTGTTCTGTCCCACCGGCTGGGAGCGGGAGACAAAAGCGGCGCGAAATCCGGAGATTTTCTGAATCGTATTCTGGAGAGGATCCGGGTTCCTCTGGAAGAGCTGCCATGATTCTTCTTCTGATCGCAGTCATCCTGCTTGCCGCCCTGTTTCAGTCCTCTGTCCGGCGCCGCGGGCTAAAGGGGCTGGAGGTGGAGCTTTCTTTTCTGCAGGCGCTGGTCGAACAGGAGACACCCTTCGTGCTGACGCTGGAACTGGTCAACCGCCGCAGAGTTTTTTTCCGTTCTTAAGAATTTCTCTTCATCTTCCGGAAGGACTGGCGGTGGACGGAGAGGAGAACGTGCTGCGTACGGACGTTCTGGGGCGGCAGTCAATTTCCCTGTCTACCTGGCTTGGACCCAGACAGCGGTTTTCCCGGTCGATTTATCTGAAAGCCGTCCGGCGGGGGCGATTTCTGGTCGGGGACGTGACGGTTTATGGCGGAGACTTTCTGGGGATTTCGGAGGAGGGGCAGCAGTTTTCCCGTTTCCTGGAAGTCGTTGCCATCCCTCGACAGGCCGCCGGGCGGGAAATCGAACAGATCGCAGGAGGTTTTCCCGGAGACATTTCCGTGAATCGGTTTCTGTATGAGGATCCCGTGCTGACGGTCGGCTACCGGGACTATACGGGGCGGGAACCGATGAAAATGCTCGCCTGGACGCAGATTGCCCGCACCGGTCGGCTGATGGTGAAACAGTATGATTACACGCTGGAGACCTCGGTGATGGTCGTCCTGAATGTGGAATGCAGGTCACAGGAGACGGAAACGAAGCCGCAGATCGAGGCGGCTTATCGCCTTGCCCGCAGTGTCTGCGAGCAGCTGGAGGAACAGGGAATTCAGTATTCCTTCCATACAAATGCCGTGACAGCGGGAGATTTCGCTTCCTGGCAGTCGGTGGGAGAGGGGCTGGGGGAGCATCATTTGGCGCATATCTGTCTATTATAAACATCT
>JAJQCZ010000020.1 GCA_021202465.1 Lachnospiraceae bacterium | reverse complement strand
ATGCATCCTGGCAGCAGATTCAGGATCTGATCAACAGATTTCAGAAGATTGATGCTGCGCTTGTTGCGTCAAATGCAGTCACGAGAATTACGACATCTTACGGGAGCTTTACCGTTGCCGGCGCGATTTCTCTTCGCGGGCGGATGCGGGGAACCGGCTCTTATAAGCAGGAGGCAGATTTCGAGGAGAGACTGCGGCTGAAGATGAAAATGGAGTATGAAGCTCGTATACAGCAGAGCGAACTGAAAAACCGACAGCTCCAGGCGACAGCGGAGAATATGAGGATGAGTATTCTGGGGAAAGATTCCAAAGGGAAGGAAGAAAAGCCGCTGGAGGTTGTAGAAGCCTATGTGAAGGAGAATACAACGGAGTTAGTAGACCCTCTCGATGTGCAGCGAAAGATGGAGGAACTGCAGGAAAAGCGAAGGGCGCTTCTGACAGAGCTTGATACACAGATTAAGGTTTCCAATGCGACAACGTTTGTAGAAATTGACTAAAGCAACATGCCTGCAGTACGAAAACCTCGAACCCGGCTTCCCGGTAACAGGGTCAAGTTACTCTATAATCCGATGCAAAGGATTTGGGAAATCCAAAATGGCGCAGCTGGTAGCGCACATGACTTATGATCATGATGTCGCAGGTTCAAATCCTGCTTTTGGAACCATGGTATAGCCTCACCCCAGAAGGCACCAGTTCAATGGTCTTTGCTTTTCCTTCATGGTTGATATTTGAATAGTGAACGGTGAGAAATCTGAATTGTGAATGATGAAGTAAGAACTTTCAATCAGGCATAGAGATGTGCCGAAATCCATGGTAAAGGTTTGGTGTTAAGCCGGTTGACCGGAGGTGTTCCTCATGGCTGTGCTGCAGGCATATATAGATTTAGAAAACAGACCAATGGAACATGACGTATATTTTTAGGAGCATTATCAGGAGGATTGATGAATGAGCTGTCATAATATTGGACGGGGATTGAATACAGTGACACGGAAAAGCATAGAATTGTTGGATGCGGGCAAGATTACGTGGGAGGTTGCAAAAGAGCTAATCAGGACAGCACGGGATGGAGTCAATTGGTGCGATGGAAACGATTATGAAGCAGTCGCATATATTTTGCAGAACCGTTGCGGATATTGTCTGGAAGAAATTAAACCCGGAAAGCCCATGTACAATCTGTGGGATATTGATTTGGATTATAACGAGGAACTCCGACTGTTTAGGGAAACCAGAGACTCCGTTGTGGCTTCATATCTATGCCCTGAATGTTTTGACAGCGTTATAAGAGAATTTATGCATGATGATACTGCTGGTGAAGCAAAGAGAAGATATATAGAAGAGAACATAGAAGAGGATAAGCGGGTAGCTTTGGAGGTTCCTTCCGGACCCTATTGGAATAATATGTGAGTATGCTGTATGCCGATCATAGTCCCAAGTATAGATTAATCGGAGATATATTGCATACATGCTTTTAATGCGGTTGTCATTCCGGAAAATTTCGCGAAGAAGATTTTCGGAATGATGGCCATTTTTTCTGTTCTCTATACTATACAGAAGAATCTGCCAATGGAAGTTTCCGCAGATGTTGCCTGAATATGAATAGAAAAATGTTATTTGGGAGTGTATAATAAAATTAAGGACATAGGAAGAGGTGATTTATCCGATTATGAGACAGACTTCTAAAAATAAATATGACTTGCTCCGGAAAGTTCCCCGGTATCCAGATATAGATATGGAGAAAACTGGAGCGCATATACAGCGTCTGAGTCAGGAACACGGATGGTCTGTGCGTGAAATACAGGAGTATCTGTGCCTGTCCTGTCCGCAGCCGGTCTATCGCTGGTTTAAGGGGCAGACCCTGCCGTCGGTAAATCATCTGTATGCTTTGAGTCGTCTTTTTGGCGTACATATGGAGGAGCTGCTTGTTTCGCGATCGGAGAGTCATGTATCTGTGTCGGAAGTGAGGGAAGACTGGATTGTTCTTTCAGCTGAGCCGGAATGGTCTCCGGAATGGGGATTCTTCGCGGTGCGGAGCAGGGAACTGAGTGTAAAAGCCTCTGTTGTGCGCGATCAGGCCGTGAGACGGTATATGGAGTACGCCAGATGTCTGTCGAAATTGTACAGAGCAGTATAAAGAAAAGGACAATCTGTCCAGTGCGCGTACCTAATAAATCAGGTATTCTTTTCCTGAACGAGAAAACCGGGTATGAAGATGAAGACGCTTATATCATTTCCCGCATCGGTGAGCTGTTGGGAGCGGGATATGCGGGAAAACTGATCGTTGTCAGCCGGGACAAAGGCTATCGTGCCATGAGGGATTACTGGAACGGCCGGGGAATCCCGGGTCATCGGATTCTGTTGAAGCCTTCGGTAAGAGAAGGAATTGCCGCCTCCAATGAGAACAGCGACCGCCGGAGACAGATCACAGCGGGAGAAGAATTGGTTCATATCGATACAGAGTATACGAAGTATCGGGAGCGAAAGCGTATGGAGAGCCGGCTGGCGGAGCTTTTCCGGGACACGGAGTACGCAGAGCAGATTGCAAAGATCTGCGCGCTGACAGAGGAAGAGCAGAGCCCCAGGGCTTTGTACCTTGGCTCTCTGAAAAGATTCGGCCGGGCGGACGGTGTGAAGATTTACCGGTATCTTCGTAGATTCGACGGGATTATGAATTTCAGAGAGACTGACAGTGCATAAAGTACTTTGCAAATGTTTTTAAAAGACATATAATGGAGCCGGGTCGGTCTAAAAAGACCTGACAGAGAGAGGATGAAGATGAAAACAATCAAAGTGGTGGCTGCGGTCATCCGACATGAAAATAAGATTTTTGCCACGCAGCGCGGATATGGCGAATTTAAGGATGGCTGGGAATTTCCCGGGGGGAAAATCGAGGCGGGAGAGACACCACAGGAAGCACTCGTACGGGAAATCAAGGAAGAACTGGAAACGGTGATAGAGGCAGGGGAACGGATTGCGGAGATTGAATATGATTATCCGTCGTTTCATCTGTCCATGGATTGCTTCTGGGCGGAGGTTGTCTCGGGAAATCTGGTGCTGAGGGAGCATGAGGCAGCCAGGTGGCTTTCGAAGGATGAATTATACTGTGTGGACTGGCTCCCGGCCGACCGGGCGCTGATCGGCATTATTGAGAAAGCTTTGCAGAGTACGGGAAAAGATATTTGACGGCAAGCTGACGCGATTTGGATCGCGCGATTTTGGTGAAGGATGAGAACGGCATGAAGGATACGAAGGATTTGCGCTCTGGTCTGGAGACTGCGTTTATTGATTACAGAACACCTTCCAATCTGGCGTACCGACCGGAATTTGTCTCGAATGATGACAACCAGGGAAGGCGTGTGATTTCTTCGCTGGAAGACGAACTTCTACGATGTGATGAGTTCTCGATCAGTGTTGCTTTTATTACTCTGGGCGGGGTCACACCGCTTCTGCAGATCCTGAAAGAGCTGGAAGTGAAGGGGATTCGGGGAAGAATCCTTACGACAGATTACCAGATGTTCAATGACCCGAAAGCGCTGGAGAAGCTGCATACGCTGACAAATATCGAATTGAAAATGTTCCTTACGGAGGAGGAGCAGGAAGGTTTTCACACAAAGGGTTATATATTCCGGAAAGAGGAAACATACCGAATCATCGTAGGAAGCTCGAACATGACGGCGAAGGCTCTGAAGGTGAACCGCGAGTGGAATACGAAGCTGGTTGGATATGAGTCAGGGGAAGTGATCGGCGGGATTCTGAGAGAGTTTGATTCCTTATGGAACGCACCGAACTCACTGGAATACGACGCTTTTATTGACAAATATCGTGTTCGGTATGACCTGGTGAAGCAACAGCGAAAGACGGCTCGGGCGCAGATGCCCGTGTCCTTAGAAGAATACAGGCTCCAGCCAAACGCCATGCAGGTTGATTTTGTGAAAAATATCAAAGACCTGCTTGCCAGAAAAGAGACGCGGGCGCTTCTGATTTCGGCGACAGGTACCGGAAAAACCTACGCCTCTGCATTTGCACTTCGTGAAATGAAACCGAAAAAGGTTCTTTTTCTGGTGCACAGGGAACGCATCGCGAAACAGGCGATGGAGAGCTATAAAAAGGTGTTTGGCAGAAAGCGGGAGGATGGCAGGGACTATCGGTATGCTCTGCTTTCCGGAAACACTTCTTTTAATATAGAAGAAATCAAGACGGCAGAACTGATTTTTGCGACGATGCAGACGATGAGTAAGGAGCACATTCTGCAGGAGTTCTCCCGGGATGCTTTTTCGGTGATCTGCCTGGATGAAGCGCATCATTCGGGCGCCGGCAGCTATCAGAAAATCATGGAGTACTTCCAGCCGGATTTCTGGCTGGGAATGACGGCGAGCCCGGAGACAACCCGTT
Source organism: Lachnospiraceae bacterium (assembly GCA_021202465.1). Lineage (GTDB taxonomy): Bacteria > Bacillota > Clostridia > Lachnospirales > Lachnospiraceae > UBA3305. The sequence continues at coordinate 34,082 of JAJQCZ010000020.1, read as the reverse complement.
TTGATGTATATGAAATCTTTCATCACAATATTGCCTGTGAGATCAGACTTCAACAGGCTATGGAAGAGAACCTGTTGTGTCCGTTTCATTATTTTGGCATTACGGATCTGAGGATTGAAGGAGAGGCGATTGGGGATGAGGATCAGGCTGACAGTCTGCGCCGTTTCAATCGCCTGACCAGTGATGAGCGCGTGGACTATGTGATTGAACAGGCGAATTACTATGGATACTGCGGCGATCGCGTAAAGGGACTGGTTTTTTGCAGCCGGAAAGAGGAAGCGAGGGAGCTGTCATGCAAGTTTAACGAGAGAGGATTTCGGACGGAGGCCCTAACGGGCGAGGACAGTGAAGTGAGGCGAGAGGCTGTGATTGAACGTCTGGTGACAGATGTTTCAGATGATGTTGATGTGACGGAGGGAGCCGCAGAGAGGAGCGTGACAGCCACAGACTGCCTGGATTATATTTTTACAGTAGATATTTTTTCAGAGGGCGTGGATATCCCTGAAATCAATCAGGTAATCATGCTGCGTCCCACACAATCGGCGATTGTCTTTGTACAGCAGCTGGGACGGGGCCTGCGCAAATCCGAGAATAAGGAATTTGTTGTCGTGTTGGACTTTATCGGTAATTATAAGAATAATTTCCTGATTCCCATCGCGCTCTCCGGCGACCGCAGCTATAATAAGGATAATATTCGCCGCTACGTTATGGAGGGCGACCGGATCATTCCGGGTCTTTCTACGATTCATTTTGATGAGATCAGTCGTAAACGTATCTTTTCTGCGATTGACAGTGCAAATTTCAGCGACATTCGTCTGATCCGGGAGAACTACACGAATCTGAAGTATAAGCTGGGACGGATCCCCCGGCTCAGGGATTTTGATGACTATGGGGAGATGGACGTTTGCCGGATTTTCGATAACAGCAGTCTGGGGCCATATTATAAGTTCCTCGTCAAATATGAAAGAGAGTATAGCGTGAGGCTGACGAAGGATGAGGAAAAGGTGGTTGAGTTCATTTCCAGAAAGCTGGCTGCCGGGAAGCGTATCCATGAATTGGAAATGCTGAAGCGGCTGATGGTGTATCAGCATGGTATTCTTGGTATTCTGTCGCAGTCTTTGCAGGAAGAGTATGGCATTTCGATGGATGACGGAGCCGAGCGGAATCTGATCAATGTGATGACGAATGAGTTCCCATCCGGAACCGGGAAAAAGACGTACGAACAGTGCGTTTTCATTGAAAAGGACGGAAAAGAATACGGTGTTTCCTCTGCCTTTGGGCGTATGCTGAAAAATCCGGATTTTTATGAGATCGTTGATGAACTGGTTGAGTTTGGCATCTCCCGATACCGGGCGAATTATAGTCGGCGTTATCAGGATACAAATTTCGTTTTGTATCAAAAATACACGTATGAGGACGTGTGTCGACTGCTGAATTGGGAAAACAACGAGGTGCCTTTGAATATCGGCGGTTATAAGTACGACAAAAAGACCAGGACATTCCCGGTATTTATCAATTACGATAAGTCGGATGACATCAGTGATACCACAAAATATGAAGATCATTTTCTGAATGCCGGGACATTGATTGCGGTTTCAAAGTCGGGCCGAACAAAGCAGTCCGAGGATGTGCAGAATTTTCTTTATGCCAGGGAACGCGGCATTGATGTTCATCTGTTTGTACGGAAAAACAAAGATGACAGAATCTCAAAGGAATTTTATTATCTGGGGAAGATGTTCGCGTCCGGAAAGGCAGAGGAATTCTGCATGCCCAATACAACGAAGACTGCAGTAGAGATCGAATGGATTCTGGATACGCCGGTGAGAGAAGATATTTATCAATATATAATCAGCTAAATGGGGTGTAAGACCTGAGGATGGCTTTTTTGCAATCTGACATTTTTAAGGAAAACCTGATTCCGTGAAACTCAATGGTCTCGATCGGCAAAAATGCCAATAAAGCCAATGACTTTCAATCTTCTTTGCAATTATTTTGTTTTCACCCATTTAGTGAAAAGAGTTCCGTGGTATAATCCTCTTGTAGAATCGAATCTACAAAGGAGAGATGTTACCATGAGGACTATAAAAATTGAAACAAGCAATGAACGTATCATCCCCGCAAGTGGTCTTACTGTGGTCGGAGCTATCCTTGGGGAAAGCGACTTTGTGAAGCGTTGCAACCGCATGGATGTTACTCCAAACAGATCTCAGCACCAGATAAAAAAGGTGACATTCTCCTCACCTATATCGGCCAACTCTGTATGGGCAAACCTCAGTACGAGGCCGTTCACGAGTTTGACGATGACAAGGAGTTTTACCAGTATGCCCTCGGCATCACCCGCGCCATTCCCTCGGAGGAGACCCTTCGTCAAAGAATGGATGATATCGGGGATTCCATGCGTCAACCGATCCTGCAGGAAAATGTGGAAATGCTCCGCTCCAATGGAACCGTACCTTCTAAACTGCCGAATGGGTTTGTACCGGTAGATATTGATGTTACCCCATTTGACAACTCCAAATCTCATAAGCAAGGAGTATCCCGCACTTATAAGGGCTATGATGGATATGCTCCTATTATGGCCTACATCGGAACGGAAGGTTTTCTCATTAATGCGGAACTCCGCGAGGGAAAACAGCATTGCCAGCGCAACACACCTGAATTTCTGCGCGAGGGAAAAAGGGTATATATCGGCAGCGATTGGAAGCCTGTAAATTATCAGACGGAAGACGGTTTAAACAAAACTGTCACTGTTCGTGCCGGTTATGAGATCATCGAGCGTAACATCGACAAGCATGGTCAGTTTCTGATGCCACCTGATCTTGAAGCAAATACCTGGTGGACAAACACCGATTTGACCGACAAGGAAGTCATAGGGCTCTATCACGCCCATGGCGAGTGCGAGCAGTATCATAGCGAAATCAAGACGGATATGGATGTAGAACGTCTTCCATCCGGCAAATTTGCGACGAACGCTCTGGTCATGGAACTCACTATCCTTGCTTACAACATTCTCCAAATGATCGGTCAGGAATCACTGGCGCGGCGAGGAACGCAATCAAAGCATAAAGTTCGGCGCCGGAGACTACGTACAGTTTTCAGTAACCTTGTTATGATGGCTGGACATGTCATCACACACGCACGTCAGCTTATCATTTGGATAGGTCAAAGCAATATATGGCGACATGCTTTCGCAGAAGTATACACAACTTTTGCAGATTTCAGCCTATAATAACAATCAGACATTCTGGCCCATGGGTATGGGGTAAGGGATGAAATATATCCAATTTTGCCACGTCTGGCAATGTGAGTATGTCATTTGCCTTAGAAAACCACCTTCCTGCTGCCAAACGGATGTCAAAAATTACTAATTGAGACCGACTGACACTGAATTCGGGTCAGCTCGGTAATAAAAAAACATTAACTTCACGGATTCAGGTTTTAGGAAAGAAGTAAATTTATGTTTAAGGAGAGCCGATTATGATTCCTTTAAAAATAGACACCTTATTGGCCGGCCGGGTTGTTGAGCAGAATCGCGTAGAATATAAAGAAGGTTGGAACCCAAATGATATCATACACACGATTTGCGCGTTTGCGAATGATTATTCCAACGTGAATGGAGGTTATCTTGTTATTGGTGTAAAAGCAAAGAATGGTATTTCGCAGTTTCCTCTTGCCGGAGTGCCAAAAGAATTGCTTGATGATATCCAGCAGGAAATTTTTCAATACTGTAATAAAATTGTACCGAGATATATCCCAAAGATAGAGGTGGTAAATTACCATGACTCAGGCGTGTATTTACTTTATCTCTGGTGCTCGGCGGGTGATAGCGGCCCTTATCAGGCGCCTGTGGATGTATACGTTGAAAAGGGGGAAAAAGCCGATAAGAGGATGCAGTATTGGATTCGACCGGCATCGCTGACTACAGCTGCAAAGACTGACGAAGTGGCGGAGCTTTTTGATAAATTTAATTCGGTGCCGTTTGATGATCGTGTAAATCGTCGTGCCGGGATTGAGCATATCCGGCGTGCGTATGTGGAAGATTTTTTGAGAGAAAGTAACAGCTCTCTGGTACAGGAGATAAACAATCTGACATTGGAGGAGATTTTAGTTTCATTGGAAGTGGCGAATGAGACAGATACGGATCATGAAATTCGTAATATCGGGGTCCTGATGTTCGCGGATCATCCGGAAAAACTGATTCCTGGTGCGCAGATTGATCTGGTCTGGTTTCATAATGAAGAAGCAGAGGCATCGGATGATTTTACGGAAAAAACATTTACTGGTCCTATTTGGAAACAGATCAGGGATGCTCTCGACTATATCAAAAACAATGTAATTGTGGAGAAGGTTGTAAAGATACAGGGCGAAGCAAAGGCAGAGCGATATTTTAACTATCCCTATAATGCTTTGGAAGAAGCTTTGGTTAACGCAGAATTTCACAAACTATATCGGGATCCGGAGCCAGTGGAAGTCAGGATATATGTGGACTATATTCAGATTATTAACTATCCGGGGCCGTATCGCTGGATTGATATGGATAAGTTTGCGGCCGGGAAAGTAAGAGCTCGCAAATATCGAAATCGGCGGATTGGTGAATTTTTAAAAGACATTGACCTGTCTGAGAAGCAGTCGACAGGTATTACAAAGATTTTACGTGAGCTACAAAAGAATGGCTCGCCAGAACCGGAATTTGAGACAGACGAAGATAGGACATATTTGATTACAACGATTCGATGCAGAGAAGGATTTGCCAATGGGCGAATGGGCGAATCAATGGGCGAATCAATAGTGGAAATATTGTCTGAACATATGTCTAAGCTTGAACAGAAGAGGATGTATGTGATTATAGAATATTTACAGCAAAATGATAAAATTAGGAGTAATACAGCTGCAGAATTGTTAAATGTACAGATAAAAACGGCTGGATCGTTACTCCGGAAGGCAGAAAAATATGGCATACTTGCTAGTGATGGAAAAACAAAGTCCAAAGTTTATTTTTTGAAATAGAAAGTGAAGGATTCGCCCATAGTCGAATGGGCGAATCAATGGGCGAATTAATGGGCGAATCATGTTAGGGACTGACCGAGAGGTCAGTCCTTTTTGTAAAATTTCGTCTCATACCCATCCCCGCGGATCAGGATGTCCGCCATCCAGTCCGGTAAACGACTCATGATGGAGCAGATGGCGTCCATGGAGACATCTTGGTTGCATTCTATGATGACTTCGTCATGGACGTGTCCGCAGCTGACGAAGGATGAGGAAAAGGTGGTTGAGTTTGGCATCTCCCGATATCGGGCGAATTATAGTCGGCGTTATCAGGATACAAATTTCGTTTTGTATCAAAAATACACGTATGAGGACGTGTGTCGACTGCTGAATTGGGAAAACAACGAGGTGCCTTTGAATATCGGCGGTTATAAGTACGACAAAAAGACCAGGACATTCCCGGTATTTATCAATTACGATAAGTCGGATGACATCAGTGATACCACAAAATATGAAGATCATTTTCTGAATGCCGGGACATTGATTGCGGTTTCAAAGTCGGGCCGAACAAAGCAGTCCGAGGATGTGCAGAATTTTCTTTATGCCAGGGAACGCGGCATTGATGTTCATCTGTTTGTACGGAAAAACAAAGATGACAGAATCTCAAAGGAATTTTATTATCTGGGGAAGATGTTCGCGTCCGGAAAGGCAGAGGAATTCTGCATGCCCAATACAACGAAGACTGCAGTAGAGATCGAATGGATTCTGGATACGCCGGTGAGAGAAGATATTTACCAATATATAATCAGCTAAATGGGGGGGTAAGACCTGAATATGGCTCTTCTGCAAACTGATATTTTTACGGAAAAATGAGAGAGTGTATGCGGCGGTTGTGCCGGAGACGCAGAGATTCTGTGCAAAAAACTCCTTCGTGTTCACAAAAATGTAATAAATCCGGTAGACAAAGCGGATTTGTTGTGCTAGACTATGGAAGGCGCTGCCCGCACCCGGGCGTGTCATTTCTCAGGGGGGGAACGACTGACAGAGAAAATACGGCGGATTTTCTCCCGCCATAAAAGAGAAGAGGCTTATTCATGAATGTGTACAAGAAAATCATGAACGTCATCACGGCCATCGAGAATATCGTACTGATTCTGTCTCTGGTGCTGGTGGTGGTGCTCACCTTCGGGAATGTGGTGGCGCGCTACGTGTTCAAGCATTCCTGGGGATTCACGGAAGAGATTGTCATAGCCGTGTTTGTTCTGCTTTCCCTGCTGGCGGCCGGTGTGGCGGCTCGTAAACCGGGCGGACTGGTCAGCCTGGGCCTGTTGGCGGACAATGTCGGGTGGACGGCACGGAAGGTGCTGCATGTTTTTTCGACGATTGCCTGCGTCTTTTATTCGCTGCTGCTGGCCTATGAGGGATGGGGCCGCATGATGGTGGATCAGACCCTGAGCCCGATTTTGCATATACCGAAGATTATTTTCTGGTCCTTTGTACTCATTGGCGGGATTTCTCTGGCGCTGCATTTTGTGGAGAACTGTATTCTGTTCTGCCTTGAGAATCCTGTAAAGAAGGATGGAGAGGAGGGGAAGGCATGATTACAGCGGTTTTGTTTGTTTCTTTCTTTGTCCTGCTGATCATTGGCGTTCCTATCGCTATCTGTCTGGGGCTTAGTTCCGTGGCGGCGATTCTCTATGCTTCCAGCACGAATATTGCTTTTTCAAATCTGGATCTGAGCATTATTGCTACCAATACGTATACGGGCATTGCCAAATTTCTGCTGCTGGCGATTCCGTTCTTTGTCCTGTCCGGAAATATCATGACGCGGGCCGGTATCTCGACGCGGCTGGTAAAGTTCTGTGACGACTGTGTCGGCCACCGCAGAGGCGGTATGGCGATTGTCTGCGTGGTCGTGGCCTGCTTTTTTGGCGCGATCTCCGGTTCCGGCCCTGCTACGGTGGCGGCGCTGGGTGCGGTGCTTATCCCCGCGATGATCGAATCGGGATTTGCCCCCTCTTTTGCCGAGGCGCTGATGGCAACCTCCAGCTCGGTGGCGATCGTGATTCCGCCGTCGATCGCGTTTGTGGTATATGCGTCCATTTCCGGAGAGAGCGCGGGCGATCTGTTTATGGCCGGAATCATTCCCGGTATCCTCATCGGCGTGGCGCTGGTGGTTGTTGTTATGATTGAGACACGACGGAAAGGGATTCAGCCTTCTCATGAAAAACGGAGCTGGGGAGAGCGGTGGAAGAGTTTTAAACAGGCGTTTTGGGGCCTTCTGATGCCGGTGATCATTCTGGGCGGTATCTATGGCGGCATTTTCACGCCGACGGAAGCTGCGGCGGTGTCGGTGGTCTATGGACTGATTGTAGGAATCTTTATATATAAGGAAGTAAAGCTGAAGGATCTGCTGGGAATCCTCGTGGATTCCGCGAAGACCAGCGGCAGCATCATGCTGATCGTCGCTTCGGCGTCCCTGTTTTCCTATTGCTGTACGTTGTTCGGTATTTCCACAGCGGCGCAGGCGCTGCTGACGCAGGTGGCCGAGAATCCGGTGGCTTTCCTGCTCATCGTCAACATCATTCTGCTGATTGCGGGGTGCTTTATTGACGCGAACTCGGCCATGTATATCTTTGTGCCGGTGATGCTTCCGGTGGCGAAGGCCATCGGCTATGATCCGGTTGCCTTCGGTATCATGATCACCGTCAACCTGGCCATCGGTCAGGTGACGCCGCCGGTGGGTGTAAATCTCTTTGTCGCGATTGGAATGCAGATCCGCGACAAGGCAGCCTCGCTGGCTTCCGGGAAGGATGAGTATTATCATGTCACGCTGCCCATGATTTCCAGGGCCGTGCTCCCGATGATTCTTGCCTGTCTGGTGGTGCTGATGCTGCTCACCTATATTCCTCAGATCAGTCTGCTGCTGATCGGAGGATGACGTATTTCAACGCATGTAAACCGGCGCGAAGGCCGGTTACATAAATAAAATTTCTTTGGGAGGAAGAATTACCATGAGAAACTGGAGAAGGATTCTCGCAGTGATGCTTGCTGCCGCCATGGCTCTGTCCGCGACAGCGTGTTCAAGCTCTTCTTCGAGCTCTTCTGACACAACCGCGGCGGAGACGGAGGCTGCGGGTGACGAGACCACAGCGGCCGGGGATGAGACCACAGCGGCTGAGGGTGAGACAGAAGCGGCGTCTGCCGGCTCCTCTGACCTGTCCTATGCGGACTATGAGGCGTCTGATGTGTATGTTGCTTCGGAAGAGGCAGCGGTGTATGAGGGAACCGACGAGTGGCCCGAGACCTACTGGTACTACACCTGCTCTACCGGCGATACCTCGACATGGGCACAGGCCGGTTACTACTTTAATGCGCTAATGCAGGAATCTACGAACGGAGCGGTGCAGATCGGCGTGTACGCTTCCGATCAGCTGACCAACGGCTCTCAGACCGACGGTATTCAGGCGCTGATGGATGGAGCGACGATTCAGGTCTCCATGCATTCCAACCTGATTTATGCGAACTTTGACACCCGTTTCAATGTTGTCTCTCTGCCTTACCTGTTTGAGGACTATGATGCGGTGGATACCGCCATGGCGGGTGAGGGCGGCGAGGCTCTGAAGGAAGTTCTGGCTGAGTACGGCCTGGTCTGCGAAGGCATCGGTGAGAATGGTTTCCGTCAGATCACCAATTCTTCGAAGCCCATCACCAGTGTTTCTGATCTGGCAGATCTCAAGATGCGCATCTGCTCCAACGACCTGTGTGAGGAAGTTTACAAGGAGTGGGGCTGCGACGCGACGGTTATGAACTGGTCCGAGACCTACACAGCTCTGCAGCAGGGTACCGTGGATGGCCAGGAGAACCCGGAGACCGCCATCGACTCTGCTTCCGTGCAGGATGTGCAGAGCTACATCTCTCTGTGGAACGCCTACTATGATTGCCTGTTCTTCTGCATCAACCAGAGCGCTTACGATCAGTTCACCGATGAGCAGAAGGCTGTGATTGATGAGAACGCTGCGAAGGCTGTTGCTTACCAGATCGCCATCAACCGTGACAACGTGGAAGCTCTCGTAGCAGAGTGGACCGAGTCCGGCGTGATGGAGGTTACCACCTATGATGAGATCGATACCGATTCCTTCAAGGAAGCCTGCAGCGGTGCGGAGGACTGGTATATCGAGCAGCTTGTCGCCAACGGCATGACCGAGGATGAGGCGACTGCCTACATCGATTCTTTCAAGGCCGAGTAATCCCTGTGTGCTGAAATAAAACTCCCGGAACAGTTCCCTGAACGGACTGTCCGGGAGTTTTTTCTGTCCTGCCCCCTTTACGGGAGAACTCGAAAGCGGTATAATGAGACACCGTGCGTGGAATGAGAGGCAGATCTCAGCGGGGCGTATGCCTGACGGTGTGAAGGGAAGAAATATATGAAGAAATCGCATGCATGGAGACGGCTCTGGCGGATTTATATTCTGCTTTTGTTTGTCTTTGTGGTCATAAAATTTAACGGTTCTCTGGAGGGGTTATCGGAACGGATTGAAATGTATTCGCAGCCGGGGTATCGAAATTATAATCTGATTCCGCTGCGGACAATCCGTATGCAGCTGCGTTATGTTCAGGCGGATTGGGCCCGGCTGAATCTCCTGGGAAATGTTCTGGCCTTCCTTCCTTTCGGATTTCTTCTGCCCCTGGCCTATGGGAAGAGAATGAATTCTCCGCAGCGGGTTTTCTTTGTCGGCCTGATCAGCGTGGCGGTGATCGAACTGTTTCAGCTGATCACAAAACTGGGAAGTTTTGATGTGGACGATATTTTGCTGAATATGCTGGGGATTCTGGGCGGTTACTGGCTTCTCTGCCTGCTCCGGAGAAGAGTCCTCAGAAGCAAAAAGCGACGAGGATAGCAGACGGTCGATGAACTTATCTCTTGAAGGACAGAGGAATGTGTGTTATAATTTTCTCTGTGTTGTGATTTTTCTGCGGAGTGGTATGACCGCATGAGGGAAAGAGAACAGCCGCCGGTGACAGAAATGCACGGAGGAGGAAGCGCTTTATATGGATGAGATAACCATCGACATCAAGGACTGTATCCGGCAGATTTTGCTGAAATGGAGACAGATCTGCGTTTGCATGCTGCTCGGAGCCCTGGTGATGGGTGCGGTGGGGGCGCTGCGCGCGTATCAGAATGCGCAGGCAAGGATGACGTCGGATGAAAACGCTGAGGCAGCGGAGAGCCTGGAGGCAGAGAATGAATTTCAGGCGGCTGAAGATGTACTGACGGATCGGGAGATTCAGGAAGTAGCGGCGGCGGCACAGCTGTATGAGACGTATTATGAAGAGCTCGCGAGCACAATGGAATATGTGCAGACTTCAGTGAAGATGCAGCTGGATCCGAACGGTGTTCCCACGCTCGTTCTGCAGTACTATATCGACACCGATTATCAGGTGGTCTATCCGGTTCTTGATGAGAAGGATATGACCGAGAATATCATCAACAGCCTGATTGCCCGACTGGATACAACCGCTCTCTATGAAGAAGTGGCGGCCGGGCTGGAAGGAGCTCCGGAGAGCAGCACTGTGCAGGAACTGATTTCTCTGGGCTCCTCGGAGGATCTGCTGACCATTACGGTACTGGGACTGGATCAGGACTACTGTGAGACCATCGCCGGGATCCTGAAAAATGCCGTCGAAGAGGAACTGGAGGAATTGCGGACTCTTTATGGCGAGTTCGACATGACGCTGATCAGTGAATCCTTCTCGGAAGAAGTGAATACCAGTCTGCTGAGTTCCCAGCAGGCGCAGGTCACCAGCATGAATACGATCCGGACAGCCATCAATAACCTGACGAGCGGCATGACAGATGATCAGAAGACCTATTATTATCTGGTTCTTGACCGGGCTGCCGCGGAGGATTCGGCTGAGGAGACGGAAGCAGAGGACACCGGGGAGACTGCCGGGACGGAAAGCGTCTCTGTACAGTGGCTCAACCTGAAATACATTCTCCTGGGACTGCTGGCCGGCGCTTTTCTGGCGATTGCCTGGTACGGCCTGCGTTATATCCTTTCCCCGCGCCTGCGCGTCAGTGGGGACATGAAGGACGTGTACGATGTCCGCGTGCTGGGAGAGCTTACAGGGACGCAGGGAAGGAGTTCTTCCCGAAATGCACTGGATCGCCGGATCCTGTCCCTGTTCTATTCGGGAGCGGGTGAGCTTTCTGAGGAGGAGCGTCTTCGCATGATCTGCGCAGATGTACGCATTACTGCGGAAAAGGCTTCTATGAAACGTATTTATCTGACGGGAACCGGCAGCGCAGAGCGGATGGAAGAGGCCGCGCGACAGATCTCTGAAAAACTGCAGGGTGAGATTGAATCAGTGTGTTATGGTAAGTCGGTGGTGATGGATCCGGAGTCTCTGGAAGCACTGGCTGCCTCTGATGGGGTTGTGCTGGTGGAGCAGATCGACAGCTCCCGGTATGATGATGTGAAGAGAGAATGCGAACTCTGCGCTCTGAATCATGTCTCTGTGATCGGCAGCGTGGTCCTGAACGGGTAAAAAGAAAAGCAAGGAGATAGTTTATCATGGCGAAAGAATGTTCCAATAGTGAATGCAACAGGGAGAGCTGCGAGGGCTGCAGCCAGAGACCGGTTGACTTCCGGGTGGCGCCCAATGAGTTTACCCAGGTGAAGCATGTGATCGGTGTCGTCAGCGGCAAGGGCGGCGTAGGAAAATCTACCGTGACCGCGGGTCTGGCTGTTGAGCTGAATCGCCAGGGATTCCGGGTAGGGATCCTGGATGCGGATATCACTGGCCCGTCGATTCCGCGGATGTTCGGCGTGACGGCCCTGGGCGGCATCGAAGGGGAAAAATGGATGATTCCCGCTGAGTCGGAAACCGGGATTGAGATCGTTTCCCTGAATCTTCTGATGGAGGATAAGGAAGCTCCGGTAATCTGGCGTGGTCCGGTCATCGCCGGTGTGGTGAAACAGTTCTGGTCGGATGTAATCTGGGGCGATCTGGACTACCTTCTGGTCGATATGCCGCCCGGAACCGGAGACGTGCCGCTCACGGTGTTCCAGTCTCTGCCTGTGGATGGTATTCTGCTGGTCACTTCGCCGCAGGGGCTTGTGGAGATGGTCGTGCGGAAGGCCTGGCATATGGCGGAACAGATGAATATTCCGATTCTGGGTGTGGTGGAGAATTTCAGCTATGTGCTCTGTCCGGATTGCGGACGCAGGATCCGTGTCTTTGGGGAGAGTCATCTTGAAGCCTGGTCGCAGGAGACGGGAATCCCTCTCTGTGCCCAGCTGCCCCTGGATCCGGAAGTGGCCGGGCTGGCAGATACCGGGCGAATGGAAATGATTCCGGGAGACGGATTCGCTGAGATCACCGCTGTACTTCCTCAGTAAGTGACGTACGTTTCCCGATTTGCTTCGTAGGAGGATTCAATACAGGTGAAAACCGCTGACGGGGATGTCAGCGGTTTTACCGTATTTCCATGCCGTGTCGGTTGGAATAGATCGACCGGACAGTGACAGCGGGGAGGCAGGATATGTTTATCTTTCGGCGGATTCATTATAATGCACCAGTGGTCCTGACATTTTTCTTTCTGTCTCTGGGAGCGCTTCTTCTGGGGAAGGCGACCGGCGGAAGAACCAATACTCTGTTTTTCAGTGTATACGCTTCGTCATGGCTGGACCCGCTCACCTATGTCCGGCTGTTCGGCCATGTGCTGGGACATGCCAGCATCACGCACTGGACGGGAAATATGACGCTGTTTCTGCTTCTGGGTCCGATTCTGGAGGAAAAATACGGCAGCCGCCGGTTGCTGATCATGATTTTGATCGTAGCCGGAGTGACAGGAATCGTCAATATGGTGTTCTTCCCCGGAATCGCATTGATGGGGGCCAGCGGGATTGTCTTTATGATGATGATTCTGTCGTCGGTGGTCAGTGTGCGGCGGGGAGAGATTCCCCTGACGCTGATCCTGGTGGCGGTGATTTATCTGGGGCAGGAGGTGTACGACGGCCTGTTTACGTCGGATAATATTTCACACCTGTCTCATATCATTGGCGGCGCCTGCGGGTGCGTCTTCGGTTTTACCCGCAGGACATAAGGAGGGAATGTTTTATGTTGATTTTGGCGTCTGAGTCCCTGCGCAGGAGGCAGCTCCTGGAGCTGGCGGGTCTGGAATTCCGCTGTGAACCGTCTCACGTAGATGAGTCTGTGCCGGAGGAGCTGGCGGCGGAGGATGTGCCGGAATACCTGGCGCAGAAAAAAGCGGAGGACGTCTGGAAGGCTCACCCTGACGATGTCGTTCTGGGAGCAGATACACTGGTCGTGTTTGAGGGCGAGACCCTGGGGAAGCCGCATTCGGATGAAGAGGCATATGAGATGCTGCGAAGCCTCTCAGGGCAGGTTCACCATGTTTATACGGGCGTGGCGATTCAGAGCCGGGAAAAGACGGTCAGCTTCACCTCTGTGACGAAGGTGGAATTCTATGACCTGACCGATGAGGAGATCCGCACCTATATCGCCACCGGTGAGCCCCGTGACAAAGCGGGCGCCTACGCGATTCAGGGAAAGGGTTCTCTCTTTATCAAACGGATTCACGGTGATTACTATGCTGTGATGGGTCTGCCTCTGGCAGAGGTGGTCCGCCATCTGCCGGAGAGCGTGAGAAAACCGGCCCGACAGGCGTGAGCCGTAAAAATACAGGGAATTCTTCCACGGTAGACGGGAGCGATGTTTATTTTGAAGAAGAGATTTTGGGGCTGGCTTTGGATACTGACCGTGGCAGCCATATGCATATTCGGGGCGGAGTCTGTGTCGGCTGCCGTGGGCAAATCAGACCACACCCTGTACGACTACAGTTCGGCGGAAGACTGGCCGGAAGCGCCGGAGATCACCGCCGGGAGTGCTTATCTGATCGAGCTGAATTCCGGTGCGGTGCTCTATAGTAAGGACGGGGATGCGCAGAGCTACCCCGCCAGCACGACGAAGATTCTGACGGCTCTTCTGGTGCTGGAGAACTGTGAGCTGGACGAAGAGGTTACCTTCTCCTACAATTCCATTTACGATATTGAGGACGGGGGCCATCATTACGAATTCCAGGAAGGGGAAGTGCTGACTGTCAGCGAGTGTCTTCAGTTTCTCCTGGTGGAGTCGGTCAACGAAGTGGCCTATGCGCTGGCGGAGCATGTCGCCGGTTCAGTGGATGCCTTTGCGGAGCTGATGAACGAGAGGGCGGCGGAGCTGGGAGCGACCAACACGCATTTTACCAATCCGCATGGACTTAACGATGAGGACCACTACACGACGGCGCATGATATGGCGATGATCCTCTGGGGCTGTATTCAGAGCGAAGCGTTTCGACAGTATGCCTCACAGACGGAGGTGAGTCTGTCCGGGCGGGCTGTGAAGACGGACGGCTTCAACACCTATACGAATCATCACCTGATGCTGATCCCCACCAGCGAATATTATAATTCCTCGGTGGTCTGCGGCAAGACCGGATATACTTCCCTTGCGGGAAATACATTGGTTACCTATGCCTCGCAGGGGGGCATGGATGTCATCTGCATCATCATGCAGGGCTCCAGCGATCGCTTTGAGGATACGCAGAAGCTTCTGGACTATGCCTTTGACTCCTTCTCCCTGACCCCGATGAGTGAGGCTGTCTCGACAAATCTGTCCGGGCTGGGAAGTCTTTCTCTTGTGACGGATGTGGAAGAGGACGCCAGCCTGTGTCTTCCTACGGGGGTGGACATTTCTTCACTGACAACAGAATTCGCGGTGCGCGAGACAGAGGAGGCGGACAGCGTCCTGGGTGTGAAGACCTGGTATTATCAGGGTATGGAGATCGGCAGCGCGACGGTGCAGATGAGTCTGGCTTCATCTGATTCATCCTCCGAGGTGTCTGAGGCAGAGACTTCGGAAACCCCGGACTCTGACGGGACGGCAGAGGTTTCCGGGACGGAGAGCGCGGAGGCAGATGAGGAGGCAGACGGGAAGAACAGTTCCGACAGCTGGAATGTCATGGAGATCGTTGCTCTGGTACTGCTGGGAATCCTTCTCTTTTTCCTGCTGGCAATCCTGATTCGTCTGCTGCAGAACCATAACAGGCGCAAAAGGAAGAGACATCGGCGCAGACGGAGGTACTGATGGATACAGAGGTCATAGAGATACACTATCACAGCGACCGGATCGAGAAGCTGACATACATAGATGGAAAAAGCGACTGGATCGATCTGCGTGCGGCGGAGGATGTGACACTGAAAAAAGGGGAATTCGCGATGATTGATTTCGGAATCTCTCTGCGGCTCCCCGACGGATACGAGGCCATCGTCGCGCCACGCAGTTCGACCTTTAAGAACTTCGGTATCCTGCAGGTCAATTCCATCGGTGTCATTGACGAGAGTTATGGGAAGCACAGTACAGACGATGTCTGGAAATATCCGGTGTTCGCGGTGCGTGACACGGAGATCCATGTCAACGACCGGATCGCTCAGTTCCGCATCCAGAAGCACCAGCCCCGGATTGTTTTTCAGGAGGTCGGAGAGAAGAAGGGCGAAACGAGAGGGGGATTCGGGAGTTCAGGGGTGCAGTGAAATGGCTCTGTACCTATGTTTGGGGGGATATGATTTTCCTTCGGAAAATGGCTTCTTACCCCACAAGGGGCGCCTACGGTGTCATGTTCGGGCGGTGGTGGGGATGATATGATGATACTACGAATTGCTCCGTGCTTTGCACTCTCGCAATTCTAACAACATTCGGAATTCGCTCATTTTGGTCAAAGTATTGACCAAAATGGCTACTTCCTCATGTTGTTGCGGTCCCCAAGGCCACGAATCGGAACGCAAGCGTTCCAGTTCGTGGCCTTTGGTCCCTTGTATCATCATATCATGCAGCAATACGGTCCGCGGCAGGAAGTGCAGCAGAGTTCGAGCATGCAGATGTAACAGCAGATGTTGTTGAGGGAGGCGGCGGGATGACCGCCGTAGCTCTCGCTGGTGTTCTGGTACCACTGACCGCCGTTTTCCAGGCGGTGAATGTGGTTCTGGTATTCGATATTGTCCGGATCCATGGAGGCGGCCTGTCTGGCGTAGTTTAGGGCATTGACGTTGTTGCCGAGGCCGCTGTGGGCGACGCTGCAGAAATAGTACCATTCTGCGGTGCGGTCGCGCACGGTGTTCAGGGTGTTGAGCGCTTCCTCGTAGGCCTGATTGTTGAGGTAATTGGCAGCCGCCCGCATATGCACCGCATCGTCTCCGGAATAAGCGTTTTCATTGGCATGATAGAAGGGCTGACCGCCGAAGCCGAAGCCGCTGCCGCCGAAGCTTCCAAATCCACCGAACCCGCCAAAGCCGCCGAAGGGATTCTCATAGGTTCCGCCGGAGGTATTCTGGTTGTCTCCGTCGTAGCCGGTGCCGTCGTTAGAACGCCCCTGGCTGCTGCGGTAGCCTCCGCCGTATCCGCTGTTGCCATAGCCGGTGCTTCCGGAGGAGCCCTGCTCCCGCTCTTTCATGATCTGTTCGTACGCCTGCTGAACCTCTTTGAACATCTCCTCGGCCTGGGCTTTGTTGGGGTTGTTGATGTTGGCATCCGGGTGATATTTCCGGCTCAGCTTGCGGTATGCTTTTTTTATCTCCTCGTCGGATGCGCCCCGGTCTACACCGAGAACCTGATAGGGGTCAGACATGGTGGATCCTCCAATGAATTCATTTGTTGCTCTGTTTTCTGCGCTTGCGGTGCTTCTTTCCCTGAAAATCCGGGTCGTTTCGCTGGGCACGGACCGTCTCGAATTTACTCCAGACGCCGGAGTAGAGGACATTGCGCAGGATGTCCGCATTGACCAGGATGGGAAGCCGTTCGAAGGCCCGGGAGGCCTCCGACATCATCATGGTCAGAATGCTCTGGCAGTCGTCGTCAAAATGTCCGCTGTCCGGAAAATATTTCCAGGGATTGTAGGAGCCGGTCATCCGGTCTTCCTCCAGATCCTCGTAGGCGTCCATCAGATAGATGAACTTGCCGAGAAAGAAGCCCATGCGCCGCAGATGGGGAGACCAGCAATCCTCCTGATACACAAAAATCTCCGCCAGCATCTCCCCGGTCAGTCCGGCGGCCAGATCCAGATCCGGCGATTCGGAGGATTCGCACTGGTGGAGTTTTCTCAGATACTCTTCGATCGCCCGGCTCTGTCTGGGCCAGGCCTCCTGAAGCTTCCGGCATTTTCCGCGGAGGAGGCGTGCGAGCAGCAGACTTTTCAGGCTGTGGTCATCCTCCCAGTCATCCAGAAGATTATAGTAGGCCAGCAGGACATTGACCTGGGCCGCGTACTCCGTACAGGAATTCACGATTTTACGGCATTTCTTCCACGGACGGACCGGGCATCTCCCGGTGACCCACTGTTCTTCCTCTTCGTAGAGTCCGGTGAGGAGTACAGCGAGGAATGTCATGTCGTAGGTCAGAGTCAGCTGGCTGATTCGGCCGGTCTGACGCCCCAGAGCACGGCACAGTCCGCAGTAATAACCCTGGTAGGTCTCGAAGTCCTTGATCTTCAGCTCCGGTTTATTGACACCGATGTAACCAAACATAGCGTATCTCCTGTCAAATGTCAAGCTGCCGGAGACTCAAAGGCCTTTCCGGCCCCGGAGTGCGCATCAGCTCTTGCGGATAAATTCGGCATGGCACTTGGGACAGGTGATGGAAATCTTGCCGCGGCCTTTGGGGACGCGCACTTTCTGCTTGCAGGACGGGCATTTATAAAAGCGGTACGTCTTTCTCTGCTGCAGGTGTGTCTTCATCAGTCGAAAACGACCCATGACCCGGTTCTGAATCTGAAGATATCTGAGATTCTCTTCATAACGTTTGCTGCAATTCCGGGACATGGCGCGGTAGTAATACCAGATCAGGCAGGCGAGGGCCAGCAGATAGAAGAGGGAAACCCGGCTGATCATATAGATAATCAGGGTCACGACGGCAGCGCCCATCAGGAAGCGCCCCAGCTGATCCGCTCCATACCGGCCGCTCATAAATTGTCTCATCTTTTCTCTCATACTGAAAGCCTCCCGTGTGTGAAATCCTTAGCGAAGACAGTCCCGGACGGCGGAAGGGCGTACCGGATCTGTCTTTTGATTTTTCCATACATGGATTATAAAACAAAAATGTAAGGAAAGAATAAAAACATTGAAAAATTTTTCAAGCGTCTTTCTTAAATGTTAAATAATCGCGACGGCACGATACAGCCCGGATTAAAGTGTAGCATATTTTGGCAGAAAAATACATCCTGTTTTGACGGAAAATCCAACATTCCGTGCATTTTTGCAAAGATTCTCCGCACGTCGCCTTGACGGTTCGCCGGGGAAAAAGGTATAATAGGAAAAATGCTGCCGCAGCGGCAAAGGGAAGAGACAGGGAGGTCTGTGCGCATGGAAGAGAAGAGGACGGTTCTGGACGAGAGGACGGAGCAGGAAAAGAAGACGGAGCCGGAGCAGACGGCTGAGCAGAAAGAGCAGGGGGAGACATATCCCGAGCCGGATGAGAACTGGGCGCACGAGACCGTGCAGGAATTGCTGGATTTTTGGGAGGAGCAGGGCGTGTATATCCGTGAGTGAGAACACGCACGACGAGAAACCAGGAGGTTGCCAATGGAAGAGAGAGAGAATGTAGTATCGAGGAACTTTATCGAGACGGCTATTGAAGAGGATCTGGCCGCGGGTGTGTATGATCATGTCACGACACGGTTCCCGCCGGAGCCCAACGGGTATCTTCATATCGGACACGCCAAGTCGATTCTGCTGAATTACGGGCTGGCCAGGAAATACAACGGCCAGTTTAACCTGCGGTTCGATGATACGAACCCGACCAAGGAAAAGACGGAATTCGTAGAGTCCATCAAGGCTGATGTGGAGTGGCTGGGGGCTGACTGGGAGGACAGGCTGTATTTTGCCTCTTCGTATTTCCCACAGATGTATGAGTGTGCGCTGCACCTGATCCGCAAGGGCAAGGCGTATGTCTGCGATCTGACGGCGGACGAGATCCGGGAGTACCGGGGGACGCTGACGGAACCGGGGAAGGAGAGCCCGTACCGGAATCGTTCCGTGGAGGAGAATCTGGAGCTTTTTGAGAATATGAAGAACGGCAAATATGCCGACGGGGAGAAGGTACTGCGGGCGAAGATCGATATGGCCTCCCCCAACATTAACATGCGTGACCCGATCCTTTACCGGGTGGCTCATATGACGCATCACAACACGGGGGATGCCTGGTGCATTTATCCGATGTATGATTTCGCGCATCCGATCGAGGACGCGGTGGAGCATGTAACGCATTCCATCTGTACGCTGGAGTTCGAAGATCACCGGCCTCTGTATGACTGGGTCGTGCGGGAGTGTGAGTTCGAGAATCCGCCGCGGCAGATCGAGTTCGCCAAGCTGTATCTGAAAAATGTGGTCACCGGCAAGCGCTACATCAAGCGTCTGGTGGAGAATGGCATCGTTGACGGCTGGGATGATCCCCGTCTGGTCAGCATCAGCGGCCTGCGCCGCCGCGGCTATACGCCGGAATCCATTCAGCGTTTCGTGGAACTCTGCGGCGTCAGCAAGAGCCAGAGTACGGCAGAGATGCCGATGCTCGAATACTGCATCCGCGAAGATCTGAAGCTGAGTCAGCCGCGGATGATGGCGGTGCTGGATCCGGTGAAGCTGGTCATTGATAATTATCCGGAGGGACAGATCGAGTATCTGGAGGCGCCCAACAACATGGAAAATGAGGCGCTGGGAAGCCGTCTGGTGCCCTTTGGGCGGGAGCTGTATATCGAGAGGGAGGATTTCATGGAGAATCCGCCCCGGAAATATTTCCGCCTCTTCCCGGGCAATGAGGTGCGCCTGATGAACGCCTACTTCGTGACCTGCCAGAGCTTTGAAAAGGATGAAAACGGGGAGATCACGGTGATTCACTGCACGTATGATCCGGAGACGAAGAGCGGCAGCGGATTCACCGGCCGCAAGGTGAAGGGGACGATCCACTGGGTGGCGGCGGCCACGGCCACGCGGGTGACGGCCCGCCTGTATGAGAACATCGTGGATGAGGAGAAAGGCCTGCTGGCGGAGGACGGTACCCTGAACCTGAATCCCCATTCTCTTGTTGTACGGGATTCCTGTTATGTGGAGCCGGAGCTGGCGAAGGCGGTGGTCGGAGACCGCTTCCAGTTCGTCCGCAACGGATATTTCTGTGTGGATTCAAAGGATTCGCAGCCGGGCGCGCCGGTGTTTAACCGCATTGTCTCGCTGAAGAGCTCGTTTAAGCTGGATGTGAAGAAATAAGGTGCGAAGCCGTTTGCGGGTAATATAAAGATCAGAAAGAGAAGGAGGAGATCGTCGTGATCGATCTGATGATTCCCTTCGCTGACAATAAATCTGCTCCCTACTATGAGCAGATTTATTGTTTTATTAAGAGGGAGATCCAGGAGGGGCGCATCGGCGCCGGAGAGAAGCTTCCCTCCACCAGGCAGCTGGCGGAGAAGCTGTCCGTCAGCCGCAGTACCACGCAGCTGGCCTACGATCAGCTCGTGGCTGAGGGGTACCTGGAGACGAGGCCCTGCCGGGGGTACTATGCGGCAGAGGTGGAGTCCCTGCTGGCGATGCCGGAGCGCGGCACAGAGGAAATGGCATCGGCCCCGGAGGAGAACCGTGGGAAGCAGGATGGGAACGGGCTGCTGGATTTCTCGCCCCGCGGCATCGATCTGGGACATTTCCCCTTCAGCGTGTGGCGGAAGCTGTCCCGGGAGACGCTGCAGGCGGGAAACCGGGAATTCTTCGCCAGCGGCCTTCCGCGCGGGGAACAGCGGCTGCGCCAGGCCATCTGCGATTATCTGCAGGCCTCCCGCGGTATTCATTGCCGTCCGGAGCAGGTAGTAGTGGGCGCCGGCAGTGAGTATCTGCTGATGCTCCTGTGGCAGGTCACGGGGAAACGCCGCATCGCCATGGAAAATCCCACCTATCGCCAGGCCAGCCGGGTGCTGCAGGGACTGGGGCATGACATCGTGCCGGTGGCGATGGACCGCAGCGGCATGCGTGCGGACCTGCTGGCGCGTTCCGGCGCGGATATGGCCTATATCATGCCCTCACATCAGTTTCCTACCGGTGCCGTCATGTCCGTCTCGCGCCGTCGGGAGATCCTGAACTGGTCGGCGGAGGCGCCGGGGCGCTATCTCATCGAGGACGACTATGACAGTGAGTTCCGCTACCGGGGGCGGCCGATTCCGGCGCTCTGCGGTTCCGACTATACGGGGCGGGTTATCTACCTGGGCACCTTCTCGAAGGCCGTGGCTCCGGCCATCCGCGTCAGCTACATGGTTCTTCCGGAGGAGCTGAACCGCCGCTATGATGAGGTCTGCGGCTTCTATGCTTCCACGGTGTCGCGCGTCGATCAGGAGATTCTGGCCCGCTTCCTGGAGGAGGGGTATTTTGAGCGGCATCTGAACCGGATGCGGGGGATTTACCGGAATAAGCACGAGGCTCTTCTGGAGGCGCTGGAGCCGCTGCGGAAGGATTTCCGCATCAGCGGGGAGATGGCCGGGCTTCATCTGCTTCTGGAATCCCGGCGGGGTGAGAGGGAGGAGACACTGATCGCCCGGGCGGCGGAGGCGGGCGTCCGTGTGTACGGTCTCTCCGCTTACTTTCTGGAACCGGCGGAGAGCCACACGGTAATCCTGGGATACGCAAACCTCGAAGAGGAGGAGATCCGCCGGGGTGTGCAGACGCTGCGGGAGGCCTGGAAAGGAAAGAACCCGACCTGATCTGCTGTAAAAATGAGAAAACCGCCGTTTCCCTGGTGTGAAACGGCGGTCTTTATCTATACAGTATTTTGCAGGGGAATCGTTATTCCGCTTCCTGTGCGGCAGTTTTTTCCTCAGCAACAGGTTCTTCCTGCGCAGCGGAAGCAGGCTCTTCGGCCGGTTCTTCGGTCTGTGCGGCGGGTTCTTCTTCTGCAGCAGGCGCTTCCTCTTCAGCAGGAACTTCTTCTTCCGCAGGGGCTTCTTCCTCCGCCGGAGTCTCCTCCTCGGCCGGTTCTTCCTGAAAGTCGTCAAAGAGATCCTTCAGATCCTCGTCGAAGTCGTCCTCATTCAGATCATCCGGCTCCTCCTTCTTCGCGCCGAAGGGCAGCTTGTCGTTCTTAAAGAGCCAGGCGCCCACCGCGCCCACGGCCGCCGCTGCGGCGGTGAATACAAACAGCTTTTTAAAATGTTTTTTCATGAAATCATCCTTTCTTTATTCATTCAAAATAGAAAAACACCAGATGAATCTATTGTAATATAAAAATGACTCCTTGAAAAGAGGAATTTATGAAATAACGCGAAAATAAAAGAAATAAAGAGTAATAAATAAGAAAAGCCCGGGAATACCGCAAATCAAACAAAATGATGGCGTTGCTTTTTCAGGGACGAATGAATAATATATACGCAGAAGTTAGCACTCGGATGAAATGAGTGCTAACAAAACCAGAAATCAGGAGGTACAAATCATGAAATTGAAACCTTTGGGCGACAAAGTCGTATTAAAGCAGTTAGTAGCGGAAGAGACCACGAAATCGGGCATTGTGCTCCCCGGCGGCGCGAAGGAGAAGCCCCAGCAGGCGGAAGTCATCGCAGCGGGCCCCGGCGGTGTTGTAGACGGCAAGGAGGTCGTCATGGAAGTAAAGCCCGGTGATCAGGTCATTTATTCCAAGTATGCCGGCACCGAAGTGAAGGTGGAAGAGGAGACCTATATCGTCGTAAAGCAGAGCGACATCGTGGCCATCATCGAGGACTGAGACGTTCAGTTTCGTGACAGTATCCGCGCGGCGGATGCATGAATAAGAAGACAGAACCTCCGCGGACGGAGCAGCCGCCTGCGGGAAAAACAGAATATAGATTGATGATTTAGGAGGATTGATTCCGATGGCAAAAGAAATTAAATATGGTGCCGAAGCCAGAAAAGCTCTGGAGTCCGGCGTAAATCAGCTGGCAGATACCGTGCGTGTTACCCTGGGACCGAAAGGAAGAAATGTGGTTCTTGACAAGTCCTACGGCGCTCCGCTGATCACCAACGACGGCGTGACCATCGCCAAGGAGATTGAGCTGGCGGATTCCTTTGAGAACATGGGTGCGCAGCTGATCAAGGAAGTTGCGTCCAAGACCAACGATGTGGCCGGTGACGGAACCACCACGGCGACCGTGCTGGCGCAGGCCATGGTCAACGAGGGTATGAAGAACCTGGCGGCCGGAGCCAACCCTATCATCCTGAGAAAGGGCATGAAGAAGGCGACCGATACCGCAGTGGAAGCGATCTCCCGCATGAGCCAGCCGATCAGCGGCAAGGAGCAGATCGCCCGCGTGGCCGCGATTTCCGCCAGCGACGATTCCGTCGGTGAGATGGTTGCCGAGGCCATGGAGAAGGTGTCCGGCAACGGCGTTATCACCATCGAGGAGTCCAAGACCATGCAGACCGAGCTGGATCTGGTGGAAGGCATGCAGTTCGATCGCGGTTATATTTCCGCATATATGTGCACCGACATGGAGAAGATGGAAGCGGAGCTGCAGGATCCTTATATCCTGATTACCGATAAGAAGATCAGCAATGTGCAGGAAGTTCTGCCGATCCTGGAGCAGGTGGTGCAGAGCGGCGCCCGGCTGCTGATCATCGCCGAGGACATCGAGGGTGAGGCTCTTACTACTCTGATCGTCAACAAGCTGCGCGGCACCTTCAATGTGGTCGGTGTCAAGGCGCCCGGATACGGCGACCGCAGAAAAGAAATGCTGCAGGATATCGCTATCCTGACCGGCGGCACCGTGATCTCTGATGATCTGGGTCTGGCGCTGAAGGATGCCACCATGGATCAGCTGGGACGTGCCCGTTCCGTTAAGGTCACCAAGGAGAACACCATCATCGTGGATGGCCTGGGTTCCGCCAAGGATATTCAGGATCGGATCGCGCAGATTAAGGCCAACCTGGCGGAGACTACGTCCGAATTCGATAAAGAGAAGCTGCAGGAGAGACTGGCGAAGCTGTCCGGCGGTGTCGGCGTCATCCGTGTGGGCGCGGCGACCGAGACCGAGATGAAGGAAGCCAAGATGCGCATGGAGGATGCCCTGGCAGCTACGAAGGCCGCTGTTGAGGAAGGCATCATCGCCGGAGGCGGATCCGCTTATATCCATGCGGCCAAGGAAGTGGCTAAGATGGCAGCGGAGATGGATGGCGACGAGAAGACCGGCGCCAATGTGGTTCTGAAGGCTCTGGAAGCACCGCTTTATACCATCGCTGCCAATGCGGGCCTGGAGGGCGCCGTCATCGTCAGCAAGGTGAAGGAGTCCGAGGAAGGCTACGGCTTCGATGCGCTGCATGAGGAGTATGTGGATATGGTTCAGGCCGGTATCCTCGATCCTGCCAAGGTGACCCGGAGCGCTCTGCAGAACGCCACCAGCGTGGCTTCCACACTGCTCACCACCGAGTCCGTCGTTGCTACGATCAAAGAACCCGCCCCCGCTGCCGCAGCCGACCCCGACATGGGAATGATGTAACGGGGAAAACCCGGACGGCGGCCAGACGCTGAAGCGTGCTTGCACGATTCAGCGCCTGGACATCGGACGGGCAGGGCGATATGAGCAAGGAGGGCTGTGGCCCGGATTACGAATACGCCCGCAGCCGCAGCAACGCGAAGCGTGGAGCGGCTGTTTTCACCGTGGAAAAAGGCAAGGTAACCCGGACGGCGTCCAGACGCTGCATTATAAATTAATAAAGTATGCAAAAAACGCGCCTTTGGCGCGTTTTTTGCATATAAAGAAATGTGATTTGCGATCCTTTCTTTTAGCCGAAGAATATCTGCGAATAATATAACAAACATAATTCTATATTTTGCAATAGTTATTGATAAAAGGTATCAAAAATGGTATGATAAAAATATTACAATTAACCCGGGACGAGATACGTGATCACGTCTCCCCCTGTGAAAGGAGAAGAACCTATGAAGCCTTTTGACCCTACGCCTGATGAACTGACGGCGGGTGACATGGCGGCGATCGACCGGATTATTGCCGAGCATGATAACGACCCGACGCAGCTCATCGGTATTCTGCTGGCCGTGCAGGCTGCGCAGGAACGGAAATATATTTCCCGTCCGGCTGCGGTCTATGTGGCGCAGAAGCTGAATCTGAAGATCACGCAGCTCTATGATGTGATCAGTTTTTACACGGCGCTTCATGATAAGCCCCGTGCCAAATATCCCCTCGAGGTCTGCAGCAGTGCCCCCTGCCGCGTCAATGACAGCAAACAGCTGCTGGAGACACTGAAGGAGATCCTGGGCATCGAGCTGGGAGAAGTTACCTAC
Source organism: Lachnospiraceae bacterium (assembly GCA_021202465.1). Taxonomy (GTDB): domain Bacteria; phylum Bacillota; class Clostridia; order Lachnospirales; family Lachnospiraceae; genus UBA3305. The sequence goes on along the minus strand of JAJQCZ010000020.1, from coordinate 8,735 downwards.
GACGGCCGCTTTACCATTGAACGTGTTCCCTGCTTCGGCGCCTGCGATGTGGCGCCCGCGGTGCGGGTGAATGGCGTGGTATATGGCAATCTTACCACCCCGGAGCGGGTGCTGGCCATGCTCCGGGAGCTGGACTGAAGGGAGGAGCGAAATGGCAAAGACAGTATCCTTTATCTCCCGACGGTTCGGGAAGTATGATCCCTGGAGCCTCAGCGAGTATGAGGCACACGGTGGCTTCCAGGGGCTGCGCCGGGCGCTGACCATGGACGGTTATGAGATCGCGAAGATTCTCAGCGCCAATGGCATCCAGGGGCGCGGCGGCGCGGCTTATGACATGGGCCGCAAATGGACGCAGGCCAAGGACGTGAAGGCGCCGGATAAGTGCGTGGTCTGCAACGCCGACGAGGGCGAGCCCGGAACCTTTAAGGACCGGGAAATGCTGCGCCGCGATCCCTTCCAGGTGCTGGAGGGCATGATCATCGCCGGATGGTCCGTGGACGCGAAAAATGGTTATCTGTATCTTCGGGAGGAGTATTCTCATCTGCAGCCTCTTCTGCGGAACGCTATCCGCCAGTGTGAGGAGGCGGGATATCTGGGAGAAAATATTCTCGGCTCCGGTCTGAATTACCGCATTCATCTGTATTCCGGCGCGGGCGCTTACGTCTGCGGCGAGGGCTCTGCCCTGGCGGAATCCATCGAGGGCAAATCGGGGCGTCCCCGTATGAAACCCCCGTATATCAAGCAGTGCGGTGTCTTCCACCTGCCCACCTGCGTCAACAACGTGGAGTCTCTTTCTCTGGTTCCCAATGTACTGATGGACGATGAGGGATTTTACAAGAGACAGGGCACGCCGGAATGTCCCGGAACGAAGATGATCTCCGTGTCCGGCAATGTGGAGCGGCCCGGGGTCTTTGAGATTCCTTTCGGCACCACCATCCGTGAGATCATCGAGCTCGCAGGCGGCGTCACGGCGGGTCACCGGGTGCAGCTGGTGCAGCTCGGCGGCGCTTCCGGCTGCCTTGCATCTCAGGCCGAGCTGGATACACCCTATACCTACAAAGATATGAAAAATGCCGGTCTGACGGCCATCGGCTCCGGCGCCGTACTGGTGGTTGATGAGCGCACCTCTGTCATCGGTTTTCTGCGGATGACGCAGGAATTTTTCTGCCATGAAAGCTGCGGTCAGTGTACGCCCTGCCGGGAGGGGAACCGGCATATCGCCCTGCTTCTGGACAAGCTGGCGGCGGGGACCCACACGCAGAAGGACATCGACACGATGCTGAAATTCGCCCACATCATGTGCAATGCTTCTCTGTGCGGCCTGGGCGAGTCGGCGCAGTCCGCGCTGCTGTCGGCGGTCGAACATTTCCCGGAGGTCTTTGAGGTGAAGAAGGAGGTGGCCATTCGATGAGCAAGGTACATATTAAGATCAATAACATACCGCTGGAGGTCGAGGAGGGCACGCTCCTGATCGATGCGGCGCGGATGTTGCATATCGATATCCCGCACATGTGCTATCACCCGGATCAGGAATCCAAGGCTCACTGCCGTCTCTGCGTGGTAGAGGTGAAGGGATACAGGAAGCTTCAGACCTCCTGCACCATGCCGGTGGCGGAGGGCATGGAAGTATTTACCGATACCCAGAAGGTCTATGACGCTCAGGTGGGCGTGCTGGAACTGATGCTGGCGGATCACAATCAGAACTGTCTGATCTGCCCCCGGAACGGTTCCTGTGAGCTGCAGGATCTCTGCCGCCGCTTCAATCTGCTGCAGCCGGATCTGCCCGACATTTCCAGTCATGAGGTGGTGGAGCCGGATAATCCTGCTATCGTGCGGGATCCTACCAAGTGTGTCAAGTGCGGCCGCTGCGTGAAGGCCTGCACCGAGATTCAGGGAATTACTGCACTGAGCTATACGAAGCGCTCGGCGGATTTCAAAGTGACCACGGCCTTCGATCTGCCGATGGCGGAGACGGACTGCGTGCTGTGCGGTCAGTGTTCTCTGGTATGTCCGGTAGGTGCGATCGTGGAGAGAGATGCCACGGCGGCTGTGTGGAAGGCCATTCATGATGAGTCCAAGCATGTAGTCGTGCAGGTGGCGCCGGCGGTCCGCGTGGCTTTGGGCGATGAATTCGGCTTCGAACCCGGCGCTCTGGTCACAGGGAAGATGACGAGCGCACTGCGGATGCTGGGATTTAACAAGGTGTTCGATACCAATTTCGCGGCTGACCTGACGATCATGGAGGAGGGCAGCGAGCTGATCGAGCGCATCAAAAATGGCGGCCGGCTGCCGCTGATCACATCCTGCTCCCCCGGCTGGGTCAATTATGTGGAGAAGCACCATCCGGAATTGATGGATAATCTGTCCTCGGCCAAAAGCCCGCAGGGTATGTTCGGCGCGGTGGCCAAGACCTACTATGCGCAGCGGGTCGGCATCGATCCCGCGGACATCATTTCCGTCTCTGTGATGCCCTGCACGGCGAAGAAATATGAGGCTTCCCGGCCGGAGCTGGGGCGGGATGGCCGTCCGGATGTGGATTATGTGCTGACGACCCGGGAGCTGGCGAAGCTGATCCGCTACGAGGGATTGGATATGAAGAACCTGCCGGAGAGCGATTTTGACTCGCCGCTGGGTACTGCGACCGGCGCGGGCGCTATCTTCGGGACGACCGGCGGCGTCATGGAGGCCGCTCTGCGGACCGCATATGAGGTGTTTACCGGCGAGACGCTGCCCCGCATCGATTTCGAGGAGGTACGTGGTTTCAAGGGCATCAAGGAGGCGACCATCGATCTGAACGGGACGCCGCTCAAGGTGGCTGTGGCGCATACGCTGAGGAACGCGGAGGAGCTGCTGAAGCGGGCAGACGAGTATGCGTTTATCGAGATCATGGCCTGCCCCGGCGGATGCATCGGCGGCGGCGGTCAGCCGATCGGCACTACCAATGCCGTGCGGGAGAAGCGGATGGAGGCTCTGTACCGGCTGGATGCGTCCCTGCCGCTGCGCAAGAGCCATGAGAATCCGGAGATTCAGACGATCTACCGGGATTTCTTCGGACGGCCGCTGTCGCACAAGGCGCACGAGCTGCTGCATACGCAGTATCACGAGCAGCCGACGGTTTCCAAACTGTAAACGTTTCTGAAAAGATCAAAGAAAGAGTTCTCCGCTGTTCTGCAGAGAGTATGATTCACCGGCTCCGGCTTCGGCTGCGGGCCGGTGTGTTTTTGTGGAATCTTCTTTTGATTCTTCCTTGACAAGCCCCCGAACTTTCGTTACACTAGAACACAAACCTTTCAGGGTATTAGATATACAAACACATTGAATCAGTTTCACAAAGGAGTGGCAGAAAATGGCGAAGATGATTGGAGAGGGTATTACTTTTGACGACGTGCTGCTGGTGCCCGCCTATTCGGAGGTGACTCCGAATATGGTGGATCTGACGACCTGGCTGACACCGAAGCTGCGGCTGAACATTCCCATGATGAGCGCCGGGATGGATACGGTGACGGAGTACCGGATGGCTATCGCCATGGCGAGACAGGGCGGCATCGGCGTGATTCATAAGAATATGTCGATTGAGCAGCAGGCGGACGAGGTGGACAAGGTGAAGCGCTCGGAGAACGGCGTCATCACGGACCCCTTTTATCTCTCCCCGGAACATACGCTGGCGGACGCCAATGAGCTCATGGGAAAATTCCGCATCAGCGGTGTGCCGATCACCCGCGGGAAGAAGCTGGTGGGCATCATCACCAACCGCGACCTGAAGTTTGAGACAGATTTTACGAAAAAGATCTCTGAATCCATGACGTCCGAGAACCTGGTGACGGCCCACGAGGGCGTGACGCTGGAGGAGGCGAAGCAGATTCTCGACCGGGCCCGCAAGGAAAAGCTGCCGATCGTCGATGAGAATTTCAATCTCAAGGGCCTGATTACGATCAAGGACATTGAGAAACAGATCAAGTACCCCAATTCGGCCAAGGACGCACAGGGACGTCTGGTCTGCGGCGCAGCGGTGGGGATCACAGCCAATATGATGGAGCGCGTGGAGGCGCTGGTGAATGTCAAGGTGGACTGCATCGTGGTGGATTCGGCGCACGGACATTCCCGCAACATCCTGAATGCGGTGCGTCAGATTAAGGACGCGTATCCGGAGCTGCAGGTGATCGCCGGCAATGTGGCGACCGGCGCGGGCACGGAGGCGCTGATTCAGGCCGGCGTGGACGCAGTGAAGGTGGGCATTGGGCCCGGTTCCATCTGTACGACTCGTGTGGTGGCCGGCATCGGCGTGCCGCAGATCACGGCAGTGATGGACAGCTACGAGGCGGCGAAGAAATACGGCATTCCGATCATCGCGGACGGCGGCATCAAATATTCCGGCGACATGACCAAAGCCCTGGCGGCCGGGGCCAATGTGTGTATGATGGGCTCCATGTTTGCGGGCTGCGATGAGGCGCCGGGCGATTTCGAGATCTATCAGGGAAGAAAATATAAGGTATACCGCGGCATGGGTTCCATCGCGGCCATGGAGAATGGAAGCAAGGACCGTTATTTCCAGACCGATGCCAGGAAGCTGGTACCGGAAGGCGTGGAGGGCCGGGTGGCCTATAAGGGAAGCGTGGAGGACACGATCTTCCAGCTGGTGGGCGGCATCCGCTCCGGCATGGGATATTGCGGCGCGCCCACGATTCAGGAGCTGAAGGAGAAGAGCGAGTTCATCAAGATCTCGGCCGCTTCTTTGAAGGAGAGCCACCCTCATGATGTTCATATCACCAAGGAAGCTCCCAACTATAGTGTGGAAGCATAAAGGAATCAGATTGAAAAAGAGCAGAAAGCGCCACCCGTGTGACGCTTTTTGCATATATGTGCGCAGGGGCGCGTAAGGTATTTTCCGGCTGTTGCCGGACGCGCGCGGCGAGTATGAGGCGAAAAAGCCGCCTCCTGCTCGATTGTAAGGCCGCGTGAGGAAGGAGACGAGATGAGCGGAGAGGAACGAAGAGAACAGATCGTAGAGGCGATCCGGGGGAGGATGCTGTCCGGGGCAGATCTGAGCCGTAAGATGGGCGTCAGCCGTCAGGTGATCGTTCAGGATATTGCTCTCCTGAGGACAGCCGGGTATGATATCCTGTCCACGCGCCGGGGATATATTCTTCAGGAGGGGGCCAGCTGCCGGAGGGTCTTTCATGTGACGCATGATGATCTGCACACGGAGGATGAGCTGAACATTTTCGTGGATGCCGGGGGACGGGTGCTGGATGTTTTTGTGGAGCATGATGTGTACGGACTGATCCGCGGAGAGCTGAATATCTCCTCCAGACGACAGGTGCGGGAATTCATGGAGAACCTGGAGACGGGGAAGGCGGTGCCGCTGAAGGCGCTGACCTGTGACGAACACTGGCATACGGTTATTGCTGATTCCGAAGAGACGCTGGACTATATTCAGGACGAGCTGGCGCAGCGTGGATACCTGCTGAGTGAATGAACCGACGACGGCCCGGGAAAGTGACCGGGAAGGATGCGCCGGAATATCCGGTGTTTTACAGGAAGAAGGGGGCAGAGCATGAGATTCAGACCCTGTATTGATATACATAACGGGAAGGTGAAGCAGATCGTGGGCGGCACCCTGCGGGATGCCCGGGATGAGGCGGCCGAGAACTTCGTCTCGGAGCAGGACGGCGCCTTTTACGCGCGGTTTTACCGGGAGGACGGCCTGAAAGGGGGACATGTGATTCTCCTGAATCCGGTTTCCTCTGAATACTATGAAGCGACAAAACGCCAGGCGCTGGGGGCTCTGGCCGCCTACCCGGGCGGCCTGCAGCTGGGCGGCGGGGTCCGTCCGGAGAATGCCGCGGAATTCCTTGACGCCGGAGCTTCCCACGTCATCGTCACTTCCTATGTCTTCCGCGACGGGCGGATCGATGAAGGGAATCTGGCGCGGATGGTGCGCGCCGTGGGGCGGGAGCGGCTGGTGCTCGATCTGAGCTGCCGCCGCCGCGGCGGACAGTATTACATCGTCACGGACCGCTGGCAGAAATTTACAGAGGTTCCCGTGACGGAGGAGACGCTCAACCAGCTGGCCGGGGACTGCGACGAATTTCTTGTCCATGCGGTCGATGTGGAGGGGAAGGCCTCCGGGGTGGAGGGAGAGCTCCTCACGCTTCTGGGCCGCTGGGGACGGATTCCTGTCACCTATGCCGGCGGTGTGGGCAGCTTCGAAGATCTGGACCGCGTGCGCGACCTGGGACGCGGACGTGTAGACGTGACGATCGGCAGCGCACTGGACCTCTTCGGAGGGACGATGAGATATCGGGATGTGCTGGAATATGATGATACAAGGGACAAAAAGGTCAGGAATCGAATGCTCGCATTCGTATTCCTGACCTTGGGTCCCGCAACAACATGAGAAAGTAGCCATTTTGGCCAATATATTGGCCAAAATGAGCGGATTTCGAATGTTGTCAGAATTGCGTTAGCGCGTTAGCGCGGAGCAATTCGTTGTATCATACCTAAAAAACAGTCTGTAGCTTTCCACCCGGGGAAATTCTACAGACTGTTTTTTATTCCCTACTCTGCCGTGCTCAGCTTTGCCTGACGGATGGCCTGCTCGCGGGCTTCTTCCTCCGCCTGTTCACCGGCCAGATTCTTCTGGGCGGTGGCCAGCATCAGCTTGATGCGGTTGAGCTGGTTGACCTCGCTGGCGCCGGGGTCATAGTCCACAGCGATGATGTTGGCGCCGGGGAAATGGCTCCGCAGCGTCTTGATGACACCCTTGCCGACCACGTGGTTGGGCAGGCAGGCAAAGGGCTGCGTGCAGACGATGTTCGGTACGCCGCTGTGAATCAGCTCGATCATCTCGCCGGTGAGGAACCAGCCCTCGCCGGACTGGTTGCCGATGGAAACAAAGGGCCTGGCGTATTCCGCCAGCACGCGGATGTCCGTCGGCGCTTCGAAGCGTTCACTCTCCTCCAGAGCCTTGCAGGCCTCCTTCCTCATCCAGTTGAGGAAATCAATACCCCGCCGCGAGATCCAGGCTGTACTCTTTTTTCCGCCCAGGAACTCGGCCTTGTAGGAGGAGTTGTAGAAGCAGTAGTTGAGGAAATCCAGCAGGTCAGGCACGACGGCCTGGGCCCCTTCCTTCTCCAGCAGGTCGACCAGATGGTTGTTGGCCAGTGGCAGGAACTTGACCAGGATTTCGCCGACGACGCCCACCTTGGGCTTCACCAGCCCCTCCTGCAGCGGGATGACGTCGAAGTCATGAATCATTTCCCGCAGGTTCTGCTGATATTTCTTCATGCCCAGCCCCCCGGCGGTCAGGTCTTCGATGCAGCGCTGTTTCCATTTCTCATGGAGGGCGTTGACGGAACCGGGCTCCTTCTCGTAGGGGCGGGTGCGGTAGACAACCCGCATCAGCACATCCCCGTAGATGACGGCCTGCATGGCCCGCAGGACCATGGGGATGCTGTAGGTGAAGCCGGAGTTGGTCTCCATGCCGTTGAGGTTCAGGGAAATGACCGGGATATAGCCCAGCCCCTTCTTCTCCAGCGCCCGGCGGATGAAGCCTACGTAGTTGGAGGCACGGCAGCCGCCGCCGGTCTGCGTCATGATCACGGCGATTTTATGCGTGTCATATTTGCCGGAGAGGATGGCGTCCATGACCTGCCCCACGACGATCAGGGAGGGGAAGCAGGCGTCGTTGTTTACATATTTCAGGCCGGTGTCGATGGCCGTGCGGTTGTCGTTCTGCAGCACTTCAATGTTGTAGCCGTACTTGTTGAGTGTCGGCTGCAGCAGATCGAAATGGATGGGTGACATCTGCGGGCAGAGAATCGTATAGTTTTCCTCCCGCATCTCCTTCGTGAATTCAGCCCGGTGGTAGGCGGAGCTGTGAAGCTCCCGCCCGACCGGATTCTCGTCACGGATACGCAGAGCGGAGATCAGGGAGCGCACGCGGATACGGGCGGAGCCCAGGTTATTCACTTCGTCGATCTTCAGCACCGTGTAGATCTTGCCGGAGCCGGTGAGAATCTCGTTGACCTGATCGGTGGTCACGGCGTCCAGACCGCAGCCGAAGGAATTCAGCTGGATCAGATCCAGATCGTCGGTGGTCTTCACGTACTCGGCGGCCCGGTACAGGCGGGAGTGGTACATCCACTGATCCGTGGCCCGCAGGGGCACATCCGGCTGCGCCAGGTGGGCCACGGAATCCTCCGTCAGCACGGCGAGGCCGTAGGAATTGATCATATCCGGGATGCCGTGGTGGATCTCCGGATCGACATGGTAGGGCCGGCCGGCCAGCACGATGCCGTGACGGTGATTCTCCCGCATCCAGGCGATGGCGGCTTCGCCCTGCTTCTGTACATCCTCCTTGGCGGCGAGCAGCTCCTCCCAGGCCAGGTGACTGGCTTCCTGCACCTCTTTGGCAGGAATCTGATAGTGCTCCTTAAAGACATCCACCAGGCGGTCTGTGACCGTCTTCTCACTGGTCAGCGCCAGGAAGGGGCGCAGGAAGGTGATGGATTCATCGTTGATTTCTTCAATGTTGTTTTTAATATTCTCCGGGTAGGTGACGACGATCGGGCAGTTGTAGTGGTTCTGCGCCTTTTCGCTTTCTATCCGCTCATAGTACACGCAGGGATAGAAAATATTTTTGATCCCCTGATTCAGGAGCCACTGGACATGGCCGTGGGCCAGCTTGGCCGGATAGCACTCCGACTCGCTGGGGATGGATTCGATGCCCAGCT
>JAJQCZ010000067.1 GCA_021202465.1 Lachnospiraceae bacterium | reverse complement strand
GCATTTGTAAACGAAGAAAGATTTGAATTACGATAAATAAGAGGGAAAGGCCAGGCAGTTGTGTTGACAAAGGCGGGAAAGAGGGGTAAACTACAGACAATTCAGAGCTTTTGAGGAGGACGGCCTATGAAAATTACATTTTTGGGGGCGACTCATGAGGTGACAGGATCCTGCACTTTTCTGGAGGTGAACGGCCATTCCTTCCTGGTGGACTGCGGGATGGAACAGGGGCGGGACGTCTTTGTCAACCGTGAGATTCCCATCCCGGTGTCGCAGCTTGACTGTGTGGTGCTGACGCATGCCCACATCGATCATTCCGGTCTGCTGCCGCTCATTTATAAAAACGGATTCCGGGGGCAGGTCTATGCCACGGAGGCCACCTGCAACCTGTGCAGCATCATGCTCCGGGACTCCGCCCACATCCAGGAATTCGAGGCGGAGTGGAAGAATCGCAAGGGGCAGCGCGCCGGCAGCGTGCCGGTGGAACCGCTCTATACGATGGCGGATGCCGAAGGTGTCACACGCCGGTTTGTCCCCTATCCTTATGAAAAACGCTTTGCGATCCTGGAGGGGGTGGAGATCCGCTTTCAGGATGCCGGTCATCTTCTGGGCTCCGCCTTCGTGGAAATGTGGCTGCGCGAGGGAGAGACGGAGAAGAAGATTATCTTTTCCGGCGATGTGGGGAACCGCAACAAACCCATCCTCAAGGACCCGCAGCCGATTGAGGAGGCGGATTATCTGGTCATCGAATCCACCTACGGCGACCGCTATCATGAGACGTCGCCGAACGATGCGGATTCGGTGGAACAGCTGGCAGGGTACATTCAGGAGACGCTGGATGCAGGAGGCAATGTGGTGATTCCCTCCTTCGCGGTCGGACGTACGCAGGAGCTTCTTTATTATATTCGTGAGATCAAGGACCACGGTCTGGTGCATGGCCATGACGGTTTCAAGGTCTTCGTTGATTCGCCGCTGGCCAACGAGGCGACCGGTATCTTCGTTCAGTGCGATCACAGCTGCTTTGACGAGGAGATGCGCCGGGTGCTGGATGAGGGGAAGAATCCGATCTTCTTCCCGGGACTGGAGGTGGCGGTCTCCAGCGAGGAATCGAAAAATATCAATTTTAATCCGGAGCCCAAGGTGATCCTTTCGGCCAGCGGCATGTGCGATGCGGGCCGGATTCGTCATCATCTGAAGCACAATCTGTGGCGGAAGGAGTCCATGATCCTCTTTGCCGGTTATCAGGCCAACGGGACGCTGGGCCGTTCCCTCTATGAGGGGGCGACCAAAGTAAAGCTCTTCGGCGAGGAGATCGAAGTCAACGCGAAGATCCGCTCGATGGCGGGAATCAGCGGCCACGCAGACAAACAGGGACTGATTGACTGGGCGACATCCTTTAAAAAACGGCCGGAGCTGGTTTTCGTCAACCACGGGGAGGACGCGGTGACAGAGAGCTTCGCCCGCTGCCTGAGAGAGGAATACGGTTTTGCACGGGTTGTGGCTCCCTACTCCGGGACCTGTTATGATCTGGCCGACGGGCGCTGCCTGGAGGAGACCGTAGGCGTCCGCGTTCCGGAGAAATCCTCCCGCACCAAGTCCGGCGGCCTTTACGCTTCTCTGACGGCGGTCGGAAAGCGCCTGACGGATCTCATCGCCTCCTTCCGGGGGCGGCCGAATAACGAGGTGCGGCGACTGACCAAGGATATTGAGGCGGTTCTTGCCAAATGGGAGGGCCGATGAACCGGGTGAATTATCAGCGGGAGATGGAGAAGATCATGGAACGGCATGCCCGGGCGGGGGAAGTGCCGCGCCTTCTCCTTCACAGCTGCTGCGCCCCCTGCAGCAGCGCCGTACTGGAGCGGCTGGTGTCCGGTTTTGAGGTGACGGTCCTCTATTATAATCCCAATATTTATCCGGAGGAGGAGTACCGGGTCCGGGCCAGGGAACAGGAGCGGTTCGTGGAGAGGTTTCCTGCGGCGCACCCTGTCCGTTTCCGGGAGGGGATGTACCGCCCGGAGGATTTTTATGAGACTGTTCAAGGCTACGAAGCGGAGCCCGAGGGCGGAGCGCGCTGCCTTCGCTGCTACCGGCTGCGTCTGGAGGAAACGGCCCGGGAAGCCCGGGACGGCGGGTTCGATTATTTTACGACTACACTGTCCCTCAGTCCCCTGAAGGACGCACAGGCGCTGAATGCGATCGGCGCGGAGCTGGCGGCGGAATACGGGGTGACTTATCTTTTCTCTGATTTCAAGAAGAAGGACGGCTACCGGCGCTCGGTGGAGCTCTCTGCGGAATACGGCATGTACCGCCAGAACTATTGCGGCTGTGTCTACTCGCTGCGCAGGGACTTCGTGAAGCCGGGGGCGCAGAGCCGGGATGCGCATGTCTTATAGGAAAATGATGTAACGAAAATGCGATAAAAATATATTGTGAAACCTTTACAGATACAAAGATTCGTAATAAAATAAAAAAGGTTGTGAAACCACCTTAGCATAGGAGGATTATAAGATGAAAGTATTGGTACTTAACTGCGGAAGTTCTTCCCTGAAATATCAGCTGATCGATATGGATGATGAGAGCGTCATCGCCAAGGGTCTCTGCGAGAGAATCGGCATCGAGGGTTCCGTGCTGACGCACAAGCCGACCGGTAAGGACAAGTTCGTGCAGGAGGAGGCGATGCCCAGCCACAAGGAAGCAATCCAGATGGTCATGGCAGCGCTGACCGATGCGGAGCATGGTGTCATTAAGGACACGAGCGAGATCACGGCGGTGGGACACCGCGTGGTGCATGGCGGCATGAAGATCACCAAGTCCACGCTGGTCAACGAGGAAGTGAAGCAGATGATCCGTGACTGCTTCGACCTGGGACCGCTGCACAACCCGGCGAACCTGATGGGTATCGAGGCCTGCGAGGCGGCCATGCCCGGAACGCCCAACGTGGTCGTTCTGGATACCTCCTTCGGAATGGACATGCCTGAGAAGGCCTATATGTACGCTATCCCTCATGAGTACTATGAGAAATACAGCATCCGTCGTTACGGCTTCCACGGAACCAGCCACATGTTCGTCTCCGGCGAGGTGATTCGTTTTGCCGGTCTGGATCCCGAGAAGGCCAAGGTCATCGTCTGCCATCTGGGCAATGGCGCCAGCATTTCCGCTTCCATCGGCGGCAAGTGCGTGGATTCTTCCATGGGTCTGACTCCTCTGGAAGGCCTGATCATGGGTACCCGCAGCGGCGACCTGGATCCCGCTGTCGTGCAGTTCCTCTGCAACAAGGAGAACATGGATGTCAATGAGTGCCTGAACGTGCTGAACAAGAAGTCCGGTGTGTTGGGCTTAAGCGGCGGCATTTCCAGCGATTTCCGTGATCTGGAAGCGGCCCGTGACGAGGGCAACGAGCTGGCGAAGACGGCGCTGGATGCCTATGTCTATCGCGTGATCAAGTACATCGGCGCCTACACGGCTGCCATGAACGGCGTGGATGCCATCGCCTTCACGGCCGGTGTCGGTGAGAACGATATGGGGACGAGAAAGAAGATCTGTGAAGGTCTGACCTATCTGGGCGTCAAGCTGGATGAGGAAGCCAATAATGTCCGCGGTGAGAGCCGGATCATCTCCGCGCCGGATTCCAGGGTGAAAGTGGTTCTTTATCCTACCAACGAGGAGCTGGCCATCGCCCGCGAGACGGTTGCTCTGGTGCAGTAAGTTTATGGAAAATAGGCAACAATTCAGATAAAACAGCACAAAAAAGAATGCGCATTGCGCATTCTTTTTTGTGCAAAGATGTAAAATTTATATGAACAGTCTGGATTATGCGGCCTGTTTACGCTATACTACAATTTATGCCATGGGCATCTGGAAAACAGAATGGTATTGACAAACGGCATATGATTAACGACTTCAGGCCGTTGGTGACTGCAGGAGGCGGGAAACAGATGAGAGCGATATTTATGGGAACCCCGGAGTTCAGCGTGCCGGTGCTGCGCGCCATGCTCGCGGAGGGAGTCGAAGTTGTCGCCGTGGTGACACAGCCGGACCGGCCGCGGGGGCGCGGGAAGGGTGTCGTCTGCTCTCCGGTGAAGGAGGAGGCGCTGCGGCACGGACTGACGGTTTTTCAGCCGGAGAAGATCCGGCAGCCGGAGGTGGTGGAGGCACTGCGGGCGCTTGCTGCCGATGTGGCGGTGGTGGTGGCTTTCGGGCAGATCCTCTCGAAGGAGGTGCTGGAGGCGCCGCGTCTCGGCTGCATCAATGTGCATGCGTCTCTGCTGCCCATGTACCGGGGGGCGGCGCCCATCCAGCATGTGATTCTGGACGGGCAGACGGAGACTGGCGTCACTACGATGTTTATGGATGAGGGACTGGACACGGGAGATATGCTGCTGCAGAAAGTGGTTCCGATCGCGGAGGATGAGACCGGCGGCAGTCTGACGGAGAAGCTCTCCGCCGCAGGTGCGGATCTTCTGATCGAGACGCTTCGGCAGCTGGAGGCGGGAACGCTGGTCCGCACGCCGCAGACCGGGGAGACCTGCTATGTGGGTATGATCCGCAAGAGCATGGGACAGATGGACTGGAACCGGCCGGCTGTGGAGCTGGAACGGCAGATCCGGGGGCTTGCCCCCTGGCCCAGTGCGTTCACGCACCGGGACGGGAAGCTCCTCAAGATCTGGGCGGCCCGGGTCTGTGAGGGCGGTACGGGTCATCCCGGCGAAGTCGTGGAGACGGCCCGGGATTCCTTCCTCGTGCAGACCGGGCAGGGATGCCTGAGAGTCACAGAAGTACAGCCCGAAGGGAAGAAGCGCATGGAGGCCGCTGCATATCTGCGGGGCTATCCGTTTGTTCCCGGGACGATGCTGGGCGAGGCGCCGCGCAGCGGCGGAAGATAGGAGGTAACGGTTATGTACTGGTATGATTCCACATATATTTTAGTTCTGATCGGCGCGCTGCTCAGTATGTGGGCTTCATCACGGGTGAATTCTGCATTCCGCAAATATTCCCGGGTGCGCAGCCGCAACGGGATTACCGGTGCGCAGGCGGCGGAACGGCTGCTCCACGCGCAGGGAATCTATGATGTGAGGATCGAACATATTTCCGGCAGTCTGACGGATCACTATGATCCGCGGTCGATGGTGCTGCGCCTGTCGGATGATGTCTATGGTTCGACCAGCATCGCGGCCGTGGGTGTGGCCGCGCATGAGTGCGGGCATGCCATGCAGCATGCGGAGGGATATACGCCGCTGTCGGTCCGCTCCGCGCTGGCGCCAGTGGCCAATTTCGGGGCCACCATCAGCTGGCCGCTGATCCTTCTGGGACTGTTCTTCGGCGGTTCGGCCAGCAGTATCCTGCTGCAGGCGGGCATTCTGCTCTTCTGTGCGGTGGTGCTCTTTCAGATCGTCACACTTCCGGTGGAATTCAACGCGTCTTCCCGGGCCCTGCGTCTTCTGGATGAGACCGGGATGCTGATTCCGGATGAGGTGAGGCAGACAAGGAAAGTGCTGTCCGCCGCGGCCATGACCTATGTGGCCAGCGTAGCGGCTTCCCTCCTGCAGCTCCTTCGTCTGCTGTTGCTGGCGAACAGGAGGAGAAACTGATCGTGAACGCACGGGAAACGGCGCTCCGCGTCCTGCTGGAGGTGGAGCGCGGGGAGAAGAGCCACATCGCCCTGCAGAATACCTGGATGCGTCATCCGGAGATTTCCGTGCAGGACCGGCGGTTCATCCTGCGGCTGGTGCAGGGAACGCTGGAGAAGCGGATGCAGCTGGATGGACGGATTGATCAGAAATCCCGCGTCCCGGTGGCGAAGATGAAGCCGGTCATCCGCAATCTGCTGCGGATGAGCGCGTTCCAGCTCTTCTATATGGACCGCGTTCCGGTCTCTGCTGTCTGCAACGAGGCGGTGAAGCTGACCGGGAAATTTCATATGCAGGGACTCAAGGGCTTTGTCAACGGAGTTCTCCGCGCGATGGCCCGGGAGACGTCATGGCCGGAGGAACCGCTGTCCGTCTCCGCCTCGGTGCCGGAATGGATTCTGGATCTCTGGCGGGCTGAATACGGGGAGGAAGCTCTGACGGGACTGCTCCGTTCTCTGGAGGAACCCCATCGGCTGACGGTGCGCCGGGTGACGAGCCGCGTGAGCGAGCCGGAGCTTCTGGACAGTCTGGCGGCGGAAGAAGCCTCGGCGGTTCCGGCGCCCTTCCCGGGGGACGCATTGATCCTGCACGTGACGGGGAGGCTCGAAGATCTCACAGCTTTCCGGAAGGGCTGGTTTCAGATCCAGGATCTCAGTTCCATGCTGGTCGGCAGTCTGGCGGGGATTCGTCCGGGAGACCGGGTTCTGGACGTCTGTGCCGCACCCGGCGGCAAGAGCCTCCATGCGGCGGATCTTCTGGCGGGAACCGGTGAGGTTCTGGCCTGTGATCTTTCTGAAGCGAAGGCGGCGCGCATCCGGGAGAATATTCGCCGCTCCGGATTATTCAATATCCGGGCTGCCGTGCAGGATGCCACGGTGTTTGTGCCCGCCTGGGAAGGACAGATGGACGTGGTACTGGCGGATCTGCCCTGTTCCGGCCTCGGCGTCATGGGACGCAAGCCGGAGATCCGTTACAGCGTGATGCCGGAGCAGGTGAGGGAGCTGGCGGCTCTGCAGCGGCAGATACTGGGAAATGTCTGGCGCTATGTGAAGCCCGGCGGCATCCTTCTGTACAGCACCTGTACGGTCACTCCGGAAGAAAACCGGGAGAACAGGCAGTGGATTCTGGAGCATCTTCCTTTCCGGCCGGAAAGCTTCGGGGCGCTGCTTCCGGAAGCGCTCCGCGGTGAGATTACGGCGGAGGAAGGCTCCCTGCAGCTGCTGCCCGGCATCTATCCCTGTGACGGCTTCTATATCGCCCGTTTCAGGCGGGAGACGTGAGGGCAGGACTGACAGGAGAATCGAGGAGCAGGATGGAGAAGAAAGACATCAAATCCATGAGTGAGGCGGAGATCGCGTCGGAGCTGGCAGCGCTGGGAGAGAGAAGGTTTCGCGCCGGACAGATCTATTCCTGGCTGCATCAGAAGCGGGTGACGTCGTTCGAGGCGATGACGAACCTTTCCCGGCCGCTGCGGCAGGAGCTGGCAGAACGTTACAGGATCCCGCAGATGACGACGGCCGGGTGCCGGGTTTCCCGGGATGACGGTACGCGGAAGTATGCCTTCGCGCTGGAGGACGGAAATATCATCGAGAGTGTATTTATGCGCTATCGGCACGGAAACAGCGTCTGTGTCTCCTCTCAGGTGGGCTGCCGCATGGGCTGCCGTTTCTGCGCCTCCACGCTGGATGGTCTGGAGCGGAACCTGGCTCCCTCGGAGATGCTGGAGCAGGTGTATCAGATTCAGCGGGATGTCGGAGAGAGGGTCTCTCATGTCGTGGTCATGGGGACCGGGGAACCGCTGGACAATCTGGCGAATCTGGTGCGTTTTATCCGCATCCTCTCGGATGAGGAGGCCGGCGGGATCAGTCAGAGGAACATTACGGTCTCTACCTGCGGTCTGGTTCCCCGGATCGGGGAGCTGGCCGCAGAGAAGCTGCAGATCACCCTGGCGCTCTCGCTGCATGCGCCGAATGACGCTCTGCGGCGGACGATGATGCCCATTGCCAGCACGTACTCTGTTGCGCAGTGTCTGGAGGCCTGCGAGGCATATTTCCAGGCGACCGGGCGCCGCGTCAGCTATGAGTACAGTCTGGTGGAGGGCGCCAATGACGGGAGAGAACAGGCGGAGGAGCTCGCCGGACTGCTGCACGGGAAGAACTGCCATGTGAATCTGATTCCCGTCAACCCCATTGAAGAGCGCAGTTTCCGGGAATCCCGGCCGGCAAATGTGGCGAATTTCAAAAAAATCCTTGAAAAACGTGGGATAAATGTTACTATTAGAAGGAGTATGGGCGCCGATATTGACAGCGCCTGTGGCCAGTTGAGAAGAAAAATTGTCAGGCAGCGGGAGCAGAGAGGAGGCATCTCATGAACAGCTGCGCTGTGACAGATATCGGCCAGCTTCGTCAGAGCAATCAGGATTTTGTGTATGCCTCGGATCATGCGCTGGGGAATCTGGAGAATTTTTACATGGTGGCCGACGGAATGGGCGGTCATCAGGGGGGCGGCTTCGCTTCCCGGTATGCGGTGGAGCGGATGACAGAGCTCCTGGAAGCGGATCGGAGGCATGAAGCGGTTCCGGCGTTGAACGCGGCGCTCGATGAGGTGAACCGGGAGCTTTACCGGAAGGCTGGTTCCTTCGATGAGCTGCGGGGTATGGGCACCACGGTGGTGGCGGCCACGGTCTCTGAGGGAATCCTCTATGTGCTGAACATCGGAGACAGCCGTCTCTATCTGGTGAATGACGGGATCCGCCAGGTGACGCGGGATCATTCCTGGGTGGAAGAGATGATCGCACAGGGGAAGCTCGTGCGCGGCAGTGAACTGTATTACCAGAAGAAAAATGTGATTACCCGGGCGGTCGGTGTGAATGAGTGGGTGGCCGCTGATTTTTTTGAGATAGAGCTTCAGCCCGGAGACAGAATTCTCCTGTGTTCCGACGGCCTCAGCAACATGGTGCCGGACGAGGAGATCCTTGAGACGATAAAACAGTACGGGAGCTGCAGGGAGGCAGCCTTCCGGCTGATTCAGCAGGCGAATGCCAATGGGGGAAAGGATAATATTTCAGTTGTTATCGCAGATCCGGAGAGGAGCGAGGAGGAAATATGCTGAGCGCAGGAATGTTTTTGGGAAACCGATATGAGATTATAAACAGAATCGGCTCCGGCGGGATGTCTGATGTCTACCGGGCGAAGGATCACAAGCTGAACCGGTTTGAGGCGATCAAGGTTCTGAAGTCGGAATTTTCCGCGGATCAGAATTTCCTTTCGAAGTTCCGTATGGAAGCGCAGTCGGCGGCCTGTCTGTCTCACCCCAATATCGTGAATGTCTATGATGTGGGAGAGGACCGGGGCATCTATTATATCGTCATGGAACTGATCGAGGGAATCACCCTCAAGAAATACATCGAGCGCAAAAAGAAGCTGGAGATCCGCGAATCGATCGAGGTGGCCATGCAGGTGGCGCGCGGCCTGGAGGCGGCGCATAAGCAGCATATCGTCCATCGGGATATCAAGCCGCAGAATATTATGATCTCCAAAGAGGGCAAGGTGAAGGTGACAGACTTCGGCATCGCCCGGGCCTCTTCCTCGCAGACGATCAGCTCCAACACGATGGGAAGCGTGCACTACATTTCTCCGGAGCAGGCGAGGGGAGGGTATTGCGATGAACGCAGCGATATTTATTCGCTGGGAATTACTCTCTATGAGATGCTGACGGGCCGGGTCCCCTTCGAGGGGGAATCCACGGTCTCTGTGGCGCTACTGCATATCCAGGGGGAGATGGTCCCTCCGAGACAGTATGAACCGCTGATCCCTGTGAGCCTGGAGAAGATCATTCTGAAATGTACGCAGAAGAAGCCGGAGCTTCGCTATGCCTCGGCGACGGAGCTGATCGAGGATCTGAAAAAATCCCTGACCATGCCCAATGAGAATTTTGTCAAGATCGCCTCGCTGACTTCGGATTCCCCGACTGTGGTGTTCGGGGCGGACGAACAGGAGCAGATCCGTCAGCAGAGAGGGGAGGACGACGATCCCTACTATGACGGGGAGGAAGCGGGCTATCAGGATTACGATGACCGGGATTATGATGACCGCGACTATGACGACCGGGATTATGATGACCGGCGTTACAGTGACCGCGACTATGACGAGGATGACTACGACGACGAGGAGGATGATTCCCGGAGAAGCAGGGTGGAAAAGGTGGTCACAGGGGTCAGCATCGGTGTGGCGATTCTGATTCTGTTGATCGTGGTGGTCTTTGTGATGAAGAGCTGCGGCGCGGACAGCGCGGCGGAGACCACGGAGGCCAGCACCGAGGAGACCACCGAAGAAGCGAGCACTGCGGCGACGGTGGAGATGGAGAACCTGCTCGGAATGACGGAGGAGAGAGCCATCGCCCGCCTGGAGGCGCTGGGACTGACCTACAAGGTGGAGACAGGCGCTTCCGATGATTATGAGGAAGGCCTGGTCTATGAACAGGAATACAGAGAGGGGGAGCTCCTCGAGGAGGGCACCAGCGTGACCATCAAGGTCAGCACCGGTGCTTCTCAGGTGACGATCCCCACGAATCTGGAGGGAATGTCCGTCGCGGCGGCCACCTCGGCGCTGGAGGAGCTGGGATTTACGGTCTCTTCGAGTACTACGGAAGAGAACAGCGACGATGTGGATGAGGGGCTGGTTATCGACACGAATCCTTCCATGGGAACGACCGCAGATAAGGGGTCGACCGTGAGCCTGATCATCAGTGCCGGTCCGGCGACCGTCACGGTCGATGTCCCCGATGTTACCGGGCTGACGAAGTCCAAGGCCGTGGAGAAGCTGGAGAACCTGGGACTGAAGGTGACGACCAGTGAGGCGGCCAGCGACACGGTGTCGGAGGGACTGGTCATTTCCCAGTCAGTGGATGAGGGAACCGAAGTCGAGGAAGGAACCAGTATTTCCATCGTGGTCAGCACCGGCTCTGCCAAAGTGACCGTCCCCAATCTGAAATATTATACGCTCAGCGAGGCGAAATCGGCTCTGAAGGAACTGGGGCTGGAAATCGGCGAAGTGGAAGAGGAATACAGCGACGACAGTATGAAGGGCGTCGTGATCAGTCAGAGTATTGACAGCGGGGAAAGCGTGGAAAAGGGAACCTCGATCGATATCATCATCGGTCTGGGAGCCGAACCCACGACCGCCGCGACGACCAAAGCGTCTGAGACGGAAGCAGTCACCTATGAGGACGGCGGCGATCCGGACGATCAGGCAGAGTGACCACGGAATTGAAGGCGGGATATGCAGGGTAAGATCATCAAGGGAATCGGCGGCTTCTACTATGTTCACGACAGGTGCGGGCGCGTCTACGAGTGTAAGGCCAGGGGGATCTTCCGCAACCGGAAGATCCGGCCTCTGGTGGGAGACGACGTGGAGTTCGAGGTACTGGACGAGGAGGAAGCACTGGGCAGTGTGGAGGACATCCTGCCGCGGAAAAATACGCTGATCCGGCCGGCGGTGGCCAACATCGACCAGGCGGTGCTTGTCTTTGCCCTGAAGGATCCCGCGCCGAACTTCAACCTGCTGGACCGTTTTCTGGTTATGATGGAGTGTCAGGGCCTTCCCTGTGTTCTGGTGTTTAACAAGGAAGATCTGGCCGGGGAGGAGATGTCGGCTCTGTGCCGGGATGTGTACCGTGCCGCCGGATATCCGCTGCTTTTTATCAGTGCGAACCGGGAGCAGGGTGTGGAGAGCGTGCGGGAGATCCTGCGCGGCAGGACCACGGTTCTGGCCGGACCCTCCGGCGTTGGGAAATCCTCTCTCCTGAACGCGCTGACGCATGACCGACGCATGGAGACCGGTGAGGTCTCCGCCCGCATCGGCCGGGGGCGGCATACGACCCGTCACTCGGAGCTGTTTTATCTGGAGGAAGGGACCTTCCTCATGGATACGCCGGGATTTACCTCTCTGGGCGTCTTCACGGAGGAAGCCGGGCAGCTGCAGGAGTGTTATCCCGAATTCGCACCGTACCGGGAGGCCTGCCGTTTTCTGGACTGCGTTCATGTAGGTGAGCGGGACTGCGGCGTCAAGGCGGCCGTGGCGGAGAGGAAGATCTCTCCGGTGCGCTATGAGAACTACCGGCAGATCTATCAGGAGATCCGCGATGCGAAGAAATATTAGGAGGGCAGACGCCTATGTTGGAATATAAATTATCTCCCTCGGTTCTGGCAGCGGACTTTGCCAGACTGGGAGAGGAGGCGGCGGCGGTGGAAGCGGCCGGCGCTCAGTATCTGCATCTGGATGTCATGGACGGACTTTTTGCCCCCAGTCTCTCCATTGGACTGCCTGTGATCCGGTCTCTGAGAAAGGTCTCGGGACTGGTTTTTGATGTGCATCTTATGATCGAAGAGCCGGATCGCTATCTGGCGGATTTCGCGGCGGCGGGAGCCGATATCCTGACAGTACACGGGGAGGCCTGCCGGCATCTGGACCGCACGCTGGATCAGATCCATGCGCTGGGATGTCGCTCCGGCGTGGCGCTCAATCCGGCGACACCCTTCGAATCACTGCGCTGGGTTCTTTCCAAGGTTGACATGATTCTCCTCATGACGGTCAACCCGGGGTTCGGCGGACAGAAATATGTTTCCTATATGACGGAAAAGATCGCGTCGCTGCGCGGCTGGCTGACGGAGCAGGGATACGAGACAGATATTCAGGTGGACGGCGGGATTACGCTGGAGAACGCGGAGGAGGTGCTGCAGGCCGGTGCCAATATCCTGGTGGCCGGTTCGGCCATCTTCGGGAAGGAGCCGCAGGCCAGTACCCGGGCTTTCCTGGCATGCATGGAGCGGATGAGAGAGGGAGGACCGGCATGAGAAGACGTATCAGAACAGGACTCTGTCTGGCGCTGGTCTGTCTCCTGGCCCTGTCCGGCTGCGGATTTCATTTCAGTGAGATCCTGCCGGGAAGCAGTCTTTCCTCGAAAGTTCTGATGGAGATGGAGGATGAATCCCTGTCGACGGAGGAAGGAGAGGTCTGGCTCTGGGCGCTGAAGACGGTCTGTGAGAGTGATTACAGCGAGGAGATCTGGTCGGTCAATCTGGAAGACGGAACGGCGGAGGAGGAGCTGAAGGAAGCGGCGAAGGATTACATACAGGAAATGTTTCTGGCCTCGCAGATGGCTCTGGCGGATGGGCTGACCGTTTCCGCGGAAGTACAGGCACAGATCGAAACAGCGGCGGCGTACTATATGGCGGCGCTGTCCGGGGATGCATCCTCTGATACGGACAGACAGGAGGCTGTCACACAGGCGTATATGCGGCTGTACCTGGCGAACACGTCCCGTGCCAACGCCATGAGCGCGACCGTGGAGATTCCGGACGACGAGGCACGCGTGGTGCGCGTCTATCAGATCGTTCTTTCCTTCGAAACGGATGAGGAGAAGGCCACACAGAAAAAGCGGGCCAGTAAGATCATCAAACGGGTCGAGAAGGGGACATCGACCTTTGCGATTCAGGCGGTTCAATACAGTGACGGGGACTCGATCGAGCTGACCGTGATGCGCGATCAGCTGGACCGGGAGCTGGAGACAGCAGTGTATGCACTCGCGGACGGTGAGATGTCGGATGTTCTGGAGACAGATGACAGCTATATCATCTACTATTGTGTGGAGGAGAATGTGGAGGATGAGACGGAGGCGCACCGGGAAGAGCTCCGCACAGAGAAGCTGGAGAGTCTTTACCGGGAGGCGCTGACAGACTATAGCGGGGAGGCGGACTGGAAATGGAATTCCTCCGCCTGGAAAGGCCTGTCCGTCACCGGTGAAGACGCGGCGGACGTGGACTTCTTCGGGATTTATGAGGAAAATGTGAGCGGCTGAGAGAAGGCAGGAAATACAGACGAAGGGATACGGTTATGAAAAAGGAAAATCTGACATGGATCGTGATGCTGCTGGTGGCAGCCCTGGCGATCGGTACCTGGCTGAACAATGTCTCGGGGGATGCCGAGTCAACGACCGCGGCGGAAACGGAGCTGTCGACGGAAGCGGCAACAGAGACAACGGAAGCCGGGGAGACCTGACAACAGGGGGATACATGAGATGAGTATTGTAATTGTCGATTATGACGCGGGCAACCTGCGGAGCGTGGAAAAGGCGCTCCGGCTCCTCGGCGAAGATCCGCTGGTGACGCGGGATCCGGAACAGATCCGGACCGCGGACAAGGTGATCCTGCCGGGGGTCGGCGCCTTCGGAGATGCCATGGAGAACCTGAACCGCTTCGGCCTGACGGAAGTGCTGCGGCAGGTGGCGGCACAGGGAACTCCCTTCCTCGGGATCTGCCTCGGCATGCAGCTGCTTTTTGAGCGCAGCGATGAGAGCGCAGGCGCGGAGGGGCTGGGGGTCCTTCCCGGAGAGATTCTGCGGATTCCGCCTTCTCCGGGACTGAAGATTCCCCATATGGGCTGGAACTCTCTGGAGCTCACACCGGGAGCCAGACTCTTTCAGGGCGTTGAAAACGGTGCGTATGTGTATTTTGTCCATTCATACTATCTGAAAGCCCGGGAAGAGTCGATCGTTGCGGCGACGACGGAATACAGTGTTCACATCCACGCTTCCGTGGAGAGCGGAAATGTATTTGGCTGCCAGTTTCATCCGGAGAAGAGCAGCTCCGTGGGGCTCACGATTCTGAAAAACTTTGTCGGACTGTAGAAGGAGGCGCCCATGTTTACAAAGAGAATTATCCCCTGCCTGGATGTACACGCCGGGAGGGTCGTGAAGGGCGTGAATTTTGTTCATCTGCGGGATGCCGGGGATCCGGTGGAGATCGCCGCCGCCTATGACGCGGCGGGAGCCGATGAACTGGTCTTCCTTGATATCACGGCTTCCTCGGATGCGCGGAACATCATGATCGATATGGTGCGGCGGGTTGCGGAAAAGGTCTTCATTCCCTTCACGGTGGGCGGAGGAATCCGTACCGTGGAGGATTTCCGCACGATCCTGCGGGAAGGCGCCGACAAGATTTCTGTGAATTCCTCCGCCATCAACCGTCCGGAGCTCATCTCGGAAGCGGCGGACAAGTTCGGAAGCCAGTGTGTGGTGGTGGCCATTGACGCCCGGCGGCGGCCGGACGGAAGCGGCTGGACCGTGTTAAAGAACGGCGGCCGGATCGATGTGGGTCTGGATGCGATCGAGTGGGCCAGGAAGGCCTGCGAGCTGGGCGCGGGGGAGATTCTGCTCACGAGTATGGACTGCGACGGGACGAAGGCCGGTTATGACAACGAACTGACGGCTCTGGTGGTGGAAAATGTATCGGTTCCGGTCATCGCTTCGGGCGGCGCCGGGACGAAGGAGCATTTCTATGATGCCCTGACGGAGGGGCGGGCGGACGCGGCGCTGGCAGCTTCTCTGTTTCATTACAAAGAACTGGAGATCCGCGATCTGAAGAGATATCTGGCCGACCGCGGGCTGTCTGTGCGTCTTTGATGCGCAGAGACGCGAAAAGGAGCTTTCTGACCAGCGCGGATGAGTCTGGCTGACAGAAAATACACGAGAGGAGGGATGTGCTGTGGCTGCCATATCCAATGACTGGCTGGAGCCTCTTTCACCGGAATTCCGGAAACCCTATTACGCCAGGTTATACCGGACGGTGAAGGAAGCATACAATACCCGGGAAGTATTTCCCCCGGCGGATGAACTCTTCAATGCGTTCGCACTGACGCCGCTGGCCAGTGTGAAGGCGGTGATCCTGGGACAGGATCCCTATCACAACAACGGCCAGGCGCACGGGCTCTGCTTCTCGGTGAAGCCCGAGGTGGAGATTCCGCCGTCCCTGAAGAACATTTACCGGGAGCTGGCGGATGATGTGGGCTGCTATATCCCGAATCACGGCTGCCTGACCAAGTGGGCCGAAGAGGGCGTCCTGCTGTTAAATACCGTGCTGACGGTCCAGGCACACCGTGCTTACTCGCACCGGGGCATCGGCTGGGAGGAGTTCACCGACGCGGCCATTCGGATCCTGAATGAGCAGGACCGGCCGATCGTGTTTCTTCTGTGGGGCCGCCCGGCCCAGGCCAAGGAGCGGATGCTGAATAATCCCCGGCATCTGGTCCTGAAGGCAGCGCATCCCAGTCCCCTGTCGGCGAGCAGCGGATTCTTCGGATGCCGCCATTTCAGCAAGACCAACGAGTTCCTGGAAGCCCACGGTGTGGAGCCGATCGACTGGCAGATTGAAAATATCGAAAATATCAGGAGAGGAGAGAGGACATGAATCTGATCGAAGTGATAAAAGTCATCTTTTATGGAATTCTGGAGGGAATCACCGAGTGGCTCCCTGTCAGCAGCACGGGGCATCTGATCCTTTTTGAGAGCTTCTGGCCGCTGAATCAGAGCGAGGAATTCATGGAAATGTTCCGTGTCGTGATTCAGCTTGGGGCGATCCTGGCTGTCTGTGTCCTCTATTTTCAGCGCCTGAACCCCTTCAGCCGCAGCCATTCCCAGGCGGAGAAGAGCGAGATCTTCGGCATCTGGGGCAAGGTGATCGTGGGCTGCATCCCGGCCGGAGTGCTGGGGGTTCTGTTCAATGACTTCTTTGACGAGCATTTCTATAAATGGCAGGTGGTCGCCTTCACTCTGATCCTGTACGGCGTTCTGTTCATTCTGATCGAGAACCGCAACCGGGGACGGCGGCCGCGGGTACGGAGCTTCCGGCAGATGACCTATCCGATGGCGCTGGTGATCGGCTGCTGTCAGGTGCTGTCTCTGGTGCCCGGCACATCCCGTTCCGGCTCCAGCATTCTGGGCGCCATGTTCTTCGGTGCCTCCCGGTCTGTGGCGGCGGAATTTTCTTTTTTCATGGCGATTCCGATCATGTTCGGCGCCAGTTTTCTGAAACTGATAAAATACGGCCTGGCTTTTACGGCCGGTGAGCTGATCTGCCTGATCCTGGGCATGGTGATCGCCTTCGTGGTGTCCCTGGCGGCCATCCGGTTCCTGATGGATTATGTGAAAAGGCACGATTTTAAGGTGTTCGGATACTACCGGATCGTTCTGGGCATCGTGGTGATCGTGTACTTTGCCGGAAAGGCGCTGCTTGCGGCCTGACGGCTGTGAAGGAGAGGAAGCCGTACAGACAGGAGGAGAGAAGCCATGGCTGAGAACAGAGAGCAGGAAGACAGCCGGCAGAAAACACCGGAGAAAAACGCGCGTCAGAATGACCTGAGCCGCTATGTATTTGACTGGCGCAACCCCAATATGTCGGCCGGTACAGCGGAGAAGAAGAGCGGACAGACCGGCGGAGGCGACGAAAATATCCTGAATCTGACAGAGGGGGACAGCAGGGCATCCGCCGATACGGAACATACAGCATCGACCCGGACAGATGAGAGAGCAGATGAGAGCGGAATGGCCGGAAAGAAGAAAAAAAAGAACACCGGACGCAGAGCGGCCGGTGGGAAAAAGGCGGCAGAGCAGAAAAAAAACTCCGGCGGAACCGGAAAGCGGCGGAAGAAAACCGGGAAGCGTCTCCTGCGGGTGTGGCTGAACCGTGCTTTCGCGGTGATCCTTTTTGCGGCGTTCCTGGCGCTTCTGATCTGGGGCTTTTCCCGGCTTCTGGGGGTCCTGAACGGAGAACAGACGACCGAAGTGGATTACGACGTTCTGCCGGATTACGTCACAGAAGATTATCTGACGGTGAATTCCTACTCACGTCCCGGCATTTCCCTCAGCGAGGTCAATGGAATCGTGATTCACTATACGGCCAATCCGGGAGCCACGGCGCAGCAGAACCGGGATTATTTCGAGGGGCTGGCGGAGAGCGGCGAGACCCATGCCAGCAGCCATTTTATCATCGGCCTTGACGGGGAGGTCATCGCCTGCGTGCCGCTGGGAGAGCTGGCCTACGCCTCCAACAGCCGGAATACGGACACGATCTCCATCGAGTGCTGCCACGAGGATGAGACCGGAGAATTCACAGAGGCCACGTATGAGTCTCTGGTGAAGCTGACGGTCTGGCTCTGCGGCAAATACGGCCTGGAGTCGGAGGATGTGATCCGTCACTATGACATCACGGGGAAGAGCTGCCCCAGGTATTACGTGGACAATCCGGACGCCTGGACGGAGTTTCTTGCCGACGTGGCGGATGGATTATCGTGATTGATTTCAAAAAAAGACAGCAGCATGGCGTCCTTCGGGGCGCCCTTTTTCTGTTTTCCGGGCGGATTAACCGGTGAATATTAAGAACGGTTAACGGATTTAACCGGAAAAATGTGAATCATGAAAAAAATGATAAGGATAAATCGAAAAAATGCACTAGACTTTTCGCACGAAAACGGTATATAATAATAGCCGTAGGCAAACTGCGGATTTCGCACAATGAAATCACGAACACGGCGCGAAATCGCGGCAAGCCGCAACTCATTCAATCATTGCTATAAACTTAAGGAGGAGTTTACAATGAAGAGAAAATATTCCATCGCACATCTGAGCGCACTGCAGGTTCCGCCGCAGGACATGGTGTACATGGCAGCTGCTGCCGGATATGACTACGTCAGCATCCGTCCCGTGATTCTCGGCACTCCCGGCGAGCCCAATTACGCCGTCGAGAAGAATCCGGAGATGTACAAGGAGTTCGACGAGGCGATGAAGGCCACCGGCATGAAGCTCAGCGATATCGAGCTGTTCCGCCTGACCGATGAGGTGGATATCGATGCCTGGAAGCCTGCCTTCGAATTTGCTCAGGCCCATGACTGCCATCAGCTGATCACCAGCTGCTGGACCAATAAGAAGGAGTATGCCAAGGAGACTCTGGCCAAGCTCTGCGAGACCATCAAGCCCTATGGCATCACCGCGAACTTCGAGTTCGTGACCTGGTCTTCCTGCCCGACGCTGAAGGAAGCCAAGGAATACATCACCTCCACCGGCGCCGACAACATCGGTCTGCTGGTAGATACCCTGCACTTCGACCGCTCCCGTGTGACGCTGGCTGAGCTGGATGAGTGCCCCCGCGAGTGGTTCAATTTCGTCCATCTGTGCGACGGCCCCGCTCCCAGACCTGCCATGGATGACAACGAGGCTCTGATCCACACCGGACGTGACGCCCGTTACTATGTGGGCGAGGGCTGTGTGGATATCGCCGGCATCGTCAGCCACATTCCGGATTCCGCGACCCTGTCCATCGAGCTTCCTCACATCAAGAGAGTGGAAGTCTACGGCGCCCTGGAGCACTACAAGCAGTGCCTGAACACCGCGAAGGCTTATCTGAAGCTGCACGGCCTGGATGAGTAATCGGTTCTCGATATTTATACCCGATTATTGATAAAGTAAAGATATATTTAACGGTCAACAGGAGACCAAATGATTTGATTCAAAGATGTATCGATATAAAAATACTATGAATTTTATTTGGACAACCTATTGACGGATATGGATGTAAGTAGTATAATTCCGTTGTGTGGAAGAAACGATTCCACCACGTGAAATAACACACCATATTTTTTAAGGAGGAACCGAACAATGAGTAGAATGAGCGACATGAGCGCGCATCAGGAAAAGCTGGCTCCCGAGCAGTTTGCGGATGTCATGGATTGCTTCGCAAGAGCGGACAAGGCTCAGCTTGAGTTTGAGACCTACAGCCAGGAAGAGATCGACAAAGCGATTAAGTCCATTGCGCAGATGGTTGCCAACTCCAAGACGTTCCATGAGCTGGTTATGTACGGCATCAAGGAGTCCCGTTTTGGTGATCCCATCAGCCGTGAGAACAAGAGATTCAAGATTCGCGGTATCCTGCGTGACTGCCTGCGTGAGAAGAGCGTCGGCAAGATCGGTGAGTATCCCGAGAGAAAGATCGAGCTGTATGCGAAGCCCGTGGGCGTGATCGCCTGCATCATCCCGGCGACCAACCCTGACCTGACTCCCGCTGGCAACGCCATCTATGCTCTGAAGGCGAGAAACGCCATCATCTTCTCCCCGCATCCCAGAACAGCCGGCACCTCTGCTGCGACCATTAACCTGATGCGTTACGGTCTGGCCCGTGTAGGCGCTCCTCAGGATCTGGTACAGTGCCTTGGCGGCGCGAACATGACCTTCACCAAGGAAGACGTAGCGGGTGAGGTTCCGGAGAACCTTGAGTACTTCATCAAGCCCGGCACCGTGAAGATCAACAAAGCGATCTCCGAAGCTCTGATGACCAAGTGTGATTTGGTTATCGCTACCGGCGGACAGGGCGTGGTACGTCGTTCCTACAGCTCCGGTACTCCCGCTTTCGGTGTGGGTGCCGGCAACGCGACCATGATCTGGGACGAGACTGCGATCCAGGATCTGCATCATGCGGCTGACAACACCATGCGTTCCAAGACTTCCGACTTCGGTTCCGGCTGCTCCGCTGACGGCAACGTCGTGATTCACGAGAGCATCTGGGATGCTGCCATTGCTGAGCTTGAGGCTGTGGGCGGCTATATGATGTCCGAGGAAGAGCAGGAGAAGATGAAGAACGCCATGTGGGATGAGGAGATCCACAGACTGTCCGACACCGTCGCTCTGTCCGCACAGGATATGGCGAAGAAGGCCGGTTTTGAGATTCCTGCTGACAAGAGATTCCTGATCGCCTCCCATGGGACCGGCGTATTCACCAAGGGCCCGGAGGGCATCTGGTGCCGTGAGAAGCTTTCCACCGTGCTGGCTGTCCACAAATACTGCGGCGAGTTCCAGAACGCCATCGACGCCATCATGGCCATCCATGAGGTCGGCGGCAAGGGTCACTCCGTGGGTATCTTCTCCTTCGACGATGACCACATCCACAGACTGGCCATGGTTGCCCGCGTAGGACGTATCATGGTTCGTCAGCCTCAGTCCAAGGCCAACAGCGGCTCCATGAACAATGGTATGCCTATGACCTCCTCCATCGGCTGCGGCACCTGGGGCGGCAACGCGACTTCCGAGAACGTGCATCTGCATCACTATATGAACGTGACCTGGGTTTCTAGAGAGTATGAGACTCCCGACTGGCAGACCGACGAGGAACTGTTCGGTGAGTTCTACAATCCGGAGCTGGAGAAGGTACAGTACTCCGCGTACAACTCCAATGATGCTCTGAACTAATTGCTCTGTGCAGTGAGTTCGTGAGATAATACCCCTTTCAGAACAATCGGCGGCTGCCTGGCGACAGGCGGCCGCATCCCTAACACACATCCAAAGGAGTAAACATGAAAAAATTAGTTTCTGATCAGATCGTTGACTACCTGGAGCGCCGCGGCGTTGAGTATGTATTCGGTCTTTGCGGACATACCGTCATCGCCATGCTGGATGCTTTCAGCCGTTCTACGAAGCTGAGATACATCAGCGTCCGCCACGAGCAGATCGCTGCGACGGCAGCGGATGGCTATGCCCGTGTCGCGCACAAGGCAGGCGTCATGATCTGCCACCTTGGACCCGGACTGACCAACGCGACCACCGGTGTGGCCAATGCAGCTTTCGATTCCATTCCCATGGTCGTCATCGCCGGCGATGTCCCCAGCTATTACTACGGCAAGCATCCTCACCAGGAAGTGAACATGCACTGCGACGGTTCCCAGTACGACATCTACAAGCCCTTCGTCAAGAGAGCCTGGAGAATTGATCGTCCGGAAGCCTTCCCCGAGGTGCTGGACAAGGCGTTCCGTCTGGCAGAGTCCGGAAGACCCGGCCCTGTGCTGATCTCCGTGCCCATGGATATGTTCTCCCGTGAGATCGAGACCGACTGCTGGGAGAGAACCTACATGGATTCCCATGTGACCGTGAAACCCGCGCTGGATCCCGCGACCGCGAAGCAGATCGCTCAGACCCTGATCGACGCTAAGAACCCCGTGATCCATGCCGGCGGCGGCGTGCTGCTGTCTCAGGCTTCCAAGGAGCTGGCTGATCTGGTCGAATTCCTTGACATCCCCGTTTCCAGAACCCTGATGGGCCAGGGCTGCATTCCGGATACTCATCCGCTGCTGCTGGGTCAGACCGGTTTCTGGGGCTTTGAACTGACTCATCAGAAGACTCTGACGGCCGACCATATCCTGATCCTTGGTTCCCGTATGGCTGAGGCGGACAGCTCCTCCTGGTATAAGGGAGTTACCTTCAACCAGAGCGTGACCAAGTTCATGCAGATCGATATCGATCCCACTGAGATCGGCCGCAACTATCCGGTCGAGATCGGCGCGATCGCTGACATCAAGCTGGCTCTGCAGCAGATCCTGGCTGCCGCGAAGGAGATCAAGCCCGAGGGCATCGATCGTCCGGAGCTGCGCAAGGAGATTGCCGACTTCAAGGCCAACTTCAAGAAAGAGAACAAGGCCATCTGCGACGACGGAAGATTCCCGATGGCTCCTCAGAGAATCCTGAGAGACTGCAAGGCGGTTCTTCCGGAAGACGCTCTGATCTTCACCGATGTAGGCTGGAACAAGAATGGTATGGCGCAGCAGTATGACATCACCATCCCTGGCACCATCAACCATCCTTCGGGCCTGGCTACGATGGGATTCGGCGCCGGCGCCATCCTGGGTGCGAAGCTGGCTGCCCCGGACAAGGTGGTTCTGACTCTGACCGGTGACGGCGGATTCGGCGCGGCCAACCCCTGCGTCATCGCGACCGCCAAGGAGCAGGGCATCCCGGTCATCTGGGTTGTCATGAACAACAGCGCTTTCGGTACCATCGCCGGTCTGGAAGGTCTGCATTATAAGAACGAGAAGGAAGACTGCCCGCTGCATCTGGGAACTGATTTCAAGATCCGTCCCAATGAGATGGGTGACAAGATGGGCGGAGAGGGCATGTTCCAGCAGCGCTGGGAGTCCTATTCTCCCGACTGGGCTGCCATCGCCCGCGGCTACGGCATCAAGGCCAAGAAGATCACCTGCGCCGACGAGTTTGCCGAGGTCCTGAAGGAAGCCATCGAGTGCAACGAGCCTTACCTGATCGATGTTCCCATGGAGAACATCGCGGTTCCTACGCCCGGCGTGTGGAACATCAACGACATCTACACCCACAAGGAGAACGTCGACATCTGCAACGGTCGTCTGAAGTTCGCCGATGAGATGGGCGGCAAAGAGGTCGAGGTTGTTCGTTCTCAGGCTGACTGATTTTAATCTGGTTATTTAAACCAGAATCAATTAAAAATCTTCAAGATATAACGTGACAAGGCGCATGCCGAATGTTCGGTTCGAGCATTCGGCATGTGTTGTATACGCAGGGCCGCGCGACGTGTTTGGCGGCTCTGTGCCATACGGACAGGAGCGCGTGGCTGCTTCTGTCTGATTAGGAGAGTATATTATGGCATTCGAGCTTGTAAAAGATATTCGCATCTGCGAGGTGGGTCTTCGCGACGGCCTGCAGAATGAGAAGACGATTCTGACCGTAGACCAGAAGGTGGAGCTCCTGAAGGGTATGATCGACGCCGGATTCAAGGTGATTGAGGTCGGTTCCTTCATGCATCCCAAGAAGGTACCGCAGATGGCCAACACCGATGAAGTCTACAAAGCGATGGCTGAGGTAGAGGTCCCCGATGATGTGGAGCTGCGTGCGCTGATCCCCAACAAGAGAGGCGTGGATCGTGCGGTGGCCTGCGGCTGCAAGAAGGTGAAGCTGAACGTGTCCGCCAGCATGGGACACAACCTGGCGAACCTGAACCGCACTCCCGCGGAGAGCGTCGCCGGATTCGCCGAGGCCGTGGATGCTGCCAAGAGCAACGGCCTGGATATCTCCGGATCTATCTCCATGGCTTTTGGCTCTCCCTGGGATGATGAGATCCCGGTGGACGAGGTGAAGAAGATCGTGGAAGCCTACATGGCTGTGGGCATCACCGAGATTTCCCTGTCTGATGCTTCCGGCATGGCCTTCCCTTCGCAGGTTTACAACATCTGCCAGGAGATGAAGAAGTCCTATCCCGATAACAAGTGGTGGCTGCATTTCCACAACACCCGTGGACTGGGCATTTCCAACATCATCGCCGGTATGCAGGCGGGCTTCACACAGTTTGACGCCTCCTTCGCGGGCGTGGGCGGATGCCCCTTCGTACCCGGCGCGGCAGGCAATGTCTCCACCGAGGATGTCCTGCATGTCTGTGATGAGATGGGCGTGAACACCGGTGTGGACATCGATAAGGCTATCGCCATCAGCAAGCGGGTCGTGGAGATGATCGGTCATACCGCGGACAGCTACATCCTGCGGGCCGGCAAGTCCAAGGATCTGAAGCTGGAGCTTCCCAAGGGACAGATCAAGAACCAGACTAAATAAAAGCTTTACAGCTGAGCTGTAAAAATAAAGCACACGCGAAACAGCGTGTAGAAAGAGGTATTCCAATGGCTATTACAGTTGATACCAAAATGATTGCTCTGCTTGGTACACCCCTGGGACAGTCCTTCTCCCCCAGAATGCAGAATGAAGCCTACGCTTCCATGGGATTCAACGCCCATTATTTCCCAGTAGAGTGCGATAATGAGCACATCGGCGACATCATCAACGCCATCCGTTACATGAATTTTGCCGGCTTCGCCGTCACCAAACCCAACAAGGAGTATGCCGTTCAGTTTATGGATGAGATGGATCCCCTGGCTGAGAAGATGGGCACCATCAACACCGTCGTCAAGACCGGCACGACCCTGAAGGGTTACAACACCGACGGCTTCGGTGCCACCAAGTCTCTGGAGCTTGAGGGTGTGAAGTTCGAGGAGTCCACTTTCTTCGTATGGGGCGCCGGCGGCACCGGCAAGTCCGTGTGCTTCACGATGGCGAATCTGGGTGCGAAGAAGATGTACATCAGCTCCCGTTCCGATAAGTGCGAGAAGCTGGCTGCCGACCTGAACGACAAGTTCGGCCGTGAAGTGGCTGTCGCGATCCGCACTGCCGATGAGGACGCTGTGAAGGCAGCTGTCGCCGAGAGCGATGTTCTGATGAACCTGTCCGGTCTGGGCATGAGAGGCCATGAGGGCGAGACTCCCATCGCGGCTGAGTGCATCAAGCCCACCCATGTCTGCTTCGACGCCACCTACAACCCCCTGAAGACCCAGTTCCTGCTGGATGCGGAAGCCAAGGGCTGCAAGATCATCAACGGCCTGGGCATGGTCATCTACCAGGGCGCCCGTCAGATCGAGCTGTGGGCCGGTGTGGATGAGGCTCCTGTGGATCAGATGTTCAAGACCATCAACGACATTGTCGCCGGTAAATAATCTGAACTGATACTCTGAGCAGATTGCAGACCCCGCGTGGGAGAATTCCGCCGGGGTCTGCTTCATTCCGTATGGGGGAGACGATGGAGAAAAGAAATTCACCCACCCGTTCCGTAGAACGGGCCCTGGAGATTCTGGAATGTTTTCTGGACAAGGATGAGATGATCCTGTTGGAAATCGCCGAGAAGACCGGTCTGTCCTCCAGCACCGTACTCCGTATTCTCGCAGCACTGCAGGAATATGATTTTGTTGTCAGAAATCCGCAGAACAAGACGTATCGCCTGGGCGCCAAGATCGCCTGGCTGGCAGATCGGATTCCCTGTGAGACTTATGAGGATCTGAAGGTGTCCTCCTACCCCTACATGGCAGAGATGAACGAGAAGTACAATGAGGATGTGCGTCTTTTCGTCCCCAGCGGCAGAGCCAAGCTGTGTATCGAGTCGGTGGACTCCCGGCGGGAGCTCCGCCAGGTCGTGGAGGTGGGCAGCCGTCATGATCTGGTCCGGGGTGCAGCGGGAAAGATCATCCTCGCCTATATGCCGGAAGGGGACAGACAGAAGCTGACGGATGGCAGGAATTCCTCCGTGGATTATGAGGAAGTGCGGGAGAAGGGCTATGCGCTGAGTGTGGGGGAACGGGAGGAAGGTCTCTTCGGCCTGGCTGTCCCGATTCTTTCCGACGAAGGTCGGCTCATCGCCGCTGTGTCCATGTCCGGTCCCACGGCCCGCTTTGCCAATGAGAATCTGGATGAGAAGATTCAATCGATGGTGGAGATGGGAAAGAAGATCTCCCGGGAGTGGAAGATGAAAACTGTAGAGCAGGTGCAGAAATAGGAGGCAGAAGATGGATTTCTTCGCGTTGAAAGGATGGCTGAAGGCTCACGATCTGACCTTTAAACTGGAAGGGTGGTCCGGCTGCATTCCGGACACGATTCTTATCTTCCAGGGAAGAAGAGAGGTCTACGAGGGCGATTACAATTCAGAGGTAGACTATCAGGAAGCGGTGGATGAGATCAAAAAGACTCTCGCGATCGCGGAGTGATGGCCGATCAGGAAGACAACAGAGTGCCGGCAGGAGTGTTTCCTGCCGGTTTTTGTTTTTCGGCGGTTTGCGGATCTGTTGCCCCGGTTTTGAGAAGTCTTCTTTCGAAAAGAAAGCGATTCTTTTCGATGGCTTTACGAAAAAATAAATTTATGATAGAATAGCCCTATGTGTTTTGAGTGAAACGTCATACCCTTTTATCGCTCAAATCATTTGGATATGTATGGGTGGAAATGAACGGAGTTCAAATGGCAGAAGCGGGGGCGCTTTTTCAGGAAATGGCAGGGAAAAACATGGTAACAGGAAAGAAACATAAATTTGCCAGGGAACTGACCTCGAACCGCAGCGTCTTCACGAGGATCCTCTGGAGTCTGCTGATCCTGCTGGTGGTTATGATCTTTTTTATCACCTTCTGGATCAACCGGATCACGACAGTCAACCAGCAGAAGCAGGTGATGGAGAGTAATCTGACCCGGGTCGCGGCACTGAGCCGCACGGTGGAACAGATTTTCGACGATCTGACGCAGAATATGACGCAGATCCTCTGGAGCTCGGACTTTTGCAGCTACATGGTATCCGGCGCCTCGGATGAACCGCAGACACAGATCTATCGGATGATCCGCCAGCTCAACAGCAGCGTGCGGGGAACGGTCGTGGAGCGGGCCATCTTCTATGCCAGTGTGGATGGTACAGTGCTGGAGAACGGTTCCTACTCGGTGCAGAACATCTCGGAGTGGGAGGAAGCCGATATCCTGGACTGTATTTCCGCGACGGAGGAAGTTGTCCTCTTTTCGGAGTCGGAGACGGATTCGGTCTGTACATATCTGGCGACAATTGATGGGAATATTTATCTGGTGCAGTATTTTACGCTTTCCAGCTCACCGATTGGCA
Organism: Lachnospiraceae bacterium; assembly: GCA_021202465.1. Taxonomy (GTDB): domain Bacteria; phylum Bacillota; class Clostridia; order Lachnospirales; family Lachnospiraceae; genus UBA3305. The sequence continues at coordinate 12,546 of JAJQCZ010000067.1, read as the reverse complement.
TCCTGGTCTATGAAGTGGATCAGGATGCGCTGAATTCGGCACTGTCCAATGAATTCGATGAGGTGGAAGATATCGTCTTTCTCTATGACGCGGCAGGGGAACCGGTGCTGACCGACTGCCTTCCTTACAGTGAGGTTGAGGTAGACTGGGAATCCGAAAGTGAATTTCTCACGCAGGCGGAGGTGCTGGGGGCGGAGATCCGCACGGACGGGACATGGTATTATGTGGTCTCGGAGCGTCTGGGCTGGCAGTTTATTCTGCAGATTGATTATAATTCCATGCGGGTAACTCTGATCGATACGCTGCAGGCCCTGTTTCCGGCGCTTCTGATTCTGCTGCTATTCAGTGTTTTTATTACGATTTATGTGGTGCGGAGCATTTATCAGCCCATCAACCGCCTGGTGAATCTGGCGGCCGGGAAAACTGTGCCTGTGAATGAGAAAAAGAAAACATACAGTGAGTTCGACCTGCTGGAGGGGGCGTATTCCAAGGCGCTGGATCAGCAGGAGTATCTGTCCGCGGTCGTTAGCTCCGTGGCGCCGGAGATCCTCGAGAGTACGCTCATGAAGCTCCTCGGAGGCAAGGACTATACGATGGAGCGGATGGAGGAGATCCTGGCGGGAATCGGGAATCCGCTTCCCTTAAACGGGCGCTTCCTCGTGGGACTCTGCTTTATTGAGGAGCCGGGGAACCGGGGTGTCTCCGATACGGAGTGGAATCTGTATCTGGTCTCTCTGCAGAATATGCTGACCGATCTGGCGGCGAGGGCCTCAGGCTATCAGTTCCTCCGGTGCCGGCTGGACCGGGTCTCCATGGCGCTGATTCTCGTATTCCCGGAGGAGGCCTCCGCGGTCGCGGTCAAGAGAGAATTTCTCTTGGTGCAGCAGACGCTGCGGGGGAGTGCGCAGGGGCTTCCCTATACGCTCTATGTGGAAGCCGGGCAGATCTGCAACCAGATCGTCGACCTCCGGGAGTCCTATCTGGAGGCTGTGGAGAAGGTCCATTACCAGCGCTACAGCAGCCGCAGTGAGGAGACCGAGGAGCAGCCGGAAACTGAGAGAGAGAGTACGGCGCCGGAGGCGGAGCCGAAGATTGTTCTTGACCGCTATTGGTTCCGGGAGCGCAGCCGCGGGATCAGCGCGCTGGCGGCCCGGGGCGAACGGCCCGGTGCGGAGCTGATGGTGGAGCAGGTCGTTGATGAAGTGTTCCGGCAATACGGGGACGATCTCGAGGGCAGTAAGGTCTGTCTGGAGATGTTCATGGATGAGATGCTGGAGAAGCTGATCGCCTATCCGCTGACGCAGGAGGAACAGGAGAAGCTTGAGGAGAGCCAGACCTCGGAGACGATTCGTGCCTTTCAGGATCCGGGCGAGCTGGAATCCTTTATCCTGGCGCAGTGCCGCGAGGTCTGTCATCTGATTCTGAATTACAATAAGAAGAGCCGTTATCGCTATGTTGAGACCGCGAAGGAATTCATCGGTGAGAATTATGCCAACAGTAATCTGTCTCTGAATGATGTGGCGGAGCACATCGGTATCAGCGCCTCTTATCTCAGCGAACTCTTTAACGAGATCGGCGGAGAAAAGTTCAGCGCCTATCTGGCCTCCTACCGGGTGGATAAAGCACGGCAGATGCTGAAGGTGACCTCCATGACGATCAAGGAGATCGGTTTCCAGTGCGGGTTTAATTCGATTCAGAATTTTATCCGTGTCTTTAAGAAGGTGACCGGCTACACGCCGGGGCAGTACCGGGGCCGGACGGAGTGAGATCAGGCAGATGAAAAAACGTTCATTTGAATCGTCCCGGATTATGCGAAATGTTTATATTATTCGGGAATATTTTGATATCAAAAGACACTAACAAATTTGCGAATCGTGAACAATTCTTCATTTTTTTGGAGAAACTGTGCTCAAACCGGAAAAAAGTCCGTATACATTTGTCTTTTTTTACGCTAGATTAAAGCCATCGGCGGCGGGACGGGAGGGTTTTGCCGTCTGGTAGCTAATCAATTTTAACTCCAAAGAGGAGAAAGGAGGTTTTTCCAGAATGAAAAAATTTTGGAAATGGCTGGATGAAGACTTTGAGGAGACGATCCTGATGTTCTTCCTTGTTATCATGGCGATTGTCATGATGTGGCAGATCATCATGCGCTACTTCTTCAAGGCATCCATGTCCTGGCCGGAGGAATTCTGCCGGTTCATGTTCGTGTTCTCGGGATTCCTGTCCATCGGCTACTGCATTCGCCGGGACAAGATGCTGAAGGTCGACATCCTGCTGGGACTGTTCCCCGACTGGCTGAAGAAGGTTGTGGATCTCATCGGCCGTATCGTCACTCTGGTGTTCTTCGCCTACCTGACTTACTATGCGTACTTTGCCACGATGAATTCCAAGGCGGGCGGCATGAAGAGCTCGGCTCTGGGCTGGCCGATGTGGGTCATCTACGGTTCTGTCTTTGTCGGCTCGGCGATCGGTGTGGTGCGTGAGATTCAGGATCTGTACCGCTGGTTTAAGCGAAATGCGAAGAAGGAGGACGCGAAATCATGTTAGGAATCGTATTTGGTATCTTCCTGGTCGCCATGATTCTGGCTCTGCCGATGGGCGTGGCCATGGGTGTGGCCACGGTTGTGCCGCAGCTGATCAACAGCTCTTTCGCAGGAAACATGAATTACATCATTCAGGCCATGATCTCCGGTCTGAATACCACCCCCATCCTGGCCATCCCGCTGTTCATGCTGTCGGGCGCCCTGATGACCCGCGGCGGCATTGCCAAGAAGCTGTTTGACGTCTTTGCCTACATCGTGGGAAAGAGAACGGCCGGGATCCCCTGCGCCGTGGTTCTGACCTGTCTGTTCTATGGCGCGATTTCCGGGTCCGGTCCCGCGACCGCGGCGGCCGTCGGCGCCATGTGTATCCCGATCCTCGTGGACCTCGGTTATGACAAAGTGTTCTCCGCGGCCATCGTGGCCACGGCCGGCGGCCTGGGTGTCATCATCCCGCCCAGCATTCCCTTCATCATGTATGGTTTGTTCACCGGTACCTCGGTGGGCGATATGTTTACGGCCGGTATCCTGCCTGGCTTCCTGATCGCGATCTGCATCATGTTCTACTGCTGGCTGTACTGCAAGCGCAACGGCGAGGATAAGCAGAAGGTGGCTGAGAATTATCATCAGTTGAAGGAACAGGGCTTCTGGAAGGTCTTTAAGACTGGTTTCTGGGCCGTGCTGACCCCCGTCATCATCCTGGGCGGCATCTACGGCGGCATCGTCACTCCCACTGAGGCGGCCTGCGTGTCCGTGTTCTACGCACTGATCGTCTGCCTGTTCATCTATAAGACGATCAAGATCAAGGATATCCCGCTGCTGCTGAAGGATTCCATCGCTTCCTATGCACCGCTGCTTCTCTGCATCGCGCTGGCACAGGGCTTCAGCCGTATTCTGGTTCTGTTGAAGGCTTCCACCTATGTACAGAATCTGCTGACGACTTTCGTGAACAGCAAGTTCACTCTGCTGATCATCCTGATCATCTTCCTGCTGATTCTGGGTATGTTCATGGACTGCGGCCCCGCTGTCATGATCCTGGCCCCCATCGTTCTGCCTGTGGCGGAAGCCTATGGCGTGGATGCGGTGCATCTGGGTATCATCATGGTGACGGCGCTGGCTGTCGGCTTCGTGACACCGCCGTTCGGCATGAACCTCTTTGTGACGGCTCCCATTGTCGGTGTGCCGGTGGCAAAGCTTGGTCAGAAGGCGCTTCCTTTTATTGCTACCTTCATTGTTGCACTGCTGCTGATCGCCTTTATCCCGCAGATCAGTCTGATTCTTCTGTAGTTCTTGTGCAATAAAGTAAATTCAGATGGTTCCGGCGTAAATGCGCCTGAATACATAAAATTCGTTAGGAGGAACGAATATGAAAAAGAAATTTGTAGTGTACGCTCTGTGCGCCGCGATGGTTCTGTCCATGGTCGGCTGCTCCAGCAGCAGTGACAGCAGCAGTGATACCACGGCTGCCGCCGACACCACCGCCGCCGCCGAGGAGACCACCGGCGCGACGGATGACACCGAAGCCACCGACGAGACCACCGGCGAAGAGGGGACTGAGGCGGCTGACAGCAGCACCACCGAGCTCTCTTCTGACATGACGACGGAAGAGATTCTTGCCTATGCTGAAGAGGGCATGCAGACCACCATTGAGTGTGATCCTATCGAGATTTCTCTGGCCTGCTCCGGTACCGTGGAAGGAACCGCCATGGGTTATGCTGTGGATGCGGCCATTGAGGCGGTCAGTGAGTGGACGAACGGCAACTTTGTCGTGACCTTCTATCCGGGCGGCGAGCTGGGCAGCGACACCGAGCTGATCGAGTCCGTGCAGCTGGGCACCGTGGACATCTTCACCGGCAGCCCTTCCTCGCAGGGTACTCTGATTCCCAACCTGAATGTGCTCGATATCGGCGGTCTGTATACCGATGTTGACGATTGCAACGAGGTGCTGGATGAGATGTATGATACCTTTGCTTCCTATTATGAGGAGAAGGGCCTGTATTTGGGCGCTCTGTTTGCGACTTCTTTCCGTATCCTGACATCCAGCAAGCCTATCGAGACCGCGGAGGATCTGCAGGGTCTGAACATCCGTGTGCAGGATAACACCTACCACATGACCTTCTGGAGCGAGCTGGGCTGCAACGCCACGCCTCTGGCCTTCGGCGAGCTGTACATCGCTCTGCAGCAGGGCATGATGGATGCGCAGGAGAACCCCTGGGCTTCTATCGTTGGCGCGAAGCTCTATGAGGTACAGCCTTACATCATCAAGACCAACCACATTCCGTTCGTGTCCACGTATGTTATGAACGGTTCCAAGTATGAGTCCATGAGCGACGAGCAGAAGCTGGCCTGCGATCAGTTCATCGAGTACTGCAAGAGATACACCATGGCGGCGACTCCCGCGGATGAGGAATCTCTGCAGCAGACCTGTGAAGACTATGGCTGCACAGTGACGGATGCCACCGATGAGATCCTGGCACTGCTTGCGGATGCTGCCGAGCCTGTCATCGAGGAGATGAAGGCCAGCGGTGATGTCGACACCGATCTGATCGACACCTACGTGGCGAATGCTGAGGCTGCTTCCGCTGACTGATTACAGACGGAGAACAGCACGACTGTAAAATGACATGAGAAGGAGGCGGCTGCATGAAATTGTGTGGCCGCCTTTTCCTTACAGCATTATTTTGCTTTGCGGATGACATTAAATCCAGAGGATTGTTGATTCTGTCCTGAGACATGCGCGTGAGTGAGAATAGAGTCTGATGGAACAGTGGCTGTAAAAGAAATTTGGGAATCCATGAAAAAGAAGTATACTGAGATCTGTGCAGATTCTGAGAAAATCTGCTTGGATCTGAGCGTATGGGATTTCTGCGTAAGCATAAATGTCTGGAGCTACAAAACTATCATTCAGAAACATGAGAAGAGAAATCCTAATAATTGGCCGGGGCAAATGTTTTTACTCCAGCATCATTGGATTTGGACTTTAATGAAGGAAAAGAGAGGTGCATAACATGTTGAGAGAGACAGCAGTTGAGAACGGAAAAGTGCGCGGTGTCGCCTGCGGGTGGCCTTCCATCACAGCCTACTACGGCATCCCCTATGCGGCGCCGCCCGTGGGAAACCTGCGCTGGCGGGAGCCTCAGCCGGCCGCGGACTGGGACGGCGTGCGGGACTGCGCCCGCCCTTCGGCCAAATGCTGGCAGCTGGGTGTGGGGAAGGGCTCCTTCTTCGAGAGAGAGTTCTATCCGGTGGAAGAGGAAATGAGCGAAGACTGCCTCTACCTGAACGTGTGGACACCCGCGCAGAGCACAGCGGAGCGCTGCCCGGTCATTTTCTGGATTCATGGCGGGGCCTTTATGACCGGTTACGGGCATTCGGCACATTTTGATGGGGAACATTTCGCCAGACAGGGTGTGATTCTGGTGACGATCAACTACCGGCTCAATGTCTTTGGCTGGATGGTCGACCCGGCGCTGTCGGCGGAGTCGGAGCACGGCGTGTCCGGGAACTACGCTCTTCTGGATCAGATCGCCGCGCTGAAGTGGGTACGGCGGAATATCGCGCAGTTCGGCGGTGATCCGGATAACATTACGGTGGCGGGACAGTCTGCCGGAGCTGCCTGTGTGCAGGCATTGGTTTCCTCTCCGCTGACGCAGGGAGACATCGCCCGGGCCATTTTCCAGAGCGGCGGCGGGATGGACGCGCTGCCGGATATGAATTATCCCCGTCTGGCTGAGGTGGAGGCGCGGAGTAACCTGCAGGAAAGCCTGGGCGTGGCGAGCCTCGAGGAGGCGCGTGCTCTGAGCGGGAAGGAACTGCTGGAGCGCTGGAGAAAGACCATGCCGGGACCGGCGATTCAGCGGACGCCTGTGATCGACGGCTATGTGCTGCCGGAGCCTACGGCGGATGTGGTCTATGAACGAAAATACCCCCGTATTCCGTATCTGGTCGGTTATACGGAGAAGGAGGGCATCGTGGTCTCTCCGACTCCGGAATCTTACCGGGAACTGGCAGAGACTTTGTATGGAAAGAGAACTGAAGAGTATCTGTCTCTCTGCCCCATGGAGGGAGAGGAGGCTTTTGCCTCGCTGCGGGACAATTTCTTCGCCGAGTCTCTGCAGGCAGGCTGTGAATCCTGGGCAGAGCTTCTGGAAGAAAACGGAGACGGACCTGTCTACGTCTACCGGCTGGCGCGGATGTTGCCCGGTGACGACAAAGGCGCCTTCCATGCGGCGGACCTCTGGTATGTCTTCCAGACCTTCATGCGCGGCTGGCGGCCCTGGGAGGGACGCGACTATGAGATCGCCCGCACGATGAACACCTGCTGGGCCAATTTCGCGAAGACCGGCAATCCGAACGGGGAACGCCTGCCGGAGTGGACGCCCTTCACACGGGAGAATCCCGCCACACTGGTGATCGGCGATGAGACGACGGAGATGGAACAGCTTACAGACAATCCCCACGTGGCCTTCCGCCGGAAGTTCCTGGTGGGACATAAAAAATAAACAACGCTGTCAGGCTTTGTCTGAATGGAAAAACTTCCCCTGTCAACACTGGTGTAAAACATCAGCATGGACAGGGGAAGTTCTTTTCTGATGAGGTCATCTTTTGAGTGATGAATCACCGGAAATCTGTCAGGATTCCCTCCCACTTTATCCTCTTCGATCGGCATTTTTATGATAAATGATATTCAGACCCTTCAGGAGCAGCGTGTCGTCATAGAGGATCTTCCGCCGACAGTAGGGAATGATGAAGCGGGCCAGGCCGCCGGTGGCGATGACCGTGGCGGGTTCTCCGAGCTCCTCCTCCATGCGGTCGAGCATGCCGTCGAGCAGGGAGGCATTCCCAAGGACGATACCGCTTTTCATGCACTCGATCGTGTTCGTACCGATCGGCTTCTTCGGCGGCTCGAAACTGATACGGGGAAGCTGAGAGGCATGGCTGCTCAGAGCATCCAGAGCGACCCGTGCGCCGGGAATGATGACGCCGCCCAGATAGGTGCCCCTGCGGTCGACCGCGGAGATCGTGGTCGCCGTCCCCATGTCAATGATCAGAAGCGGGAGCGGATACTCGGCGATGCCGGCGACGGCGTCCACGACCAGATCACTGCCCAGCTGAGCCGGATTCTCAATCTTGATATTGAGTCCTGTTTTCAGACCGGGTCCCACGATCATCGGAGCCTGCCCCAGCAGCTTTTCAAGCGCCAGACTGACGGTGCCGGTGACCGGAGGCACGACCGAGGCGATGATGCATCCCTCGAAGCCATCTGTGGAGAGAGAATGAATGTCCAGAACGGTTCGCAGGGAAACCGCATATTCCAGGTCCGTCTTGCCGCTGTCGGTGGAAAGGCGCTCCACGAACAGAGGCGTGTCTCCCCGCATGGCGCCGACGACGATGTTGGTATTTCCAATGTCGATCGCTAAAATCATAAGGTATCTCCTCCCTGCGCACGGCTGTTAAACGGTGTGATGCTGCAGATGGTTCTCCGTTCAGTATAAATTGTCCGATGGCATCGTGTATTTCTCTGGACAAACAGAGTGCGCGTATGATAAGATAATCAATCAGGGTCAGGTTAAATATAAACCGAAAATACTATATCACACGGGCATTTTTCTGTCCAGTAAATTCACGGAAATGAGGCATCGCCGGAGGGCGGTGAGGAAGGAAGAGAGCCTTATGCTGAAAAATAAAAATATTCTGCTCGGCGTTTCCAGCAGCATTGCCTGTTATAAGAGCGCCGTGCTGGCGCGGGAGCTGGTGCGCCGCGGGGCGAACGTGCAGGTCATCCTGACGCGGAATGCGACGCAGTTCATCACGCCGCTGACCTTTGAACAGCTGACGAAGCATCAGTGTATTGTGGACACCTTCGATCGGAATCACGAGATTCGCGTGGAGCATGTCTCACTGGCGGACTGGGCGGATGCCTTTGTGGTGGCTCCGGCCGACGCCAATGTGCTGGCGAAATTCGCTCACGGCCTGGCCGACGATATGCTTTCGACGACGATGCTGGCCTGTGACTGCGAGAAGATCGTGGCTCCGGCCATGAATACGCGGATGTATGAGAATCCAGCCATGCAGTATAACCTGGCGGTGTTAAAAACGCGGAACTTCCGTATCCTGGAGCCGGACGAGGGCGAGCTGGCCTGCGGAACCACGGGGAAGGGCCGCATGGAGGAGCCGGAGCGGATCGCCGACTATCTGGAATTCCTCCTGGGACACGAGAAGGATCTGAAGGGGAAACGGGTTCTGGTGACGGCCGGTCCTACCCGGGAGGCCGTCGATCCGGTGCGTTTCCTGACCAACCATTCCACGGGCAAGATGGGCTATGCGCTGGCGAAGGCGGCCACGGTCCGGGGCGCTGAGGTGACGCTGGTCACCGGCCCGACGTCGCTGGAGAAGCCTTCGTATGTTACCTGTGTGGACGTAGTTTCCGCTGAGGACATGTATCAGGCGGTGACAGAACACGCCGCAGAAAGCGACATTGTCATCATGGCGGCGGCCGTGGCGGACTATCGGCCGAAGACGGTGGCGGAAAACAAGATCAAGAAGCAGGAGGATGACTCCGTTCTGGAGCTGACTCGAACGAAGGACATCCTGGGGACTCTGGGCGCGCGGAAATGCCCGGGCCAGATTCTCTGCGGCTTTTCCATGGAGACAGAGCATATGGTGGAGAACTCCCGGAAGAAGCTGGTGAAGAAGAATCTTGATATGATCGTGGCTAACAACCTGAAACAGGCGGGAGCCGGTTTCGGCACCGACACCAACGTGGTCACGCTGATTACTGCGCAGGGAGACGAGGAACTGCCGCTTCTCAGCAAGGAAGAGGTGTCGGACCGGATCCTGGACCGGCTGGCAGAGATGAAACACTAAGAATATGTCAGCTTTTCAGGCGTGACAGAAAACCAGAGCCGCAGCTTGCGGCGCTTAACGAAAATGGAGCCAAAGGCGAACATTGAGCTTGGCAGAGTCATTTTGAACAAACGGGACATTTTGGAGGAACCCATGGAACATTTGGAAGAAGAGATACAAAAACGGCGCACCTTCGCCATCATTTCCCACCCGGATGCCGGGAAGACGACCCTGACGGAGAAATTTCTGCTTTACGGGGGCGCGATCAATCTCGCCGGTTCCGTCAAGGGAAAGAAGACGGCGAAGCATGCCGTGTCAGACTGGATGGAGATCGAGAAGGAGAGAGGAATCTCCGTGACCTCCTCGGTGCTGCAGTTTCAGTGCGGCGGATACTGCATCAACATCCTGGATACGCCGGGTCATCAGGACTTCTCCGAGGACACCTACCGGACGCTGATGGCGGCGGACTCGGCAGTCATGGTCATCGACGGTTCCAAGGGTGTGGAGGCGCAGACGATCAAGCTCTTCAAGGTCTGCGTCATGCGGCACATTCCAGTCTTTACCTTTATCAATAAAATGGACCGGGAAGCCCGCGATCCCTTCGACCTGATGGATGACATCGAGCAGGTGCTGGGCATCGCCACCTGTCCGGTCAACTGGCCGATCGGCTCCGGCAAGAATTTCAAGGGCGTTTACGACCGGGCGACGCGGAAGATCACGACCTTCAAGGCCGAGGGAGCCGGACAGCGGGAGATCGAGACCCATGAGGTGGACATCGATGCCCCGGAGGCCGCGGAGACGATCGGCTCCCTGAATCTCGATCAGCTGCGGGACGACATCGAACTGCTGGACGGCGCCGGGCAGGAGCTCGATATGGAGATGGTGACGGCCGGAACGCTGAGTCCGGTGTTCTTCGGTTCTGCACTGACGAACTTTGGTGTGGAGACGTTCCTGACGCATTTCCTGAAAATGACCATGCCGCCGGAGCCCCGGACGGCAGACATTGGCGTGATCGACCCGGTGAAGGAGCCGTTTTCAGCCTTTGTTTTTAAGATTCAGGCCAATATGAACAAGGCGCACCGGGACCGCATCGCCTTCATGCGCATCTGCTCGGGCAAATACGAGGCGGGCATGGAGGTGAACCATATCCAGGGCGGGCGGAAGATTCGTCTCTCCCAGTCGACGCAGATGATGGCGCAGGAGCGGACGCTCGTGGAAGAGGCCTACGCCGGGGATATCATCGGCGTCTTCGACCCGGGTATTTTCTCCATCGGGGATACCCTCTGCGCGGGCAATACGAAATTTGCCTTCGAGGGGATCCCGACCTTCGCCCCGGAGCATTTCGCCCGGGTGCGTCAGGTGGACACGATGAAGCGCAAACAGTTTCTCAAGGGCATCAACCAGATTGCCCAGGAGGGAGCGATTCAGATCTTCCAGGAATTCAACACCGGCATGGAGGAAATCATAGTGGGTGTCGTGGGCGTCCTGCAGTTCGACGTTCTCATGTACCGGCTGCAGAACGAGTACAATGTGGAGGCGAAGCTGGAAAATCTTCCTTATGAGTATATCCGCTGGATTGAGAATCAGGACGAGGTGGATGTGGAGAAGATTCAGGGAACCTCCGATATGAAACGGATCCGCGATCTCAAGGGAAATCCGCTGCTGATCTTTGTGAATTCCTGGAGCGTGGGCATGGTGGAGGAGCGGAACCCCGGTCTGGTGCTGACGGAATTCGGCAGGAGCTGAGGACCTGTTATAGAATTATTTTTAACAGATCCTGAATTCACCGGAATCCGACTCTGGTATTCGCAGGATTTGAAGGAAATGGGATGTCACAAAATGTCTGCTTTCCGCGGGAATGGTGCAGGCGGGGATTTTGTCACCTCGATTTCTCCTCTGGCATAGACTGAAAGAGAAGATTCTGAGATTCCGGAGGATACGATGCGTATCTGCCATCTGCGGGAGAAGGAAGTCATCAATGTCTGCGACTGTAAACGCCTCGGATACGTGGCGGATCTTGATTTCGATCCGGATTCCGGCTGTCTCTGCGCGCTGATCGTGCCGGGACCCTGCCAGATCCTCGGCTGCCTTGGCCGGGACAGTGAATACATCATCCCCTTCCCCTGCGTGCGTCAGATCGGCAAGGACATTATCCTGGTGGAGATCGATCCGGGCAAATGCCTGACCCGGTGTAAATATTGAAGAGAGAGGAGCGATTGCTTATGAAGTGCCCGTTTTGCGGCGCGGAGGATACCCGCGTCATTGATTCCCGCCCTGCGGACGACGCGATTCGCCGCAGACGCCAGTGCGAGAGCTGCGGGAAGCGTTTCACCACCTATGAGAAGGTGGAGACGATTCCCATGATGATCATCAAGAAGGATGACAGCCGGGAGCCCTATGACCGGTCGAAGATCGAGGCGGGGGCGCTGCGGGCCTGCCATAAGCGGCCGATCCCCATGGACCAGATCCATAACCTGGTGGATGAGGTGGAAAATCAGATCCTCAGCCGTGATTCGCGGGAGATTTCCAGCTCCGAGGTCGGGGAAATGGTCATGGACAGGCTGCGGGAGCTGGACGATGTGGCCTATGTTCGTTTTGCCTCGGTCTACCGGGAATTCAAGGATGTGGAGACCTTCCTGCGCGAGATCGAGAAGCTGGCGAAGAAGAGGAACTAGGGATGCTGGAGCGATTTTATCCCCATCAGACGGCGGCCTCCTCCTATGAGATTCCCTATGAACGGCTGGCGGAGCGGGGCGTCCGGGGACTTCTTTTCGATATTGACAATACACTGGTGCCCCATGGGGCGGCGGCGACGCCGGAGGCGGTGACGCTTTTTCGGCACATTCACGCTCTGGGACTGGCCACCTGCCTGATCTCCAACAACCAGGAGCCGCGGGTAGCTCCCTTTGCGGAGGCGGTGGATTCCCCGTTTCTTTGTGATGCGCACAAGCCTGCCGCGGCCGGATACCGCCGGGCCTGTCAGATCATGGGGGTACGGCCGGAAGCGGCGGTCTTTATAGGAGATCAGCTCTTTACGGATATTTTCGGCGCCAACAATGCGGGGACCCGCAGCATTCTGGTGCCGCCGATCCATCCGAATGAGGAGATTCAGATTGTCCTCAAGCGCAGACTGGAGCGGCCGATCCTGTATTTTTACCGG
>JAJQCZ010000021.1 GCA_021202465.1 Lachnospiraceae bacterium | reverse complement strand
CTAAAATAGTAAGCGAAGAATGAACACATAAAAAGCTTCGTGAAACAGCCCTAGCGCTCGAACAAAAATGATTGACATTGCGAAATTCTGTGGGTATCATAAAGAGGAAATGCCTTTCCGGCCGAGGTCGGAAGCGCTGTCATAGGAGAAGCGAGGAAGAACAGCATGAATCAGAATGAAACCATGGGAATGCGCATTAAGGCTCTGCGTAAGGAAAAAAAATATACACTGAAGCAGCTGGCTGAGGAGACGGGTCTCTCCATCGGTTTTCTGTCTCAGCTGGAGCGCGGGATGTCTTCGATCGCGGTAGACTCACTGGCGAAGATTGCTTCGATTCTGGGAGTTGGCCTGTCGACCTTTTTCACGGATGCCAGTGCGGATTCTCACGATCCGGTGTCGCACTGTGCGGAGCTGCACTGGAACGCGACCAGTCCGGAGATTTATCAGTCGATCCTGAGTAAGGATCTGTATGGATTTGATATCCTGCCGCGCATCTTTCAGCTGATGCCTTCGGCTTCGAACACAGAGCCGGAGGGAGCAATCCACCGCCATTCGGGGGAGGAATTCATCTATGTCCTGGAGGGCGTGGTCACGGTGTACAACAATGACCGGGAATATACCCTGTATCCCGGTGACAGCATTCAGATTCACTCCAACTGTCCCCATAACTGGGTCAACCGCACGAATCGGGCGGCCAGGCTGCTGTCGGTCAGCTACCCCAATCCTTTCAAGGAGGAGCATGAGAATGCCGTGGCTAAGGCAAAGGAATAGCGGACGATGGTGCGGGTGTATGTGACGGATCTGACAGGCTGGCTGGAGCAGGGGCTGCCCGCGGAGGCGGCCGCGGTTCTGTCTGCGGAGCGCCGGGAGAAATGGGAACGTCAGAGAGGAAGCACCGGCGCACTCCAGTCAGCAGCGGCGGAACTGCTGCTGCGCTGCGCGCTGAAGGAGCAGGGAATCCGGACTCCGGCGGAATGGACCTGGGAGTATGAGGCCGGAGGCCGTCCGTCTCTGCGGGGGCTGGCCGGAGTTTGTTTTAATCTGTCTCATTCAGGGCATTATGCCGTCTGTGCGCTGGCGGAAGGGCCGGCAGGTGTGGACGTGCAGATGGTGGCGGACCGGGAGAGAGCGGGCGTTGTCCGCCGTTTCTGCCGGGAGGAAATGACGGAGGTTGAGGAGTCAGAGAAGCCGGAGGAGGCATTCTGCCGTCTCTGGACTGCCAAAGAGGCTTATCTGAAGATGCGGGGAACCGGCCTGCGGCGGCCGTTAAATTCCTTTCTGGTGACGCCGGAAGGGCGGGTGGAGGATCCGCCGGGGACGGAGAGTGGCTGTTTCGTGACCTGGCTTCCGGTGTGGCCGGAGCGGCGGGACGCAGCGCTGGCCGTCTGTGCCTGCGAGAGATGCGGAGAAGCGGTCGTATTCCGGGAAACGGAGGAATTGCTGAAAAGTCTGTGAGGAATGGATTGTCTCCGATTTTCATATGCTGTAAGGATATTGCGCGGTGTGTGGGAAGCGGAGGGGATCAGATGGGAAAAAGGAACATGAAACGAACGGGGAGGCAGCTGCTGCGGTACGCATGCTTCCTTTTTTATGTGTTGATCTTTCTGGCAGGGGGATTGGCGCAGGTCTTCGCGGCGGAGGCTCCGGCGGAATCGGAGCTGTATGCCCGGTGTGCGGTCCTGATGGACGGAGAGAGCGGGCGCGTTCTTTATAGTAAGAACGGGGACGAGGCTCTCCCCATGGCCAGTACGACCAAGATCATGACCTGCATTCTGGCGCTGGAGGAGGGAGAGATGGATCAGATCTGCACGGTCTCTGCCTATGCCGCCTCCATGCCGGAGGTGCGCCTGGGTGTGCAGGAGGGGGAGACCTATTATCTGCGCGACCTCCTCTATGCCATGATGCTGGAGAGCGACAACGATGTGGCGGTGGTGGTGGCGGAAAATATCGCCGGAACTGTGGAGGAGTTCGCTGACCGGATGAACCGCAGGGCCCGGGAGCTCGGGTGTGAGGATACGTATTTTATCACGCCCAACGGACTGGACGCTTCCGATGAGGAGGGAACCCATTCTGCCTCGGCCCGGGATATGGCGACGATCCTCAGCTATTGTGTTCATAATGAAGATTTCTGTGAGATCACCGGCACGGCGGACTGGAGCTTTACCGACTGCAGCGGCGCCCGGAGCTTTTCCTGCACCAACCACAATGCTTTCTTAAGCCAGATGGAGGGCGCCTTTTCCGGCAAGACCGGCTATACCGGCAATGCCGGATACTGTTATGTCGGAGCGCTGCGCGACGGGGAGCGGGTCTTTATCGTGGCGCTTCTGGCCTGCGGCTGGCCGGACCACCGGGACTATAAATGGTCGGATACGCGCACACTGATGCAGTATGGCCTGGATACGTTTGATTACGTGGAGTATGATACGGGGGATATCATCCTGGAGCAGATGGCGGTCTCCGGGGGCACGGAGGACTATGTCTCCCTCCGGGTGGAGAAGGAGACAAGGAGCCTTCTCCTGGCGGAAGGCGAGGAAGCCGGCTGGGAAGTGACGCTTCATGCCTCTTTGTCCGCGCCGGTGATCCCGGGGCTGACCGTCGGCTATGCCGCTCTGCGGCTGGGTGAGGAGATCCTGGCGCTGACGCCCATTTATACGGCCGGAAGCGTGACGCGGGCGGGGTGGAACCTGCGTATATTCGCCCGCTAAAGGTGTACGGAACCCGTTGAAAAAGCCGGGCTGGTGTGTTATCGTTGTACGTATCCGGGCAGCTGTGCAATGGCTGTCTGAAAATGAAAAAGACTGTGAGGATATGAAAATGGATCAGTGGAAAAAGATTCAGCCGGAGGAGCTGGAGAAGAATGCATTTCAGATGATCGGCAAGGATTGGATGCTGATCACGGCGGCGAAGCCGGACGGTACGGTGAATACCATGACGGCCTCCTGGGGCGGCATGGGGGTGATCTGGGGGCAGCCGGTGGTCTATCTGGTGATTCGGCCGCAGCGCTATACGCTGGAGTTCGTGGATGCCGCGGAGAAGCTGTCGATTACCTTCTTTGATGAGAAGTACCGGAAGGCTCTGGCGCATCTGGGCAGTGTGTCCGGCCGCGATGAAGACAAGATTCAGACGGTGGGACTGACTGTGGAGCGGAACGGGGATGTGCCGTATTTCCGGGAAGCCAGCCTGGTGCTTACATGCCGGAAGCTGTACCGTCAGCCGATGGGACCGGAGTTCTTCGTGGATCCGGCTCTGGCTGAGGAAAATTATCCGGATAAGGACTACCATATTCTGTTCGTGGCAGGTATTGAAGAGGCCATGGTGAAGGAGGCCTGAGCATGCTGTCTTCCTGCCTCATCGCCTTCGCCATGTATTCAAAAATCCCCATGCCCCGGGTGGAGTGGTCGGAAGAAAATATGCGCTACGTCCTGTGCTTTTTTCCCTGGGTGGGGACTCCGGCGGGTCTTCTGACGCTTCTGGTGTATTTCCTGACACAGCGCGCCGGCTTCGGCAGTCTGTTCTCTGCAGCTTTGCTGACGGCGGTGCCGGTCTTTGTGACCGGGGGGATTCATATGGACGGCTTCATGGATACCATGGATGCCCGAAGCTCCTGGGGGGACCGGGAGCGGAAGCTGGAGATTCTCAAGGATTCCCATACCGGGGCCTTCGCTATCCTGGGATGCGCGGTCTATCTGCTGCTTCAGGCGGGCGCCTGGAGTGAGATCACGCAGGAGACAGTCGCTGTGGCGGCCTGCATCTTTTTTTATTCCCGCTGCCTCAGCGGACTGGGGATTGCCGTTTTCCCCTGTGCCCGCGACAGCGGGCTGGCGCGCACCTTTCATGATGCGGCGCAGAGGAGAACGGTGTGCCGCGTGCTTCTGTTGGAGACAGTGCTTGTCGCGGCGCTGCTGCTCTGGATGGACGGGCTGCTGGGAGGGGCCGTGATTCTCACTGGTTTACTGATATTCGGCTATTACCGCTGGTTTTCTCTGCGGGAATTCGGGGGGATTACCGGAGATCTGGCCGGGTATTTCCTGCAGCTGTGCGAACTGGCGCAGCTTCTGGTGCTGGCGGTGCTGCCGAAGCTTTTGATATAGTAAACGACTTTATGTCGTTTGTGTCGGAAGGCCGGATGTGCCGGGAGGAGGATGTGTGATGCGGATCGACTGGATACGTCACGGCGAGGTGCCGGGCAACCGGGAAGGGCGCTATGTGGGAGTCACGGAGGAATCCCTGACCCCGGAAGGCGTCCGGGCGGCGCGGGCGCTGCATCCGGCGCAGCCGGAGATGGTTTTTACAAGTCCCCGTCTTCGCTGCCGGGAGACGGCGGAGCTTCTCTATCCGGGTGTTGAAGCGCTCGTGATTGATGAACTGTCCGAGTGTGATTTCGGCGCGTTCGAATATCGGAATTACCGGGAACTGCAGGGAAATCCCGCTTATCAGGCCTGGATCGACAGCGGCGGCCGAATCGCTTTCCCCGGTGGGGAAGACCGCGCACAGTTTCAGGAACGGTGCCTGGCGGGCTTCCGGCGGGTCGTGGAAATCCTGACGGAGCACGGGGCCTCTCATGCGGCGCTGGTCGTCCACGGCGGAACCATCATGGCCGTTCTGGACCGGCTGAGCTGTCCGCACCGGGACTACTATGAATGGCAGTGCGGAAATCTCTCATACCTCGTGACGGAGTACGGGGACGGAAAACTTTTCCGGAAGGATATAAAAAAGAGAAAGAAAAACGGCGAAAATTCTGTGAAAAATAATGAAGAGGTTTGTTAAATAATTCTTGATAAATCCGACATTTTGCATTAAGATCCGGTCTTAAACACTTTTGGAACAAGAAAAGAGCAGGATTTCACGTTTTTTTTAACGTTTTCTGCTCTTTTCTTTCCTTTTCTGTTATGCGGAAAATGTAGCATGT
>JAJQCZ010000022.1 GCA_021202465.1 Lachnospiraceae bacterium | reverse complement strand
CCTCCGGTGGGGAATATTGTGACTTTAAATTGAAGTCTGGAGCCCCTGTCTTGCCTTATTGGCCGCCGGTGTTCAAACAGGGAGATGGGTATCAATAACCAAAAAGTTATGTGCAGAAAGCAGAGACATATTGTACATTTTATCGTGCATGCCATGAAATCACCGGAGGAAATGAGACAGCTGCACAGAGATTTTTATAGCTTTATGGGGGAGAACGACAATGAAAACTTATGAATTTGGAGGCAAAAACAAGCCTGTGATCCTGCTGCTGCCGGGAACCTGCTGTCACTGGAAAGCGACCTTCGGTGAGGTGATTCCCCTGCTGGAGCGCAGCTTCTATGTGGTTTGCGTTTCCTATGACGGCTTTGACGAGACGGAGGACACGGTTTTCCCGTCCATGATCGAGGAAACAGAAAAAATTGAAGGCTACATACAAGAACGCTTTGACGGAAAAATCTGCTGTGCCTACGGCTGCTCCCTGGGCGGCTCCTTTGTGGGGCTGCTTGTGCAGCGGGGAAAAATACACATCGACCATGGCATTCTTGGCAGCTCGGACTTAGACCAGAGCAGTTCACTTGCGGCGAACTTCAAGGCGCGTCTTATGGCTCCGATTCTTCAGGGGATGCTCCAAAAGGGCAAGCTGCCGAACTGGATGAACAGGTGGGTGGAAAAGCGTCCTCCGGAGGAACGCGTCTATTTTGACAAAATGCTTTCCATGTTCGGCATGGGAACGAAACGGATGGCCTTTGTAAAACGGGAGAGCATTTACAATCAGTTTTACTCCGATCTGGTCACACCGCTGGAGGATAAAATCCGAGCCGATGGCACGGTCGTTCACTGCTTCTACGCCACGAAGATGGGCGAACAATACGAAACACGCTACCGGCAGCACTTTGCTGCCCCGGATGTTATCCGCCATGACTTGCAGCATGAAGAATTGCTGGTCTGCTATCCGCAAAAATGGGTCAGCGAGGTGGAAAACTGCTGCGGCATATTGACAGGTAAATGAATCCGCTTGTAGAGATGCTCAACTGCTGGCAGGAACTTTTCTGCCAGGTCTGCCGTTCTCCGTCACAGGCTGGCTTCACTATCCCAGATAAATGTCCGGTGGGCAAAATCAATGTGAATCCCAAAGCGGTCATAAAGAGGCTTCCAAACACCGGCTACCTGCTCGCCTTGGGTGATGGAGTTCGTGGAAACGAAAGCTGTTCGGATATTCGTCTCATGCCCCGGATTTTTCACTGTTTATGATACCACAATCAGGAGGCTTTCTCAATCGGAGGTTGTCTGTAATTTAAGAATTCCTGCGAAAAAAACTGAGAAGATGACGGTTTGGTCGTTTTTTGACGGACGATTGACAAACGACCCCAAATGCTATATCATGTACGCATACACCCTTATGTATAAGGAGGAAACGATATGAGGCAATGTATGGATGCAGAGAACCTGCATCGCAGATTAAAGAAAATAATCGGGCAGGTGCAGGCCATTGATCGAATGATCGACGAGGACATTCCCTGTGAAGATATTCTGGCTCAGATCAATGCGGCGAAATCGGCTCTGCATGGGTGCGGTAAAGTTGTCCTGGAAGGACATATTCAGCATTGTGTGCGCGACGGGATCGAACACGGAGACGCTGACAAAACAATCGCTGACTTCACGAAAGCCGTAGAACGCTTCGCAAATATGGGATGATACCAGGGTCCAAAAGCCATGAATCGAATGATTGCATTCGTATTCATGACTTTGAGACCCGCAAAAACATGAGGAAGTAGCCATTTTTCTTCGAAAAATGAGCGGATTCCGAATGTTTTTAGGATTTCGGGAGCGCAGAGCGCGTAGAAATCCGTGGTATCATATTATTTATAAAATATTCAACACGAGAGCAGCCGTTCACGGCTGCTTTTGTTTTTTCCGGAAGTTTCCCGGAAGTGCGCCACTTCACATCTGCACAGGATTCAAATCTGTTAGCACCTCCTAATCTTCAAGCAGACTGCTTGACATCCCCATACCCCTATATGTATAATAAGCCCATGCCCGCACGGGTATAAAACAGACGGGCAGGGAACGCCGATGAACGATACGCAAAAAAATCGCATGAACCAGATTCGCCAGGAGTCCAGGGAGGATTATCTGGAAGCTCTGTTTCTGCTTCTCAAAGATCAAAACGAAGTACGGTCTTCCGACCTTGCGTCTTTTATGGGCTTTTCCAGAGCCAGCGTCAGCCAGGCGGTTCTGTCGCTGGAACGGGATGGTTTTCTTTTGATGGATGAAAAGTATTGCCTCCACCTGACAGAGCAAGGCTCTCTGACAGCAGAGAAAACGCATCGTAAACATATTTTTTTCGAGAAAAATCTGGTGCTTGCCGGTGTTGATTCTGTTTTGGCAGACAGAGAAGGACGCCGAATGGGCCATTCGTTAAGCAATGAAAGCTTTGAACGGATTGCGGCGGAAGGTATGCGAAAAGAGGAGGAACTGAACTCATATGAAAGCAGTGATTTCCAGACTTGAATGGGTATTGGAATTAGGTGGAATCAAAAAGGATATTATTTTCCTGATTATATCAGGGGCGGCGGTCCTATGCAGCCTGACCGGATGGTCGCCGTTCCCTTTTGATGCTGCATGGATTGCCATTGTGTTTTGTGGAATCCCGATCATTATGGAGGCTATCATTGGCCTTGTGACGGCCTTTGACATCAAAGCGGATGTCCTTGTCTCCATTGCATTGATCGCCTCGGTGATCACCGGAGAAATTTTCGCCGCCGGTGAGGTGGCGGTTATCATGCAGCTTGGTGGCCTGCTGGAAGAACTGACCGTTGCAAAAGCGAGAAGCGGCATTGAGAAGCTCGTAAAGCTGACCCCGACAACAGCCCGGATACTGGATGCAGATGGAAAAGAAACCATTGTTCCCTCCATGCAGGTCAGGGTTGGCGATAAAGTCCGGGTTCTTCCGGGAGAGACGATCCCGGTGGACGGTGTGATCCTTTCCGGCCAGACTTCCATCAACCAGGCGGTTATGACCGGCGAGTCCATGCCGGTGGATAAGACCGCCGGGGATGAGGTTTCCTCCGGAACGGTCAATCAGTTCGGCGCTTTTGATATGGAAGCAACAAAGGTAGGCGAGGACAGCTCTATTCAAAGAATGATACGTCTGGTGCAGTCCGCAGACGCAGGGAAGGCGAAAATCGTGGGTATCGCAGACCGCTGGGCAACCTGGATCGTGGTAATCGCGCTTACTGCTGCCGCCATCACCTGGCTTGCGACCGGGCAGATTATCCGGGCTGTGACGATTCTGGTGGTGTTCTGTCCCTGTGCGCTGGTTCTGGCGACACCGACAGCGATCATGGCGGCAATCGGAAATGCCACAAAGCACGGTTTTCTCGTGAAAGAAGGGGACGCACTGGAACGATTGGCAAAGGCGAATAAGATCACTTTTGATAAAACAGGAACCCTCACCTATGGAACGCCGAAGGTCATTTGTGTTAAAAGTATTCTCCCGGAGCTTTCTCTTAAGGAAATCTACTCTTTCTGCGCCGCCGCAGAACAGTTGTCAGAGCATCCGCTGGGCAGGGCAATCGTGAAGAGTTACAGCACAGAGACGGGGAAAGCCCTTCCCTCCTGCGATCAGTTTGCCATGCTGCCGGGACGCGGGGTATCTGCTGCGATTAACGGGGCTTCGATTCTTGCCGGAAATTATGAAATGATGGCGGAAAAGAATATCGCAGTCACAGATGCGGTCCTTGCGGAGACAGGAGAATTTTTGAAACAGGGCTGTACGGTGATTTATGTGAGCGCGGATAATAAACTGGCCGGTTTTCTTGTCCTTTCCGATACGCCGAGGGAGAACAGCACTGCCATGATCGACCGCCTGAAAAGGCTCTCCATTGAGCCTGTCCTTCTGACCGGAGACAACGAGGAAGCTGCCACAGCGATTGCGGGGCAGCTGCATATTGAGGAAGTCCACGCAAATTGTCTGCCGGAAGATAAGCTGACATGGATCGGCTCCTATCAGGAAAAGCAGGAATCGGTCTGCATGATCGGCGATGGCGTCAACGATGCACCGGCACTGAAAAAGGCAGACATCGGAATCGCCATGGGCGGTATCGGGAGTGATATTGCGGTGGATGCCGCTGATATTGCCCTGGTAGACGACAAGGTGGAAGAACTGCCCCATCTTGTGGCGCTTTCCAAACGGATGATGACTACCATTAAGCTGAACATGACCTTCTCCTTGACACTTAACTTTATTGCGATCACCCTTGCGATCACCGGTATATTGAATCCGGTCGTGGGTGCGCTTGTCCATAACGCAGGTTCCGTTATCGTAATTATCAATTCTGCGCTTTTGCTGAACTGGAAAATGAAATCGGGAGGCACACCATGACGGCGTTGTCCCCGGCAAGGCCAGGTAAGAATTATACGATCAAGTGGAATATTTGCGGGTGCGATGCGGAACAGGAAATGAAACAGGTGGGGCTTTGCCCTGGGGAAACGCTCTATTTGTTAAATTCCTGGTTTGGGAATGTGATCGTCTGCGTCAACGGGAAGAAACTCGCACTCAGCAGAGAGCTTGCATTTTACATTAAAGTTTAGAAGAGGGCTGGCGCGGCCAGCCCTG
Source organism: Lachnospiraceae bacterium (assembly GCA_021202465.1). Lineage (GTDB taxonomy): Bacteria > Bacillota > Clostridia > Lachnospirales > Lachnospiraceae > UBA3305. Next base: position 324 of record JAJQCZ010000022.1, on the reverse strand, counting down.
ATTCAGACGGTCCAGTTAGCCGATTCTAATTTCAGGGGAAGGGAAAGTAGAATGATGCCGTTATTATTCGCTGATACAGGCACAGGTCGTACAGGCTGCTGTCAATGCGGCGAAGAAAGGAGATGTTCCGGCCTGTGTTCCCTTTGATAAGCAGACGGAGGACTGGCTTGCACAGATTCAGGAACAGCTTCCCGCTGATGTGCCGCAGGTACAGAAGCGTTATCTCTCAAGAAACAGCACGGCAGGGAATCCATGTCTGACCGGATCGTCCGCATTGTAACAAACCGCTGGCTCGGTCTGCCTATCTTTGCTCTGGTCATGCTG
>JAJQCZ010000040.1 GCA_021202465.1 Lachnospiraceae bacterium | reverse complement strand
TGCAGTAATGTATGGAGCTGACTGCTACTAATCGGTCGAGGGCTTGACCTCATAGGTTACAATGAAACTCAGCGAAGCAGAGCCGTAAGGCGATAGCTGAGCGCTAAGTTTCATGTATGCAAGCGTCGCTTAGCGAAGCGGAGCCATCAGGCGAACGCTGAGCTTAGCAGAGCTGCTAAGAGCGGTCATACGACGGGAAAGGAGCAGGAACGGATGCTGGCATCCGGGACTGCGGATTTCACGGAGTGTGAACATTTGCGAAGCAAATTTCATGAGTATTCGAACGAAGTGAGAATACGAATGACCGCGACACTAGAAAGCAAAGTCATGAACTTATTGACTTAGAAGTCTATTTGTGTTATCATCCAACTATTGATATGAAGTTTTGAAGATACATCCCCATATTTGCTGTTATAGCTCAGTCGGTAGAGCGCATCCTTGGTAAGGATGAGGTCACCAGTTCGAATCTGGTTAACAGCTTGCAAAAACACCGCAAGGTGTTTTTTGTTGTCTTATAGAAAGAACCTGTCCGGCAGATGAAAAAGTGAGCCCCGTCTTCATAAAGAAGAGGGGCTCACTATCAGAGAATTTGTATCGCTTGTCGTCTGCAGGCTCGAAGGTCTGCTCCGTTATCATAGAATGAAGGACAGAACCAGATTGAATACGGCCGCCAGCGCCACGCTGCAGGGGACTCCTACGAACAGCAGACGGGGGAAGAGAGCATTTCGCTCTTCTTCTTCCGAACAGCTTCCCAGGATGAGGCTGCCGCCGGAGGAGAAGGGAGAAATGGCGGAGCTCTGAGCGCCGATGACTGTGCAGGCGAAGAGTACCATGGGATTCAGCCCCGTGGATGCAGCCAGAGCCGGAATCAGCGGGAACAGAGCCGGGCAGACGACACCAGTCGTGCTGGAGAAGAAGCTCATGAAGGCGCCGACGATGCTGAAGGCGATGGGAACCAGGAAGACAGGCAGACTGGAGCCAATCCATGTTGCCAGAGCGTCGATGGTACCGGCATTGATCGCTACCTGAATCAGCATGCCGACACCGCAGATCATGAGGATGGTGTTCCAGGGGATCTTTGCGATGACTTCCTTCTGCGGAGCCAGATCCAGGAACAGAGCGATGATCGAGAAGAGGATGGCGACCAGTCCCACGTCGATCTTGCTGTTAATGGTTGTGATGAGCTCTGCATTCGGCAGGATGATGTGGAGAATCGGGAAGACCAGAACCAGGACCATCATGACAAGAATCAGATTCAGGTTGGTACGCTGCTTCGCAGTGAAGGGTTCCGGCTTTTCGAAGGTGACACCTTCTCCGATATGACGGTTGGCTCTGGGGATGTAACGAAAGCCGGCAATAAGAATCAGAGAGAACACGATGCTGGCGACAAAGATGAGAGCGCTGCACGAGAAGGAATCAATGCTGGTGCTGCTCCCCTCATAGGCGGTGTCGATGAGGCCACGGAATACGATGCCCAGGCCGCTGGTCATGAAATTACCGCCTGCCAGGGCGCCGCAGTTGACAGCGACGGCTCCCACCAGCTTATCCATTTTGGATTCTTCACAGATCAGCAGAGTGACAGGCGCCATGAAGGCCAGGACGGTAAAGAATCCGGCGCCCAGAGCGGCGATGATGGTCGCCGCAAAGAACAGGGCGAAAGGAAGCAGCCCCGGGAATCTACGACAGGCATATAACAGATAGCGGGCCAGCTTCTCCAGAGTTCCGTTTACCAGGGCAAAATTGTAGAACAGAGAGACGGAGAAGATGACGAACATGGTGCTGATAGGCCAGGAGGCAATGACTTCCTTGGTGGACATATCCAGACAAAAACATCCGATGAGATAGGCAAAGGCCATGGCGAAGAAACCGGTGTTGATTTTGGTTCGGTAACCGAGGGCGATGGCCACGGCGATGGCTGCTACGATAAGAACACTTAACATATTTTTTCTCCTTATGTCAGAATGGCTGATGATTTTCGGTTTTTCAGATGAGCTGATTCGGACTTGTGGGGTATTTACTCAATGCCCAGAAGCCGGGCAGGCAGATCGTGCGTCATATAGCGGATCTGTTCTTCGGGAATCCCATGATCGCTCAGATACTGCAGATACTCCGCAAGCGCCAGCTCCCAGTAGGGATTCTCTGTCTGTCCTCCGTCGGTGGAGATCAGGATATTGCGATATCCCACCGCCTGAATGGCTTCCAGGTTCATGGACAGGTTGCTCTTGTACTTGCCGCCGCCCAGCGGCTGGGCGTAGCAGTGTTCCAGCAATACATCATAATCCCGTGCGATGCGTACCTGATCCTCAAGACTCATGCCGACCAGCCACCATTCCGGGTGTGTAACGACGATCTTTTTGACACCGGCATCCCGGGCGGCTTCCACAACAACAAAGGCTTCCTCCGGTGAGACGTGGGCGGTTCCCAGAACAGCGTCATACTCCTGCACCAGGCGGAAAATATCATTAAGTTCCGGTACGATCCTGCCATCCCGTACGACCTCCACGCAGCCCTCTGTGGATTTTTTGTTTTTTAGCAGGTGATTGCGGGCGCTCTGCGTGGGAAGCCATACGACCTTTGCTCCCAGCTTCAGAGCCACCTCCGTGGCGACGGGATTCAGTCCTCCGACCTGGCGGTTCAGAGTGATACTCCCAAACATCGTGAAGTTGTTGCTGCCGCCATGAACGATCTCGTTGTGGCGGTTGCAGAGATAGGCCCGGTCCATGGTCGTTCCCTGGTGCGTTTTGATGACGATGGCCCGTGCTCCGACGCGGATTCCCGCTTCCATGAGCTCGAAGTCATCATAAGCACGCTTGCGGATATCCGGGTTGCTGTGAACGTGCATGTCGATGACGCCTCTGAGTGATACATCTGGCATGACTTTCTCCTCCTTCTTTTCTCTCGCATGATCTGCGGCGGATGATTTGATAAAGTTATCAGATCATTGTTTTTCTGTTGATTGTATTTTATAATGAAAGAGATATCGGGGAAAGAGAAAATATTATATATCACCCATCGGAAAAACCGATGGAAAGAAGGAGAAGAAGCATGGAAATGAAAGAAATGCTGTATATTGTCACGATCGCGGAAGAAGGAAGCATTTCCCGGGCGGCTGAGAAGCTGTACATGGCACAGTCGAGCCTGAGCCAGTTCCTGCAGCAATATGAGGCTGAATTAGGAACAAAATTGTTTCGCCGGACTTCTACGGGCGTGTATCCTACCGACTCGGGACGTGTTGTGCTTGACCATGCGCAGAAAATACTTCAACAGTATCATCTGATGCGCAGCCAGGTGTCTGATATTGAAGGGCTGATCAGCGGGCATATTACGCTGGGAATCAGCACCTTTCGGGGGATGTATATGCTGCCGAAGGTGATGCGTGCTTTCTACCAAAAATATCCTCATATTCATGTGGATATCATTGAGGCGAACAGTATGGCTCTGGAAGAAGAAATGATGCGGGGAAAGCTGGACCTGGCTCTTCTGGTTCTTCCGTTGAGCCGTCTGAAATCGGACACGGAGCTGCTGGTTCGGGATGAAGTAATCCTGGTGACAAGTCCGGATCATGAACTGATGCAGGCAGCAAAATACAGAGAGGATGGACGATTGTATGTAGATCTGGCGGATACAGCGTCTTATGAGTATATTCTCAGCGATCGGGACACGATCCTGGGACATATTGCCAGAAAACTGTTTACAGAAGCCGGCTTGCAGCCTGTTTCCCGTAATACGAATATAACCGCACCCTTTGCGGCGGCGATGGCCAGGCAGGGACTTGGGCTGGCTTTCACGTACCGTTCCTGTGTCGGCGATTATCCGGAAGCAGCTTATTTGTCAGTAGGAGAAGAGGGGGTATGGCTGGACCTGGCACTCGTCTATCCGGCGGGAAGCTACCGCTCTCTGGCGACCCGTGAATTTGCACGGATCTTTCGGGAGAGCCTCGATGATTGAAAAAACAGAAAATATCCCCGGAGCGTTCAGGCTTCCGGGGATATTTTCTGAGAAAATTCCAACCGCTTGGTTCGGTATTCGGAGGGAGTGCAGCCGATTCGTTTTACGAAGAGGTTGGTAAAGTGTGTTGTATTTTCATAGCCGACCAGATGGGCGATCTCGGAGATGGGAAGGTTTGTGTTCCACAGGTATTCTGTTGCATAAGTGATACGATTGTGAATCACATAATCGATGGGGGACATATGGTAGGCGTTGGAAAACACACGCCGCAGGTGCGTGGAGCTGACATAAAACTGCTTCGACAGGGACTCCAGGGTAAGAGGCTTGTAGGCATGCTCAGAGATATAATTGAGAATCTCGCTGGCCAGCAGATCGTCCTGGGCGGGGACAGTCAGAGAGCTTTCGGTAAAGAGCTCGCGTGTGAGCTGGAGCAGGGCAAAGCACAGGCTTTGAACCGTCAGGTCGGCTGTCCCGTTGTTGCGGGAGAGAAGATGAAGCAGTTGCTGGAAAGTCTGACGGATGAAAGGAAAACTGGCGCCGCTGGAAGTGACAGCGGCGCCTTCCTGTTCAAAAAACTGTATGAGTTCACCCGGCGCAGTTTTGTCCGGGATGGCCAATCCTACACTGTAGTAAGGCATGGGGGACGCGTCTGCGGAAGCAAGCCGATGCATGGCGTTCACAGGCGTAAGGGCGATGGAACCCGCGGCGCAGGGCAGGGGCCGGGAATTGACGTACATGAAGCCATTTCCTTCCATAATATAAACAATCTCATAGTCTTCGTGGGAATGCCAGGGATAACTCCAGGTCGGGAGATTGTCAATATAGGAAATATGTGAGATGGCCGGCATCGGATAGACCGGCGCAGGGGAAGCAATGGAAAATGTATATTTGAACATAAAGAGGATCTCCTTTGGAAGACAGGTCTCTGGCTGAAGAACCGGAGACATCTGCCTGATTATTATAACTCTCCCAATTGGCGAGTTCAATGGATGAACGATGTGAAATGTGAAGAAAATGTAAATATTCTTTTTTAAAATGGACAGATTCTTAAAAAAAGAGGAAAATTCGCGGTAGAATTCATAAAAATATACAAAAAACAGGGCGAGATTCTGCGGCGGGATGATGACATACTGCCTCGTTTTTTGTCAATCCCGATGCTAAGATATCAGATGTACAGGTGTGAGAACATGGATTTACGACCTGTTTCAGAATCAATAAGCAAAGGAGGAGGAACATTTGAAGAAAGTTCTGCATTGGCTGGACAATGATCTGGAAGAGTTCCTGATGCTGTTGCTGCTGGCAGCGATCAGCTGTGTGACGATGCTTCAGATCATCATGCGTTACTGCTTCAGCAGCGCGCTGTCATGGCCGGAGGAATTTTGTCGGTTTTGCTTTGTCTACACAGGAGCGCTGAGTGCGGGATACTGCATGCGGAGGGGGCTGAGCCTGCGGGTGGATCTGATTGTGAATTTTATGCCCGGGCCGTTGAAGATCCTGATTGATTATGCGGGGAAGCTGCTGACGCTCTTTGTCTATGTTGTGATTTTTTATAACTCATTTGGGTTGATTGCCACAACGACGGCGCTGAGCACGGCGATGCAGCTGCCCTACAAAGTTGTGTATGCCGCTTTTCCGTTGGGGATGGGGCTGGGTATCATCCGCTGTGTTCAGGATTTGATTTCCTACACCAGGAAGACATTCGGAAAGAAGGAGGAGGAAAAAGCATGCTAGGTATTGTTGCGGCTTTGTTTGTGGTCATGCTGTTTTTGGGCGTACCCATCGCGGCAGCCATGATGTTCGCCACACTGTGGCCGACGCTGACAGACCCCACCTTCGCGGGCAATGTCAATTATCTGATTCGTGCGATCGAATCCGGCTGGGATTCTACGCCGACACTGGCGATTCCTCTGTTTATGCTTTCCGGAGCGATCATGGCCAACGGAGGTATTTCCAAGAAGCTGTTTGACGTGTTTGCTTATTTTATCGGTAAAGTTCGGGCAGGCATGCCTTGTGCTGTGGTGATCACCTGTCTGTTTTACGGAGCGATTTCCGGTTCCGGTCCGGCGACTGTGGCGGCCGTGGGAGCCATGTGTATCCCGATTCTGGTAGATCTGGGGTACGATAAGGTCTTTGCCGCAGCGATCGTGGCAACAGCCGGAGGTCTGGGCGTCATCATTCCTCCGAGTATTCCTTTCATCATGTACGGTGTTACTACGGGAACTTCGGTGGGAGATATGTTTACAGCCGGAATCATTCCCGGTTTCCTGATTGCCGCGCTGCTCATGCTTTACTGTGTGATTTATTGCACACAGCACGGGGAAGATCGGGAGAAGATCGATGCCAGTGTGGCTGAACTGAGAAAGAAAGGCCTGTTTGGTGTTTTCCGGGAAGGCTTCTGGGCCATCCTCACGCCGGTAATCATCCTTGGCGGTATCTATTCTGGCATTGTGACGCCGACAGAGGCTGCCTGTGTGTCCGTGTTCTATGCGATCATCGTGAGCTGTTTTATTTATCGCACGATGAAGGTGCGCGAGGTGTGGACCTTCATGAAATCGGCGGTGAGAAGCTACGCACCGATCTGCCTGCTGCTGGCCTTCGCGATTGCTCTGGGCCGTGTGCTGACTCTGCTGCAGGCACCGACACTGATCGCGAATATTGTGACCAGCACCTTCAGCAATAAGTATACCTTCCTGCTGGTACTGAACCTGATCCTTCTGCTGATCGGTATGTTTATGGATACAGCCTCTGCGATCTCGATTCTGGGCCCGGTCCTGCTGGTTACGGCGAATGGATTCGGCATTGATTCGGTACAGTTCGGTGTGATCCTCGTGGTCAACCTGGCGATCGGTCTGGTCAGCCCGCCGGTGGGGATCAACCTCTTTGTTGCTTCGCCGCTGGTCGGAGAGAGCTCGTGGACAGTCGGTAAGAAAGCAATCGTTCCGATTTGCTTTTTCCTGGTCGCACTGCTCCTGATCAATGTGGTTCCTGCGATCTCACTGATTTTGCTGTAGTATGAAGGAACAGAGAGATATACATACAATTCTTATGGTCACTTTGCTGTGAAGATCGAACAGATTTTTTCAGCCGGAGACAAAATAAAAAACATATAGGGAAAGGAAGAACAGAATGAAAACAACAAAGAAAATGCTGGCTCTTCTTCTGGCTGCGGCCATGATTCTGGCGATGACTGCGTGCGGTTCGAGCTCCGACAGTTCGACGGATACGACAGCTGCTGCCGATGACACGACGGCGGCCGTAGAGGATACCACCGGTGAAGCGGAGGATTCCACGGATGAGGCGACCGAGGCGGAAGAGGGCTCCGAAGCAGCGGATACGGAAAATCAGTCCACCTCCAGTGAAGCTCCCACGTTGACCAGTACCGAAGAGGTCAACATTATCTGGTCTCACAATGCTTCCGAGACTTCTTCCGGACATCAGGTTGCCCTGAAGTTCAAAGAGAGAATCGAAGAACTGTCTGACGGAAAGATCACGGTCACGATTTATCCCAACGGTCAGCTGGGTACGGTCACTGAGAATGACCAGGCCATGCATGACGGCACCATTCAGATTCTGAGCGGTACAGCGGGAAGCACGACCGATGCCTCTCTCTCCTACTTTGACGCACCGAATCTTGTGAACAGTGATGAGGAAGCGTTGGAGCTGTTCGGACGCGGAACGGAACTGCGGGAAATGACCGAAGAGATCTATGAAGGCCTGGGGATGAAGATTCTGCCCTTCATGCCGTCCGGTTTCCGTGAAGTGACCTCCAATGTGGAGATTCGTTCTTATGAAGAGCTGGCCGGACTGGATATCCGCACCATGGAGAATACGGTATCCATGGAGTACTGGAGCGACTGGGGCTGCAATCCTACTCCTCTGGCTTTCTCTGAGCTGTATATTGCTCTGCAGCAGGGTCTGGTGGACACGCAGGAGAATACATATGATACGATCGTGTCCAGTAACCTGTATGAGCAGCAGAAGTACGTCATCAACACGAACCATGCCGTGATGTGGAGCGGTGTCTACATCAATCTGGATTTCTTCAACAGTCTGCCGGAGGATTATCAGGAACTGATTACCTGGATCTGGGAGTATGAGCTGGATGAGGTTTCCTACGAGATGGCTATGGAGGCCAATGAAGAGGCATTGCAGACCATGATTGATGCAGGTCTGGAAGTGATCGATTTCGCTGATGAAGATTATGTGAAGATGCGCGAGGCTGCATCTCCTGCCTATGATCTGATCCGTGAATCGGTCGGTGATGAGATCATGGATAAGGTCATGGCGGCGCTGGAGTAATCTGCCCAAATCACTGTGTCTTCTCCTTCAGCTTTTAACAGGACGCAGGTGATGACGTCATATATTGCAAAAGGACTCCCACAGTATGAAGCATTATGCTGTGGGAGCCCTTTTGACTCGTGCAATAATACAGACGGTTTTTCGATGCAGTATTTGTGAACGAACTGGAGTCGTAGAAACGGTCGTTTGTTGGATCGGATACATCTCGGAATCAGCTTTCCTTCTTCTGGAAATATTTACAAAGATGTTCTTCGTATTCTATCTGCCTGAGAATGTATTCCTGCCCGTTGTCATCCAGCGCCCGGTAGATACGCAGGAGTTCCTCTTCCCCGGCGGTCAGGGGGATCGGAGGCAGGATGTCCTCACGTTCCAGGAGGTAGTCGAGGCTGACGCCGGTCAGATCGCAGAAAGCGGCGAGAAGGACGGCGGGCGGTTTTCTTTCGCCTCGCTCATAAGCACCGTAGGCCTGCCGGGAAATGTGCAGATGGGCCGCTGTCTGTTCCTGCGAGAGATGCAGGCCGCGGCGAATGAATTTCATTCGTGGGAGCATGAGTGTTTCCTTCCTTGAGATAGTGATGGCGCCGGGAGCCAGGGGATTCGTTTCAGACTCTGTTGTTTCCGATTTCTGTTGGTTGTATAAATTATGATTTAAGCGACAAAAGGGTATGACACTACGGATTGCTTCGTGCTTTGCACTCCCGCAATCCTAACAACATTCGAAATACGCTCATTTTGGCCAAAATGATGGCCAAAATGGCTACTTTCTCATGTTGTTGCGGTCCCCAAGGTCATGAATTGGAACGCAAGCGTTCCATTCCTGACCTTTTGTCCCTTGTGTCATAAATTATTATAATAGGAAAGCTCAGGTTTGCCCACGAACAAAAAGTGTGGATTTCACAGTGACGAATCCACACTTTTATGGTATCATGAAGTGAATTCAGTGTGCAACAGGCAGTATTTTTCATATATCGGAGGAGAAGAGGCTATGTATGATTATCTGGTGGTAGGCGCCGGCCTGTATGGCGCGGTATTTGCCCGCGAGGCGAAGGACAGAGGAAAATCGGTCCTTGTGATCGATAAGCGCCCGCACGTGGCAGGGAATGTTTATACGGAAAAGATTGAAGGGATCCATGTTCACAAGTATGGAGCGCACATCTTCCATACAAACAATAAGAAGGTCTGGAATTATATCACGCGCTTTGCAGAGTTCAATCGCTTCACGAATTCACCGGTAGCGAATTATCACGGAGAGCTATATTCCATGCCCTTTAATATGTATACCTTCAACAAAATGTGGGGAGTCGTGACGCCGGAGGAGGCGGAGGCGAAGATCAATGCGCAGCGGGCGGAGATCCAGGGCGAGCCGCGAAATCTGGAGGAGCAGGCGATTTCGCTGGTGGGCCGGGATATCTTTGAGAAGCTCGTGAAGGGCTATACGGAGAAACAGTGGGGCCGGGACTGTAAGGACCTCCCTGCGTTTATCATCAAGCGGCTGCCGGTCCGCCTGACCTTTGACAATAATTATTTCAATGCCCTCTATCAGGGGATTCCGGTCGGCGGCTACACGAAGCTGGTGGAGAACCTGCTCTCCGGCATCGAGGTGCGTCTGAACACCGATTATCTGGAGCAGAAGGCTGAGCTGGATGAGTTGGCGGAGACGGTCGTCTATACAGGGCCGATCGATGCCTATTTTGGCTATTCTCTGGGTCATCTGGAGTATCGCTCGGTGCGTTTTGAGACAGAGGTTCTGGACAAGCCGAATTTCCAGGGAAATGCGGCCGTGAACTACACAGACCGGGAGACGCCCTGGACGCGGATCATTGAGCACAAATGGTTTGAGTTCGGTAAGGATGAGGAGGGGAAGGAGCTTCCCAAGACGATCATCAGCCGGGAATACAGCTCTGAGTGGAAACCCGGGGATGAACCCTACTATCCGGTCAATGATGAAAAGAACGGCAATCTGTATGAGGAATACCGTCAGTTGGCTGAGGCGGAGAAGAAGGTGATCTTCGGCGGCCGGCTGGGAGAGTATCGGTATTACGATATGGACGCGGTGATTGCAGCGGCCCTGGAGAAAACGGAGAGCATCCTCTGACGAAACACGCGGGAGGCGGAACATGGACTGGTTTGTTGTAATTTTTGTCGTCGTGTATCTGCTGATGACACTCGGGGTAGGAGTGTATTCCTCGAAAAAAATTAAAAATACGTCGGATTATCTGGTGGCCGGACGGCAGCTCGGCCCCTGGCTTGTGGCAGGGTCTCTGGCAGCGACCGGTCTGGACGGCGGTGCGACACTGGGCGTCGTGTCAAATACATACGGAAAATGGGGCGCCGCCGCGATCTGGTACCCGCTGTCCATCGGGCTGGCCTTTTTTGTGCTCTATTTTCTGGCGCCGCGCCTGTGGCGGACACAGGAAAAGACCGTGCCGGAGTATTTCCGGCTGCGCTATGGGAAGACGGCGGGATTTCTGGCCAGCGCCTTATCAATCGTTTCCGTAGTAGGGCTGACAGCGGGACAGCTGAAGGTCTCCGCCTCGATCCTCGAGGTGATGCTGGGCATGGATTACAATACGGCGCTGATCCTGGTGGCCGTCGTTATTTCTGCCTATGCGATTCTGGGCGGGCTGTGGAGCGTGGTGCTGACGGACTGCGTTCAGTTCTTCTTTATCCTGATCGGGATGGGGGCGGCGATTCCTTTCGCGCTGCGTCTGGCGGGAGGCTGGAGCGCGGTGCGGGAAGCGGTTCCTGCGGAGATGCTGAGCCTGACTGCCGGGATCGGCGGCTGGGGACAGATACTGGGCTATCTGCTTCTCTTTGTTACCTCTTTTGCCGTGGGCGAGGAGGTCATGCCCTGCTATTACGCGGCGATGGATGAAAAAACCGGAAAGAGAGGCTCTCTCCTTGCCGGCGCCGGTGTGTGTGTCTACGCGGGGATTCCGGTGATGCTTGGAATCATTATCCAGGCTCTGTATAATCAGGGGACGCTCAGCAGCAGCGTGATGGCAGCGATGGAGCAAAGCGGGCGTTATGCGCTGCCGGCGCTGGCGGTCACCAGCATACCTTCGGTGATCGTGGCGGTTCTGTTCGCGGGTATCCTGTCTGCGACGATGTCCAGCGCGGACTCGGCTCTTCTGGGTGCGGGATCTGTTTACAGCAATGATATATATAAGGTCTATATCTGCCCGGAGGCGGACAGCCGGAAGGTGGTGGCGGCAGCACGCATTTCCATGGTGTTCGTGATGATTTTTTCCTTTATCACAGCGATCTACGGGGGCGAGGTCTTCAGCCTGGTCGCCGCATCTCTGGCTCTTCGGGCCGTGGGGGCCTTCGTGCCTTACGTCCTGGGGCATTTCTGGAAAGGAGCCTCCCGGGCCGGATGTCTGGTCTCCCTGGTGGCCGGTACAGGTGCTTATCTGATCACGGTGACGAACGTTGTCTCTCTTCCCATGATCAATGCTCTTCTGCCGGCTCTGGCAATCAGTGTACTGTGTTTCTTCTTCTTCAGCTGGCTGCTTCCTGATAAAGAGAAGAAAGAGACAAATAAAGATAATTAAAATGAAAATTAGACTAAGAAAATAAAGCGATACAAAACTAATAATTAATAAAATTAAGAATCGGCATTGACAAAGTGAAATGGGACGTATATAATGGGCTCATGGTTGGCAAAGGCGCCGCGGATTATACCCGCGGTGCCTTTTTCTGCATATACGGGTCGCGCGCAGCCTGTGTGCAGCGGGGCAGAGACGACAGGAATCTGATGTCTGCCCCGGGAAAACTGAGAAAAACGAGGAGGAAAGCTTATGTCAGCAGAAATGATTCAATTTGTAGAAGACAATGTATTTGGCGTCTGGTTCCTGATCGGGGCGGCTCTGGTGTTCTTTATGCAGGCCGGGTTCGCGATGGTGGAAACCGGTTTTACGAGGGCCAAGAACGCCGGAAATATCCTGATGAAGAATCTGATGGATTTCTGTATCGGCACTGTGATGTTTATCTTTATCGGCTTCAGTCTCCTGCTGGGAGAGGATCTGATGGGCATCATCGGGAAGCCGGGCTTCGATATCTTTACGAATTACGCGAGCTTTGACTGGTCTAATTTTGTTTTTAACCTGGTGTTCTGTGCGACGACCGCGACGATCGTCTCCGGCGCCATGGCGGAGAGAACGAAATTCCTGTCTTACTGTATTTATTCGGCCGTAATTTCCGGCATTATCTATCCGATCGAAGCGCACTGGACCTGGGGCGGCGGCTGGCTGGCGCAGATGGGCTTCCACGATTTCGCTGGTTCTAACTGCATTCATATGGTCGGTGGTATCTGCGCCCTGATCGGTGCGGCAATTCTTGGACCGCGGATCGGAAAATTTGTCCGGGATAAAGACGGGAAAGTTACAAAGGTGAACGCATTCCCCGGCTCGAACCTTCCGATCGGCGCTCTCGGCGTGTTTATCCTCTGGCTTGGCTGGTACGGATTTAACGGCGCGGCGGCAACTTCCGTGGAGGAGCTGGGTTCAATCTTTATGACGACGACGATTGCTCCGGCCGTAGCGACTGTGGTCTGCATGATCTTTACCTGGATCAAATACGGCAAGCCGGATGTCTCCATGTGCCTGAATGCCTCTCTGGCCGGACTTGTTGCTATCACAGCTCCCTGTGATGTCTGTGATGCCTTCGGCGCGATGTTCGTCGGTGCGGTGGCCGGTCTGTTGGTTGTGTTCGGTATCTGGTTCCTGGATCATGTGATTCATGTTGACGACCCTGTAGGTGCAGTCGGCGTCCATATGATGAACGGTATCTGGGGTACGCTCTCGGTCGGACTGGTGGCGACGGATACGGCGCCCGCTTTTTCCCGCGGCCTTGGAGACGGCGTGACCTACGGCGCGAACCAGATTGCGGGTCTGGGACTCTTCTACGGCGGCGGTTTCCGCCAGCTGGGGATTCAGTTGATCGGTGTGTGTGCCACGGCGGCCTGGACGGCGGTGACGATCACGATCACCTTTTTGGTGATCCGGGCACTCGTGGGTCTGCGTGTTACGCAGGAGGAGGAGATCGAAGGTCTCGATTCCAGCGAGCACGGCCTGCCGTCCGCCTATTCCGGCTTCGCGATGATGGACGTCTCGAACAGCATGATCATGGAAGAGAACGAGAATACGCAGATTGGTTCCGACGATTATGTTACGGCGACGGAAGCGCAGCGTGCAGCGGCAGTCCGGGTGGCCCGGGTTCCTCTTCCTTCAGATACGGGCATGTACAAGGTGGTCATCATCGCCAAGCTTTCGCGCTATGATAAGCTGCGCAGGGCCATGAACGACATCGGTGTGACCGGCATGACCGTGACGCAGGTCATGGGCTGCGGCCTGCAGAGAGGCGCCGGTGAGAGATACCGCGGCGCTGAGATCGATTCGACACTGCTGCCGAAGGTTAAGGTTGAGGTAGTTGTTTCCTCAATTCCGGTGGATACCGTGATTGAGGCGGCTAAGAAGACACTTTATACAGGAAAGATCGGCGACGGAAAAATCTTTGTCTACAACGTCGACCGTGTTGTCAAGGTCCGCACCGGCGAGGAAGACATGGCCGCGCTGGCGGATGTGGAGTAGAAATCATTGTCCGGTGCTTTATAATGTGAAGAAACAGTCTTTGCAGCCATCTGCGGTATATGCCGCGGGTGGCTGCTTGCATGAAAAATCTGCTTGACTTCCTGTTTCCTTATGGTATAATTTGTCTGGTGTGCGCAGAAAGCATACTTTTTTGTGCGCCGAAATGGCGGGAGAACCGCCGCCCGGAAAATTTCCGGATGAAAATAAAACAGGAGGTGAAACGTATGCCCACATTCAACCAGTTAGTGAGAAAAGGCAGACAGACCAGTGAGAAGAAGTCTACAGCACCTGCGCTGCAGAAAGGCTACAACTCTCTGCACAAGAAGGCGACGAATGTGTCCGCCCCTCAGAAGAGAGGCGTCTGCACCGCTGTCAAGACTGCGACTCCCAAGAAGCCGAACTCGGCTCTGAGAAAAATCGCCAGAGCCCGTCTCTCCAACGGTATTGAGGTGACCAGCTATATCCCCGGCGAAGGCCATAACCTTCAGGAGCATAGCGTGGTTCTCGTGAGAGGCGGGAGAGTGAAGGATCTGCCTGGTACCAGATACCACATCATCCGTGGCACGCTGGACACGGCGGGTGTTGCCAACCGCAGGCAGGCCCGTTCCAAGTACGGTGCAAAGAGACCGAAGAAATAATTTCGCAAAGAAATCATTTCTCGGGAGAGATCGAGAGCACATTCTAACTGACTATGTAGTGCCTGGATGTGGGCAAGGAAGCCCTGTACGGCGGCTGCGCGGCATCGCGTACTTGTACGCGATGATGTGCAGACATCGGACAGGCTGGAATACATGAGCAGGTAGGGCGATAGCCCGGACTGCGAATGGATTCCAGTGATTGTGAGAGCGCGATAGCGCGGAACAATCATGGCTTCCGCACCTTAAAGTATAACTATACACCGTCCTGGCCCGAACACATTTAGTTTCCAAGATGTGAGTACCGATGATCTAATGCCCCCAAAGGGTAATCTTAATTAAGGAGGGAAGAAACGTGCCGCGTAAAGGACATACCCAAAAGAGAGACGTATTGGCCGATCCCATGTACAACAGCAAGGTCGTGACCAAGCTGATCAATAACATCATGCTGGACGGCAAGAAGGGCGTTGCCCAGAAGATCGTGTACGGCGCTTTCGCACAGGTCGAGGAGAAGACCGGCAAGCCCGCACTGGAAGTCTTCGAAGAGGCGATGAACAACATCATGCCGGTTCTGGAAGTCAAGGCTAAGAGAATCGGCGGCGCCACCTACCAGGTGCCTATCGAGGTCAAGCCCGATCGGCGTCAGGCGCTGGCGCTTCGCTGGCTGACCACCTTCTCCCGCAAGAGAGGCGAGAAGACCATGGAGGACAAGCTGGCGAACGAAATCATGGATGCCGCGAACAACACCGGCTCTTCCGTGAAGAGGAAAGAAGATATGCATAAGATGGCAGAGGCCAACAAGGCGTTTGCCCATTACAGATTTTAGTTTAGGAGGTAGTACCTGTGGCTGGAAGAGAATATCCGTTGGAGAGAACCAGAAACATTGGTATTATGGCTCATATCGATGCGGGTAAGACTACGTTGACCGAGCGTATCCTCTATTATACCGGTGTAAATTACAAGATCGGTGATACGCACGAAGGTACTGCAACCATGGACTGGATGGAGCAGGAGCAGGAGCGTGGGATCACGATCACATCCGCAGCGACCACCTGCCACTGGACTCTGGAGAAGGAGCACAAGCCGGCTCCCGGCGCTCTGGAGCACCGTATCAACATCATTGACACCCCCGGACACGTAGACTTTACCGTTGAGGTGGAGCGCTCTCTGCGTGTGCTGGACGGCGCTGTCGGCGTGTTCTGCGCCAAGGGCGGCGTGGAGCCGCAGTCCGAGAATGTATGGCGTCAGGCGGACACCTACAATGTCCCCCGTATGGCGTTCATCAACAAGATGGATATTCTCGGCGCGAACTTCTACGGCGCAGTGGATCAGATCCGCACCCGTCTGGGCAAGAACGCGATCTGTCTGCAGCTGCCGATCGGCAAGGAGGACGAGTTCAAGGGAATTATCGACCTCTTTGAGATGAAGGCGTATTACTATCTGGATGACAAGGGTGAGCAGATCGAGATCACCGGGATTCCGGAGGATATGCAGGAGCAGGCTGAGGAGTATCATGTCGAGCTTATCGAGAAGATCTGTGAGCTGGATGATGACCTGATGATGGCTTATCTGGAGGGAGACGAGCCCTCTGTGGAGGACCTGAAGAAGGTGCTTCGCAAGGCGACCTGTGAATGCCAGGCCATCCCCGTGTGCTGCGGCTCTGCGTACCGCAACAAGGGCGTACAGAAAATGCTGGATGCCGTCATCGAGTTCATGCCCTCCCCGGTGGACATCCCCCCGATCAAGGGCGTTGACATGGATGGCAACGATGTAGTGCGGCATTCCTCGGATGAGGAGCCGTTCTCCGCGCTGGCGTTCAAGATCATGGCGGATCCTTTTGTTGGCAAGCTGGCCTTCTTCCGTGTGTATTCCGGTACGATGAACTCCGGCTCCTACGTATACAATGCCACCAAGGGCAAGAAGGAGCGTGTGGGCCGCATCCTGCAGATGCATGCCAACAAGAGAATGGAACTGGATAAGGTGTACTCCGGTGATATCGCTGCGGCGGTTGGCCTGAAGGTCACGACCACCGGCGATACGATCTGCGATGAGCAGCACCCGGTTATCCTGGAGTCCATGGAGTTCCCGGAGCCGGTTATCGATATTGCGATCGAGCCCAAGACCAAGGCCGGTCAGGACAAGATGGGAGAGGCCCTTGCCAAGCTGGCAGAGGAGGATCCCACCTTCCGCGTCACCACCAACAAGGAGACCGGACAGACAGTTATCGCCGGGATGGGCGAGCTGCATCTGGAGATCATCGTGGATCGTCTGCTCCGTGAGTTCAAGGTAGAGGCCAACGTGGGCGCCCCTCAGGTGGCCTACAAGGAAGGCTTCACCAAGACCGTCGAGGTGGACAGCAAGTATGCCAAGCAGTCCGGCGGCCGCGGTCAGTACGGTCATTGTAAGGTGCGCTTTGAGCCGATGGATGCCAACGCAGAGAAGACCTTCGAGTTCAACTCTGAGGTCGTCGGCGGCGCCATCCCCAAGGAGTATATCCCCGCTGTCGGAGCCGGTATTGAGGAAGCTGCGAAGTCCGGTATCCTGGCCGGATTCCCCGTGCTGGGCGTGAAGGCAACCGTTTTTGATGGTTCCTACCACGAGGTCGACTCCAGTGAGATGGCATTCAAGATTGCCGGTTCCATGGCCTTCAAGGATGCCATGGCCAAGGCCGGCTGCGTGATTCTGGAACCGATCATGCGGGTCGAGGTCACCACCCCGGAGGATTATATGGGCGATGTCATCGGTGACATCAACAGCCGCCGGGGCCGCATCGAGGGTATGGAGAGCGTCAACGGCTCTCAGCTGATCAAGGGATTCGTTCCGCTGGCTGAGATGTTCGGCTACGCCACCGACCTTCGTTCCAAGACACAGGGCCGCGGAGCCTACTCCATGTTCTTTGAAAAATATGAGCAGGCACCCAAATCTGTGCAGGAAAAAATTATCGCGAACAAACAAAAATAGGCTTGAAAAAAGCAGGCCGATGCAATATAATGATTCACAGCTGTATGAAAATTATGCCAGTTGACAGGCGAAGTGATTCAAGGAGGACAACCCAAAATGGCTAAAGCTAAGTTTGAGAGAAACAAACCCCATTGCAACATTGGTACGATCGGACACGTCGACCATGGTAAGACGACCCTGACCGCCGCTATCACCAAGACTCTGCATGAGAGACTGGGCACCGGTGAGTATGTGGCTTTCGAGAACATCGATAAAGCACCTGAAGAGAGAGAGAGAGGCATCACCATCTCCACCGCTCACGTTGAGTATGAGACTGCGAACCGTCACTATGCTCATGTAGACTGCCCCGGACATGCTGACTATGTCAAGAACATGATCACCGGTGCTGCGCAGATGGACGGCGCGATCCTGGTTGTCGCTGCGACCGACGGTGTTATGGCTCAGACCCGTGAGCACATTCTGCTGGCCCGCCAGGTAGGCGTTCCCTATGTTATCGTATTCATGAACAAGTGCGACATGGTCGACGACGAGGAGCTGCTGGAGCTGGTTGACATGGAGATCCGTGAGCTGCTCGACGAGTACGAGTTCCCCGGCGATGATACCCCCATCATTCAGGGTTCCGCTCTGAAGGCTCTGGAAGATCCGAGCAGCGAGTGGGGCGATAAGATCATGGAGCTGATGGAGGCTGTGGACTCCTACGTTCCCGATCCTGTGCGTGACACCGATAAGCCTTTCCTGATGCCCGTTGAGGACGTCTTCTCCATCACCGGTCGTGGTACCGTTGCTACCGGCCGTGTGGAGCGTGGTACGATCCATGTGTCCGACGAAGTTGAGATCGTGGGTATCCATGATGAGAGCCGCAAGGTTGTTGTGACCGGCGTGGAGATGTTCCACAAGCTGCTGGATGAGGGCCAGGCTGGTGATAACATCGGCGCTCTGCTCCGCGGCGTACAGAGAAATGAGATTGAGAGAGGACAGGTTCTGGCGAAGCCCGGTTCCGTGACCCCCCACAAGAAATTCACCGCGCAGGTGTACGTCCTGACCAAGGATGAGGGTGGCCGTCATACTCCTTTCTTCAACAACTACAGACCGCAGTTCTATTTCCGTACCACCGACGTGACCGGCGTCTGCGAGCTGCCCGAGGGCACCGAGATGTGCATGCCTGGCGATCATGTCACCATGACCGTTGAGCTGATCTCCAAGGTCGCCATGGAGGAAGGTCTGCGTTTCGCTATCCGTGAGGGTGGCCGTACCGTTGGCGCTGGCACCGTTGCCACGATCATCGAGTAATCATCATCTGAAACGTTTCGCGGGATGACATCGCGCGATTTACGAAAGGGCCGCAGTCTCTTGCCAGTGCGAGAGGCTGCGGCTTATTTCAGTTTGAGTCAGTGTCTGCTGCATGTGGGGAGGGGAACCGGAAGTGAGACTGATGGAGATGAAAAGAAGGAGAGAAGAGAAATGTGGCTCTATGATTATAATGCCAAAGAGGACAATCCGTACAGACAGCCGCCCATGGTAAAGATTACACACATGTGTTACATCGACAATCTGCCGGATTGGGCCTATCCCTGGCATACGCATGAGGATTCCTATGAGGTCAGTTTTGTCGTGCGCGGGCATGGATTGTTCCATGTGGAGCGGGAGACTCTGAAGGTCGAGCCTGGATCGGTGGTCGTGACACAGCCCGGTGTGAAGCACTATTTTTCCTCTGAAGAGGAGAGCGATGTGCGCTACTATGGATTGCGTTTTCTGGCGGAGCCGGGGGATGGCAATGAGCTGCAGTCTTTTTTTCACAGCCTGCCAGGCGACTGTGCCATGACGCCGGCCGCCCGCCACATCGAGTATTTCAGGGAAACGATGTGGATGCTGTTTCATATGCATCAGAGTAACGGGGGCCATGCAGATGGGGCGTTCCAGTCAATCTGTCTGGGTCTGTTTGAGTTCGTGCGGGAGCTCTTTGCAAATGAGGCGCTCTCCGTGGAGCTGAGTACCGAATATCTGGCCAGCGATATCCTGGATTATATCCTGGAGAATGAGGCCAGCGGCAAAAAAATTACCCTGGATACTCTGGCGGAGGAATTTCATGTCAGTGCTTCTCATCTCAGCCGTGTCTTCAGCCATGCTTACGGCATGTCGCCGATCAACTATCTGATTTATTCACGGGTTACAAAAGCGACAGAATATCTCCTGAAAACGGATCTCTCGGTGGCGGAGATCGCGGAGAGTCTGGGCTATGAAAATACCACTCATTTTTCTCATTTGTTTGCCGGGCGTTTGGGTTGTACACCCTCGGAATACCGGGCCAGAAATCAGGTGCTGCCGCCGGAGGCGGCGGAGGAGGAGTGAGAAGATAGTGTGGTTCGGAGGCTTAAAAAGGTGAAAAT
This sequence comes from Lachnospiraceae bacterium, assembly GCA_021202465.1. GTDB lineage: Bacteria > Bacillota > Clostridia > Lachnospirales > Lachnospiraceae > UBA3305. The sequence continues at coordinate 22,368 of JAJQCZ010000040.1, read as the reverse complement.
GCCCGTAAAATGGAGGTTGGAGTTGAGCAGATACGAAGGTGACTTTCTGGCAGATTTTTGGTATGATTTGTATATATAAAAGATGGACAGAAAGGCGTAATGGAGGATGCTCTGACTGTCCGGAAAAGGAGATCAGAATCATGAAGATGCAGGCTAAACCATTTCCCGGGTATGAAAATCACTATATGTCTTATTTGCAGGGGGACAGCGAGCAACTGAAGGCAGCCAAAGAGGCACAGGGGAAGGATCTCTTCGGCTATGAACTGCCCGAGGGGATGACGATGGAGGATCGTGTGATTCCCGGGCAGGAAGAGGGCCAGGAGATCACGGTGCGTGTATATACCCCGGCAGGTCTGGAAGGACCGGCTCCGATGATTCTGGAGATTCACGGCGGCGGTTGGGTCGGCGGCGGCCTGGATATCGACAATTATCGTTGCATCGAGATTGCGAAGCGGGTTCCGGCGATCGTGGTGAGTGTGAATTACCGTCTCTCCAATGCCGAGGTTTGCTATCCGAAGCCTCTGATGGACTGCTACACGGCCTATATGTGGATGCATGATCATGCGGAGGAGCTGGGCGGCGACCCGACGAAGCTGGGCATGCATGGCACCAGTGCCGGCGGCAACCTGGTGGCCGGTCTGGCCATGTATCTGCGGGATACTCTGGGCCCCAAATGCTCACTGGCGGTTCTGAACAGTGCACCGGTGCATCTGAACTTTGCAGAGATGGCTTCCTATCATCAGTTTCGTGAGGTATCCATGGATCATGAAGACTACGCCTGTGACGCCGAGGGAACATATCTTGGCGAGAATCTTACAGGTTCTCTTCCCAAGTATGCGTTCCCGGGACATGCAGTCGATCTGAAAGGCCTGTGTCCCCACTTTATTCTGGCTGCGGAGTATGATTCGCTGCGCGACAGCAGCGTGCGCTACGGTATGCGCCTGCTTGAGACAGGCGTGCCCTGCGAGATGATGGTGGCGCCCCGCGTCGGACATGGCTTTACCGCCGTGCATCATCCCTACACGGATATGATTCACGATCTGATGGCTGTTTCCTTCCGCCGTGAATTCGGGATGGAGTGTTTTTAAAACATGCAGATGTTGAGATGCAGGCGGCTCTTTCAGTAGACGTAAGCCCCTGGAAAACGAATGATTAAAAACTCCTTGTGTATCTGTATCAGCCCCCTGTGGAGGACTAAGAGTTCTCCGCAGGGGGCATTCGCATGTTTCATAGTAAAAAGAGAACCGCCCGACGGGCGGTTCTCTGTGTGGATGCTTATGTAAGCATAAAACTCATTGAATCGATCACGGCATATACATACCGGTCCAGGCCCAGGATGTCAGAGCCGGGAACAGGGCGATGATGACGGCCACCAGGACGAGCAGAGCACTCAGCTTGAGAACCTTCATACCCAGTTCACCGATGGTGACACCTGCAATCGGCGCCATAACCAGGTTACACAATCCGCAGAACGGGTTGCAGAGACCAACGGCCTGGCACATGATGATGGCCACAACGCCGGTGTACAGGTTCACACCATACACAGACAGCACCGGGCAGAACAACGGAACCAGGATGGTCATGGCAGCGCCGGCGTCCATGAAAGCGCCGAGGATCAGCATGGCAGCCAGAACCATGATCATCATCACAGTGCCGGACATACCGGTGGCGATCATCGCGTTGGCCATCAGGGTCGGAATCTGCAGAGCATTCATACCGGCGGTGAAGACGGCGGCCATGGCGATCATGAAGCAGAGCGGGCAGGCGTTGAAAGCGCAGCGCCGCAGCGTAGGGATGATTTCTCCGGGCTTGATGGTCTTGTAGATAAAGACCGCGACCAGGATGGAGTAGACCAGGCTGATGACAGCCGCCTGGGCCGTGTCGGCGATGCCGCTGAAGATGGAGCCCAGGATGATGACGGGGGTCAGGATAGCCCAGATGCTTTCCTTGAAGACCGCACCGAAAGGTTGCTTGCGCAGCTCATCAACAGCCGCGTTGATCATGACCTGATTGCCGTCACCGGTCCGCACGCAGTGCAGATAGGCGTAGATCATCAGGAGAAGTCCGGCAGCGACACCGGCCACGGCGGCGATCTGATACAGAGCGACCAGATCAAGACCACCGGCCAGCTGCGCGGCGCCCGTCAGCGGCACGCTGGGAGGGATGACCATACCCAGGCAGCCGGCAGACACCAGGATGCTGGCGCTGAACAGTTTGCTGTAGCCCATCTGGATCAACAGGGGGTAACACATGGCGCCGACGGCAGCCGTCGTAGCGGGGCCGGAGCCGGAGATCGCACCGTAGAACATACAGGTGGCGATGGAAATGATGGGCATGAAGCCTTTTCTCTTGCCGAGGAAATAGGAGAAGGTATCGAAGATCTTCTCTGTCAGGCCGCCCTTGGCCATGAACTCACCGGCGATCATGAAGAGCACGATGGTCAGACCGGTGTTGCCGCTGACGGCATTGTCGATGGCAGACTGGGCGATGGTGAGCCAGGTCAGGAGATCGCCGTGTCCCAGCAGCGGGATACTGGCGGAGGCAATGAAGATACTGCCGACCATGGGGAGCCCCAGCAGGAGCATTCCGCCAAAGAAAAGTATTAAGAATAATGCGATCATTACTTGTTACCTCCCTTCCCGGTGAATACCTTAGCGACATAGTAGATGATGGCGAGCACATAGCCAACGACCGGGGCAGCATAGGCCAGGGCCAGCGGAATGGCAGGTACGGTGGCGTTCTGCGCACCGGTGGAGACCGCATTACCAAGAGCAATGCAGCTGTAGACCAGCATGATGGCCATCATGAGGAACATCAGGATGTCACAGATGACGGACAGCGCTTTGCCAACTCCTTCCGGGTACTTCTGCGAAATGATGTCGATCTTCATGAAGGCGCTGCGCTTCACCATCGGTCCCAGCGCCAGGTAGATCATCCAGGCGTAGGCGTAGTAGGACAGCTGCTTGAACAGGTCGACACTGTCCGGAGCGAAGAACTGCAGGATGAATGTCAGAAGCGTACAGGCTGCTGCAATGATCAGAACAACAACCATGAGGTTCTGCGTCAGATCGTCCAGAAAATCTTTTTTCTGTTCTTTCTGTTCCATAAATTACTCTCCTCCTTCTCTGTGAGTAATGGTTTTATGATAAAAATATTATAACACTCCGATGATTTTAACAAAAGCAAGTATCTTATCGAATTTTCAACAGAGAAGGTTGATTTTTCCTGTGAGCCCTGGCAAAAACAAAATTATCTTCTCAAATTCATATGAAACATAAATTCTTTCAGATTGAACTGCTCTGTTATTTATGTTAAAATAAATCTGATTGGAGGCTTGGAGGAGTCTTCCGGGTGCGGCCGGAGCATGTCGGCGCGCCACAAAAAACAGCCACGGAGCAATCCGTCAGGAGGAATTTATGAACAGAAAAATTGATGAAAAGTCCGCGAACGCCATCCGGGTGCTTTCCGCTGACATGATCCAGAAGGCGAAGTCCGGCCATCCGGGCCTGCCGCTGGGCGCCGCCGATCTGACCTACGAGCTGTGGGCCAATCATATGAACCACAATCCGGCGGATCCCGCCTGGCCGAATCGCGACCGCTTTATCCTGTCCGGCGGACATGGCTCGGCCCTGCTGTACTCGCTGCTGCATCTGTACGGCTACGGGAATCTGTCTCTGGACGATTTGAAGCAGTTCCGCCAGTTTGGCTCTCTGACGCCCGGCCATCCGGAATATCGTCATACGGTCGGCATCGAAGCCACGACGGGGCCTCTGGGTGCCGGTATGGGCATGGCGGTCGGCATGGCGATGGCCGAGGCGCATATGGCGGCGACTTTTAATAAGGAAGGATATCCGATCGTCGACCATTATACCTTCGTCCTCGGCGGCGACGGCTGTATGATGGAGGGCATTTCCTCCGAATGCATGTCGCTGGCCGGTACCCTGAAGCTGGGCAAGCTGATCGTGCTTTATGATTCCAACAAGATCTCCATCGAGGGCGACACGGACATCGCCTTTACTGAGAATGTGCAGCGCCGTTTTGAAGCGTTTGGCTTCCAGACGATCACAGTCGAGGACGGCCATGATCTCTCTGCGATCGGCAAAGCCATCGAGCTGGCCAAGGCGGACACCTCCCGCCCGTCTCTGATCACGGTGAAGACGCAGATCGGCTACGGCTGCCCGGCTAAACAGGGCAAGGCTTCCGCACACGGCGAGCCGCTCGGCGAGGAGAATATTCTGGCCATGAAGGAGAACCTCGGCTGGGAGAGCATGGAGCCGTTTTATGTGCCGGAGGATGTGTACGAGAATTATCGTGAGCTGGCCGCCTCGAAGGCGCCTGCGGAGGAGGCCTGGCAGAAGCTTTTTGATGAGTACTGCCGGACTTACCCGGAGATGGCGGCTCTGTGGAAAGAGTATCATGACGAGAAGGCGGCGCGCGAGGCGTTCGACCGTGACGAGTTCTGGGCCTATGAGGATAAGCCGCAGGCCACCCGGAATCTGTCGCACACGATGATCAACCGGGTGAAGGATATCCTTCCCGGCCTGATCGGAGGCTCGGCGGATCTGGCTCCCTCCAACAAGACCCGTATGGAGGGCGAGGGAGACTTCAGTGTGGCGGATTATTCCGGCCGGAACCTGCATTTCGGTGTCCGGGAGCTGGCGATGGCGGCAATCGGCAACGGTCTGGCGCTCTACGGCGGCCTGCGCCCTTATGTGGCGACCTTCTTCGTATTCAGTGATTACACGAAGCCGATGGCGCGGCTGGCGGCTCTGATGAAGCTGCCGGTGACCTATGTCTTCACGCACGACAGTATCGGCGTCGGCGAGGACGGCCCTACGCATGAGCCGATCGAACAGCTGGCGATGCTGCGCGCCATGCCGAACTTCAATGTGTTCCGCCCGGCGGATGCCACGGAGACGGCGGCGGCCTGGTATCAGGCGGCGACTTCTGAGGGGACCCCGACGGCCATCGCGCTGTCCCGGCAGAATCTGCCGCAGCTGGCCGGATCGTCCCGTGAGGCCCTGCGCGGAGGCTATGTGCTGGAGGACTGCACCGGAGAGACACCGGATGTCATCCTCATTGCCAGTGGTTCCGAGGTGTCTCTGGCTGTGGAAGCGAAGAAGGCGCTGGCGGAGAAAAATGTGGATGCCCGTGTCGTCAGCATGCCCTGTATGGATCTCTTTGAGCAGCAGCCCGCCGCTTACAAGGAGGCGGTTCTGCCGAAGAATGTGCGTCGGCGCGTGGCGATCGAAGCGCTGAGTGGTTTCGGCTGGGATCGTTACGTGGGGCTGGATGGCGCCTGTATCTGCATGCAGGGCTGGGGCGCTTCGGCTCCTTACAGCAAGCTGTTTGAGCATTTTGGATTTACCGTGGATCATGTGGTGGAGGTCGCCCTGAGCCTTCAGTGATCTTTGAGACGGCCCTGCCTTCTCGCAAAACGGACGGGAATGCGGGGCCGTCTTCTGTAAAGAGCACAAGGTTCGGGGATGATTCATACCAGGAAAGAGAGGAAACATATGAAGATAACCGTGGCTCTGGGAAGCGGGAGAGAGAACAGCCGCTCCCGCCGTGTTGTTGAAGAGATTCTGCGGGGGGCGGCCTCTGCCGGACATGAAGTGAAGATCTATGACATCAGCCGCCTGCCGCTGCTGGGATGCTGTAACTGTGTCCGTTGTCGCCGGGAAGACCGGGACTGTGTGCTGCCTGACGCTCTGCAGTCCTACTGGCAGGATCTGCGGGAGAGCGGCGCGCTGATTATCAGCGCTCCTAATTATAACTCCATGCCCTCAGGAGCGATGATCACATTTCTGAACCGGCATTACTGTATGCTGAACGCAGACAGGATGCCACGGCTCGACCACGACGTGAAGCTGCTCAGCGTATTTTCACAGGGCGCTTCGGAATCCTACACGGCATATGCGGAACACTATGACTGGTATATCAACTGTTTTAAGACTAAGCGGATTCTGGATGCAGGCCGGATCGTGGTGGGAGGGGACTCTGATCTCTCGGAGGAGGGAGATATCATGAAGAGAGCCCGGCGCCTGGGGGCGGAGCTGTCGTGATCCTTGTGATAGATATGAATCACGCAAAAGAGGAGTAAATATTGGCTGGATTTTCGGATAGATACTGGTCGAAAGCAGGTTTTATGTTGCACCACACCGGAAAATGGGATATACTAAACCGAAAGGAGGGGAAGCGATGCAACCTATTTATTGGCTGTTTCTCATGGTGATTCTCCTGGTCGTCGAGATCCTGACACTGGGGCTCACCACCATCTGGTTTGCCGGGGGAGCACTGGCTGCCTTCGTGGTGGGCGTGCTTGGTCTGGGACTGCCCATCCAGCTGGGAGTATTTGTGGCTGTGTCGGCGATTCTGCTGGTTTTTACCCGGCCGCTGGCGACACGCTATCTGAACCGGAACACGCAGAAGACGAATGTCGAGAGCCTGGAAGGGCAGACGGCGGTGGTCACAGAGACGATCAACAATCGTCTGGCGCAGGGCATGGTGCAGGTGAACGGCGTGGCCTGGAGCGCCAGATCGTCGGAGGATGACGCAATTCTGAAGTCCGGAACCCTTGTCCGGATCGAGGGCGTGCAGGGCGTGAAACTGATTGTATCCGAACAAAAGGAGGAAACTGAAAAATGATTTTTCTTATCATTCTCATTGTATTTGTGCTGGCAGTGCTGGCTTCCTGCGTAAAAATCGTGCCGCAGGCGACGGCTATGATCGTGGAGCGGCTGGGCGCTTATATTGGAACCTGGTCCGTAGGCGTGCATTTCAAGATGCCTTTTATCGACCGGGTGGCGAAGCGCGTGAACCTGAAGGAACAGGTTATTGATTTCAAACCGCAGCCGGTGATTACCAAGGATAATGTCACGATGCAGATTGACACGGTCGTGTTCTTCCAGATCACGGATCCGAAGCTCTATGCCTACGGTGTGGAGAATCCGCTGATGGCCATCGAGAACCTGACGGCTACGACTCTGAGAAATATCATCGGCGATCTGGAACTGGATCAGACGCTGACGTCCCGTGAACTGATCAATACGAAGATGCGGACGCAACTCGATGTAGCGACAGATCCCTGGGGCATCAAGGTCAACCGTGTGGAGCTGAAGAATATCATCCCGCCGCGTGAGATTCAGGATTCCATGGAGAAGCAGATGAAGGCGGAGCGTGAGCGCCGTGAGAAGATCCTCCAGGCTGAAGGTGAGAAGAAGTCGACCGTCCTGGTCGCTGAGGGCTATAAGGAGAAGGCAATCCTGGATGCGCAGGCCGAGAAGGAAGCGGCAATTCTTCGTGCGGAAGCCAAGAAGGAAGCCACGATCCGCGAGGCGGAAGGTCAGGCGGAGGCCATCATCAAGGTGCAGCAGGCGAACGCTGAGGGAATTCGCCTCATACGGGAGGCCGGCGCTGACGATGCGGTGCTGCAGCTGAAGAGTCTGGATGCCTTCGCCAAGGCAGCGGATGGTAAGGCCACCAAGATCATCATTCCTTCTAACATTCAGGGGATGGCCAGTACCCTGGCTGCCCTGGGCGAGGTCGTGAAGGATGTGGAGAATCCGGAGGAAGCCGAGTGATGAATCGGCTTCCGGCAGGAAGGAAGTAAGGACAGATTGAAGAAGAACAGGCGACAGGGGTCGCAGGAGGAAACGGCCCGGGAGACCGAAAATGAAAAGAAGCCGCGGAGCATCTGGAGGGAGTTTCTACCTTATATTATAATCTTTGCGGTGGCCATTCTCTTCCGGGTCTTTATCCTGATCAATGCCACCATCCCCAGCGAATCCATGGAGGACACGATACAGACCGGTTCCCGCGCCATGGGATTGAAATGCGCGTATTGGTTTTCTGAGCCGGAGCGGGGGGATATCATCGTTTTCTATGCGCCCGATGAACCGGAGACCCTGTACGTGAAGCGTGTCATCGGCGTGCCGGGGGATACGGTGGAGATTGTCGGGGGGATCGTCTATCTGAATGGAGAGGCGCTTGAGGAGCTTTATCTGAAGGAAGAGATGGAGGAAGAAGAAGCGGGCCCCTATGTGGTACCGGAGGACAGCTATTTTGTCATGGGTGATAACCGGAACAATTCTCTGGATGCCCGTTACTGGGAGAATACGTATGTGACCTCTGAGATGATTGTCGGAAAGCTGTATTTCAGCTACTGGCCGACGCTTGACTGGCTTGCAGACTCCGACGGGGAGACGTTTACAGGAATCGCGGAACCTTGACGGGGTTTTCTCTGCCAGGGAAAGTGGAGAATCTGTCGGGGTCTCCATGAGGTTTTGGCGTAAGTTGCTGCATCCCTGCCAGACGCAGCGCTGTGTGGCAGGGATGACGAGAAACAGAGATGAAAAGTTTTGCGGGCACCCGGAAAAAAAGGCTTGCATATTTCGGGACATGGTGCTATAATGGCAAAGCATGCGGTAAGCGGGAATGCTGGAATTGGCAGACAGGCATGACTAAGGATCATGTGATCGAAGATCGTGAGGGTTCAAGTCCCTTTTCCCGCACGGTACCTGAGCGGTTGATTCGCTTCAGGGAAACGATTTGACCGGAAAATATTTCGGGAAAATCGAAAAAAAGCTTGACTTTCCCGAAAACGCGAGGTATACTAATCAAGCGTTGAGTTGAGAAGTCAACGAAACAGAATAAGCAGTTGTGGCGGAATTGGCATACGCGCATGATTCAGGTTCATGTCCATATTACTTGGGTAGGGGTTCAAGTCCCCTCAACTGCACGAACAGGCATCGGAGATTCCGGTGCCTTTTTAGGTATAATATACGGGAAGCACGGGAGGGGTGTTTCCCCGGGGGAGAAGGGCTATGAGACGAAGAGCCGGAACTGCTGGAAGGATTCTCTGGATCTGTATCGTGACGACACTGTTTGCAGGGTGCGGCCTGAAGGAGACGGACGCCACCATGACTTCGGAGACAGAAATTGGCAGCGAGAGCCCGGCGGAGAGCGGGGCAGCGTCAGATGCGGAGACGGAGAGCACCCGGGAAACGGAAAGTCCGGACATCGAAACGGCACAGATCGACCGGGAGAGTCTGGAACTGCTGGACGGTTATGAGAACCTGTATGTGCTGGAGGAGATGATGCCGGATGAGGGAGCCTACACAGACATGGCTTCTCTGGGAGATTATCTTCTCCTGATCGGGGAGGATTATGAGGCGGCGACGGGTGAGATCCTGTATTATTTCTGTGTGTATGATCCCTGGGAACAGGAGATTTTGGCGTCTCTAAATGCTTCGCAGGCTGACGCGACAGGGTATCAGGCTGCGGCGGATGCGCTTCTTGTGTATCAATATCTGAATCAGACCATACGGGTGTATGATGAGACGCTGACCGAGACGGCAGAGATTGATCTCTCGGAGGCGCTGGGAGAAACCTGGGGGTGTTTTTATTCCGGGGAGACGCTCTTTCCATTGTATGTGAGCGGCGACTCAGAGGGAGAAATCTGGAAACTGTCTGCGGCGGACAGCGAACCGCAGCAGCTGAGTCTGCCGCTCGGTCAGGCGACCGTTGCCGGCGTGACGGCGGACGGTGAAGGGCTGATCCTGTCCGGCGTGAACAAGGACAGCCTGCAGTACGAGACGATCCTTTGGGATACCCGCGGAACGGAGACAGAGGCCGCAGCGGAGACGCCGCCCTATGGCTCCTTCTACGGTTCTGTCTGTGACCGGCATATCCTCCAGCAGATCGACTGGGAACAGGGAATCTGGCTGGATCAGGTGCTGGGGGAGAGCGCCCGCTATCTGTGCGTTGATATGAGTGCGGAGCTCTCTCTGCTGGGGGAAGAACGCATTCTGATGCGGCGCGAGGAACTGGAGGGAGAGGATTCTTATACATATCTTACCCTGTATGACGGGGAGGGGACGTTTCTTTCGGCTCTGTCATTCTACGGTGGTTCCTATGCGGAAGAGAATTACTCTTACCTGGGAAGCTCCGTGTACCGGCTCGGGGAGACAGGCTGGGTGGCGCTGCTTTGCGGTGACACGGAGGGGAAGGCTGCGATTCTTCTGTGGGATACCGAGGCGGTCGGCGGTACGGAGGAGAGCCTTGCCTTTGAGACGACACGACCGGCAGAAAAAGAGAGCGCGGATTCACAGAGCGGGGAAACAGAACTTGCGGCGCTGTACGAACGGGCGGAGGAGATGGGCGAGACCTGCGGAATTCCGATTCGCATCGGAGACGAGGTGGAACCGGTGATCGATGTCTATCAGGTCGCAGAGATGACCGATGCGGCGGTTCTGGAGGAAGCCCTCGACGCGCTGGAGGAGATCCTTGCCTGCTATCCGGAGGAGTTTTTTCAGGCTTTCAGCTATGGCTCTGTCACGCAGGCGGCGATCTGTCTGGGCGGCGCTCTGATCAGTGAGGATGAGAGTACGGTGGGACAGGCGGATGGCTTTGTCAGTGAATGGAATGACGAGCTGCTTCTGGTTCTCGATGTGAATCTCTCTTACAACTGGTACTATACCGTGAATCATGAGATTTCTCATCTGATCGACCGGCGTCTTGCCTTCCGGTCAAATTGCGTGGAGGAGGTTCTTTACTCCGAAGAGGCCTGGGAGACCCTCAATCCGGCGGATTTTACTTACTGGGGAACCTATGAGAATTATGAAGCGAACCCGGATGCCGGAAGCTATACGGAATATTTTGTGGACAGCTATGGGATGACCTTCGCGACGGAGGACCGGGCGGAGATCTTCGGACGGGCGATGGAGGGTTTTATGAATGGCCAGACTCCGGAGGAGGTCTTCGCGGGGCAGGACGCGATCCTGGAAAAGCTTTCCTTCTACGCGGCCTGCATACGCGATGGTTTTGACGATGAGAACTGGCAGGAAAGAATGCCGTGGGAACCGGGTTGAATTTTTCTGAGTTTTTTTGAAGAGCAGATGATAATATAATAGCGGGAAAATCCGTTGAATTCATGATACAAGGAGGCGTACGCAGAGATGATTCAGGACAATTACCGGGAGGTGGAGGCCCGTGTGGCAGAAGCCTGCCGACGAGCGGGCCGGAAGAGAGAAGAGGTAACGCTGATCGCTGTGAGTAAGACGAAGCCGGTGGAGATGGTGCGGGAGCTGATCGGTCTGGGCGTGGTGGATTTCGGCGAGAATCATGCACAGGAGCTTGTGACCAAGACGGAAGCTATCCCCGAGAAGCTGAACTGGCATTTTATCGGTCATCTGCAGAGAAATAAGGTGAAATACGTCGTGGGGCGGGCCTGCCTGATTCATTCTGTCTCCTCTCTGCGTCTGGCGGAGGAGATTCAGAAGGAATCGGAGAAGAAGGGAATTGTTACGCCGGTGCTGATTGAGGTTAATATTGCCGATGAGAGCACGAAGTCCGGTATTTCTGCGGAAGAGGCCATCCGGCTGGTGCGGCAGGTGGCGGAGCTGCCCGGTCTTTCCATTCGCGGCCTGATGGCGATTGCACCGCCGGTGGAGGAGCCGGAGGAGAACCGGAGGTATTTCCGGCAGATGCGGGAACTGAAAGAGACGATTGCCGGGCTGCAGCTGCCGGGGGTATTCATGGAGGAGCTGTCCATGGGAATGACCGGTGATTTCGAGGTGGCGATCGAGGAAGGGACTACCATGGTCCGTGTAGGAACGGCGATCTTCGGGGCCAGACAGGCGCTGTAGAGACGGATAAGAAAAACAAGCCAAAACTTTTAAAATAAAAGCTTTTTTTATATTCTAAACCAAAATTAACATTGAACTTTCAAATCTTTTGTGATATCATGGAAATTGGAGTGGGAACAGCCTGCTCGCAAGAGTGCAGCATATTTAAGGAAGGTTTGTCATGGACAAGATCGATAAGAAATTACTGAGACTGTTACAGGAAAACGCCAGATACTCTCTGAAACAACTGTCCGAGAAAGTGTATCTTTCCTCCCCGGCTGTGGCGGCGCGCATCGAGAAGCTGCAGGAGGAGGGAATCATCACCGGATACCATGCCGATGTCAATCTGGATAAGATGGGCTATCACATCACGGCCTTTATCAATCTGGAGATGGCACCCAAGCAGAAGGCCAGTTTCCTTCCCTTTGTTACCGAGGTGCCGAATGTCATTGAGTGCAATACGGTATCAGGGAATTATTCGATGCTGATGAAGGTCAGCTTTCCTTCCACGTCAGATCTGGACGTGTTTATCGGGCAGCTGCAGAAGTTTGGACACACGGAGACACAGATCGTCTTTTCTGTCCCGGTGGCTCATCGGGGAATTGTCGTGAGTGAGGAGTCATGAGGTAAGGGAGTCCATTGATCGATGGCTGACAGTACAGAAAAAGAGCGCCGACGGGCGCTCTTTTTCTGTACTATGCGCAGGATACTCAATAGGTGCGGTGATGGCGGCGATAGCAGCGGATGAAGCGGAATGTCTTCTCCTCTCCGTATTTTGCCAGAAGCCGCAGCAGCTTTTCCAGAAAGGCATCGGTCTCCGGGTCAATGGTCGTATGCACCCGTCCCTTCATGAAATATTTGTAGGGCATATCATCGGTGTAGTTCTCACCGTTGTAGATGCGGGAGGCGGCGACCCGATCGCAGAACATTTCCAGAACATAGTTCAGCGGCATCTTGACGCCGGACATCGTTCCCTTCTTTGTCCCGATCTTGTAGTCTGTCCAGTATTCCAGATGGTGCTTATTCCGTCCTTTGTGATGCATCCAGGCGGTCGAGAATCCCTTGTCCCGCCGCTCGGCATCGTTGGGGCTGTGATCGCCCTGGAAATAGATAACACCGGGGATGAATTCAGTGGGAGTATATTTGGACAGATCGTGCAGCAGCCCCTGACGGTACAGGCCCAGTTTGAAACAGTAACGCATCACCAGCATCCGATGGCGGGTGATCGTCCGAAAATGATTGACCAGATTGCTCATGTGTACCTCCCGGCAAATGATTTGCCTTCTTTACAAAGAATATCACAGAAAAACAGAACTTGCAAATAATATTCCATTGACTTATTTTTCAACTAACTGTATAATCTAATTTAATATAAGACCACCGGAGGAAGGGGTGAAGGAAAGGCATGGCGAATTACAGTTATGGAAAATGTATGCGGGTCCTTGACTTATTTGTGCGACTGGAGGAGGGCAAGATCATTGTTAAAAGCGAGGCAGCCAGACAGTTCGGGGTCAATGAGCGCTCGATTCAGCGGGATATCGATGATATCCGTGCCTTTTTGGATAATCGGAGAGTCTTTGAGCCCCAGGACGAGCGGCGGATTGTCTATGACCGCGTACGCAGAGGGTTTGTAATGGAGACAGAAGAAAAAAATGCAAAAATATAAGAAAATTTATGAAAATGACACGAGCTGTCTCTATGGATTTGTATAATTAAAAGCTTAGCTGCGAGAAGTGCCGTCCCCGCTCAGAAGATCATCCTTCAGGCATTCCCCGCAGCAAGTTTTTATTATGAAAGTCCCGATTTTATGAAGCGCCCTCGGGCGCTCTTTTCTTTTTGTATCATAAGATAGGGCAGAGAGTTTTTCGGGACGGTATGTATGGCGGGAGAGGACGGAAAAGCGGACTCTTATCTGGAGATGGCCTGGCAGGCGCAGCGGGAGGGGATTCCTCTGCAGGGGGATCTGGAGGTTGGATATGAGAAAGAAGACGCGCAGTGGACGGTTCTCGTGCGGACGGCAGGGGATTTAGAGGACTGGAGAGGGCGGGGACTTGAGGTCACAGAACTGTATGGCGGCTATGGAGTCCTGCGCCTTCCCGCTTCGGAGGAGGAATGGGTATTGGCACAGCCGCAGCTGATCTATATGGAGAAACCGCATCGCATGAATTGGGGGACAGAAACGTGGCCGCTGCGCGCCTGTGCAGACCAGGGGCGTCGGGCTTCCTGCCTCACGGGTGTGCAGGAGGGGGAGGAGGCTCTTACCGGAGCCGGTGTCCTGGTGGCGGTTCTGGATACCGGGATCGATGTGGAACATCCGGATTTCCGGCGGGAGGATGGCAGCAGCCGTATTCTGTATTATTGGGATCAGGCGGCAGAGGGGACTCCGCCGGAGGGATTTGCGCGGGGTGCGGAGTATACGGCGGCGGACATCGGGGCAGGCGCTGTGCGTGGATCAGGCGCCGGGCAGGGGCACGGCACGGGGGTGCTCGGGGCTGCGGCCGGAAATGGCCGGGCTTCCGGCGGCCGGTATCGGGGTGTTGCCTGTGAGAGTGATATTCTGGCCGTGAATCTGGCAGCCGCCGGGAAGGGGGGGATTTCCGAGGACGACGGAACTGATGGAAGCGGCGGAATACGTTCTGCGGCGGGCGGAGCAGCTGCACCGCCCGGTGGCGGTCAACATCAGCCTGGGAAACAACTATGGCTCTCATGAGGGGGATACTCTCCTGGAAATGTACCTGAGTGAGAGACAGAGCGCCTGGAAGTCGCTGTTCGTGATCGGGACCGGGAACGAGGGAGAGGCTGAAGGGCATGCCGGAGGGGCCTTTGAACCGCTGGCTTCTGCGGATTCTTCGTTTGCGGAAGTGGAACTGGCGGTCGGAGAAGGGGAGAAGAGTCTGTCTGTGCAGCTCTGGAAGTCCGCGGCGGATGATTTGGCGGCAGAACTGATTGCGCCGGATGGGCAGATTCTGGGGAGGCTGGAACGGGCAGGAGAGTATCACTGTGAGAGCTGGAGAAACGTTCAGGTGCTGGCCTGTGCCGGGGAACCGGCGCCCTACCGCCTGTCTCAGGATTATTTATGGGAGTGGCTCCCGGCGGAGGCGGAGGGGACGATCCCGCCGGGCCGCTGGCGGTTTCGTCTGATCCCGCGGCATATCATACAGGGGCGTTTTGATCTTTTCCTGCCGGGCAGCGAGGTGCGGGGGACGGCGACCCGTTTCCTGCGGCCTGTTTCGGAGACGACGCTGACGATTCCGTCGGCTGCGGCGGCGCCTCTCGCCGTGGGAGCCTGGAATCCGGCTTTGCGGCAGCCGGCTCCTTTCTCGGGACAGGGCTATACCCGTCTGACAGAACGGATCAAACCGGATCTGGCGGCGCCGGGCGTGGAGATCACAGCCGCCGCACCCGGGGGCGGATACCGGAGCTGGACCGGGACTTCCTTCGCAGCTCCCTTTGCCACCGGCGCGGCGGCCCTTCTCATGGAATGGGGCATCGTTCGGGGAAATGATCCCTTCTGCTATGGAGAGAATCTGAAGGCGCGGCTCATCCGGGGTGCGGAGCCTCTGGCAGGCTTCACGGTTCCGAACCGGCAGATCGGCTGGGGAACGCTGTGTCTGGAGCGCAGCCTGCGGTGAGGAGCGTATTTTCTTACGTGTATCCGGTGACGGACAGTGATTTATTTTGTTTTCCGTAAAAGGTCTTGCAATATACCCGATGGGGGTATATAATATCACAAAACATGTGGGGAGGCAGCTGCTGCGGTTCTTTGCAGGAGAGGAATAATTTGCTGACCTGTCAGGAAGACTAATGAATACAAGGAAGGGAGACCTGACGATGGAACAATATACGGTAACCGGAATGAGCTGCGCCGCCTGCAGCGCCCGGGTGGAGAAGGCGGTCTCCGGTGTGCCCGGAGTGACCTCCTGCTCGGTCAGCCTGCTGACGAATTCCATGGGCGTGGAGGGGACGGCCTCGGAGGCGGCCGTCATTGAAGCGGTTGAGAAGGCCGGATACGGCGCCAGCCGGAAGGGGGCGGCCGCGCGGAGCGCGTCGACCCCGGCAGCGGAGGAGGACGCGCTCCGGGACCGCGAGACACCGGTGCTGAAGAGACGGCTGCTGGCTTCTTTGGGATTCCTGATCGTGCTGATGTATTTTTCCATGGGACATATGATGTTCGGCTGGCCGGTTCCGGCTTTCTTCGAGGGAAACCATGTGGCGATGGGACTGCTGGAGCTTCTTCTGGCGGGCATTGTCATGGTGATCAATCAGAAATTCTTCATCAATGGTTTCAAGGGACTGATCCACCGGGCGCCGAACATGGATACTCTGGTGGCGATGGGTTCCTCGGCGGCTTTCATTTACAGTACGTATGCACTGTTTGCGATGACCGGCGCGCAGGTGCAGGGCGACATGGAAGCGGTCATGGAATACATGGACGAATTCTATTTTGAATCAGCTGCCATGATCCTGACACTGATCACAGTGGGAAAGATGCTGGAGGCGCGTTCCAAGGGGAAGACGACCGACGCTCTGAAGGGGTTGATGCGGCTGGCACCCCATACGGCGCGGGTCATCCGGAACGGGCAGGAAATCGAGGTTCCGGTGGAACAGGTCGCGAAGGGCGATATCTTCGCGGTGCGGCCCGGTGAGACGATCCCGGTGGACGGACGGGTCCTGGAGGGGAACAGCGCGGTCAACGAATCCGCCCTGACAGGGGAGAGCATCCCGGTGGATAAGGCGGAGGGAGATCCGGTCTCGGCGGCGACGCTCAATCAGTCCGGCTATCTGCGCTGTGAGGCCACACGGGTGGGAGAGGATACGACACTCTCACAGATCATCCAGATGGTCAGCGATGCGGCGGCCACCAAGGCGCCGATCGCCAAGGTGGCGGACCGGGTCTCCGGTATCTTTGTTCCTTCGGTGATCTCGATCGCGGCGGTTACAATCTTGGTGTGGCTGGCCGTGGGTCAGACCTTCGGCTTCGCTCTGGCGCGCGGCATCTCGGTGCTGGTTATCAGCTGTCCCTGCGCCCTGGGGCTGGCGACACCGGTGGCCATCATGGTGGGCAACGGCATGGGTGCGAAGAATGGCATCCTCTTTAAGACGGCGGTCTCTCTGGAGGAAGCCGGGAAGGTACAGATCGTGGCTCTGGACAAGACGGGGACGATCACCAGCGGCGAACCCCGGGTGACGGATGTGCTGACCGCGGAAGGCGTTGGGGCAGACGAATTGTTGTATCTGGCGAATGCGCTGGAACAGAAGAGTGAGCATCCGCTGGCGAAGGCTGTACGTCTCTACGCGGAGGGGCAGGGAACGGAAAGCGCCGAGGTGACGGATTTCCAGGCGCTCCCCGGAAATGGTCTGTCGGCCCGGCTGGCGGGGGAAGAGCTCCTGGGTGGCAGCTATGCTTTCATGAGTGCGCAGACGGAGATTTCCGATTCTATGCGCGCCCGGTCGGAGGCGCTGGCGGAGGACGGCAAGACGCCGCTCTTCTTCGCAAAGGGCGGACAGCTCCTGGGAATCCTTGCCGTGGCGGATGTCATCAAGGAGGACAGCCCGCGGGCGGTGCGGGAGCTGCAGAACATGGGCATCCGCGTGGTCATGCTGACAGGCGATAACGAGCGCACGGCCCGTGCCATCGGACGGCAGGCCGGTGTGGATGAAGTCGTGGCCGGGGTTCTGCCCGACGGCAAGGAGAGCGTCATCCGCTCGCTGAAGGCGCAGGGCAAGGTAGCTATGGTGGGCGACGGTATCAACGACGCCCCGGCTCTGACCCGGGCAGATATCGGCATCGCCATCGGCGCCGGAACGGATGTCGCCATCGACGCCGCCGACGTGGTTCTCATGAAGAGCCTGCTGAGCGATGTACCGGCGACCATCCGCCTGAGCCGGGCTACGCTGAAGAACATCCACGAGAACCTGTTCTGGGCCTTTTTCTACAATATTATCGGGATTCCGCTGGCTGCCGGCGTGTGGATCCCCCTGTTTGGCTGGCAGTTAAATCCCATGTTCGGTGCTGCGGCGATGAGCCTGTCCAGCTTCTGTGTTGTTTCTAATGCCCTGCGTCTGAATTTTCTGAAGATTCACGACACCAGCAGGGATAAGAAGATAAAAATTAAAACTAAAACCAAAAAGGAGACCAGGATCATGACAAAAACCATGAAGATCGAAGGAATGATGTGCGGACACTGTGAGGCGGCGGTAAAGAAGGCGCTGGAGGCTCTGCCCCAGGTG
This sequence comes from Lachnospiraceae bacterium, assembly GCA_021202465.1. Classification (GTDB taxonomy): domain Bacteria; phylum Bacillota; class Clostridia; order Lachnospirales; family Lachnospiraceae; genus UBA3305. The sequence goes on along the minus strand of JAJQCZ010000040.1, from coordinate 4,510 downwards.
GACGAGGCCGTAGTGAGCCACACCGAGGGAACCGCTGTCCTGACACTGAACGCGGAGGTGGCTGACGCGGTGCTGCAGAAGACCGTGGAGGACAAGGATTATAAGGTGTTGGACATCCGGTAACTTATTCCCGGACAGGAGGACAAGGTATGAGTGTTATCACGATTGACCAGAATAATTTTAATGAAGAGGTTCTGAATGCGGACAAGCCCGTGCTGCTGGATTTCTGGGCCAGCTGGTGCGGTCCCTGCCGCATGGTCAGTCCGGTCGTTGATGAGATTGCGGAGGAACGTTCGGATATCAAGGTGGGAAAGATCAATGTGGACGAGCAGCCGGAACTGGCCGCGCAGTTTCATGTCATGAGTATTCCTACGCTGATCGTTATGAGGGACGGGAAGGTTGTGAACCAGACCGTCGGTGCGCAGCCGAAGAATCAGATTCTTGCGCTGCTGCGAAGCGCATTTGGATTGAATTGATTGAGTGATAAATAGAACGCCCATCGGAGAAACAATCCCTCTCTGATGGGTGTTCTGTTTTGTAATCTGTATTCTGATCAAAACAGACTGGATGATGGGCGTCCATGGATTTCGTTTTAAAGGAAGATTTATGTCATATGCCAATAATAGTTCTTGACATATGACATAAATAAGCGTATGATAAAGGCAGCTTCAAACCCAGGGAGGAATGAAAAGTGAGAATCGCAATTCCATTGGATGAAAACAAACAGGATGTGTGCGTCGTACTGGCCCGGGCGCCGTATTTCCTGTTCCGGGATGGTGAGGAGGAGCTTATTGTGGAAAATCCTGCAGCCCGGGCGCAGGGTGGTGCGGGCATCCAGGTGGCTCAGTTTCTCGTAGACAACGACATACAGGCACTGATCACGGTCCGCTGCGGGCAGAATGCCGCCGATGTATTTACCTCTGCCAATATAAAGATCTATAAGTCCGTCCGGAAGACCGCCGCCGAAGAACTGGCCGCCTTTGCTGAAGGAAAACTGGAAGAACTGACTTCCTTCCATGGCGGTTTCCATGGGACGCACGGATCATGAGGAAGATCGCGGTTTTAAGCGGGAAAGGCGGCGCAGGCAAAACCTATGTTGCAGTCAATCTGGCAGCGGCCGCCGGGAAATGTACCTATATTGACTGCGATGTGGAGGAACCGAACGGGCGGCTGTTCTGGAAACCGGAGGATGTCCGGTGTGTGGCAGTGAACACGATGCTTCCCGCTTTTGATGCCGCCAAATGCACCGGCTGCAAGGACTGTGTGCGCGCCTGCCGTTTTCATGCGTTGGTGTATGTCGGCGATAAACCGAGAGTGTTTTCTGAGGTGTGTCACAGCTGCGGCCTGTGTCAGATGATCTGTCCGGAGCAGGCGGTCACAGAGGCCGAAAATCCCATCGGTGTTCTGGAAATGGGACATCACGGATCAGTCAACGTGGTGACCGGTATCCTGAATCCCGGCGAAGCCTCCGGCGTCCCTGTGATCCGGAAGGCGCTGGAGCAGGCGGGAGATGTGACAATCGTGGACTGCCCTCCCGGAAGTGCCTGCAGCGTGATGGAGAGTATCATGGACGCCGATTATTGTGTGCTTGTGGTGGAGCCGACGGCTTTCGGTTTTCACAATTTCCGGATGGTGTATGAGCTGGCAAACCTGCTGGAAAAGAAATGCGGCGTGGTCATTAACAAGCAAACGGAAGTCTATCTGCCGCTGGAACAGTTTTGCGCAGAGAAGCAGCTTCCGGTGCTTGCCAGGATTTCGTATGATTCCGGGCTGGCCGGACGGCTTGCGGGGAACGAAATCGTGAGTGAGTGTGTCCCGGAACAAAGGAAACTTTTTGCGGATATTCTGGAACAGATCGGAGGTGTTTTATGAAGCGGCTTCTGATTCTGAGCGGGAAAGGCGGCACCGGGAAAACCACGGTATCGGTAGCATTGGCCAGGCTTTCTCAGGCCAGGGCTCTGGCGGATTGTGATGTGGATGCGCCGAATCTGCATCTGGTTATGGAGCAGGGCTCAGCCCCGGAGGTCCATGATTTTATGGGCGGAGACAAGGCGCAGGTGGATGTGGATAAATGTACCGCCTGCGGCAGGTGCGCATCACTTTGCCGGTTTCATGCCATTCATGTACAGGATGGCGCAGCGGTTGTCAATGAATTTTCCTGCGAGGGCTGCGGCGTATGTGTCTCTGCGTGTCCGGCCGGGGCGGTTTCTCTGAAACCCGACCTGGCGGGAAGAAGAGAGCTTTATGCGAAGGAAACTGTATTTTCCACCGCAGCGCTGAAAATGGGCCGGGGTAATTCCGGAAAGCTGATCACGGAGGTGAAGCTGGCCATGATTCAGGCCGCGCCTCCCTGTGATCTTGCCATCGTGGATGGCTCACCTGGAATCGGCTGTCCGGTCATTGCCTCGGTCAGCGGGATGGACCTGGTGCTGGTGGTCGCGGAACCCAGCGGCAGCGGCATCAGTGATCTGGAACGCCTCATCAAAACCGCGGAGACCTTCCAGACACGACTGGCGGTTTGCGTCAACAAGTACAATGTCAGCCCGCACCATACGGCAGCCATCGAAGCCTTCTGCGCGGCCCGGGATATTCCTTTTGTGGGGAAGATCCCATTTGACCCGTTGGCGGTAAAGGCAGTCAATGCGGGAATGACTGTTGCGGACATCGAATGTCCGGCCGGGCAGGCCGTTCGGGAGATTTATGCCGCCGTTCTCAGCCTGCTGGGCCTGAACAGATCTGATGCGTGAAAGCATCCGCCGAAGGGTGACGGATCGCATCGGATTATAGAATATTTATCAAAACAAGATGGAAAAGGAGATTTTATCATGAAGATCGCAGTATCTTGTAACGGAAATCAGATTTGGGCGCATTTCGGTCATTGTGAGAATTTTATGATCTATGAGACCGAAGGAAGAAGCATTCTGTCCGAACAGTCGGTGCCGAATCCCGGCCACAGACCCGGTTTTCTTCCCAACTTCCTTGCCGACATGGGCGTAAAGGTCATCATTTCCGGAGGCATGGGCGGCGGCGCGGTTGATATCTTTAACGAGCGCGACGTAGAGGTCATCCTGGGAGCTCAGGGCGACGCAAAGGCTGCGGTGGAAGCGTATCTGCGCGGAGAACTGGAGTCCACCGGTTCTGTCTGCCATGAGCATGAGCACGCTGCCGAATGCGGGAATCACTGATTCATTGCGGCAACGGAGAAGAATGTGAAGGAGGTCAGGCTCATGAGTCATGCGGTCCGTATCACCGTATTGATTGAAAATACATCAAAGGGTGTTCTCGCCTGTGAACATGGGCTGAGCCTCCTGATCGAATATGCCGGGAAACGGGTGCTGCTGGATGCAGGAAGCAGCGATGCTTTCTGCCGGAATGCAGGGGCGTTGGGGATTTCCCTGACGGACCTGGACGCGTATGTCCTTTCTCATGGACATTATGACCATTCCGGAGGTTTTGAGGAGCTGTTTCGTTGTGTCACGGCCGCAAAGGTGTATGCGCGAAAAGAAGCATTGAATATGTATCTGTCCGCGGCCGGAGGCATGCACGAGATCAGCGTACCGCAGAATGTCGCCTCTCAGCGCGACAGATTCATCCTGGTGGACGGGCTCCGGGAAATCCTTCCCGGGATCCTTCTCGTACCGCACAGTACACCGGGACTTGACAGGATCGGAGACAGGAACGGACTTTATAAAGAGCAGAATGGACAGATCATACCGGATGATTTTGCCCATGAACAGAGCCTGGTGCTTGATACGCCCCATGGTCTGGTCATTTTCAACAGCTGTTCTCATGCGGGCGCCGGCAACATCCTCCGTGAGGTCAAAAAGGCCTGCGGACAGAAGCAGGTCTATGCATATGTCGGTGGTCTGCATATGAAAGGCCGGAAGAATGGCCGGGAGATCTGCACTCTCTCAGAGGAAGAGCTTGATTCGCTTTGTGACGCGTTTCGTCAGGAAGGCGTTGAGCAGATCTATACCGGTCATTGTACAGGTACTCCGGGCTTTGAAGAGCTTCGCAGCCGGCTCGGAACCCGGATGCACAGACTCACAACCGGGCTGCAATTTGAACTATAACACGCCAATGAAGCTGCGGCTTGCTGCAGCGTGTTGCCGGCTCCTCAGGGGGCTGGCTTTTTTCGTTGTTCGTATGTTGGCAGTAACGAAATTGGACTATCCGTCCAATGAAAAATTTGTCCAGAGGCGCTATGATGATATCCGAGGGCGGGCCGGGAGATATAATAAATGGGAGCAACTCTGCGCGCCTGAAAAAAGAAAATGGAGGACCGGATCGTGAGTGAAAGGATGTTAGTTACACAGGCTCTCGACGAGAGAGACCTGCTGGTAAAGAAAATCAATGACAAGATTGAAAAAGCCGGTTTTGTCGATACAGTCAGGGTGAATGAGGAAAAGGTCTGCGGAAAACGTGTCAAGCGGGAGGAGCTCGCGAAGAAAGCGAATGCATCCTGGCAGCAGATTCAGGATCTGATCAACAGATTTCAGAAGATTGATGC
>JAJQCZ010000049.1 GCA_021202465.1 Lachnospiraceae bacterium | reverse complement strand
TGTGGGAAAATACAAGTATTTTTATTGCGAAAAGTTTCTATTCTTTAGCGCTGCCGATGAAAATCGGCAGCCGGCCGTTTTCGGACGCATAAAAACCGGACGAAGATGGCGTGAGAACGCTTGACAGGGAAAATATCAGATGATAGAATAAAGCAGCGTGGAGAAATCACGTGATGGTGTCTGCTTCCCGGGGAAATGCGGGAACGGCTTTGCCGGTGTGGCGGAATTGGCAGACGCACATGACTCAAAATCATGCGGAGTGATCCGTGCCGGTTCGAGTCCGGCCACCGGCAGAAAAGAGAGGTCCCGAGTTTCCGGGGCTTTTTCTTTTACGGATGAGGCTGTGTTCCGTCGAGGTAGTCCAGGACGACAGTCAGAAGGCGGCAGACCATTTCCTTCTCTTCACTGTTTCTGGACTGCAGAAGCTGGAGAATCCGTCGGGTGGCGGCGTCGTCTGAGCCTTCTACGTAATCCTGAAGCAGATAATCGACCGTGACGTGGAGGGCATTGGCAATCTGAATGATGGTATGCAGGGAGGCATTTCGTTTTCCCCGTTCGATCAGGCCGATGTAGGAGGTCTGGATCCCGGAGGCCTCTGCCAGCTGAGCCTGTGACAGGTGGAGGTTTTTTCTCTCTTCCTGAATGCGTTTTCCGAGATACGGATAATTCATGGCAGCGGTTCTCCTTTCATTAAGAGTGACAGAAAATGACAAGGCTAGAATACCAGAGATAAACAAAAATAAAACATACAGAGAGTAGGATTTACGCATACTGAGAGTCTTATCTGCGGCGGCAAAATAAGTCCGGAATAAGGAGCTGCGGAGAACTTCCTCCCCGGCATTTCCAGCGGAACATTTTCTCAGGTGCTTTACAAAGTCCCTCGACTGTGGTATAGTTTCTGTGACATTCTTCAGGGTTGGGTGTGATCCCCTACCGGCGGTAGAGCCCGCGAGCGCATGCGCAGATTCGGTGAGTCCATCGGACGATTCCGAAGCCGACAGTATAGTCTGGATGAGAGAAGAAGGCACCGGATTTTTTCGATGGCCGGAGTGTCACAGACGGGTATATTTCCCGGGAAAGCAGAGACCCTGAACCAGATGTGTTCGAGGTCTTTTTTACTTTGTGCGCAAGGGAGGGAATTGCTTGGAGGACAGAATCCGATATATGCGGCGTGCGCTGGAGCTGGCGGCGCAGGGACGGGGGCATACGTCCCCGAATCCCATGGTAGGCTGCGTGGTCGTGAAGGATGGCCGCATCATCAGCGAGGATTATCATCATCGGTACGGTGAGTATCATGCGGAGCGGAATGCTCTGTCTCACTGTACCGAAGATCCGGCAGGCGCCGATTTGTATGTGACGCTGGAGCCCTGCTGCCATTACGGCAAGACGCCGCCCTGTACGGATATTATTCTGGAGAAACGCATCGGGCGCGTGTTTGTGGGGGCGATGGATAGTAATCCGCTGGTCGGCGGCAAGGGGGTCGCCATCCTGCGGGCGCACGGAATCCCGGTGGAGACGGGAATTCTGGAGGCAGAGTGCCGGGCACAGAATGAGGTGTTCTTTCATTATATAGAAACGGGACATCCTTTTGTGGTTCTGAAGTATGCCATGACGCTGGACGGAAAGATTGCCTGCGAGAGCGGCGACGCCCGCTGGGTGACCGGCGAGGAAGCCCGCCGTCATGTTCATGGATTGCGGGGCTATTATCGGGGAATTCTGGTAGGGATCGGTACGGTTCTGGCGGATGATCCGCTGTTGAACTGCCGGATTCCTGGAGGCCGGGATCCGGTGCGGATCGTCTGCGATTCTTCGCTGCGGATTCCGCTTACGTCTCAGCTGGTGCAGACGGCGGGAGAGATTCCTCTGATCGTGGCCTGTGCGCGGGACGCGGCGGAGGAAGAAAAAATGCGGGCGCTGGAGGCGGCCGGTGTCCGGATCCTGCGAAGTCCCGGGGAGCGTGTCAATCTGACCTGGCTGATGGAGACGCTGGGGAAGGAGAAGATCGACAGTGTCCTGGTGGAGGGCGGCGGGACTCTCAATGCCTCCCTGCTCCGGGACGGGCTTGTGGATCGTGTATATGCCTATATCGCCCCGAAGATCGTCGGCGGCGCCGGGGCCCGGACGCCGGTGGAGGGGCAGGGCATCGCCCGGATGGCGGAGGCGCTGAGGCTGGAGAGCCGGGAGGTGCTGATGCTGGGAGAAGATGTCTGTATTACGGGACGTGTCCGGAAATGAGACCTGCCGGAATTTCAGCTTCTGGCTGGAGTGGACGCATACAGGAACAGGCATTTTTACTGTGAGGTGAAACGGCTGGTTTGAAGGGAGACATCCGGAGAGGAGGAATGCATGTTTACGGGAATTATAGAGGAGGTCGGGGAGATTCGGCATGTACAGCAGGGCGCCCGGTCGGCGGTGCTGGAAATTTGCTGTCAGAAGGTCCTGGAAGGGACGAAGGTGGGCGACAGCATCGCGGTCAACGGCATCTGTCTGACGGTGATCTCGTTGTCTCCGCAAGGTTTTCGCGCCGACGTCATGCCGGAGACCCTGGCACGGAGCTGTCTGGCGCAGGGAGGCCCGGGAACCCGGGTGAACCTCGAGCGCGCCATGGCGGCGGATGGCCGCTTCGGCGGTCATATGGTGGCCGGCCACATCGACGGGACGGGGACGGTGACCGCCATCCGCGAGGATGACAATGCCATCTGGTATACGATCGCAGCGGAGGCGAGCCTGCTGCGCTATATCGTCGAGAAGGGTTCGATTGCGATCAATGGCATCAGCCTGACTGTTGCAGCGGTCAGTGACCGGGAGTTTCAGGTGTCGGTGATTCCGCATACCCGGCAGGAGACGAACCTGACGGAGCAGCGGGTGGGAAGCACGGTAAACCTGGAGTGTGATGTCATCGGGAAGTATGTGGAGAAACTACTGACGCCGACTGCGTCGGAGACACCGGCAGAGAGCCGCATTACGCTGGAATTTCTCGCGGAGAACGGGTTCTGAGCGGGATGTGATCTGCAGCGGGAATTCCGGAGAGCCGGTGGAAAGATCGGTGGAAAGATTCAGGAATGAAATGGATCGAATAGGATAGATTCAGGAGGTAGGTTGACAATGAAGAAACTGGGAACAATCGAGGAAGCAGTGCGGGACCTGCAGGACGGGAAGCTGATTCTCGCCATCGACGATCCGGATCGGGAGAATGAGGGCGATCTGATCTGTGCGGGGCAGTTTGCCACGCAGGAAAATGTGAATTTCATGGCGAGTCAGGCCAAGGGCCTGATCTGCATGCCTATGAGCCGTGAGCTCTGTGAGAAGCTGCACCTGACCCAGATGGTGGATAATAATACGGATAATCATTCGACGGCCTTTACCGTGTCCATCGATCATGTGGACACGACCACGGGCATTTCTGCGGCGGAGCGCTCTTATACGGCGATGAAGGCGGCGGATCCGAATGCCCGCCCGGAAGATTTCCGGCGGCCGGGGCATATGTTTCCCCTGCAGGCCCGGGAGGGCGGCGTGCTCAAGCGGACCGGCCACACGGAGGCGACCGTCGATCTGATGAAGATCGCGGGGCTGACGGAGTGCGGGCTCTGCTGCGAGATCATGCGGGAGGACGGCACGATGATGCGGACCACCGAGCTGCTGGAGAACGCGGAGCGCTGGGGGATCACGGTGATCACTGTAGCAGATCTGGTGCGCTACCGTCTGGAGCGGGAGAATCTGGTGCGCTGCGAGGCGAAGGCCAAGCTGCCCACGAAATACGGTGAGTTCGACATTTTCGGGTATATCAATAAGCTCAACGGCGAGCACCATGTGGCGCTGACCATGGGAAATGTGGCGGACGGCGAGCCGGTGCTGTGCCGGGTGCACTCGGAATGCCTGACCGGGGATGTGCTGGGCTCCCGGCGCTGCGACTGCGGCGAGCAGCTGGACGCCTCGATGAAGGCCATCGCCAAGGAGGGCCGCGGTATTCTGGTCTATATGCGGCAGGAGGGCCGGGGCATCGGCCTGATCAATAAGCTGAAGGCCTATGCGCTGCAGGAAGAAGGGCTGGATACGGTGGAGGCGAATCTGAAGCTGGGATTTCCCGCCGACATGCGGGATTACGGCATCGGCGCGCTGATCCTCCGGGATCTCGGCGCCCAGAAGCTGCGGCTGCTGACGAATAACCCCAAGAAGATTTCCGGATTGTCCGGGTACGGCATTTCCATCGTGGAGCGGGTGCCGATCCAGATTCCGGCCCGGAAGGAGGACCTCTTCTATCTGGTCACAAAGCAGGAAAAAATGCAGCACATGACGAATTACGCGATTCCCGCTGACGAAGTATAAAGGAATCAGAGGGAAATATCTGCCGGGGGAAATCTTCGACAGTGGGAAATACGAAAAAGTGCAGTCTCTGCACGCAAAGAACAAAATCAGGAGGATATTGCCATGAGAACCTTAGAAGGAAAAGTAGTCGCCGGACAACTGAAGGTGGGTATTGTTGCCGCCCGTTTCAATGAATTTATCGTCAATAAGCTGGTGGGGGGCGCGGAGGACGCGCTGGTGCGTCACGGCATGTCTACAGATGATATCGATCTGGCCTGGGTGCCCGGAGCCTTTGAGATTCCGCTGATCGCGCAGAAGATGGCGGAATCCGGGCGCTACGATGCGATTCTCTGCCTGGGTGCTGTGATCAAGGGGTCCACCGATCACTATGATTATGTCTGCGCCGAGGTCAGCAAGGGCATCGCGACTGTGAGCCTGAATACCGGTGTTCCGGCGCTGTTCGGCGTTCTGACCACGGACAACATTGAGCAGGCTATCGAGCGCGCCGGCAGTAAGGCGGGGAATAAGGGTTACGATGTGGCCTGCTCCGCCATCGAAATGGTGAACCTGATCCGGAACCTGCAGTAGTGTGCGAAAGGTGTAAAGCAAAAGGGCTGCCGCCCGGCGATCAATCGCCGGCGGGCAGCCCTTTCAGGTAGTCGAGAACCGCGAAGCCGTCCGGCGCGGTCAGGCAGGCCTGCGCCAGCAGTTCCTCCGGCGGCCTCTTCATGTCGGGGATGCAAACGACAGGGATGCCGCCGTTGACCGCGGCCCGGACGCCGTTCTCCGAATCCTCCAGGACCAGGGCTTCTGCGGGCTGCACGCCGTAGTGGCGGCAGCAGGCAAGAAAGATCTCCGGATCCGGCTTGGAGTGAGGCAGGTCGCTGCCGGACATGATAAAGGAGAAGTATTTTTCCAGACCGGAGGTGTCAAGATAGACCTGAATCGACTCCCGGGGGGAGGAGGAGGCGAGGCAGCAGGGGTGGCCGCTGTCTGCCAGATACTGAAGCAGTTCGCGGAGACCCCGCTTTACGGGCAGAGGCGTTGTGCGGGCCTGGGCGCTGAGCCGGTCGTGTGCGATTGCAGAGATCTCCCGGTAGGGATAATCCGCGCCGTAAAAGCCCTTCATCACCCCGATGACATCCGCCTGAGAGAGACCAACGGTGGCCATGTAGCGCTCCCGGGTCAGTTGATAGCCATACTCCGCCATGGTCTGTCCGAGAATTTCCATAAAGAGCCGCTCCGTGTCGAAGAGCAGGCCGTCCATATCAAAGAGAAAGAGTCTGGGGAAGTGCATCTTGTCCTCCTGTGCATCGTCATGGTTTGCCGCCGGAAATCGGGCGGCGACAGAGTAAAGCATACCACGGGAAGCGGGGTGGCACAAGAGGAGGAGATAAAAAGAGCGGGGATATTTATGCGGCTTTGCCGGGGGAGGCGCCGGGCGGGTGTCAGGGAAATTTTCTCCGGAACAGCCTTTGGCTGCCGGAAAATATATGTTATACTATGATGATGACACAGGGGACCAAAGGTCACAGATCATGACTGATTTTTCAGGGAAATGAGGACGAGATGGCAGAGAAGATCGTGTGTATCGACGGACACAGTATTTTAAATCGTGCCTTTTACGGGATTCCGGAGCTGACGAATTCGGAGGGACTCCATACGAACGCAGTGTATGGATTTATGAATATTCTGCTGAAGGTGCTGGAGGAGGAGAAGCCGCAGTATCTGGCGGTGGCCTTCGACCGGCGGGAGCCGACCTTTCGCCATGAGATGTATGAGGGCTATAAGGGGACGCGCAAGTCCATGCCCCCGGAGCTGCACGAGCAGGTGCCGCTGTTAAAGGAGCTGCTGGCGGCCTGCGGCGTGCCGTTGCTTGAGCTGCCGGGCTATGAGGCGGATGATATTCTGGGGACGGTGGGACGGCAGGCCGAGGCGCGGGGGCTCGCGGTGACGCTGGTGTCCGGCGACCGGGATCTGCTGCAGCTGGCGACGGAACGCACCTGCATCCGCATCCCCAAGACCAAGGGGGGCGGCACGGTCACGGAGATGTATTTCGCGGCCGATGTGAAGGAGAAATACGGGGTAACACCCACGGAATTTATTGACGTGAAGGCGCTTATGGGAGATGCCTCGGACAATATCCCCGGCGTGCCGGGCATCGGCGAGAAGACGGCGACGGCGCTGATCGCGTCCTATGGAAGTCTGGAGAACCTGCGGGCGCATCAGGAGGAGGTGCGGCCGCCGCGGGCGAAGAAGGCGCTGGAGGAGCATTTTGATCTGGCTGAGATGAGCCGGCGGCTGGCGGCCATCTGCACCGAGGCGCCGGTAGAGCTGGACTTCGAGGCGGCGCGGTTGGGGAATCTCTTCACGAAAGAGGCCTATGAGGTGGTGGCGCGGCTGGAGCTGCGCTCTCTGATGAAGCATTTTGATGTCGCCTCCTTCGGGGCGGCGGAAGAACGGCCGCAGACCTCCTTCCGGGAAGTGAGAGAACGCGCGGAGGCGGAAAGACTTTTTGCGGCGCTGGCGCAGGAGTCCTGCGTCGGCCTGACTTTCCTGGAGCGTGAGGTGGAGAATCCCTTTGCGGAGCCCCCCGCGCCGAAGAAGGGAAAGAAGAAGCCGGAACCGCTCCGGGAGCGCTGCGGGGCGGCGCTCTGCGCCGCGGGGCGCGGCGAGGTCGTGTCTGTGCTGGCGGAGGGTGACCTGACGCTTGCTTTTCTGGAAGAGGCGGTGAACCGTCTGGCGGAGTGTGTGCCCTGCGTGGCGGTGATGAATCTGAAGTCTGATCTGAAGAAATGGAATCTGCAGGAGTCGCCGTATTATTTTGATGCGGGGGTGGCTTCCTATCTGCTGAATCCGCTGAAGAGCGCCTATGAGCTGGATGAGGTGGCCCGGGACTGCCTGGGGGAGACAGTGCTCACCGGGCAGGAGGCGGATGCGGCGCGGATCCTGGCCGGAGCGGCGGGGCCGCTGCGGGAGCGTCTGGCGGAAAGCGGCATGGACAGGCTGTTTGCCGAGGTAGAAATGCCTCTGATCTTCTCGCTGGACCGGATGGAGAAGGCGGGAGTGCGGGTCGAGCGGGAGGCGCTGGCGGAGTACGGAAGGAACCTTGCAGGGAGCATTCTTTCCCTGGAGACGGAGATTTATGAGCTGGCGGGGCGAACATTTAACATCAATTCGCCGAAGCAGCTGGGGGAGATTCTTTTTGAAGATCTGAAGCTTCCTTATGGGAAGAAGACGAAGACCGGCTATTCAACCTCCGCTGACGTGCTGGAGAAGCTGAAACCGGTTCATCCCATCGTGGGGAAGGTTCTGGAGTACCGGACTCTCGCCAAGCTGAAATCTACCTATGCCGACGGTCTGGCAGTTTTCATCGGCAGCGACAACCGCATTCACGGGACTTTCAATCAGACCATCACAGCTACGGGGCGGATCAGCAGCACCGAGCCGAACCTGCAGAATATTCCCATCCGCATGGAGCTGGGGCGGGCCATCCGCAAGGTGTTCGTGCCGGAGGCGGGCTGTCTCTTCGTGGATGCCGATTATTCGCAGATCGAGCTGCGCATTCTGGCGCATATGTCGGGGGATGAGAAGCTGATCGAGGCTTACCGGGAGAAGCAGGATATCCACCGAATGACGGCATCGCAGGTCTTTCATATTCCCTTTGACGAAGTGACGCCGGAGCAGCGGCGGAATGCCAAGGCTGTGAATTTCGGCATTGTCTACGGCATCAGCGCCTTCGGGCTCAGCGAGGACCTGAGTATTTCCCGGAAGGAAGCGGCCGCCTATATCGAGCAGTATTTTGAGACGTATCCCGGTGTCAAGACCTATCTGGACGGTCTGGTGGAGCAGGGGAAGAGGCAGGGGTACGTGACGACCCTGTTCGGCCGCCGCCGCCCGATCCCGGAGCTGAAGTCCAGCAATTTCGCCCAGCGCTCCTTCGGGGAGCGGGTGGCGATGAATTCCCCGATTCAGGGAACCGCCGCGGACATCATGAAGATTGCCATGATCCGCGTGGACCGGGCGCTGGCGGCCGAGGGACTGCAGGCGCGCATCATCCTGCAGGTTCATGATGAGCTGGTGATCGAGGCGCCCGTGGAAGAGGAAATGAAGGTGCAGGAGATTCTGGCGCGGGAGATGCGGGGCGCCGCCGAGCTGGCGGTACCGCTGGAGATCGATGTGAATTCCGGATATACCTGGTTTGACACGAAATAAAGCGAGGCGAGTGGAAATGAGTGCGAAGAGGGTGGTCGGTATCACCGGCGGCGTGGGCGCGGGCAAGAGTACCGTGCTGACCCTCCTGCAGGAGGGCTGGGGGGCCTGCATCATCCAGGCCGACACTGTGGCGCGGGAGCTGATGGAACCGGGCGGGAGCTGCTTCCGGGCCGTGACGGAGGCGTTCGGGGAGAACATCCTCGGGTCGGACGGCGCCATCGACCGGGGCGCGCTGGCGAAGATTGTCTTTCATTCCGAGGTGCGGCGGCAGGAGTTAAACGCGTTGACCCATCCCCGGGTGTTCGGGGAGGTGCGGGCGCGCATCGCCGCGGCAGAGGAACCGCTGGTCGTCTATGAGACCGCTTTGCCGGAGGAGGCGCGGCTGCGGGAGCTGTGCGGGGAAATCTGGTACATTTATGCACCGGAGGAGGTGCGGATCTGCCGCCTCATGGCCTCCCGCGGCTACAGCCGGGAGAAATGCCTGGACGTGATGCGCAGTCAGAAGTCAGAGGAGCTCTTCCGCCGTCTGGCCGATCGCGTGATCGAGAACGGAGGAACTCCGGAGGAGACGCGAAAGCAGTTGCAAACGATATTAGAATCTGATATTCTATCGGAGAAAGTCACGGCGACAGGAGGATGGAGGGCGACATGAGGCTTGCGAGCATTGCCAGCGGAAGCAGCGGCAACTGCATTTACATAGGATCGGACAATCATCACCTGCTGATTGACGACGGCATCCCCGGTAAGCGCGTCACGGAGGCTCTGCATGCGCTGGACGTGAAGCCGGAGGAGCTGGAGGGCGTTCTGATCACGCATGAGCACCGGGATCATGTGGGAGGCCTGGGGGTTCTCTCCCGGAAATATCATCTGCCGATCTACGGCACCGAGGCCACGCTGGCGGAGATACAGCACGATGATAAATTAGGAAAAATTTCGGAGGAGCTGTTTCATCCCATTGAGAAGGAAGAGGATTTTCAGCTGGGTGATCTGACGGTGCATCCCTTCGCCATTTCCCATGATGCGGTGGATCCGGTGACCTACCGGATCACCTGCGGGGCGAAGCGGACGGCGGTGGTGACCGACCTGGGCGAATACGATGAGAGGATCATCGGAGAGCTGCAGGAGCTGGATACGGTGCTGGTGGAGGCGAATCACGATGTGCGGATGCTGCAGGTGGGACCTTACCCCTATCCGCTGAAGCAGCGGATCCTCAGCGACCGGGGGCATATGTGCAACGAGGCGGCCGGACAGCTTCTCACGCACATTCTTCATGACCGGATGCGGGCGGTGTTCCTGGGGCATCTCAGCAAGGAGAACAATTACCCGGAGCTGGCTCTGGAGACCGTGAAGATGGAGATTTCCCTGGGTGACTGCCCCTACCGGGCGTCGGATTTTTCGATTCAGGTGGCGCCGCGGACGCAGATGAGTTCCTGCGTGGCGTGGTGAGAGAGCTTCGAAACAATGCTTTGAACGTGTGCGGCATGGAGAAATATGCCGACGAATGCGAAGCAGGGGAAAGCAAAAAACGGTTTTATGCCGTGTAAAGAGAGATTGAACAGCGCAGGAGGCGAACATGAACAAGACGATTATTACTGTGGTTGGAAAGGATACTGTAGGCATCATCGCGAAGGTGTGCACATATCTGGCGGAGAATCAGGTGAACATTCTCGATATTTCCCAGACCATTGTGGACGGTTTCTTCAATATGATGATGGTCGTGGACGCCAATCAGTCTGCGAAGGAGCACAGCCAGCTGGCGGAGGAGCTGGAGCGCCTGGGCGAGGAGATCGGCGTGCGCATCCGCTGCCAGAAGGAAGAAATCTTCGACCGCATGCACCGGCTGTAGTGCGGCGCGGAGCGATTCTCAGGACAATCGTTTCATGAAAGGAAAGACACCATGATCAATATCAGTGAAGTGATTGAGACAAACCGGATGATCGAGGAGGAGAAGCTGGACGTCCGCACCATTACCATGGGAATCAGTCTGCTGGACTGCTGCGACCCGGATCTCGACCGCCTCAATCAGAAAATATACGAGAAAATCACCCGCTACGCCAAAGACCTGGTAAAGACCGGGCAGGATATTGAGCGGGAATACGGAATTCCTATCGTCAATAAGCGCATTTCGGTCACGCCGATCGCCCTGGTGGGCGGCGCGGCCTGCCAGAGCCCGGAGGATTTTGTTACGATTGCCCGCACACTGGACCGGGCGGCCCGGGAGGTGGGCGTGAATTTCCTTGGAGGTTATTCGGCGCTGGTCTCCAAGGGGATGAGCCAGGCGGATCGGAACCTGATCCTGTCGATTCCGCAGGCGCTGGCACAGACCGAGCGGGTGTGCAGCTCGGTTAATGTGGGCTCTACGAAGACGGGTATCGACATGGACGCGGTGAAGCTCATGGGCGAAGTGGTGAAGGCCACTGCCGAGGCCACGGCTGACCAGGATTCTCTGGGCTGCGCCAAGCTGGTGGTATTCTGCAACGCGCCGGATGATAATCCCTTCATGGCGGGCGCCTTTCACGGCGTGACCGAGGGGGACGCCGTCATCAACGTGGGTGTCAGCGGCCCCGGCGTGGTGAAGACGGCGCTGGAGAGCATTCACGGCGAGAGCTTTGAGGTGCTCTGTGAGACTGTCAAGCGCACGGCCTTCAAGGTGACCCGCGTGGGACAGCTGGTGGCGCAGGAGGCCTCCGCGCGGCTGGGGATTCCCTTCGGCATCATTGACCTGTCTCTGGCTCCCACCCCGGCGGTGGGTGATTCCGTGGCCGGAATCCTGGAGGAAATGGGACTGGAATCTGTTGGTGCGCCCGGAACGACCGCGGCGCTGGCGCTGCTCAATGACCAAGTAAAGAAGGGCGGCGTCATGGCATCCTCCTACGTGGGAGGACTCAGCGGTGCCTTTATCCCGGTCAGCGAGGACCAGGGAATGATCGACGCGGTGAACCGCCAGGCGCTGACGCTGGAGAAGCTCGAAGCCATGACCTGCGTCTGCTCCGTCGGACTGGACATGATCGCCATTCCCGGCGATACCTCCCCCGCGACCATTTCCGGCATCATCGCCGACGAGGCGGCGATCGGTATGGTCAATGCCAAGACCACGGCGGTCCGGCTCATCCCTGTCATCGGCAAGGGCGTGGGCGAGACCGTGGAATTCGGCGGCCTGCTGGGCTATGCGCCGATCATGCCGGTCAACGGCTATTCCTGCGAGGAATTCGTCAGCCGGGGCGGTCGGATCCCTGCGCCGATCCACAGCTTTAAGAACTGAGTGGGTATGCCGGAGAAAAGAATACTGATTTTGTTTACCGGAGCAGTCGGCCTTAAACAGGGCGGGCTGCTCCGGTTTTTTTCTACTAAAATTCCACTATTTTTCACTGCTTTTCATTCTCTCGCAGCCTTTGTCGGTGATGCAGGTAATGTTGGCATCTATAGGAAGGAAGATTCCGTATGTATTTAAAGGCAGGCAGAGACAGAGCGATGGAAATCGTACAATTGGTTGTAAAAGATGGAATCACCTGGGGTCTATATGCCGTGTTTTGTCAGATATAACTTACAAAAATGAGAAATCTTCATTGAAAATCAGTTATATCCGCGATTTCCTACTGACAGGCGAATGGAACTGAGCCAGGCGAAAAAAAGCCTGAACCGCATCAGACAATGGCCTAATTCGTACACTCTGAGAATCGGCACAGCATTTTTCGGAAAGAAATCAAAAACCATTGATATCTTTCCGAAAGACGTTTATTATAGAACTACGAGAATGAACGGATCGGAGGTGATGCGGATGAAGACCTGCAGGGAAATGGCTTCTCTCTGGAATGTTTCAGAGCGCACGATGACGAACTTTTGCAGGAACGGGAAAATCCCGGGTGCCGTAAAAGAAGGGAAGATCTGGATGATTCCGGATGAGGCCGAGAAGCCCGGCGACGGAAGGATCTCATCCGGGAGATATGTAAAGAAGGCAGCGGGTACAGAGAGGAAACCGCTGCCGGTCGGTATTTCGGATTATGTGCGGGCCCAGTCGGAATATTATTACGTCGATAAGACGCTGCTGATCAAAGAGTTTTTAGATCAGAGGCCACTGGTTTCTTTGTTTACGAGGCCCCGGAGATTCGGCAAGACTCTGAATATGGATATGCTCCGGGTTTTCTTTGAGAAAACGGAGACGAATACGTCCGGGTATTTTACGGATAAGGCGATCTGGAAATGCGGTGAGGAGTATCGTGCGCATCAGGGAAAATATCCGGTGATTTTCCTCACCTTTAAGGATGTGAAGTTCGATACCTGGGAAGCGACGCTTGAAAAGATTCGGGCGATTCTTCAGGAGGAATATGGAAGGCATCAGGAGCTGGCAGGAAGCGAGAAGCTTTCAGATTATGAAAAAGAATATTTTTCGAGAATCCTGGACGGCACGGCCAATGAGGTGGCGCTTACATCAGCCCTTGAGAGACTATCGAAGATGCTTGCCGTGCATTATGGCGTGGCTCCGGTGATTATTATTGATGAATATGATACGCCGATTCAGGAAGGATATTCGAAAGATTTCTATGAGGAAATCATCGGTTTTATGAGAAATTTCTTTTCCGGAGCGTTTAAAGACAACCGGAATCTTTCCTATGGATTTCTTACCGGTATTCTCCGGATCGCGCAGGAGAGCATTTTCAGCGGTCTGAATAACCTGACGGTAAATTCTGTCATGGATGAAGAATATGACAGGTATTTTGGATTTACCGGTGAAGAAGTTCGTAGAATGCTGGCGTACTACGGTGTATCGGAGAAGGAAGGAGAACTGAAGGACTGGTATGATGGCTATTTGTTTGGCAGGGAAGAAATATATAATCCGTGGTCCGTCATCAATTATATTTCCAGAGGATGTGTTCCTCAGGCTTATTGGGCAAATAGCGGGAAGAATGAGATCCTTGAGGATGTTCTGAAAATTACAATCGATGACATAACTGAGAAGCTGTATTCTCTGCTCCAGGGAGAGCGGGTCATTGCAAGAATTGATCAGAATGTCGTTTACAGATCGCTGGCCGAAGATCCGGCGAATGTGTACAGCCTGCTGCTGGTGGCAGGATATCTGAAAGCGCCCCGCAAAGAGCTGCAGGCAGACGGATCCTATCTGTGTGAGGTTTCCATTCCCAACAGAGAGATCGCAGCAGTTTATAAGAGCGAGATCCTGTCTCATTTGCTGCAGATTGGAGCGGTTACGAGGACAACGGCCAACCGGATTGCGGAAAGCCTCTATGCAAACGATCATATAAAGCTGCAGAAAGCAATGGCAGAGTATATGGATAAAACCATCAGCTTTTACGATGCCGGAGCAGAGGGCTTCTATCATGGTCTCGTCCTGGGACTGGTGGCTTTGATGGATAATCAGTATAAGATCAAATCCAACAGAGAGTCCGGGGACGGACGGTATGATATTAGTCTGATTCCGAGAGAAAAACGCTATCCGGGAATGATTATGGAGCTTAAATGGAAGAAGAATCTGGATGAAGAGAATCTGGCCGGGCTGGCAGAGGAAGCGTTCGCGCAGATTGATGAAAAGGGCTATGAAGCGGATATGAAAGAAGATGGAATCATCAATATCCTGAAATTCGGCATAGCATTTTCCGGAAAGAGGGTACATGTTAAAACAAAATAGCATTCAGAATGTTCCGGAGACAGAAGAAAAAGCCTGAACCGCATCAAAAATGTATTCGATGTGGTTCAGGCTTTTATACGCAGGTGAGCAGGGGGCGAAGAGGCTGCTTCCTGTCCGATCTGCTTATGACGCCTCTTCGAACTGGCTGTTGTACAGCTCCGCATAGAAGCCGTTCTGCTTCAGCAGCTCTTCGTGGTTGCCCTGCTCGACGATGTCGCCGTCCCGCATGACCAGGATGAGGTCGGCGTTCTTGATGGTCGAGAGCCGGTGGGCGATGACGAAGCTGGTGCGGTGATTGGTCAGTGTGTCCATGGCCTGCTGTGTGATCATCTCGGTCTTGGTATCGACGCTGGAGGTCGCCTCATCGAGGATCAGCATCGGGCTGTTCTGGATCATGGCCCGGGCGATCGTCATCAGCTGCTTCTGTCCGGCGGAGATGGCCGTGTTGTCATGCAGGATGGAATCATAGCCGTTCGGCAGCGCCTGGATGAAGTTGTGGATGCCGCAGGCCTTGCAGGCCTCGATCATTTGCTCATCAGAGACGCCCTCCGTATTGTAGAGGAGGTTCTCCCGGACGGTGCCTTCAAACAGCCAGGTGTCCTGCAGGACCATGCCGAACTGGCTGTGGACATTGCTCCGCGGGACGTTCTCCGTCGGGACGCCGTCGATCAGGATGCTGCCGCCGGTCGGCTCGAAGAAGCGCATCAGCAGGTTGACCATGGTGGTCTTACCGGCGCCGGTCGGGCCGACGATGGCCACCTTCTGTCCGGGTTTTACCCTGACGCTGAAGTTGTGGATGATTTCCTTCTCCGGTGCATTCGGGTAAGCGAATTTCACGTTGCGGAATTCAACCTCGCCGCGCACGTTCTCGATATGCTCTGTCTTGGAGGATTCGTCCTCCATCTCTTCTTCGGCCAGGAATTCAAAGACACGCTCGGAGGCTGCTGCACAGGACTGCACCTGCGTCATGGCCTGAGAAATCTGGCGCAGCGGCGATTCAAACAAACGCGTGTAAATCAGGAAGGCGGTGATCACACCGAAGGTGATGTTGCCGTTAATAATCTGCCAGGCGCCTACGACGCAGACGGCCACATAGCCCAGGTTACCGATGAAGGTCATCAGCGGCTGCATCAGGCCGGACAGAAACTGGGAGCGGAAGTTTGCGGTCTTCACGGCCTGGTTCATGGAGGTGAAGGTATCCCGCACCTCATCCTCCGCATTCAGGATGCGGATCATGTCATGGCCGTGATACATTTCCTCGATATAGCCATTCAGTACGCCGAGGCTTTCCTGGCGGGCCGTGAAGTATTTCTGCGAGCGGCTCATGACGACGACCATCAGGACGAGGCCGATGAGTGTGGCGAGGACGGTCGTCGTCGCCATGATCCAGTTGGTGTAGTACATCATGATTAGGCAGCCGATGAACTGCGCCACAGCTGTGACGAGGTTCGACAGGCTGTTGGACATGGCCTGCCCGATCATATCGACATCGTTGGTCATTCGTGAAAGTACATCGCCCGCGGCGTTGCCGGAGAAATACTTGAGCGGCAGACGGTTGATCTTGGTGCTGATATCTTCACGCAGCCGCTTGGAGGTTCGCTGTGTCACGGTCTGCATGATGAAATGCTGGATAAAGCTGCAGACGGCACTGGCAAGATAGATTCCCACCAGCAGCAGGGCGACGCTGACGATCCCGTTCATATCGATGCCTTCGTCCGCGTGAGCTTCCTGGTATTCTTCACTGAGCGTGACATTTTCCAGGATCGCCTGCGAAAGTTCATTGTCCGTATCCGTCAGGTCAAGGCTGGACAGGTCGATATCCGCCGGATTTGTCCCCTCCGGCAGGTAGTCAAGGATGTTAATCTCTCCGTTTTCAATCTGTTCCTGAATGTCCGCGGCCATCTCTTCCGAGGAGACGCCGGCGGTCAGTCCATCATAGAGATAGTCGCTGATCCGGCTGAGCTGGTTCGGACCGATAATGGTGAAGACGGCGCCGATGGCGGCCAGCACCAGGGCAAACAGGATGATCCCTGCCTGATTCCGGCAGTAGGAAAACAGTTTTCCCAGGGCACCCCGGGTGTCTTTGGCTTTTCCTCCGCCCATGCCTCTTCCCATCGGGCCTCCGCCGCCCATGGGTCCTCGTCTCATCGGTGCGCCGGCTTGTGCGGAAGAGCGGTTCTGATTCATTTCTGGCATAATAGAAGCACCTCCTTACGCGTTTGCCGCCAGCTCTTCGGCGGAGAGCTGCGACAGGGCAATCTGTTGATACGTCGGGCAATTCTTCATCAGTTCGTCATGTGTGCCGATGCCGGCGACTGCGCCGTTATCCAGCACGACGATACGGTCGGCATCGCGAATCGTGCCGATTCTCTGGGCCACGATCAGGCAGGTTGTCCCCTTCAGATCTGTTTTAATTCTCTGCCGCAGGATACGGTCTGTCTTGTAATCCAGGGCGGAGAAGGAATCATCGAAGATCAGGATCTCTGGTTTTCTGGCCACAGCCCGTGCAATGGAGAGACGCTGCTTCTGGCCGCCGGAGACATTGGAGCCGCTCTGGGCGATCCAGCTCTTCTTCCCGTCATCCATCGCCTGGACGAACTCCGTCGACTGGGAGATATCCAGTGCGCGGTCGACATCTGTATCGGTCATCGTATGGCCGCTGTTTCCGAAGGTGATGTTGTCCTCCACAGAGTTGGCAAACAGCACCGCCTTTTGCGGGATATAGCCGATCTTATCATAGAGGGTCTCGAAGCGGTACTGCGAGATATCCTTTCCATCCACCAGGATGCTTCCCTCTGTCGTATCATACAGCCTTGCAGCCAGCCCCGCCAATGTGGATTTTCCGGAGCCGGTAGCGCCGATGAAGGCAACGGTCTCGCCCTTTTTCGCCGAGAACGAAATATGTTTCAGGCAGTCTTCGGAAGCGTCCGGATAGCGGAAAGAAACATCCCGGAATTCAATGCTTCCGGATTCCTCAGACGTGGTTTCTGTTCCTTCCTTCACCGAGATATCTGAATCAATGACTTCATTAATACGTCTTGCGGAGACCTGTGCACGGGGCAGCAGCATGAAGATCATCAGCAGCATGACGAAGGACATGACCATATACAGCGCATAGGAGCTGAAGGAAACAACATCGCCCAGCAGGAGGGAACGGTCAGAGATGGACGCCATGATTTCCGTAAGTGTCCCATTCAGCGGTACCTCAATTGCGTTGATCAGGCGGGCGCCTACATAATAAATGCCCACGCTGATGCAGCTCTGAACGAACATCATGATCGGGGAAAGGAAGGCCATGCCGCGGCCGGTGAACAGCTGCGTCTTCATCAGGTTCGTGTTTGCCGTATCGAATTTATCTTCCTGGTATTTTTCGGCGTTAAAGGCGCGGACGACCCGGATGCCGCTCAGGTTCTCGTCGGTGAGCCGGTTCACGTCATCGATCTGTCTCTGGACGATGCGGAACTTGGGAATCATGATCGCCAGAATGACAATCATTGATCCGACGATGATGACGACCGCTGCGGCCACGATCACGGAGAGCTGCCAGCTCTTGCCGACAATTTTGATGATGGCCCAGATGGCCATGATCGGCGCACGCATCATCATCTGCAGGCCCATGGCTACGATCATCTGAATCTGCGTGATATCGTTGGTGGTACGGGTGATCAGGCTGGCGGTGGAGAATTTCTTGATCTCTCCGCTGCCCATGGCCGCGACTTTATTGAACACGTTGGCACGGATGTCAAAGGAGAAATCGGCCGCGATCATGGCGGCCAGATATCCGACAATGACGGTCAGCAGGGCACTGCACACGGCACAGCCGAGCATGTTTCCTCCGGCCGTGAAGTACTGCGAAAGCTCTGTGACCTCATTGCTGATCAGAACGGTGATCTCCGCCGTATAGTCCGGCAGGCGCAGATCAAAATACACCTGACCGCAGACAAGCAGCAGGCACAAAAGCACCAGCCACCGGTCTTTGGTCTTCATGTTACTGAAAATATGAAGCATAAAAAAATCCTCCTGTCATTTTCGGGATGTATGACCCGAAGTACAGCATAGTGAACAAGCAACACCTGTTAAGTTAGCACTCTATCACGACTGCTGCCAACAATCAAGCAACAATTTTCAACATGTGTCGCATTGTTGCGCCGGGCGGCTTGTCTTTTGAAGACAGGTCGTTGTATATTGAACGTTACAAAGGAAAAACTGAGGCACAGGGGGACAAAATACTTTTTTGTCTCCCTGTGCCATCTTATGGATTCGGGAGGAATCGTGATGAAAAAACAGCCGGAGATTACGGACGCGACGAGAGAGGCTTTTGTGAACGCCTTCTTCCAACTGGCAAAGAAAAAGAACATTAACCAGATCACCATCCGGGAGATTACCTCGCTCGCCGGATACAACCGTACGACCTTCTACCGGTATTTTGAGGATATTTATGCGCTGGTCGCCTATGCGGAGGATGATTTCCTGGAGGAGGCAGCCCAGGCGCTGGAAGGGTGTGAAGCAGATGAACCTGTCAGTGAAAGGAAATTTTTTGAGGTTGTGATCAGCAGTTTCCGGAAAAGAGAAGACAGGGTCACCGTCTTGCTGTCCGAGCAGAACCGTTCTCATTTTTTACGGAAGATTGAAGAAGATATAACCAATCATCTGTACGGGGAAAAAGAGCAGACTCCCAAGAGACGGACGATCATGGATATCTATTTCTATGGGATTTTTCATGCCATATCCGTCAATCTGCGTAGCAAAGATGCGTTGTCCGATGAGGATCTACTGGACATTATCCAGTCGCTGTTTAATAACTGGTACCGGCCGGAAATGATGCAGAGGAGCTGATTTCATATGTCCCGGAATAAGGAAACGCGCGACACTTGCGGCGATTCTGTTGCTTGATGAGCCTTCGGCGGTCAGATATAATAAATTGCTAACTATATCGCACGCTCATCGTATGGGAACCGGCCATTTGTCCGCGGGACAGGCAGGAGGAATACCATGATAAAAGAGGACAGTCTGTCGGTAAACGGAATGAACATCCTGTACTGCGGTGACCGGAATATTGAGGACGGTCTGATTCTTTCTGTTCTGTCGCTGCTGAAGCACACGGAGGAGCCGCTGTATATTTTTGTGATGACGATGGAGCTGACGCTGGGAGAACGCGCGATCCGGCCGGTTTCTCAGGGAACGATTCAGTATCTGGATCATTATGTCAAACAGGAAAATAAAGACAACTCTGTGACGCGCATTGATGCTACCGAACTGTTTCAGGCAGAGCTGCCCCGGGCTAATCTTAAGACCCGCTTCACGCCCTGTTGCATGCTGCGGCTGTATGCCGATCAGGTGCCTGATCTGCCGGAGCGTCTTCTGTATCTGGATAACGATGTGTTGTGTCGGCAGGATTGCAGCGGATTTTACCATCAGGACATGGAGGGCTGTGAGCTGGCCGGTGTGCCGCCGCGGAGCGCGGTGATTTAAACTGCAAGGTAGAGGTGGATGATCCGGCCCTGTCCCCAGAGGAACGAAAGGCGGTCATCCGGCATTTTCTGGACAATTATAAGACCTTCGGCTACCGGTTCTGCAACGTCTGTGCCCGGGCGCTGACGGACACGGCCACCCGGTATCTGAACCGGAACACCCGCATCGAGGGACTGGAGAACCTCGCCGATGTTCACGGCGGGGTCATCGTGACCAGCAATCACTTCAGTCCGCTTGATAATACTGCGGTGCGTCAGGCCATGAACCGGGCGGGGTATCGGCGGCTTTTTATGGTCAGTCAGGAGACGAATCTGGCCATGAAGGGGTGGATTGGCTTTCTGATGAACCATGAGGACATCATCCCTCTGGCCGGGAATCCCACGTATCTGCGCAAATATTTCGGCCCCATGCTTCATGAGCGGCTGGCGCAGGGCCATGCCGTGCTGATTTATCCGGAACAGGAGATGTGGTTTCACTACCGGAAGCCGCGCCCGCCCAAGCGGAGCGCTTATTACTATGCAGCGGTGAACCATGTTCCCGTGGTTTCCTGTTTTGTGGAGATCCGCGACCTGCCGGGAAAAGAAAACGACCAGTTTCACAAGACCTGCTATGTCATGCATATCCTTCCGCCGGTTTATCCTGACCCGGCCCAAAGCGACCGGGAGAACAGCGAGGAAATGATGGAGCAGGATTACCGGCAAAAGGTGGCCGCCTACGAACAGGCCTACGGGAAAAAACTGACCTATGAATTTGATGTGACGGATATTGCCGGCTGGATTCCGCCGGAACCGGAGAGCTGAGCGTCATCAAGCGGCTCAAGGAGGAGTATCCGGGCATTTCCATCCTGCCGCTGGATCTGGATCCGGATACCAGCTACGCCAATGTGGAGAACCGGCTGCAGATGCTGATCATGAATCAAGGGGCGGAGTAGGCCGGTATTCCACATACTGGTATGTGCTGCTTTGGCTCCGTTTTTCCATACAGGCAAAGACCTGGTCCCGCAGCTGCTTTTTCTGCTGCGGCAGACTCAGGCTTTCATCGGGGTAAAAGGGCCCGTCCAGGTACACCGTGAGCTTCGGCTTCCGGGAAAACCGCCGGGCCTGATAGGTGGTCGTCATGCAAAAGGCAGGGACCCGGTTTTTTACGGCATAGTCAAACGCGGTGGCCGGGTACGGGCGAATCTGCGTACAGTAGGGCCAGACGTGTCCTTCCGGATAGACGATGACGCAGTGCTTCTCCTGCAGCCGCTGCTGCACTGCGCGGAGGAAGGAGGACATCTGTGACAGAGTGCCCGGAATAGGGAGAGCTCCCAGCCAGGGCAGCAGAGGGCCGATGCCCGGAATTCCCAGGTTGGCAGGGCTTACGATCGTGTAGCACCGCTTGGGGGAGCACACCAGCCCCGGAATGAACACGTCCCCGAGGGGTTGTGTGTGATTGCCATAAATGACGGCGCCCTGATCGCGGTACTTCTTCCAGTCCGCAGCCCGTACGATCTTCAGATGAAGACCGAATTTCCCGTAGAGCACGCCGAACAGATATCCGGCGCTGTACACGACGGCGCTGCGCAGTCTGGCTCTCCGGCCATTCCGGATCCAGGTGTAGTCTTCCGGCAGCGTGAAATCCTGTTGGGCGCTCTCCACAAAATCATCCTGGAAGGTTTTGTAATAATAAATATTTTTCTTGGCAGCCATTGCGATACACTTTCCTTCTTTACGATAACTCAAATAACAGCTGGTTTCACACTGAATCCGGTCTGAGGGAACTGGCTCTTTGATTCGTTTCGCGCTGTGTTCAGGAACGAAGGAGGCAGGTAAGCAGCCAGTCCGCACAGGACAAGCCCCTGCATCATCGCGCTGATTTCTTCGGGGCTTAAATCTTTTCCTCTTTCATTCCAGTGCTGCAGCAGCCCGAACAGCGCGGAGCTGGCAAAACAGATCAGATAGTCGAAATTTGGAGTATCCTCTGAGATGCGGAAAAACCCCGCGATGAGAGGAAGCAATTCAGCTTTCACCTTTTCCAGAAATGAAGAATCGCCGTTTGGCCCGAGAAGCAGATAGACCTTTTCGTTCATGGCTGTAAAAAGACTCTGGAACAGTTCGCCCGATGAAGCCCCTTCGGGTGAGGCCTGCAGAACGGTCTCCTTGATCTGCTCCAGCAGTTTCGTTTCCACATAGGTGACAAGATCATCTGTGTCGATAAAGTATTCATAAAAAGTGCTGCGGTTATATCCCGCACGCCGTGTCAGCTCACTGACAGCGATTTTCGCGATGGGCTTTTCCTCGATCAGCGACCAGAAGGCATCCACGAATTTCTGCCGCGTTTTCTCTGTGATTTCCGGTTGTTTCTTCATTTTCTCCTCCGTATCATCCGACAGGTTCTGAAAAATTGATGGTTGATGATTCCTGCCTGTGTGGGTATAATCCATCATACGACAAGTTGTTGAATAATGTCAAGGAGGGATATAAATGTCCGTTATCTCTGTAGATCATCTGACAAAGGACTACGGCCACGGCCGTGGTGTGTTTGATGTAAATATCGGAATCGAGACAGGTACATGCTATGGCTTTCTGGGGCCCAACGGAGCGGGAAAAACAACGACGATCCGCCACCTGATGGGATTTTCCAGACCGCAGGAAGGCAGTACCTCGATTCTGGGAAAAGACAGCTGGGAGAACAGTGCCTGGCTGCAGAATACGGTCGGTTATCTGCCGGGGGAGGTGACGCTTCCGGCGGGTCTGTCCGGAACCGCGTTTTTGCGAATGATGGAGCGGATGCGCGGAGTGAAAAACAGGGAATATCTGCAAATGCTGTTAAAACGTTTTGAATTGGATCCCAACATCAGCATCAAGCAGATGAGTCTCGGCGTCAAGAGAAAGCTGGCTGTTGTCACCGCGTTTATGCATGATCCGGATATCCTCATTCTGGACGAACCGACCTCCGGGCTTGATCCGGTGATGCAGGAGACGTTCATCGAATTTGTCCGGGAGGAAAAGCAGCGCGGGAAGACGGTTTTTTTGTCCTCTCATATCTTCCATGAGGTGGACGCGGTCTGTGACCGCATTGCGATTATCCGGGACGGGAAGATCGTGTCGGAATTTCAGTCGGAAGAGCTGAAACAGAAGCATGATCGGATCTATCGGGTGTCCTTTGCCGATGCCGATTCCTATACGGCCTTTGTCAACAAACCGTTTACCTTCACTTCGAAGAATAAAAGGAAGCTGCGGGCGCGGGTGCAGATCCCGGCGGACCAGGTCGGTGCGCTGGTTGCGAGCCTGAGGGGGTTTCATATCGCTGATTTTACAGAAATCCCCTTTACACTGGAAGATTATTTTATTGGCTTCTACGATACCGGTCATCATTTTGAGGGCGTGTCGTCCGGGCACTCTGAAAGGAAGTGAAGCAATGAGCAGGACAATGATCTCCGCGGAGCATCTGACGAAGGATTATGGACAGGGGCGGGGGATTTTTGATCTTTCCCTGGATGTCCATGAAGGAGAGGTCTTCGGCTATCTGGGAACCAATGGTTCCGGGAAGACGACGACCATCCGTCACATGATGGGCTTCCTGAAGGCGGACAGCGGCACGGTGACAGTCAATGGACTGAATCCGTGGAAGCAGGCGCCCGATGTGATGAAGAGCGTCAGCTACATTCCGGGCGAGATCGCGTTCCCGGATCTGAAGACGGGCACCGATTTCTTTCAGGTACAGGCACAGTTTCTGGGTGTGAAGGATTTTTCCTATATGAACCATCTGATTGATCTGCTCGGCCTGGATCCGACCGCGGTTTTAAAACGCATGAGCAAGGGCATGAAGCAGAAAACGGCGATTGTCGCTGCGCTGATGGGAGACCGCGATATCCTTATCCTCGATGAGCCGACGACCGGGCTGGATCCTCTGATGCGGGAGACATTTCTGGAACTGATCCGGGAGGAAAAGGCCCGGGGACGGACTATTTTTATGTCGAGTCATATCTTCGAGGAGATCGAAGATGTGTGTGACCGGGTGGCGATCATCCATGATGGAAGGATTCAGAGCGTGATCAACCTGTCCGAATTCCGCCATGGTTCCGTGCGGACCTTCGGGGTGGAATTCGCAGAGGAAGAGTCGGCGAAAACCTTCTGCGGACGGCTGCCGGGCAGCCGCCGGGAGGGGGCGCTGGTCCGCTTTGACGCCGTGGCGAAGGACGTGGATGCGGCCTTTCGGGCGATGGACGGGTTACAGGTCCTTTCCCTGTCGGAGAGCCATCCGGATCTGGAAGAATACTTTATGAAAACGCTGCAGAACAGGATGAGTAGAAGGAGTGGTAGTACAAAATGAAGACGACAAAGATATTTTCCAGGCCGCTGATGAAGCAGAGCATCAGCGCCAACAAGGTTTTGGCGATTGCGTGTACGATCGTTCTATGCCTGATGACGGTCGTCACGACCTTCGCGGGAAATCTGATCGGATCCACGTCGGATTCCACGGATTATACCGACGCGCAGACGGATTTTTACAGCTATTTGTATGTGCTGGCCTCGTATAATGAGATGGCCGGCACAGAACTGAGCTACGAGGACTTTTCTGAAGCGGACGATCTGACGGCGTATGATACGGTGTTTGAGATGATGTCCGCACAGTCCGAGGATCTCACTCTGGGCAGTGAAGGCTTCGCGGAGGCCGCAGAGACGCTGTCGCAGTCGGAGGTCGGACTGGATGCCTACATCGCCAATTTTGAATATGTTTACGCACTGGGTTCGGTGCAGGGCTGTTTCTCCGGCGATGAGCTGGATGTGGAGACCATGATGACCAATATGCTGGAAATGATGGGCGTGTCCTCCGACCTGGTGGAGAACCTGAGTGAGATGGACACCTCAGCCATGCTGAACCAGATGTACTTTACCATCATGAGTCTGCTGCCGATCCTGTTGTTCATCATCTTCGCCGGCAATGCGCTGATCGTCGATCAGGTGGATAAGGGCTCCATGGCCTACATCCTCTCGACGCCCACGAAGCGCAGCGCCGTGGCAATCACGCAGGCCATCTATATGATCGTGATGCCGTTCATCATGGTGGGATGTGCGTTTCTTACCAAGCTCGTCGCCTGCAACGTCATCATTGGGGAGGTCGAGGTGGCAAAATACGCGGCGCTTTACGGCGGTCTGTATCTCCTGACGGAAGCGATGGCGGGCATCTGCTATCTGGCAAGCTGCCTCTTCAACCTGAGCAAATATGCCCTGGCTCTGGGCGGCGGCCTGAATATCTGGTTTTTCATCTGTTCCCTGCTGGGAATATTCGGCTCAGAGAACATGGTGAATACGGGAATGGGTGTCGAGGAGCTGGGAATGTTCAACCGGCTCTCGCTGGTCGGCCTCTTTGACATTGACGCGCTGGGAACCGTTGGTTCCGGCGCCGTGGATGATTCCTTCATCCCCAAGCTGATCGTGCTGGTTGTCGTGGCCGTGGTCTGTTATGTGGCGGGGGCGATCCGTTTTCAGAGGAAAGATCTGCCGCTATAAGACGATTCCCTCAACGACATTTGAAGGCCTGCACAGGTGTGCAGGCCTTCGGCGAAGTTGGATAGAATGAAGCAGAAAGCGCTGCCCTGCTAACTTTTTCGGTGCCAGTCCGGAGACAACAGCAGGGAGAGGAAGAATTTCTTGTATTGCATATAAAGGGCAGGATCGGCGGCTCCTTTGGCATCGGTGATGGCTGTTGCCAGCCGTGCCAGTGAGATCCTGCGGTCATACACCAGATAGCGAGGTTTCCAGGTCGTCGGGGAGAACTTGCTTTTGAAGCGGTAGAGATTCTTGAAATCATAGCCAAAGTCCATCTTGTCGAAGATCTCATACATGAGCTTCTCTGCTTTGACGGTGTCCGGTCTGGTAATATCGATCCCTGCCAGGGGTGCGATATTCAGACTGACCTCTTCCACACCGTCCTCTTTCATTTTCATGGCCGCGGAGATGATGGCGTGTTCCATGGCGCCGGTTGGACCATCCAGCTTGCGGTACATCACATCCACACAGTACCCTTTTTTTTGACGATAGGGAAGGAAGGATAAAACGGTCAGTAGTGTTCCTGCTGTGTCTCTGGTGATGAAGTAGCGCCTGCCATACGGTTTGTCAAACTGTAAGCCGCCGACGGAATAGGTGAGATTCAGCTTCTTATCGGCAAACCACTGTTTTTCCAATGCGGAGATTTCTTCTTCCAGAGCAGGATTGCGCGCCGTTTCCGGGCAGTATTCCAACAGGACAACTCCGGCCCGGTTCAGTTTGGCCACATTTCTTCGCAGCGTGCCTTTTTTTCCGCCGGCCAGAGAATACTCTGTTAAATCCAGAATGGCTTCTTCTCCGTATCTCAGCACGCGGAAGCCTTTGGTCTTCAACAGATCGGCTGTGTCGCGGCTGACAGAATTAAAGATCGGCCGGTATCCTCTGTCTCTGCAAAAATCCAGGTATTCATCGATCAGTCTTTCCATCTTGTCCGGCTCGCAGGCAGGATCGCCCTGGCTCATGATTCTTTTCCCTGTGAGCATGTAAGGGAATACGCCGCAGAGATTCGTTCCGAAGTAATAGCTGTTCTCGGAATTTAAAGTCAGGCCGTGCTGCGAATCATTTCCAACAGCACAGATGATGGAAGCTGCCCGTTCCATCTCATCAGACTGTAATGGTTCTTTCATATATAATATCCTTTGTTTTATGTACGGACAGAGCCTGTCGCTGTCCGTTCTTCCGTATGTCCGGGGAAAAAGAAATCCAGGATCAGTTGTGCGGTTTGTTTATTCTGCTCCTGCCAGGAGATGGAGGCTTTCCCGTCTCGTCCCGACATGGATCTGTATGCGGCAAAGCCCTGATGGTTTGCTCCCTTCAACATCTTCTCGCTGGTATTTTTGGGCAGATTGTGATGATAGTTTTCCATCCTGTCATTGTTCATCACGCCATCGTGTTCAGCGGTGATGCGGAGCACGGCAAGGTCGAGACCGGACAGATCAATGGAGGCGCAGGTCGCCAGAAAGACGACCCCCATCAGATCATCTGTCCGTGCAGCCGCAATCCGGCTGACAGGCATTCCGCCCAGGGAATGTCCGATCGGAATCCATTTCCGGACTTCGGGATGGGAATCGATGATCTCCAATCCGTGCTTTGTCCCGAACGCACTCAGATGAAACCGCTGTTTGGGGATGACGACGGTATGTCCTTCCTCATGCAGCAGCTTCGCGAGAAAGGCATAGGCCCGTTCATCTGTTTTCGCGCCGGAAAAAATGAGAAAACCGATGCCGCTTTCCCCGTAGAAGGAATAATCCTTTCCGACCAGAGTCATTTCGTCGGCAATCTCACGTGCTTCCGGAAAGGCCCGGTTGTAATAAAGCAAAATGAAAAGAACCAGAATCGCGAGGATTCCTGCAATACTGAAAAAAAGGATCATGGGAGCCCTCCGTATGGACAACATTTGTTGCATGATAATATTCTACCCGGCTGCCTGTCGTCCATCAAGCAACAATATCGGGAAAGCGTCGCATGATCAGCGGGGAGGAGCTTGCGGTTTCAGGACGTAAGTTATACAATGCTTTTGAGGTAAAATTGATATGGACAGAATCAGGAAGTGGGGATGCCGCAATGCGGTGGCAATTTTTCTTGTTGTATTGTTTTGGGGGATTTTTTTTGTATCGCAGAGGACAGAGAACAGTTATCTGTATTTCGGAGTCACCGGCATACAGTATCTTCAGGGAGAGTATTACCGGTTCGTCACCTGCCTCTTCTTACATTATAATCTCAGACACCTGCTGGCCAATTCTATGGGGCTGCTTTCCGTCGGCTCTCTGCTTGTTCCTTTTTTGCGGAAAGGGCAGACGGTATTCCTGTTTTTATCAGGCGGGATCCTTGCGGAGATTGTTTATTCTCTGGTGATCTCTGAGAGGCTGTATGATATTGGCGCGTCAAGTGGGATTTTTGCGCTGATTGCCTGCCTGCTCGTATGTTCTCTCAGATTTCAGCGGCAGAGCAACCTGGTAT
This sequence comes from Lachnospiraceae bacterium, assembly GCA_021202465.1. Lineage (GTDB taxonomy): Bacteria > Bacillota > Clostridia > Lachnospirales > Lachnospiraceae > UBA3305. Next base: position 15,023 of record JAJQCZ010000049.1, on the reverse strand, counting down.
GGTACAGACCGGATGTGATCATCGTAGTAGTTTATTTTGTATTTACAAATACAAGCATCAGTGCGTTTCTGGTTCATACATTTGGCTTTGCGGCAGGGACCCTGCTCAGTTTTGTCATGGTATCAGCCGGACAGATCACCGGGCAGGATGCATCAAATCTACGATAACCGATACGCCCGCAGATCCTCCGGAATGCAGCGGTCCATCATGGCAATGAAGTCCTCCGGGCTTTCCTTCATCCCGTTCCGGCACCATTTGATGGCCATTTCAATGCAGCCGCGATAGAAAAATTCGATCTCAAATTCGATTTCCGCAGAGAGCTGTTCATTATGGTTCAGTGATCTCACATAGCTGGCGAACTGTCGGCTGTTGGCGACAAAAACCGAATGGAAGAAATCATTCTGCCCTTCAAACCGCATCAGTTCCCGGTAATACTCCTTCTTTTCCATCATCATATACATGGAGTCCCGTGTCGCATCCTGATAGGAATAATGATCACTGACACGTGCAAGAATCTTCTCCAGCCCGGTGCGGTAATGCCACATGGCCAGATCGTATTTGTCCGAGAAATTGTTGTAAAAGGTGCGGCAGCTCAGGCCTGCGCCCGCCGCAATCTCTCCCGCTTTGATCTTTTCAAACGGTTTCTGCCGCATCAACGTTTCCAGGGAATGGAAAAGTGCTTCCCGCGTCTGTTCTTTTTTTTCTGCTGTCATTTCACATTCTCCGATATTATGAATTGTATGTATTTATTAAGACTGATAAAATAATTCAATATATGTATGCCATATATATATCATAAAATAAAGAGAAAAGGAAGGTATCGCCATGCAAAAGGTCATCGAACTTGCAAACTCGATCAGTAACATCCCTCCGGACTCGCCGGAGGCACATAAGGGGGAGGACCCGCAGGTACAGCTTCTGCTCGCAATGGGCGTGACAGATGAGCTGGCAGAAGTCGCTCTGCTGTATACGAGAAATCCGGAAACGATCGAGGCCGCCGCCGCCCGCAACGGCGTCGATCCGGAAACGATCCGGGAAAGGGTGGTGGAGCTGGGGGAGCTCGGCGTCCTTTTCTTCGAGGATCGGGACGACGGACAGCGCTGGTACAACCGTGTGCCCTGGGCGCCGGGCATCTGTGAGCACTGTCTCGTCAAGCCGGAGATGCGCAATCTCCAGGTGGCGAAATATTTTGATGCAACCGGCTTTCGCAGCGGCATGATGGGCGCAGCGAAGGCACCGACGGGCGCCGGCTTCATGCGCGTCATCCCCATTGGACGGTCAATCGACGCCCAGGCCAAGACCGCGACTTATGAGGAATTACAGACCTATCTCGATCAGAGCGATTATTATTCCGTAACGGTCTGTGCCTGCCGTACCTCGAAGAAGCTCATGGGCGAACCCTGCGAGCACCAGGTCGAGGACCGCTGTATTCAGATCGGCGCCGAGGCGGAGTATTATGTCAAGACCGGCCGCGCCCGCCGCATAACGCGCGAGGAGGCGGAACAGATCCTGCGCGACGCCGAGCGCGAGGGCCTCGTGCACGAGATTTTTAATAATGAAGGCGTGAACAAATCCACCTTTATCTGCAACTGCTGCGGATGTTCCTGCTCGGTGCTGCGGCGCGTGACACTGATGCGCTGCTCCGATTACGTCCGCTCGAATTTCGTCGCCGAGGTCAATCCGGAAAACTGCGTGGCCTGCGGCGCCTGCGTAGAATCCTGCAATGCGAACGCGTTGATTCTGGGAAATACGATCACCGGACAGAAGCCGGTCATGACGACCGAGACTCCCTATGACACGGAATGGGGTCAGGACAAATGGGACAATGAAAACTGGCGCAAGCGCACCATGGTGTCCGAGACCGGTTCCAGCCCCTGCAAATCGAAATGTCCGGCGCACATTTCCATCCAGGGTTATATCAAGAAAGCTTCCCAGGGCAAATACGACGAGGCGCTGCGCGTGATCAAACGCGACAATCCCTTCCCAGCGGTCTGCGGACGCATCTGCCCGCATTCCTGTGAGACGGAATGTACGAGAAACCAGGTGGACGAGCCGCTGGCGATCGATGAAATCAAGAAATTCATCGCCGATCTCGACCTGAAGGAAGTCGATACATACGTACCACAGGTGTACACACATTATGAAGACAAGGTCGCCGTGATCGGCGCCGGTCCGGCCGGTCTCTCCTGCGCCTACTATCTGGGACAGGAAGGCTACCCGGTGACGGTTTTCGAGAAAAACGAGCGCCCCGGCGGCATGATGACGACGGGCATCCCGGAGTTCCAGCTTGACCGCGAGGTCATCGACGCGGAGATCGAGATCATTCGCAAGCTCGGCGTGGAGATCCGCTGCGGCGTCGAGGTCGGCAAGGATATCACCATTCAGCAGCTGCGTGACCAGGGATACAAAGCGTTCTATATCGCGATTGGCGCACAGGCCGGACGGATGCCGGGCATCGAGGGAGAAAATGCGGACGGCGTGATCACCGGTGTTGATTTCCTGCGCGAAGTGAGCCTGAAGAAGATCACTGAGCTGAAGGGCGACTGCATCGTGATCGGCGGCGGCAATGTCGCCATCGATGTGGCCCGCAGCGCGGTGCGTGTGACCGACGGCAAGATCGATATGTACTGCCTGGAGCAGCCGGAGGAGATGCCGGCGCTGCCGAGTGAACAGGACGAGGCCAAAGCCGAGGGTGTGAGCATCCATAACGGCTGGGGTCCGAAGCGGATTCTCACCGAGAACGGAAAGGCCGTAGGCGTGGAGTTCATGCGCTGTCTCTCCGTCTTTGATGAAGAGCACCGATTCCGCCCGACCTATGATGAGAACGATACGATCATCGTAAAGGCCGAGAATGTGCTCGCCGCCATCGGGCAGAGCATCGTCCTCGGCGATCTGCTGGAGGGGACAGCTGTGGAAACCGGACGCGGAAACAGCGTGAAGGTCGCCGATATCACCTGGCAGACCGGGGAAGCAGACATTTTCGCCGGCGGCGACGTGGTGACCGGCCCTAAATTCGTTATCGACGCGATCGCGGCCGGAAAGCAGGGCGCGATCTCGATCCACCGTTATATTCGCGGCAGAGGCCTGACGGTCCGCCGGGAGCGCAATTTTATTCCGCTCAACAAGGCCGGTCTCGATACCGAGAGCTACGACCGGATGCCCCGGCAGAACCCGCCGAAGATCAGCGCGGAAGAGTCGCGGAAGACCTTCAAAGATCTGCGAAAGGATCTGACCGAGGAACAGATCCGCAAGGAGACCAGCCGCTGCCTGGGCTGCGGCGTGACCTACGTGGATCAGTACCAGTGCATCGGCTGCGGCGTCTGCGCGACCAAGTGCGAATTTGACGCGATCAAGCTGGTCTGCAAATATGATGCGCCGTCCCTGCCTAAAAATATGATCGCCCCCACGATCGCCAAATACTCAAAGGAGCGCGAGGCGCGGATTGCTCAGAAGGCCGCCTCGAGGTAATCATCATGCATGAAATGGGAGTTATGTTAAACATCGTTGACGAGGTCGACGAGATCGCGCGGCAGAACCAGGTCAAACGGGTCTGCCGCCTGACCCTGGAGATCGGCGATATCACCGGCGTTCTTCCAGAATATATGGAAGCCTGCTGGCCCGCGATCCAGGATCAGTATGAGCTGTTCGCAGACGCGGAGCTCAAGATGGTTCCTGTCAGGGCCTACGGCACCTGCCAGTCCTGCGGGAAGAACTTTGACCTCGTGGAGCATGACGGAACCTGTCCTTTTTGTAAGGCATCGAGATATCGCGTGATCTCGGGAGACGAACTGATCATCCGGGATATCGCGGTAGAATAGGAGGCGCAGATGGAGAAAGACAGAATGATTCGCGTGATCGAGATCAAGCAGAATGTATTTGCCAAAAATGAGATCAACGCGAATAAGATTCGCGAACAGCTGAAGGCGGAAAAGACCTTTATGATCAACCTGATGGCCTCTCCCGGCGCCGGGAAGACCAGCGTACTCACGCGCACCATCGCCCTGCTGAAGGACGAGCTGCGCATCGGCGTGATGGAGGCAGACATCGATGCGACGGTCGATGCCGAGATGATCGCGGCGGCCGGAGCGAAATCAATCCAGCTCCACACCGGCGGCATGTGCCATATGGATGCCGTGATGACCAAGCAGGGACTCGATGAGATCGACACCAAAGACATCGATCTTCTCTTCCTCGAAAATGTCGGCAATCTTGTCTGTCCGGCGGAGTTCGATACCGGAGCCTCTGTCAATGTGGCCATCCTGTCGGTCCCGGAGGGCGACGATAAGCCGCTCAAATACCCGCTGATGTTCCAGGTGAGCGACCTCATCCTGATCAATAAGATCGACACGAAAATACTCTTTGATTTTGACGATGAGGCGGTCGTGGAACGGATCCACCGCCGCAATCCCAACGCCGAAGTCATCTTCCTCTCTGCGAAGACAGGCGAAGGCTTCGAACAGTGGATCGATTGGCTGCGGCGTCATACGAAAGAGTGGAATGCATAAGGTTTGGAGACAGAATTGCCCACAGCCGCCGGGATCATCGCGTCCGGCAGCTGTGGGCAATTTTTTGCACCCTCGTAGAAGCGCTTTCAGCCTGCGTTATTACGTGCGACACTTGTCCTGATTTGTCGCTTGATGGGTAATCTACAGCACGATATAATATCTTTATAAAAAGTTATCATACCATCAATCAATTCAAAGGCAGATCAGTCCAAAAGTCCCGCAAAAATCTCCTCACTATGAGGCCTGATAAGGAGGTTACTATGACATTACAGGAAGCAATGAGCGCACGGCATAAAGTGAGCAAATACAAAAACAAACCGTTATCCGTTGATGTTATTCGGAAACTCAACGACAGAATTGAAGCTCAGAATCAGGAACACGGTCTGAATATCCAGCTTGTTACGGAAAGCAGGGATGCGATGCCGGGGATTATCGCAGTGCTGATGTCAAAGGGTGTCCAAAACTATATCATCCTCGCAGGGCCTGATAAGCCGGGCATCGATGAGAAGCTGGGATACAGCAGTGCCGATTTGATGCTCTATGCGCAAACCCTCGGTCTGAATACCTGGTGGATCGGCGGAATGTACAGCCGCAAAAATATGAAAAAGAACTCGAATGCCGGAGACAAGGCAAAGATCATCGGCATCGTTGTGGTTGGCTATGGCGAAAATCAGGGAGTTCCGCACAAATCAAAATCTGCGTCAGACATATCGTCCTACGAGGGAAATGCACCGGAATGGTTCAACGCAGGTGTCTCTGCGGTTCTGTTGGCACCAACGGCGATGAACAAGCAGGCCTTTACCATCAAAGGAAAGGGAAATAAAGTGAGTATGACCTGCAGCAACGGTTCCTATTCAGGTGCTGATCTTGGAATCGGCAAGTATCATTTTGAACTTGGCGCTGGCAAGGACAATTTTGAGTGGAGGTAAGCGGATTATCCTGTGAAGCTGTACAAAGCTGTTCTCTTAAATGATTCGGAGGCGAGGAAACTTGACGACAAGAATCATCCGGCGCATTCTGAAAGGACTGCGGAGGCTGTGGAATATCTTCTGGCCGCTTCTCCTGATCTATACCCTGCTGGCGATTCTGCCTTCGGCGCCGCATCAACGCGTCAGCGAAGAGTTCGCTTCTTCTTTTCAGGCGGAGGATTGTTATGGAGACAGCGCAGGAAAAGAGCGTATTCTCTGTATCGACGATAACGAGGAGGCCCTCCTGTGGCGGCTGCGGGTGATCGAAACCGCGCAGGAGGAGATCGTTTTCTCGACCTTTGAGATGCGGGATGATAACAGCGGGCAGGATGTGACGGCCGCTCTGTATGCTGCCGCCGAACGGGGCGTGCATGTCCGTATCCTGGTAGACGGACTGACCGGATATTACCAGCTTCACGACAGCAGCCGTTTTCAGGCGCTGGTTTCTCATGAAAATGTCGAGGCGAAGTTCTATAATCCCGTCAACCTGGCCCGTCCCTGGAAGATCAGCTACCGCCTTCACGATAAATATCTCATGGCAGATGATACCGTCTATATCCTGGGCGGCCGGAATACCTATGATCTGTTCCTGGGGGATTACGCGGAGAAGGCCAATATCGACCGTGATATTCTGGTCTACGAGACGGACACTGCGGCAGAGGGTACTTCTCTGGCGCAGGTACAGGCATATTTTGAAGAGATCTGGGAGCTGTCCTGCTGTAAGGAGTTTGTCTGTGAAGAGATCTCCGAGGAAATGCAGACGGCGGTCGTCTCGTTAGAAGAGCATTATGCGTGGCTGGGGGAGACCTACCCGGAAGCTTATGAGGAGACCGATTATGCAGCAGCGACGATGGAGACAAATCAGGTGACTCTCCTCGCGAATCCCATGGAGGCGGAAAACCGGGAGCCGGAGCTTTGGACTATGCTGCAGGAACTGATGACGGGCGCCGATGATGTGGTCATTCAGACGCCGTATATTGTCTGCAGCCGGGCTATGTATCAGAACCTGACGGCCATTTGTGAGAGCGCCGGGAGCGTCGAAATCATCACCAACGCCGTGGAGAGCGGCGCGAACCCCTTCGGCTGCACGGATTATCTCAATCAGAAAGAGAATATCCTGGAGACCGGTGTCTCCGTCTGCGAATTTCTGGGCGATGATTCCACCCATGTGAAGACGTTTCTCATCGATGACCGGCTCAGTGTCGTCGGCTCCTACAACCTGGATATGCGCAGCACCTATCTGGATACGGAAATGATGCTGGCGATTGACTGTGAAGAGCTGAATGAAAAACTGCGGGCCGAAACCGATGAGTGTAGAGAACAAAGTAAACAGCTTGCCCCTGACGGCACCGTGCAGTACGGCACGGAATATCAGGCCGTGGAATTGACAACGAAGAAGAAGGTTTTTTATGCGGCTTTTCGCATTTTCATCTGGCCAATCCGGTACCTTCTGTAGTATCATACCCCTGATAAGGTGGTGCTGATTTATGATCAGAGAAAAAATCGGAAGCCTGAAGGCCTGGATTCTGGGACATACTTACTGTTATGCCATGCTGTATCTGGTGTTCTATGTGGTGGCGTTTTTTGTGCTGGACTTCACGATGGAACCCCGCTACATCCTGCACAGTGCACTGGATGATCGGATTCCCTTCTGCGAATATTTTATCGTCTTTTATTTTGCCTGGTATCCGGCGTTCTTCCTGTCGCTGGTTTGGTATATGCTGCGTGACAAAGAGGAGTTTCAGCAGCTGTGGTTTATCATGTTTACCGGGATGACGTTCTGCCTGCTCTGCTATGTGCTGTTTCCGAATGGATTAAATCTTCGGGAAGAGGTGGAAAACAGAAATATTTTCTGTGTGCTGGTGAATCTGGTGCGCGGCGTGGACGCCGCAGTCAATGTGTGCCCGTCGATTCATGTGTCTTCCTCCATCTCTGTCGCTCTGGTGACAGCGCGGTCAAAGCTGTTTCAGGGGCACAGAGGCCGTCAGGCGGCGATCATCCTGCTGATGATTCTGATCAGTATCTCCACGATGTTTGTGAAGCAGCATTCGGTAATCGATGTGGCCTGCGGCGCGGCCGTGAGCCTCATCCTGTATGTGATTGCCTATCATACGAACTGGCGGCGGCTTTTACGGGGACGGCTGGAAGTGCTTTTATAAGGGACAAAAAACGAAAATCGCCCACAACTGCCGGAAAACAGATTCCGACGGCTGTGGGCGCTTTTTGTCCCTTGTGTTATCTTTATTACAGAACCTTGGAGAGGAAGAGCTTCGTCCGCTCCTCCTGAGGATGGGAGAAAATCTGCTGCGGGGTACCCTGCTCCAGAATGTTGCCTCCGTCCATAAAGAGAACGCGTGTGGCGACTTCCCGTGCAAATCCCATTTCATGGGTGACCACGACCATCGTCATTCCATCCTCTGCCAGCTCCTTCATTACGTCCAGCACCTCGCCCACCATTTCCGGGTCCAGGGCCGAGGTGGGCTCGTCAAAGAGCATGACCTTGGGTTTCATGGCCAGGGCGCGGACAATGGCAATCCGCTGTTTCTGACCACCGGAGAGCTGAGCGGGAAATGCGTTGGCTTTGTCTGCCAGTCCGACACGCTGCAGCAGAGCCATGGCATTTTCTTCGGCCTCCTCTTTGCTCATCCGTTTGAGCTGTACCGGAGCCAGCGTCATATTTCTGAGGACCGTGAGGTTGTTGAACAGGTTGAAGTGCTGGAACACCATGCCCATCTTCTGGCGCATCTGATTGATATTTGTCTTAGGGGCCGTCATAGACACTCCGTCAAAAATAATCTCACCGCTGGTGGGCATTTCCAGCAGATTGAGGCAGCGCAGGAAGGTGGACTTGCCGGAGCCGGAGGGGCCGATGATGACTACCTTTTCTCCCTCTTTAATATGCTCCGTAATGCCGCAAAGCACCTCGTTGTTTCCAAAGCTCTTGTGCAAATCGTTAACGACGATCACTTTCGCGCAGCCTCCTTTCCAGTTTCCCCTGGAGCCAGGTTAATATCATGACCATGGCCAGGTAGATGACAGCCGTGCCGATCAGCGGGAACATCGCTTCGTAGGTGCGGCTGTAGATTCCCTGGGCCGCATACAGCAGTTCCTTGCCGCCGATGCAGGTGATCAGAGATGTGTCCTTGAGCAAAATAATAAATTCATTGCTCAGCGCCGGAAGAACTGCTTTAAAGGCCTGAGGAATGACGATATAGCGCATGGTATCAATGTAGCCCAGACCCAGGGAACGGCCGGCCTCCGCCTGACCGGGATCCAGAGACATGAGTCCGCCGCGGATGATTTCCGCCACATAGGCGCCGGAGTTGATGCCCAGTGTCAGGGCGCCGACAGCGGTAAAGTTACGGCTGCTGGAGAAGATCACCATTCCCATAATGAGCAGCTGAACCATCATGGGCGTGCCGCGAATAACGGTGGTGTAAATGGAGCAGATCACGTTGAGCACACCCAACAGGGGATTGCGGTGACCGGGCAGCTGCTGATCGTGGGCCGTGCGCAGCATGGCCACTAAAACACCCAGAATGATACCGATGACCAGTGCAATGGCTGTAACCAGCAACGTAGTGCCCACGCCGTTCAGATATTGTTTCCAGCGATCCGCCTCAATAAAGGCCTGGTAGAATTTGACATAAAAATTCTGCCAGAACGTGACTTCCTCGCCGCTGGAAATCATTGTCTTCCACAGGGTATAGGATTCCAAAAAAACGCCCCCTTCCTTTCTTTCCTGTAAAGATCGGGCAGGAGGCGGCTCATCCGGCTCCTGCCCGTCCTCTTTGTCAGACAGATGCGATATTACTCGGCGGTAATGTATTTGTCTATAATGGACTGAATCGTGCCATCAGCGGTCAGTTCTTCCAGAGCGCTGTTGACTGCATCAACAAGAGCCGTGTTGCCCTTCGCCATACCGATGGCGTACTCTTCGCTGACATACTCGGTGTCCAGAATGGTCAGGCCGGCATTGGCAGCGACGAATTCCTGGGCGGGAGCGCTGTCGATGACGACGCAGTCCACCTGACCGTTCATCAGTGCCTGAACAGCCGTGATACCATTGTCGTAGGCAACGACATGATCTTCACCATAGTCGTCGGTGCAGTAAATGTAGCCGGTGGTGGCCCGCTGTGTGCCAATGACGTAATCTCCCAGTGTGTCAACGGTCACATCAGAACCTTCGGGGACAATAACAACCTGCACACCGGTGGCATAGGAATCAGAGAAGTCCATCACCAGCAGACGATCTTCCGTGACAGAGACACCGGCCATGACGATGTCGCTCTTACCCTGCTGCACAGCCAGCAGCGCGGAGTCAAAGTCCATGTCGTCAATCTGGAGCTCCAGCCCCAGCTTCTCAGCGATCGCAGTGGCAAACTCTACATCGATGCCTTCGAAACCGCCGTCGTCGGTGGTCATCTCATAGGGAGGGAAAGCAGCGTTGGTGCTCATGGTGAGCACGCCCTCGGTGACGGTTGTGAAGGTGGCGGACGCCTCCTCCGTGCCGGTTTCCTCTTCCGCACCGGACGTCTCTTCCGCGCTGGATTCTTCCTCCGTGCCGGAGGTCTCCGCTGCGGCTTCCGTGGCGGATGCAGTCGTGTCGTCTGTGGAAGCATCGCTGGAACCACAGGCAGCCAGGGCCAGACACATGGTCAGAGCCAGGATCATAGCAAGGATCTTTTTCATTTTCTTCACTCCTGTTTTGAAATTTTTCGATTACCTAATCATCATACAGCGTCTTTTCTGATTATGCAAGGATTATTCTTTTTCTGCAAAAAGCGACAGTGATTCTGTCTGGGCTTTGCTGATTCCGCCCTTGCAAAGCACAGGCAGATACTATATAATAATGAAGAAAACAAGCAGGGGAGCTCGTGAGGCGGGCTGAGAGGGAACAGATAGTTCCGACCCTTATCAACCTGATTCGGATAATGCCGACGTAGGAAGCAGCCATTATGACATTCCAGAGAGGTATCGGTTCAGGTATCTCTCTTTTTTGTTTGATCTGGAGCGACGAAACCTGATTTGTTTTCGAAAAACGGATAAGGCAACACAGGGAAGTACACGAAGGAGGCAAAGCATGAAAAGTAATTCCGGAACATCTGTATTTGAAAATGGACTCATCTGGTTTGGCGCGGGCGTCTCGATTGCAGAAATCCTCACCGGCACGTATTTTGCCGGGATGGGATTCATGACGGGGCTTGCGGCCATTCTCGTAGGGCATGTGATCGGCTGTGTGCTGTTGTTCTGCGCAGGGCTGATCGGAGGGCTCGCCCGCCGCAGCGCGATGGAGACTGTAAAAATGAGCTTCGGTCAGAAGGGGAGCCTGCTCTTTTCTGTTCTGAACATTCTTCAGCTGGTTGGCTGGACGGCCATCATGATCTATGACGGAGCACTTGCCGCAAATGGCGTCTGGAACGTGGGCTCATGGTTCTGGTGCCTGGTCATAGGAGCGCTGATCTGTCTGTGGATCTTCATCGGGATTCGCAATCTCGGGAAGATCAATACGGTCGCCATGGCGGCGCTGTTTTGTCTGACGATCGTCCTCTGCTTTGTGATCTTCCACTCGGGAAACATCTGGGAGATATCCGGGGAGGGGATGAGCTTCGGTGCGGCGGTGGAGCTGAGTGTGGCGATGCCTCTGTCGTGGCTGCCGCTGATCAGCGACTATACCAGAGAGGCGAAGGAACCGGTACGGGCTACCGCAGTCAGTGCCATCGTCTACGGCCTGGTCAGCTGCTGGATGTATGTGATCGGCATGGGCGCGGCAATCTGCACCGGAGAGTCGGATATTGCGCAGATTCTCCTGAAGGCCGGGCTGGGGATCGTCGGGCTGGTCATTATTGTCTTTTCAACCGTTACCACGACTTTTCTTGACGCCTATTCGGCGGGCATTTCCAGCGAATCCGTCTCGGCGAAGCTGGATGGCAAATGGGTTGCCCTTGTGGTCGCTGTCATAGGAACCGTCAGCGCCATGCTCTTCCCGATGGATGATATCACAGATTTTCTCTATCTGATCGGTTCGGTCTTCGCGCCGATGATCGCGATACAGATTGCCTCGTATTTTATCTTAAAAGAGGACGTCTCCGGGAAGGATTTCAGCACCCGGAACCTGATTGTCTGGGTGATCGGATTTGTGCTGTACCGGTACCTGATGAATGTAGACCTGATCGTGGGAAATACCCTGCCGGATATGGTGCTTACGATCCTGCTCTGTCTGGTCTGCGCGAAGGTGTTGAAAAAGCAGATAAATCGCGTTAGAATGTGATTATCCTGAGAAAGAAGTGGCTTTTCATGGAAGTAATCGGACCTTCATCGGATTTAAGAAATCATCACAGCGAGATATCGAAACTGCACAGAACCCTGGCTGAGGCGGAGGAAGATGCCAGAGCAGGAAGAGTGGCACCCATGCAGGACGCATTTGATGATATCAGAAAATCGTTGGTAGAGACGGAGGCAGAATAAAATGCTCGGAGCGATCATAGGTGATATCGTAGGCTCCGTCTACGAGTTGAACAATATTAAAACAAAGGATTTTCCATTGTTCAGAGAGGATTGTTTTTTTACAGACGATACGGTCCTGACCTGTGCCGTCGCCGATGCGATCATGAAGGGCGGCGAACGGGATCAGTTCATTGATTCTCTGAAAAAATACGGACGCCTGTATCCGGAGGCCGGGTACAGCCAGACGACCAAAGCATGGATCCTTTCGGAGAGCCGGGAGCCGTATCACAGCTGCGGCAACGGGGCGGCCATGCGCGTCTCGCCCTGCGGGTGGATGATGGACTGCGGTCTGGCGGCACGGACCGGAAGCTGGCCGAAGGTCCTGGAATGGGCGGAACGTTCGGCGGAAGTGACGCATGATCATCCGGAAGGAATCAAAGGAGCCAGGGCGACGGCAGAAGCCATTTTCCTGTGCCGGTTTTATTTCGGCGGGTTCCATATGGACGGTGAGACGCCCATTGACGATGATCCGGCAGAATGTAAGAAACGTCTCCGGGAGCACATCGAAGAAGAATACGGCTATGATCTGAGCAGAACATTGGATGAGATCCGGCCAACGTATCAACTCGATGCGACCTGTCAGAATACCGTGCCGGAGGCCCTCATCGCCTTCCTGGAGAGTACGGACTTTGAGGATGCCATCAGAAATGCCATTTCACTGGGCGGGGACAGCGACACCCTGGCGGCCATTACCGGAAGTATCGCAGAGGCGGCCTATGGCATCCCTGCGTGGATGAAGGAGAAAGCCATCACTTATCTGGACGAACCGCTGTGCGACGTCCTCCGGCGATGGAGGGAATTCTGTATCTGAGGACGGAAAAGGCGAAGTATAAGCACGGTGATCCACAGAAAAATCTCAGAAAGGTTGAAAATCATCATGAAATATCTCATCATTGTGGACGTACAAAATGATTTTGTTGACGGCGCTCTGGGTACCGCTGAAGCGCAGGAAATGCTGCCTCATCTGCTTGAGAAGGTCCGTCAGTTTGACGGAACGCTTCTCGTGACAAAGGATACCCACGGTGAGGACTATCTGGAGACGCAGGAAGGCAGAAAGCTTCCGGTTCCTCATTGCATCAAAGGAACCGACGGCTGGCAGCTGGCGCCCGCCCTTCTTTCCGTTCCGGCCGTCCGGGAGGCAAAGGTCTATGAAAAGCCATGCTTCGGCAGCACCGCGCTGGCTGCGGATCTGGCGGCGCGGGACCGCGAGGGCGGCGTTGACTCCGTAGAGCTTGTGGGACTCTGCACGGACATCTGTGTGGTATCAAACGCTCTGCTTCTTAAAGCTGCCATGCCCGAGGTCCCCGTGTCGGTCGATGCGCGCTGCTGTGCAGGGGTGACTCCTCAGGCGCATGAAGCGGCGCTGACCGTCATGGAAAGCTGCCAGATCTCGGTAGAGAGGTAGCAGGCCCACTGGAAGCGAGGAGAAGACAAAGATGATATATGTGCGATCATTAAGTCGGGTAAATCCTGAGGATTATGATGAAGTCTGGGTGATTGTAAGATCCTGGGAGGAGCCGGATCCTGCCATGCGGCATGTCCCGGAGCTGTCTCCGTCCTGGGAACTCCTGCAGAGATACCTCACCCTGCGGGAGCAGGGCGCGTGGAATTATGAGGCTTTTATGACAGAATACGTTCCGCGGTTTCTCAGAGAATTCCGGGAAAATGCCGCCGTAACGGATCCGCTGCTTACTGAAATCTGCGAGATAAGCAAAGCAGGAAAGGACATCTGCCTGGCATGCTTCTACGATGATGAAACGATCTGTCACAGAAGCATCGTCGCAGGCTTCCTGCAGGATAAGGGGATGCAGGTTCAGACGGAGACAGGGAACGATTACAGGAAGCTTGTCAAGCGGTGATTTTATCCCCTGCTACGCAGGTTCATTTCCGGAATTTCGCCCACACCATTCTTACGATTCTGCCAAGTGCGATTGAAAGCGCAATTCCTCCGGCAAAAAGGCAAATAATGAGGAGGGTCCAGTTCGGAGGTCCTAATGTAACGACAACTTCACAAATAGCATATATCGCTAAGCAGGTAGCGATGAAATTGTAGTTGTCTTTGACGTTTTCACGATGAAATGGCAATAGTGCGGAGACAACAATCATGAGGACTCCGTAAATAAAAAGATCACTTTCGCCCCATACAAACCATTCTCGTAGCAATAACATTTTCAGGCCTTCCCTTTCAGTATCTGATTTTTGCCTGCAGCATTTCCGAATCCTGTATCTTCAGTGAGGGCTACACTTATTCAAGACGACAACTTATGTTTCGTCTAAACTGAAAGTACATAGAAAATAAGGAGGTACTTCAAAATGGCGAAAACACAAGCAAAATCAAGGATTACAGCCTTGTATGAGCGGCTCTCAAGAGACGATGAGCAGGCTGGGGAGTCGAATTCGATCACGAATCAAAAAAGTATCTGGAGGACTACGCCCGAAACAATAATTTCAGGAACTGCCGCCATTTCACAGACGACGGTTACTCGGGTGTGAATTTCAATCGTCCAGGCTTCCAGGCGCTGATCGCCGAGGTCGAGGCGGGGAATGTCGGACAAACTTTAGTGAAGGATCTTAGTAGATTCGGTCGTAATTATCTGCAAGTCGGCTTTTACACCGAGGTGCTATTCCCTCAGAAAGATGTACGCTTCATCGCGATCAATAACAGCATTGACAGCGAGAATGCTTCGGACAATGATTTCGCTCCTTTTTTGAATATCATGAACGAATGGTACGCCAAGGACACCAGCAACAAGATCAAGGCAGTCTTTGATTCGCGGATGAAGGACGGGAAGCGTTGTTCCGGTAGCATTCCCTACGGATATAACCGCTTACCGGGCGATAAGCAGACGCTTGTTGTAGACCCTGTCGCGTCGCAGGTGGTCAAACGTATCTTTGTACTTGCGAATGAAGGGAAAAGCCCCGGCGAGATTTCAGATATTGACCAGATGAAAGAGGTCGAGGGCGTGACTGAGGATTTGAAGCGCCGCGACTGGTGGAAATGGGTGCAGATGATGGGGAATATCCAGAACCGGGCAGAGGAAAT
>JAJQCZ010000003.1 GCA_021202465.1 Lachnospiraceae bacterium | reverse complement strand
AGCAAAAATCAGACACCCTCATTATAGCAGTTTTGGGAAGGGGCGTAAATGGAAGATTTTCGTTCAGGTAAGATCCTGTAAGTTTTTGGTGCATTAAATGTGATAGGTTATGGTGGGGACATGCCGAAGGAAGCACCTTGCAGAAACTTGTAAAAGAATCGATGCAATGCTATCATGAAAAGGGGATTTTTTCCCGATATCCTGAGCGATATGACTTTTTGCTTGGACTGGTGCTGGAACGGCGGAAACAGAGAGAGTTTTTGATTGCTGTGTGTGAGTGCTGCAGAGAATGGTGCAGGGAGAGGAGCGATCAATGGAATTAAAGCAGCTGTATTATTTTGTGAAACTGGCGGAACGGGAACATATCTCGATGACAGCGGATCAGCTTCAGATCTCGCAGTCCGCTCTGAGCAAGAGTCTGCGCTCCATGGAGGAGGAATTGGGAGTTCGTCTCTTTGACCGGAAGGGGAAACGGATTGTCCTGAATACTTATGGACAGATTTATCTGAACTATGCGCGTCAGGCGTTGGATTCTGTCCGTCAGGGAGAGAATGCCATGCGCAAGGTGAAATACGAGGTGACGGGGGAGATTCGTATCAAGACTGTCACGAGTATTGGATTTCTGAACGAGAAGATTTATTCCTATCAGGAACTGAATCCGCATGTCCGCTTCCATATTGAGCAGTATGCTTATTCCTCCGGGAAAATAGACCCCAATGAATCAGCGGACTGTATCATTACGGCGAATTCTGAAGGAATTCTTGATTATTACCGGGCGCAGTTCTGGAGTGTTCTGCTTCTGCGGGAGGAACGTCTGGGAATTCTGGTATCGGAGGATAGTCTTTGGTATCCGGGAGACGGTCTGGAGCAGGTGGATCTGGCTGATTTCGCGCTGGCACCCTTTGTTACTTTGTCGCGGAAGCAGTTTGACGGGGAGGATCTCATGGTTGGATCCTGCCGTAAGGCTGGGTTTGTGCCGAGGATCTCCTGTGAGGCGGATGACTTCTCCTTTCGGCTGGGGATGGTCGCGCGGGGGCTGGCGGTGACCATCATCAGCGAAGGAGGCGTGGACTTTGCGAAGGCCTTCTCGGAGAAGCTGCATTTTTACCGGTTTGCGAAAGAAGAAAAATTTAATGTCTACCTGATGCATCCGCGGGAGAGCCTGATGTCGGAGGCGGCCAGAGATTTCCTGGCATTCCTGGATCTGGAAGGAAAGGGTATGTGTATGACAGATGGCGCCGACGTGTCGGATGGAAGGTAAACAAAACAGATGGGACAGAAATCTCCGGTTGAAAAAACCGGAGATTTTTTCATCATACAGGAAAAATCTTTGTCGGATGCGCAAAGCGTATTTTTTTCATGACTTGGATTCATAAGCATATGAAAGTCAGAATATTGATTTGACAGACAGAAAAGATATAATCATATATGTCGACAAACAACAAGGAGATCTCCCTCATTTTACAAGTAAAGGAGAAGATGTACGATGGATATGGGTTTGATCATCACAATCGTTGCTTTCATTTTTGTGGCGTTGTGTCTGTTAACCGGAAAGATACCCGGATCGGTGGCCTGCGGAACGGCGGTGCTGGTGTTGTGGATGTGTAATGTAATCACTTCGGAGGAAGCCTTCGCGAACTTTGTCAGCAGCAGTATTGTGGTCATGGTCTGTATGATGATCCTGATCGGAGCGCTGCTGAAGACGGATATACTGAATATCATTGCCGGATGGGTGAGAAAATCCAAGGGCGGCGTCATGATCTTGTTGGTGGCTACCATGGTGGTTCCTTTCTTTCTGTGCCAGTTTATCGGCGGTGTTACCGCCATGATCACTGTGATTCCGCTGGCGATTGCCTTGGCTGCAGAGGCGGGCATCGCACCGACAGTGCTGGTTCTTCCGGCATCCGTGGGAGCGCAGGCCGGTTTGTTGGCGCTTCCTATCGGCGGTGCGGCCGCCATGTATATGGTGAAAAACCAGATGATGGAGGCAGTGGGATGTACGGAAACCTTGGGTTTCTGGGATCTGTGCCTGGCACGTATGCCCGGAACCATTGCAGTGTTCCTCTTTGTCCTGCTGGTTGGTTGGAAGCTGCTGCCGCAGCGTGAGCTGGGGAAGAGTGATATGCTGGAGAACAGTGATCGGGCGCTGAAGAAATCAACCCTCTCCAAAGGGAAGCAGTACACGATCTATGTGATTTTTATTGCGACCATGGTTATGCTCAGTATTTGCAACAACCTCGGTATCTCTAATATGCTGGTGGCTATGACGGCGGCCATCCTGGTGATGCTTCTCGGTTTCCTGAATGAACGGGAGATGTTTGCTTCCATCAACTGGTCACTGATTTTTATGATGAGCTTCATGCTTTCCATCGCCACAGCGCTGGGGAACAGCGGGGCAAGTGAGCTGCTGGCGGGTCTGCTGTCGCCGGTTTACGGCAGCGGCAATGTTGTCCTGGCAGCAGGTGCTACTTTCGTTTTCTGTGCTGTTCTGACGCAGTTTATGGACAACACAGCCCTGATTAATATCCTGACGCCGATCTGTGTGGCTGCCTGTGTACAGAACGGGATCAGCGCGATTCCCGTCGTGTTGGCGATCGATGCGTCCTGCCTGATTTCTTTCAGCACCCCGATGGCTTCGCCCAGTTCACTGGTGGCCTATCAGCTGGGCGGTTACAGTATGAAGGAGATGCTAAAGTTTAATGTGCCGCTGATTCTGATTTCCAGTATCGTGAGCATTATCTGGATTCCGATCTATAGCGGACTGATTCGCTGACCGGAACAGGGAGGAGCGCGAAATGCCTATACCAAAAGCGGCGCCGGGAACGGAATATGCGTACTATTTTCAGTACATGATCTTTGTCCGGGGAGAGACGGGGAGCGACTTTTTCCTGGATACTTATCGCTACAGCCCGGTGTATGCTCCTCTGTACCGGGGGGACGAAGTCTATCTGGTTCTGGAGGATCTCCGCAGAATCTATGCACCCGACATGCACGCGCACCGGGAGGGGGGTCGGGTGCGCGTGACCTACGGAACACCTCTTCTCCCAGAGAAAACGGAGTGGCTGGAGCCGGAGGCCTGTATCGAACAGGACGGACAGATTTATATCCCGGTACGAATCCTGATGGAGCGCTTGGGGAAGATTTCATGGAGCAATGAGAGCCTGATCGTAGTTGCCGTGGATGGCTACGAAAATCCGGCGGCCCGGTTTGCCGGGCCGGTTGCGGCAAAAAAATACCGGGATCTTCTCACCGGGAGAAAAGGATACGGGGAGCTGAATTATACGCTGTGGCTGGAGGGCGGGCAGCGCCTGATCCCTTACCGGATGTATATTCCCTCTTCGTACCGGCCGGGTGTTCCCAACAAGACGATCATCTGTTTCCACGGAGGAGATGCCAACCCGGATTATATGTTTAAGCACACGCACAATGAGATTGCCGTACGGGCTGAGCGGGAGGGATATATCCTGTTGGCTCTGTGCAGCTACCGGAAATATACGGGCTTTGGCGGGATGCGTCTGCCGAATAATGGCGATCGGGAGATTTTTAATGCGGGGAATCCGAATCCCTGTGGTCTGAGCCCGGAGGAACTGGAGTGGTCAGTCATCGCCGAGCGGTCAGTGGCGGCGCAGATTGAGGATGCCGCAGGGCGGTTTGACCTGGATCGGAGCCGTTTCTATGCCATCGGCAATTCCGCCGGTTCTATGGGGATCTTCCTGCAGGTAGGAATCCTGCCGGCGGGAACCTTTCGCGCGGTATCCTGCTCCGGCGGCTGTCCTCTGGCAGAGAGTGTAGGGGTGGAAAACCTGAAAATCAAGGGGACAAAATTCCTGCTTCTCATGGGGAGTGAGGACGAGCTGGCGGGTCAGCGTCCGTTTTACGAGGATTATCCCTATCTCAAAGAGCATGGTCTGGATATTGTGTACCGGAGCGTGGGCGGTGGAACCCATCTGCTTGGCTGGACGCACGGCCTGGATGAGATATTTGACTTCTTCCGGGCAGCGGACGCTGAGAGAGAGTAAGGAAATACGAGGAGGGATTGCTGTGTCACAGGAAAATAAAAATTCGACGGATCATAATTTCGATGAGAACCTTTTCCTTCCCATCGAACCAATCCGGTTGTTTGATGATTATTACTATGTAGGAAATCGCCTGGTAGGATTTCATATTCTGCGGACGAGCGAGGGACTGGTTCTCTTTGACGCCGCGGACATGGCGGAGGCGGATGAGAGATATCTGATCCCGGGACTGAAGAAACTGGGGCTGGAGAACGAGAAGATCAACACGCTGTTCCTGACCCATGGACATTTCGATCATACGGGAGGCGCGGAGGCCGTTCGTCGGAGGACCGGCTACGACGTGGCGCTGAGCGAGAAGGATACGGCATATCTGCTGTGGTGCGATGAGAACCGGGGCAAGGATGCTCCATTTCCTCGGATCACCCGGCTTGTAAAAGGCGGGGAAGAGATTTCCTTCGGAGACCATACCGTGACGGTCCTGGACGGCGCCGGTCATACGCCGGGTTGCCTGAATTATTCCTTCACGGTCCACGAGGGAGAGGAAGAACACCGGGTCATTATGGTAGGAGGCTACGGTGTCTTCGGACCGGGGAGTTATCCGGAGCATGAGTATCCCTACGGCGTTTCCTGGGCCGTGGAGCAGGCGCTGACCTTCGCTTCTACCTGCGTCAGTACCTGGGAATACTGCAAGGAAAATCATTGCGATGTGTATCTGAACCCGCATCCCCATCTCTGTGATCTGGTGGAAAATGGAGAAAAGAACCGCGCCAGACAGGATGGGGCGCCGAATGCCTTCATCATCGGCACGGAGGGCGTGCGCCGCTGGATCGCCGAGAGGTTTGATGTCTGTATGGAGTCGGTGGAGAAATTCACGGATATCCGGAGAGAATATGAAGAAAAATAACAGGGCGAATGAAACCTGAAAAATGTGCAGAACTGCCGCATTCACGATGAAAACGAACCGTGAATGCGGCAGATTTTTGCTACGTCAACATTTCACGAACTTCTGCCTCCGGGAGTCCCAGGAGCAAAGCGATCTCTGCTGTGTTTCGACCATCTGAGAACCATTTTGTAGCCAGAGCATGATTTCTTTGGGAGATTCCCTGAGAGATCCCCTGAGAGATCCCCTGAGAGATCCCCTGGGAGATCCCCTGAGAAATGCCCTGAGAGATACCCTGGGAAATCCCTTGAGATATACCTTCTGATATGC
>JAJQCZ010000013.1 GCA_021202465.1 Lachnospiraceae bacterium | reverse complement strand
GTTTCCGGAGATTTCCTGAGATTTCGGCCGGAGCGGATTTTATAAAGAAATCAGATGTATCTACAGGAAAACAGGCTTTTCAGGATGACGGAGGAAAGGAGCGCGAGTATTTGGATTATGACAGAGAACAGGGTGCATTTTGAAAAATGGTGATCCAATATAGTCAACGAGGTCAGAATATGAATAAAGAATATAATTTAGAGAGATTCGTCAAAGCTCAGGAAAACAGCTATGAAACAGCCTTATCAGAGATCCGGAACGGAAGAAAGAGAAACCACTGGATGTGGTATATTTTTCCCCAGATCATTGGACTTGGAAGAAGCGGGATTGCCGTTTTTTATTCTATCGTAGACGAAGGAGAGGCCAGGGCATACATGCAGAATGATCTGCTTAAGAATCGTCTGCTGGAGATCAGTAATGCTTTGTTGGAGATCGAATCATCAGATCCGGAACATGTGATGGGTTTTCCGGATCATTTAAAGCTTCAGTCCTGCATGACACTATTTGCGGAAGTGGCAGAGAATGAAGATGTATTTCAGAAGGTGCTGGACAAATTCTTTAATGGAGAAAAAGACAAATATACTTTACAGATATTGGGAAAACAGATTTGAGACTTGACCTGTTAGAAATTATCCTCCCGCAGATGCGCCGTAAGCCGACAATCGTATATTTGTAAGTAATTCTGAGATAATTTCATATCCAATAACAGAAAGAGCAGTTCTGGAAACAGGGCTGCTTTTTTGGTACATAGCCTGCTTCCAATATGGTGAGCGGGCTGTTTTTGTATGGGAGGTGAACTCTGGCGCGCAGGCTGCCCCGGCCTGTGTGGCATTCAATGGGGAAATTTGGAATCGGAAGGAGAAAAAAATTTGAAACTTGTGATTTGTGAGAAGCCTTCAGTGGCGCAGAGTATTGCAAAGGTTCTGGGAGCGTGCCGACTGGCTGGTCGGAATCAACACCACCCGGCTTTTTTTCTGTCCTCTACGGCAGGACGCTCCATGTGGGGCGTGTGATTTCTCCCACTCTGGCGATGGCTGTGCTTCGGGAAGCGGAAATCTCTGCATTTCAGCCGGAATCCTTTTATACGGTACACCTTGCGTTGCCGGGCATGACTGTAACCAGTGCCCGGTGTAAGGAGAAAACGGAGGCAGAGGTGATCGCGGTTGCCTGTTTTGAAAGTACGGCAGTCGTCACGAAATGTGAGCGCAGGGAAAGAAGGGAAAACGCGCCGGCACTATATGATCTGACTTTCCTGCAGAGGGATGCAAACCGCCTGCTAGGGTACACGGCTCAGCAGACGCTGGATTATGCCCAGAGCCTGTATGAGAAAAAGCTCATCACCTATGGAAAGAAAAAGAACGAGTTTCTGACACCCTCCACGGTAAAAAATGTGCATAAGCTGCTGCGAAGCTGTTTTGAACAGGCGGTGAAATGGGAACTGATGGAAAAGAACCCGTGTATCTATGCGACTTTGCCGAAGGTGACAAGTGCAAAGGGGGAAATCTGGACCGCAGAGACCCTTTTTCATGCGATGGAGGTGTGTGAAGATGAACGCCTGAAGCTCTGCATGAACCTGGCCTTTGCCTGTTCACTCCGAATGGGGGAACTGCTTGGACTTACCTGGGACTGTGTAGATATTTCTCCCGAGAGCAGGAGTGAGGGGACTGCCAACATTTATATCAATAAGGAATTGCAGAGGGTTAACCGGGATGTTCTGAACGCTCTGGAAAAGAAAGATGTTGTCATGGTTTTCCCGCCCATTTCATCCAGAACGACAACAGTTCAGGTCCTGAAAGCACCGAAGACGCAGACCAGCATCCGAAAAATATTCCTGCCGAAGACCGTAGCGGAAATGCTTGTGAAATGGAAAGGAAAGCAGGATGCCGCGCGGGAAATGCTGGGAGAGGAATATCATGATTTCAATCTGGTGGTGGCAGGTCCGCTGGGGATGCCGACAGAATCAGGAACGATTACTTCCGCATTCCGCAAACTGATCGCAAAGAACGATCTGCCCCCGGTTGTATTCCACAGCCTCCGGCATTCGAGCATCACGTATAAGCTGAAGCTGAACGGCGGTGATATCAAAGCGGTGCAGGGTGATTCCGGTCATGCGCAGGCGAAAATGGTGACAGATCAGTATTCACATATCATTGACGATGACAGGAGACACAACGCGGAACTGTTTGAAAATGCGTTTTATGAAAAGAAGGGAGCGGAAGAAGAGATTCGTGAAAAACCGAAGACGCCGCCCGTGGAATCACCGACCGGAAACGAAGAGGAAGGTGGCCTGGATGTAGAGACACTCGCTAAACTGGCCAGTTCTCCGGAACTGGCATCTCTCCTGAAAATCCTTGCAAAAAAACATCTGAAATACATAGCCAGGGCCGACCGGGAACGGAGAAGCCCTGGCTATTTTGCGTCCGGGAAATAGCTCCGGGATTTTATTGATAACTCGTTCTTTTTTGGCTATAATGAAATTGTCGGATGGAAAAGATGGCGCAGACGAGTGAAGAGGGAGGTGATCCGGAGTATGGATGGATACAGACCGCCGTTTCATATGACGGATAAAATAACAAATCTGGTTGCAGAAATCAGTGAACAGATTGGCCGCATCACGGTCCTTTCGCACGGGAACCTGAACCCACATTTGAGGAGAGAAAACAGAATACGTACAATTCATTCGTCACTGGCAATCGAACATAACTCCCTGTCATTGGAGCAGGTAACAGCGATTCTGGACGGAAAACGGATACTGGGAAACCCGAATGAGATTCGGGAGGTACAAAACGCATATGAGACGTATGAGATGATGCTGACTCTCGATCCCTTTTCGGTGAAAGATCTTCTTACAGCGCACAGACATATGATGAACGGTCTGATCCCGGAAAACGGCAGATTCCGTTCCGGCGGGGTTGGCGTGTTTGATGGGGAGGTACTTGCCCATATGGCGCCGCCGGCGCAGTTTGTCCCCGCACAAATACAGGATTTGCTGAGCTGGTATCAGGACGCAGAGACGCATCCGCTGATTAAAAGCTCAATTTTCCACTACGAGTTTGAATTTATCCATCCCTTCGCAGATGGGAACGGACGCATGGGCAGGATGTGGCACAGCCTTCTTTTGGGAAAATGGAACGAGATCTTTTACTGGCTTCCTATTGAGGAGCTTGTGCGGGAGAGACAGCCGGAGTATTACGATGCGCTGGGCAAGTCAGATCAGGAGGCCGACAGCTGTACTTTTGTGGAACTGATGCTGGAAATCAGTCGGGATGTCTTGAACTTTTTCTCAGAAAGAACAGGGTGAGATCGATGGGAACTTATTTAAATCCGGGAAAAAAGGGATTCGAAACGATATTAAATGGTCTATATGTTGATAAGACCGGATTGATTAACTATGTGAACAGTACTTTGGATACACCGCTGAAACTGACCTGCTTTAGCCGCCCGAGGCGCTTTGGAAAGTCCTTTGCGGCGAAAATGCTCTGTGCTTATTATGACCGGGGCTGTGATTCACGCGCACTGTTTGAGGGATTGGAGATTGCAGAAAAGCCCTCTTTTGAAGAGCATCTGAACCGGTATGATGTGATATACATGGATATCACCTGGTTTATATCCCGTTCACGAACCAGAAAGACCAATATCTTGACGGATATGCAGACGGCGGTTATCCATGAGCTGAAAGAAACCTTTCCTACTTGCGTGAAAGAAGATGAAGTGTATCTTCCGGAAGCTCTGACAGGCATCAGTCAAAAGACAGGAAGAAAATTCTTTGTGATTATTGATGAATGGGATGCTCTGTTCCGGGAAGCGAAAGATGATGAGAATCTGCAGGAAGAATATGTCCAGCTTCTGAGAGGCTTATTCAAAGGTGGTACAGCTACGGATGAAACCATTGTTGGAGCTTATATGACAGGGATACTTCCGATCAAAAAATATGGTACGGAGTCAGCACTGACTGATTTTCAGGAGTATACCATGGTGAATCCGGATGAACTGCTGCCGTATGTGGGTTTTTCAGAGAAGGAAGTGAAAAATCTTTGCGAGCAGACCGGAGCCGATTATGAGAAAATGAGATGCTGGTATGACGGTTACTCCTTTGAGGGTTCGGAGTCGGTATATAATCCCAATTCGGTGATGCTTGCGATCCGTAAGAAGAGATTCAGAAATTACTGGAGGGCATCTGAAACCTTTGAATCATTGAAAAGTTATATTACGAGTGGTTTTGATGGCCTGAAAGATGCGGTTATTCTGATGTTGGGAGGCCAGCACATTAAAGTGGATACCAGTACATTCCAGAATGATATCATCTCGCTTGACAGCCGGGATGATGTGCTGACCTTACTGGTACATCTGGGGTATCTGGCATACGACGCAAACGAGGAAGAGGTATATATTCCGAACCTTGAGGTCGCTGATGCTTTTAAAACGGCAGTGAAGAGTACAAAATGGGATGAAATAAACAAAGCATTGTCGCAGTCAGAAAATTTGTTGAAGGCAACGATTCAGGGGGATGAACAGACTGTTTCAGAAGCATTGGAACTCGCTCATGAGACTTGTACGTCCAGCCTGGAATACAACGATGAAAATTCATTGAGCTGTGCGATTCTTCTGGCATACTATACAGCGCAAAATTATTATGAGATATTCCGTGAGCTGCCTGCAGGAAAAGGTTTCGCGGATTATGCGCTTATTCCGCGAAAGGGTATTGATAAACCGGCCTTGCTTATAGAGCTTAAATACAACAAGTCAGCAGATACTGCGATTCAGCAGATACACGATAATCGCTATGCTGGAAGACTGAAAGGTTTTGGCGGCAGGGTGATGCTTATCGGGGTGAACTATGACAAAGATGCTAAAGGCGAGAACCGGAAGCATCACACATGCATTATTGAGGAAGTGAAATAGGACGCTTTCTTGTTCTAATGCTTATTTAACGCACGTTTGAGTGATAGATCTGTTGAACCGCTCACCTGCCAGCTAAGAAAGATTTATGTTCGCCAGTAA
The DNA here is from genome assembly GCA_021202465.1 of Lachnospiraceae bacterium. Taxonomy (GTDB): domain Bacteria; phylum Bacillota; class Clostridia; order Lachnospirales; family Lachnospiraceae; genus UBA3305. The sequence continues at coordinate 337 of JAJQCZ010000013.1, read as the reverse complement.
ATGCCGCACTTTTCTTAGCTAAGCTAAGGTTCCAGCTAATCGTCCAGACTGATTTTGATGGGGTTTCTTAGCAGAAAAATGATCCAGAATGATTTCGGAACCTGAAAATTTCCAGCAATATCAAGCTTCTTTGACCAGGATTGATCCGAAATTGCCAGTAAATGCCTCGACTCCTAAGGCGGGTTTTGCGGGGGTTCGAATCCCCTCTGGGACGGGATGATGACGGAATCTGTTAAAAGCGTGTTAGATGACGCGGTACAGATTCCGTTTTTTTAATTTTGATGGATGGGTGATCCGAAAAATTCTCAGCTAAGAGAAGAGCGGATTTTTAGCAAGT
>JAJQCZ010000066.1 GCA_021202465.1 Lachnospiraceae bacterium | reverse complement strand
GCATATCAGAAGGTATATCTCAAGGGATTTCCCAGGGTATCTCTCAGGGCATTTCCCAAGGTATCTCTCAGGGCATTTCTCAGGGGATCTCCCAGGGTATCTCTCAGGGGATCTCTCAGGGGATCTCCCAAAGAAATCATGCTCTGGCCACAAAATGGTTCGCAGATGGCCGAAGCACAGCAGAGATTGCTTTGCTCCTGGGACTCCCGGAGGCAGAAGTTCGTGAAATGTTGACGTAGCAAAAATCTGCCGCATTCACGGTTTATTTTCATCGTGAATGCGGCAGTTCTGCACATTTTTCAGGTTTCATTCACCCCAACACCAGCCCCAGTAAAAATCCAAACACCAGCCCGCTGATGTGAGCAGCATTGTTCGTGGTCCCACTGATAAAACCCGAATACAGGGTGACCGCAATAAGAACAAGCACCTGCCGACGTCCGACTCCTCCCACAGTCCCCCGCCGCCGAAGCAGCACCGCCAGGAACGCCCCAATGACACCCATCAGCGCGCCGGACGCGCCGGCACTGATCGCATCCGTACCGGTCGCCGTATAGAAAAACACTGTGAACACATTGGCGGCCACCGCACTGAGCAGATAAATGACCAGCATCCGCACGCTTCCCACCGCATGCTCCAGCCGCTCTCCCATGATATAGAGCATCAACATATTGTTCATGAGATGGGAAGCTCCAAAATGCAGAAATGCCGCCGTGAACAGGCGGTAATACTCTCCGTCCACAAGGACGGAGGGCGCATACAGCGCCCCGTGAAGCCACATATAGTATCCGTTCTCCGTGGAGCCGAACAGTTCCAGAAGAACATAGACAAGGACATTGACAGCGATCAGTATGCAGGTAATGAGGGGCAGCGACCGTGTCCGCTGCCTCATTGGGCGGTTCTCCATGGGCTCTTCCTCCGATTTCTCTATCCACAAAGATACCACCCTGGCCACACCCTGTCAACCGAAGACAAATCCTCTCCGGAGAATGAATGAAGCCACGGATTGCCTCAAAAAGCGCCCTGCGGGTGTTCATGCTATATCTGCAGTGCTCTCGCCTCAGTTGGCATTAACCGACATCCACTGAACATCCGTCAGCCTCAAAGATATATTTCTGGTCAGCAAACATCACCTCATCCCCCTCCTTCAATGGATAGCGCATCTCCGGCTCCAGCCGCCGTCCGTTGAGCCAGGTTCCATTGGTAGAAGTGCAATCCATCAGGAAAAACTCCTCTCCCTGCCGTTCCACGCGGGCGTGCTTCCGGCTGATGAACGAATTTTCGCAAATGCCGTTTGAGATTCCTGCTTCTTTTCCGATAACAAACGGAATCCGATTCACACGAAAGCTCTCATAGCGCAGAGAATTCTCACTGACAAAAGTCCATCCCCCGGAGGGCAGGTACCGCGCTGCCCCGAGAATCGTTGTCTCGGCGTCCCATCCCGGATCTTCTTCATTCCCCTTCCTCTCTGCCGCACAACCAGGAAGCCTGCTTTCCTCCTCTTTCTCTCCCCTCGGGAAATCATATATTCTGCTTTCCTCCTCTTTCTCTCCCTTCAGGAAATCGGAAAATCCGCCGGTCTCCCGCTCCGGCTTCAGGGTGTCCTGCCTGTTCTTCCGGGAAAGAGCAAAGCGAACTGCATACACGATCCCCGCCGCCAGAAACAGCCCGCTTCCGACCAGATATCTCCCATCTGCCGCGCCCTGTCCCCTCCACTGCCGGAGGGCGAGCGCCGCCAGAAGCAGCCCCGGCAGGAGGAACACCGGGAGCAGGACAAGAAACCGACCTTCCCTCACTTCCTCCTCAGCGTCTTCCCCTTCCTCCTCCGGAAGAGGTTCCCAGAGCCTCTCTTCTCTCCGTTCCTCTTCCGCTGACTCCGGAACCGGAGCTTCCCGTCCCCAGCGCTCCCGTCCCAGCACCTCCAGCATGTCCTCGAAACGAAAACATTCCTGCCGGCTGATTTCAAATAATTCATAGGCCGCCTCCATCTCCCCGGGATTCGAATGGTCCAGCTTATTGAGGAAATACTGCATCAGATCCCCCAGCTGCCTGAAAAAATCCCTGCGAAAGGCCGGATGACAGCAAAAGACTGCCTGCGAAAGATCCTGTCCTGCATAGATCATCTCCGGATCCAGAATCAGATGATCCGCCTCCAGGAGATACCGTTCCATCCCCTCCAGAGTGCGGGAAAGCCGAAGAAGGAGCTGACGAATCTCCGTAAAAGTGACCGGCCGCCGACTCAGCATCCGGGCCAGAGAGTTTCCCTGTTCAATCCGGAAATAATACTGGCTGACGCCGTTCGTCTCCCGAACCGACAGCGGCATCAGTCCCTCCAGACGATTAGCCCGCAGGATCTCCCGGGCAAATTCCTCACAGGGAACCTCCTCCCCCAGAATCATATATGTCTCATTCAGCTCCCGCCGATAGCGTACCTCCATCTAATCCTCCCCCTGCGAAAGTAAAGTATACCAGGTCTTCACCTGACGCAGGAAAGCGACAGGCTGACGTTCTGTTTTCGTAAATTCCGCTTCCGCGGAAACCGTAAAACCGGGCAGCAGCTCCAGTGTGTCAGACGCCTCATACGTCACAGATCCCGTACTGTTCTCCGTCTGCACGCCGGAGACATCCAACAGAAAAAAACCGTTCATATCCGCTTCCTGCGCGGCGCCCAGACTTGTCTCCGCCAGGGCCGCCTCAAGACGGGCCGTATCCGTCAGAAAAAAAGTCATCTGCAGAACATAAAACAGAACCAACAGGATCATCGACACCACCAGAGATGCCTCCACCGTAAAGCTGCCGTTCATACCGGTTCTCTTTTTCCCGTTCATCTCTTTTCATCCCCCTCTCTTCAGAGAAATCTGTTCCCATCCCCTTCTCTTTTAGAGAAACAGTTCCAGGCACCAGGCCGCGGTAAGAAACGGCAGGAACGGCATCCGTATCTCCCCGGCCCGTTCTCCCGTGCCCCGCATCCGGACCCATATGGCCAGGCCGGCGATTCCGGCCAGCAGAAAGCTCTCCGTACACAACCGAAGCAGCCGGGACATCTCCAGGGAAAACCCCAGGCTCACGAAGAGCAGTGCGTCCCCCTCTCCCAGTGCTTCCCCTGACAGAACACTGACTGCCAGCAGAAGAAATCCCGGCAGCAGAGAAAGCAGCCGGGCGGCCTCCGGTTCCCCCGTCAGAGCGTCGGCTCCCGGCCCGCAAAGTGCCAGGAGACACAGCAAACGGGTTTCCAGCTGCTTCTCCCGCAGATCCTGGCAGCACAGCAGGAACAGCAGCGGCGTCACGCTGATTCTTATCCACAATTCTGACATGCACGCATCCCCTCCACCTGAGACAGCGGGACAGCGTGTACGGACCGTTTGAGACCGGCACACTCCGATGTCACATGGTAGCGATTTCCCTCTTCCGTAATATACACCACGGTGCTCTCTGAGACAGAGACCGCACAGCGTTCACAGGGATAATACTTCGCTCCGCTGCTGTTTCGCTGCGACTCCACCTGGGACAGTGTGGAAGTATGAATCGTCAGTTTAAGATGATAACAGTCCAGACTTCGATGATAGACGGTTCCCGAATCTGTGACATAGACGATCTCTTCTTCCGCCTCTCCGCCCGCCGTCTCCGTTCCTGTCAGCCCGGTCCAGCATTTTCGCAGACTGTGCTGACAGACGGGCAGGCGCAGTGTGAGCCCGAACACACCGGGGAAGGTCAGTCGATATTGAACACACAGATCGATATCCCCCGCCAGCTCCCAGGAACTGTCCCCGAAAGACAGGCCGTCACTGCCGCCCTCCACCGGAAAATTCTCCAGCGCATCCTCTCCCACCTGATCACTGACCAGATGACCCGCGTAGCTCTTCCAGGCCGTCTCTTCCAGGAGCGTCAGGATTTCCCCGCCCCACGAAGAAACTCCGCTTATATCCTCCTCACCCGCAGCGGCGTCCCCGTCACCGGCTTCCGTCTGCAGCAGCTGCAGCAGATACGCCTGCTGCGCCAGTTCCTCCGTCACCTCATCCATCGCATACTGGATACGTATATGTGCCTGCAGGGCCGGGAAAAAAGTCCAGAACAGGTACAGCGCGAACAGAAACAGGGGAAGAAGAAGCGCTGCCTCCACTGTCAGAGAGCCTCTGCGGGCTCCGGGGCGGACAGATGCGTGAAAGGAGACGGATGCGGATATCTTTCCCCCTGTTTCTTCGGCCTTTTCCTCCTTTTTACAGGCCAGGGGATGAACAGCCCTCAGGAAGTCCTTTTCTTCCCAGAGCTTCTGTTCAGGGAGAGATTTATTTTCCAATGTCTGATCTTTGCCGCAAGCTTCCGGCAGGTATTTCATCAGGGGAAAAGACATCCGCATCCGCCTCCTCACGTCAGGTAAGAAAATGTATCACTTCGCGTATATGTAAAAGCTTCCGTTCCAACGACCGCTCCGTACAGAGGGGTAAAGAGAGGCGATGCCTCTGCGGTCAGACATAACGTTCCGGAGACCACGCAGTTCGACAGAACAAACGAAGGATCCAGCTGCTGCACATTCCACTGAATCACATCCATCGCCCGGTAACAACAGGTCTCCTCGGAGGTCAGATACAGACAGATGCGCAGATAATCCTCATAGGAAAGACCATCTCCTTCCTCCTCGTCCGCAGAATCCAGTTCCACTGTCTTTCCGGTCCAGATCTCCGTCAGTCGATCCAGAGAAAGTGTCCAGCTCTCATCCGTCTTCATCAGAGGGACCTTTCCTCCGTTCAGCAGGCTTCTCACATCCACAAGACTCTCCGAGAAAGCCCAGGCGATCTGAAGCAGCGCCGCCATCCCCGTCACCAGCGTCGGCTGTCCCAGCCATCCCACCGCCAGCGCAGCCGCCTCCTGCAGCTGCGCCTGCCTTTCTGCAGACCGGGGCAGATACAGCAGATTCATCCCGGTACGCATCCACAGGATCCGCGTGACCGCCGCCTGCAGGTTCGCTTCATCCGTGGATTTTCCCGCCAGCACATACTTCAGTTCATAGGCCGGCGATTTTCCGCTCTCCGAAGTAAAACAGTCCAGATTCCGCATGAGATACTCCCGAAGCAGCAGACTGTCCCCCGCAGAAGAAAGCGACTCTCCCACAGTGCGGCTCTTTGCCTCCTCCGACAGTGAAGACGGCAGGTCTGACCCGGAGATCGTGCCGGAAGAAATACTCTTTCCCTCCGGCAGGACAATGCCCAGGATTCCGTGCTGCACGACCTGACGAAGAGTGCTCAGCACTTCAAGGAAGGACGCACCGCGCTCCCGGTCAGCCGCGCTCTGTGCCACCTCACTGCTGTCCGTTTCTCCGGAAGAGCCTTCCGTCTCTCCCGGAGAATCCTCCGTCTCCCCGGCATCCTCTTCCAGACTCTCCTCCGCGGCCGCCACGGCCTCCTCCCACTCTTTATAATCGGAAAGGAGGTCATCGGCGGAGAGGGTATCACGCGCTGCATTCTCTGTCAGTGCCTTTGTCTGCTGCGCGTCACCGGACAGCCCCAGACGCCCCAGCCATTCCTCCGCTACGAGCTCCACCGCGGAAGCTGCCATCGCTTCTCCAACCAGCGCCAGAAAGACCGCGCCGTGATCATCGGTGACAAACACCAGATCCTGCCACAGAATCTCCGTCGTCTGAAAGGAAACGCAGCCTCCCTCCTCTCCTCCGCAGGCAGAGACATATCGTTCGCTCTCCTCCGCCAGCGCGTCGAAGTCACCCTGTTCCACCAGGCGGGCGGTCAGCTGATACTGAGACAGCAGCGACGCAGAATACCCGGCAAAGACAGACTGCACCGCCGAGGTGGCCGCCGCCTGTACCTGATAGCTCAGGGCCTGCGCCCGGGCATACTCCAGACACACGCCGGTAAAGACCAGAAACAGCGGCAGAAGCAGCGCCAGAAAGACCGTGAGGCTCCCCCTCACCTTCCGCGCTCCGCTCATTTTATGACGGAATTCGCGTTCTTCGTAATAGTGGTAAAAATCGTATTCACCAGGGAGGTCAGCTGCGTCTTAAAGACCAGAACCAACGCAATCAGAACCACCAGAATGAGGATGACCTCCACGACCCCTACGCCCCGGTTATCATGAATTCCGCCGTACTCCACAATCAGTTCAGCCTCTTTCCCTGCGGCAGGGAGAGCTTTTTCTTCTTCCGCAGGAATTTTCTCTATGTTTGTCTTCATTTTTGATGCAATTCCGTCCATCTTCTCTATATAAGCCATCTATCTCTCCTTTCCGCCAGCCTGAGCGCCCAATTCCGGGATGTTGCCCCGTATATCCGGGCCCGAACCATCCTCTATCAAAAAGACCAGAAGGCCGGCACGATCAAAATGATCAAAACCAATGCAAATAACAACATCATGGGAAAGAGCAGTCTGGTGGAGGCTTCCTCCCCCAGGGTCCGGGCCAGCTGAAGGCGTTCCTCCATGGCCTGCTCCGACTCCTCCCGCAGCATGGGCAGCAGCCCCTTATTCCCTTTCTTCAGATTCGTCTCCAGAAGACTCCCCAGACGGAGATAGGGCTTCAGGCCGCAGCGTCTCCCGAAGGCCACATAGGCTGCTTCCTCATAAACCCCCTGTCCGAAGGAATTCCGGGTCAGAAGCATCTCCTCATAGAGTACCCGGCGGCGGCCATCCCGTTCCCGGGAGGCACGGTACTCCGCCGTCATCCTCTCCCAGGCGCCCCGTACCGTCAGTCCCGCACCCAACAGAACCGTCAGATATTCCACCAGTTCCGGATAGGACAGAGCCAGCTCTCTCTCCCGCTTCTTCTCTGCCTCCCTCCGGCGCTGTTCAGGAAGGAGCCAGAACGCAGCCGCCGCCAGCACTCCCAGCGCCAGGATCATCCAGGGCGCCGCGCCGTCCTCTGCCTGATATCGGAGCACTGTTTCGCCGAAGCGGACCGGAAGTTCCACGAGAGCCTCATTTCCCGCCTCCACTTCTTCCTGAAGAAAGGCTGTCAGTTCTCTGAGAGTTCCCTCCTCCCGGGAAAGCACCGCGGGAATCACTATCGCCGTCTGCTGTCCTGTCCACTCCCGGTCGCCGCAGCGAAGCACCGCCGTCAACGTCACCTCCTGCGCGTCCTCCGACTCCGCAGGCTCCGTCACCGTCCCGTTAAAGGAAATCCTCTCCGGATCGTCGGAGCTCCATTCCACCGTAATGCCGGGAATCCCGGTCTCCTCCGAAAAATCCAGATCCGTCACGACGGCATCCCAGCCGGTATTCTCCCCCAGCGCATTCTGCCGCACCGCCTCCCAGGCCTCCTGCCGGTATACCTCCCACTCTTCCTCCGTATACTGCAGGCTGGGAATTTCCAGGGCAACCTCCCACAATTCGCCCTCATATTCAAGACGCACAGAAGTCTCTTCCGCTTCCTCCCCGTACCCGGGACGTTCCAGTGTCAGAGATGAAATCATACCATCCTGCGATGCTGCCAGCACAGCAAGAACTCCTGCCCCCACCAGGCAAAGCAGTCCCAGACGCAGACGGCGTTCATCTTCTTCCTCCAGCTTCCCGGCCGCATCCAGCTCAGGAACCAGGCGCTTCTGCCTTCGCAGACGCTCCGGAGCGATCTCCGGCAGCCCCAGTCTGCGGCGCAGCCGATAATAAAATACAACCAGACGAAAGGATCTCCGCTTCTTCTTATCTCTGCGTTCCGGCATACTCACACCTCCACCGAAAGGATCTTCAGACCCAGCCAGACTGCCAGAGCATAAAGTCCCAGGCATGCCGTCATGACCACCCGTCCCGCAAGACTCTGATACAGAGGATCCGTAAATCCGGGACTGCCCAGATTGATATAGACCAGGATACCTGCCGGCATCAGACTCATAATCGCAAACTCCAGCCGCTTCGCAGCCACCAGAGAAGAAATCTCCTCCTGCAGCCGGATCCGCTTCGAGAGAATCGCGGCGGTATCCCGCAGGATGGGCGCCAGATCACCGCTGCTGCGCTTCGCCGCACCATATACCTGGGCAAACTGCTCGATCTCCGGCACGCCGCTGCGACGAGCCAGATCCTCCACGGCCTCCTCTGCATTCTGATTCAGCGCCAGCTTCCGGCAGATGCCCCGGAATTCCTGCGTGATCATTCCCTCCTCCCCATAGACGACTGCCATCTCCTCCGCCGCTTCCGCCCAGGCATTCTCCGCCGAATAGCCCACACTCAGAGCGGACGCGACCGCCAGAGCGCCGTCCCGGAACTGAGAGGCCAGCTGCCTTCGCCGGCCGGCCGCCAGCGTCCCCCGCAGAGCGAGCGGCAGACACAGTCCCACCGGGAGGAGCAGACAGAGGGCCGCCACGCTCCGGTAAAACAATCCCGCCAGGGTCACCGCACCCAGAAGTCCCAGGCTTCCATACTGCACCCATTCACGGAGCGACGGCCAGTAATTCCTGTAATCGGGCACGCCGGCCTCCCTCACCGGCCCACTCCAGCTTCCGGCAGCGGCAAAGGGAATTTCCCTCCGGGACAAGATGCCCCTGCGTCTCCGAGTACGTAAATAACGGCTGCCAGAGGATTTCTCCCTCTTCATAGCGCAACACCTCCACAATCGACCGGACGCATCTCTTCCCCCCGCGAAGACGTCCCAGCTGAACCAGAATCTCCACCGCAGAAGCAATCTGCTGACGGATCGCGGGCAGAGGCAGATCACCTCCCATCAGCACCATCGTCTCCAGGCGGGACAACAGATCACCCGGGCTGTTGGCGTGCGCCGTCGAAAGAGACCCGTCATGTCCCGTGTTGAAAGCCTGTAACAGGTCCAGTGCCTCCGCGCCCCGCACCTCCCCGATGAGGATCCGGTCAGGACGCATCCGCAGCGCCGTCCGGATCAGATCGCGGATGCTCACGGCATGCTCCCCCTGAGCCGTCGCATTGCGCGTCTCCAGCCGGACCAGATTGGGAATGCCCGTAAGCTGCAGTTCCAGTGAATCCTCGATAGTGATCACCCGCTCCCCGGCGGGAATATAGCGTGACAGCGCGTTCAGGAAGGTCGTCTTCCCCGTACCGGTTCCACCGGAGATGAAGAGGTTATATCCGCACTCCACGAGAATCTGCAGGAACTCCGCCGCCTGCGGCGTGATGCTCCCCCAGGCAATGAGCTGTTCCATCGTGACCGGCTCCGCCGGAAACCGGCGAATCGTGAGAATCGGACCGTCGGGAGCGACGGGAGGCAGCACGACATTGACGCGCGAGCCGTCCTCGAGGCGGGCATCCACGATGGGCGAAGCCGTGTTCACCGCCCGGTTGACCCGGGAGACAATCTGCTGAATCACATCCTCCAGCTTCTCCCGGGAAGCAAAGCGTGTCTCCGCCTCCTCAATGCGCCCGTCTCTCTCCAGGAAAATGTGCGCGGTTCCGTTAACCATGATTTCCGTGACCGAAGGATCCTCCACCAGCTCCTGCAGCACATCCAGCCGCCGCAGAGAATCAAACAGATGCTTCCGGCATTCGGCTCGCTCTGCCACAGACAGCCTCCGCCGCCGTCCTTCCTCCAGCAGCACCCGGTCGATCTCCTCCAGAATCTCCTCATCCGCATATTCCCGGGCCGGATCCAGCCGCTCCATCACGAGCTGTGCGACTTCCTCTTCCCTGACCTTCACCACGACGCCAGCTCCCTCCCGAGGAAATCCCCCAGAGGACTGTGGCGCAGCGAGCGAAGCTCGGAGAGATCCCCCTCCCATCCGGCACACAGCGGCAATACCATTTCCCGGCAGGCTGCCAGGATTTTCTCCTCTCCCCGCTGCTGCAAATACGTCCGGAAAGCTTCCAGCCGCCTTGCAGACAGGGGGTCCTCCCGCACCGGCACCAGAATCCGACGGCACAACCGCAGCAAAGGAACCGGATTCCGTCCGCTCTCCAGATCCAGGATTACCGTATCATACGCGTCCTCCTCTCCGATCTCCCGCAGCAGATCCGCCAGCTCCTCCGGCGGCAGCTCCCAGAGATCCTCCGGGTTCACCACCGGGCTGAGAATCTCCGGCAAACCGACGAGCCCCATCGCACCGCGAAGCACGCTGCCTTCCCGTCCAGGCCGTCGCCAGAGATACAGAAGATCCGACAGGCTTCGGGTATTTTCCGGTTCCGCCGAAGACAACAGTCCCGACAGCGTCTCCAGATTCACATACAGCACCACCTCCCGCTCGGCCAGAATCTGCGCCAGAAGCAGCGCGCAGGTGCTCTTGCCGCAGCGCCCCAGCGGGGAATAGATCCCCAGAAACTTCGTCCTTCCCTTCGCCCCGGCCGCAGGCAGCTTCTCGATTCCCTCGAGGATCCTCCCCAGGATCTCTTCCAGCGACTGGTATTTATATATGGAAGGAATCTCTTCCGCTTCCTCAGGATCCCGACTGAGTAGAAAAAGCGGCGCACCTCGCTCCCTCAGCCACTCCCTCTCCTCCTCCGACTGTTCCCGCCAGCGCCCGCTCTCTATCAGAAGCGCCGCCGTCGGATAGCGCGGCAGAGCCTCCCGCATCTCCTCCCAGCCGGTAAAGACCACCGTCATCAGGGGGAAATTCATCCGTTTCTCCGCCTGTTCCTGAAATCGTTCCACATACTGTCTGTCCGGATCCAGCAAAATCAATGCTTTCCTCTCCACCGCACCTCACCTCCCGCGAAGTACTGACAGCATACTCTAAAAATACCCGAAAGTCCACAAACCTTTTGTCACTATTTTTCCATCACTTTTTGTCAAGGTTGCGTGCCTTCTCCCCTCGTCTGCAAATCCGACGAACCGAAGCGCATGCATTTTCTTGATTTACAGAGAAAAGAATGGTACACTGGAATCTGATTGAGAAAAGGAGCAGGAGGAGCACAGTATGGCGATTGAGACGATAGGCTTTATCGGTCTGGGACTGATCGGCGGTTCTCTGGCCAAGACCATCCGCCGGGTGTACCCGGACAGAACACTCATCGGCTACAACCGAAGCAAGGCCAGCCTGGCGGCAGCTCTGGAGGACGGAACGTTGAATCAGGCGCAGGATACGATCGACGAGAGCTTTGCCGCCTGCGATATGATCTTCTTATGTGCGCCGGTGAGCGTGAACATCCGGTGTATGGAAAAACTGAAGGAAATCGTAAAGCCGGACTGCATTCTGACAGATGCAGGAAGTGTCAAAACGACGATTCACGAGGCCGTCGAAGAGCTGGGACTGACGCATCAGTTCATCGGCGGACATCCGATGGCCGGCTCCGAGCGCTTCGGCTATGCCAATGCCGAGGACCGGCTTCTGGAAAATGCTTATTACATCCTGACACCCACCGGAGAAACCCCTGCCTGGATGCTGGAGGAATACAGAGAACTGGTAACATCCATCGCCTCGCTGCCGATCGTGCTGGATTACCGGGAGCATGACCGGGTGACCGCAGCCATCAGCCATCTGCCTCATGTCGTCGCCTATGCCCTGGTGAATCTTGTGAAACGCTCAGACAGCCCGGAGGGAACGATGCGTATGCTGGCAGCGGGAGGCTTCAAGGATCTGACCCGCATCGCCTCCTCGTCCCCGGATATGTGGCAGCAGATCTGTCAGGAAAACCGGACGGCGCTGGCCGACGTCCTGCATGAGTACCGGCAGGCGCTGGCCGACATGGAAGATGCCATCCGAAAAAACAACGCGACCTGGCTCTGGAATGAATTCGAGGAAGCCCGGATCTACCGAAGCACCATGCCGCAGGCTTCCCACGGCGGCCTGACGGGGGAGACGGCGATTACGGTGGATGTGCAGGATGAACCGGGCGCCATTTCCATCATCACGGCCATCCTCAGTGCGTATCATGTGAGTATCCGCAACATGGGCATCATGCACAACCGGGAACACCAGCAGGGCGTCCTGAAAATCCTGGTCGGCGACAGGAAATCCGCCGAGAAGGCAGCCGAGGTTCTGCGCAAACGCGGCTACGCTGTATACATGGCATAATGGCCATTCGGCCAATATCAAGGAGGAAATTGTGAGAACGGGCGGAGTTTTGATGCATATTACTTCCCTGCCGTCCCCCTACGGGATCGGCACCATGGGGAAGGAGGCGTATGAATTTGTAGATTTTCTGGAGGCAGCGGGGCAGTCCTTCTGGCAGATCCTGCCTCTGGGGCAGACGGGATTCGGGGATTCCCCCTATCAGTCCTGCTCCACCTTCGCAGGAAATCCCTATCTGATCGACCTGGACACGCTGAAGAAGGAAGGTTATCTGACAAAAAAGGAGATCACCTCTGTCACCTGGGGGACAAAAGAGGACCGGATTGATTTCGGCGGTCTCTATGAGAAACGCTACCCGGTGCTGCGGAAGGCTTTCAAACGATTTGCCCGGCACATCCCGGAGGATTATGATGCATTCTGCTGGTCTCAGGGCCAGTGGCTGGAGGATTACGCACTTTTCATGGCCATCAAGGCCGAGAATAACGGCGCCTCCTGGGACTGCTGGGAGCGCGGTCTGCGGCTGCGGGAACCCGAAATCATCGCCGAAGCCAAGAAGCGCCTGGGAGCGGAAATGTTTTTCTGGAAAATGCTCCAGTATTTCTTTTTCAGACAGTGGCGGGAGTTGAAAACCTACGCCAACAAAAAAGGCATCCGCATCATCGGCGATCTGCCCATCTACGTGGCGCGGGACAGCGCAGATACCTGGGCCAACCCGGAGCTCTTCGATCTGGATGAAGAAGGAATTCCCACAGAAGTGGCGGGCTGTCCGCCGGACGCTTTCACGGCGAAGGGACAGCTCTGGGGCAATCCGCTCTTTCGCTGGAGACGCATGCGCGAGGACGGCTATGCCTGGTGGATCAACCGGGTGCGCCGCACACAGGAATTCTTCGATGTGATCCGCATCGACCATTTCCGCGGATTCGATGCCTATTACTGCGTGCCCTACGGGCATGAGGATGCGGTACACGGCTACTGGCGGAAGGGACCGGGCCTGGAACTCTTCCGGACACTGCGAAATGCCCTGGGAGACGTGGATATCATCGCCGAGGATCTGGGCTTCCTGACACCGTCGGTCCGGAAAATGCTCCGCGAAAGCGGATATCCCGGCATGCGGGTGCTGCAGTTCGCCTTCGGCGGAGACCCGTGCAGCGAATATCTGCCGCAGAATTATGTAGGAAACTGTATCGCTTACACCGGCACTCACGATAATCACACCGTCAAAGGATGGGTAAAGACTCTGACACCGGAGGAGCGGGAGCGGGCTGCCGCCTACATCCGCCTGAACCGGAAGGAAGGCTGGTGCTGGAGCATGATGCGTGCCATCTGGTCCAGTGTGGCGGACACGGCCATCGTCACCATGCAGGACCTCCTCGAACTCCCGGGCGACGCCCGCATGAACGAGCCCTCCACGCTGGGGAAGAACTGGATGTGGCGTGCCAGACCCGGATATCTGACGAAGGAACTGGCGGAAAAGCTGCACCAGACCATGGAAATGTACCGGCGTCTGCCGGAGCAGAACAGTCTGCCGGAGGAAGCATCCGGCGCCCCGGTTCCCCTGGGAGAGCGCCTCACGCCGGAGAGCAGCGGACTGCCGCAGCAGGAAGCGCCGGCGAAACCGACGGAGGAAACGGAAATCCTGATGGAGCAATAAAGGAGACAGAGGGCGAAACGAATTCGTTTCGCCCTCTGTCTCCTGAAAGTTTCTGCACTGAAATGCAGAAACTTTTTGCATTACAGATTTTCAGCCAGGCTATCCTCCAGATACTCCCGCGTCACTGATCTCTCACAGGCCAGCATCCCCGTCGGCGTCCCGGCATAGAGGAGCTCACCGCCGGCATCGCCGCCTCCGGGTCCCAGCTCGATGACGTAATCCGCCTCCCGCATGACGTCCAGGCTGTGCTCGATGAGAAAGAGAGTGTTTCCCTCATCCACCATACGGTTGAACACCCGCATCAGCCTGCGGATATCATCCAGATGCAGACCGTTGGTGGGCTCATCCAGAATGAAGAGGGAGCCGCTGCGATGGAGCTCACTGGCGAGCTTCACCCGCTGCAGCTCGCCGCCGGAGAGCGTGGTCATGGCCTGGTTCAGATGCAGATAGCCCAGACCCACCTGCTCCAGGGAAGAGAGACGGGGCAGGAAATCCTGATCGGCGAAGAACTCCATCGCCTCATCCACGGTCATATCCATAACCTGGGCGATGTTCTTCCCACGGTAGGTATATCGCAGCGCCTCCTCGCTGTAGCGCGAACCGCCGCAGACCTCACAGACCGTCTCGATCGACTCCATGAAGGCCATATCCGACACAATCACACCCTTGCCTTTGCAGGCCGGGCAGCCGCCTTTGGAATTAAAGGAAAAGAGCTGATTGCTGACCCCGTTTTCCTTCGCAAAGAGCCTGCGGATTTCATCGGAAATATCGAGATAAGTGGCCGGTGTGGAGCGCAGGTTAATACCGATGTCCTTCTGGCGGATGGAAATGATCTCGCCGTCATACTGATCGGCAAACTGTTCCATCAGTGAGCTCTTCCCGGACCCTGCCACCCCGGCGATGACCGTCAGCACGCCCAGCGGCAGCTTCACATACAGGTTCTTCAGGTTGTGCAGCTGCGCATCCCGCACCTCGTAAAAACCGGTGGGCTGCCGGACCTCGCTCTTCAGCGCCCCGCGGCTGCGCAGCATGCGGCCGGTGACCGTGTCCGACGCCAGTAGTCCCGCATAATCCCCGGTGTAGAGGATCTCGCCGCCGCGGCTCCCGGCCCCAGGTCCCATATCCACCAGATAATCCGCCATGGCAATAATCTCGCGGTGATGCTCCACAATGAGGATCGTATTTCCATGATCCCGCAGACGGTAAAGCGACTTCTTCAGCCGGACGATATCCCGGGGATGCAGACCGACGCTGGGCTCATCCAGCACGTAAACGATATCCGTCAGTGCCGAATGGATGTACTTGGCGATCTTGATCCGCTGCGCCTCGCCGCCGGAGAGCGTACCGGTCCCCCGGCTCAGAGACAGATAGCCGAGCCCGATCTCATTCAGTGCCGTCAGGCGCTTCAACAGCTCCCGCCGGATGTCCTGCGCCAGCGGCTCGTCGATGCCCCGGACGAACTCGATGGCCTCAGGAATCGGCATATCCGCCACCTGCGTGATATCCTTCCCGTGAATCTTACAGCTGCGCACCCGCTCGTTGACCCGCGTCCCGTAGCAGTCCGGACAGGTGAAGGTGGACACCATCGTATCCAGCACCTTCTTCTGACGCTTCCCCTCCTTCGTCGTAATGATGCTGCGGTACATCCGCGGATAAAGCCCCTCGAATTTGGCGGATTTCGGCCAGTTGGCCGGCGGATTCTTCAGGCGAATCTGCGGCGAGTAGAGAAAGAGATTCATCTCCTCCTCGCTGTAATCGCGAATCTTCTTGTTGAGATCGAACAATCCGCTGTAGGCGTAACGTTTCCAGCGCCAGGCGCCGGTGGTAAAGGTAGGGAAATGAATCACATCCTCATCATTCAGGCATTTATCAAAATCCACCAGCTTATGGATATCCAGCTCCGTCACCGTTCCCAGGCCGTCGCAGCGCTCACATTTCCCCGCGGGATGATTAAAGGAGAAGCTGTCGGAGTACCCGACGAAGGGCTTTCCCACCCGCGAAAATAAAAGCCGCAGAAGAGAGTAAATATCCGTGTACGTCCCCACCGTCGAGCGGGTGTTGGCCGCCGGTTTCTTCTGGTCGATCACAATGGTCACCGGCAGGTTCTCGATGCGTTCCACCTGCGGGCGGCCGTAGCGGGGCAGATACTGCTGCACAAAACTGGGGAAGGTCTCATTCAGCTCCCGCCTCGATTCCGCCGCGATGGTATCGAGACACAGAGACGACTTTCCCGAGCCGGACACACCGGTAAAGACCGTGATCTTCTTCTTGGGAATCTCCACAGAAATATTTTTCAGATTGTTCTCCACCGCGCCGACCACGCGGATCTTTTCAAATGAACACATTCACCCTACCTCTTTCGCAGAAAACGAGCCGGAATACCTCTTCCGGCCCGCGCTGTTTTTATTCACTTAAAGCCTCCTCGATAGCTCCGATCACCATCTCCATCACATCGGTCTGATAAGAGGTGTGTCCCAGAGTATATCCGGCGTCCTCCACCAGTGCTGCCTGTCCTTCCGGATCCGCTGCGATCTCCCGCATGGACGCTTCCACCTGGCTCCAGGATTCCTGCAGATACGCCCAGTCATCGTCCGTGCGCGCCTCCTTCCAGGAGGCCATCATCTCTTTCACACACTCCTCCGACAGACTGTCCGCCAGCTCTTCCTCCCAGTCCAGCAGCCCGGCCGCCGCTGCCGCTGTCCGCAGGGAGGTTCCCGCCGTGCCGGGCGCTGCGTCGGCACAGTTGTCCATCAGGGTCAGGAATTCATCCGTCTCTTCCTCACTGACAACGCCTGTCTCCGCGGTTGTTTCTTCCAGAGAGCTTCCTTCGGTGCTTTTCTCCGTGGATTCTTCTTCCACAGCTTCCATCGCGGTCTCCGCTGCGGACGAAGTCTCTTCCACCGTCGTCTGTGCCGCCGCCGTGGTTTCATCTGTCCCGGAGGCGGTGGACGCGCAGCCGCCCAGCAGCAATGCCGTCATCAGAATCGCCAGTCCCATGTATTTTCTTCTCATACAGTACTCCTTCCTTTCAGCCGGGCACTCTTCGGGGACAAAGTCCTTCCCGGATGAATGTAAGTGTACCTGATTTTTCCGCAGAGTTCCACTGTTACTTTCTTAAAGTTCTCTTAACATATTTCCTGGCGATTCCGGCATTTTCACTGCTTTGTTCCGAACGCAGACCACATCAGAAAAACAGACGTCAAAGAGTCAGCCATTTTTTACAGCCCTGATGATCGCGCCCGGCTTTGGCGGAGTTCCATACAGCAATACGCCAACCCGATAGATTTTTGCCGACAGCCGTCCGATTCCCCATACAAAAAAGATCAGAATCGCGATAGCGATTACAATTTCATAAACAGGCACAGAGCTCATGGCAATCCTCGCGAACATCACCATGGGAGACGTAAAAGGAATAAACGAACAGATTTTTATTAAAAGGCTGTCCGTCTCCCCTCCGGATACGCCAAAGATCGCAATCATAAAAGCCAGCAGCGATAAAATGGTGAGAGGCAGGGTGGAGGTATTAATATCTTCCACCTTGGAAGCTGTCGAGCCGATTGCTCCGTACAAAAACGCATAAATCAGGAAGCCCAGCACAAAAAAGATCAGCATATAAAGAAGCAATTGAACCGGCATGTCAAAAATTGAGGTCACTATGGCATTGTCTTTCCAGTATGCCCTGTTTGCAAAATAGAACAGAATGGCTGAGCCAAATACAACCGTCATCTGGAACAGGCCGGCCAGACTCGCAGCAATCACTTTCCCGAACATCATACTGGTTGGTTTTGCGCTGGTGATCAGCAGCTCCATAGCCCGGGAAGATTTCTCGGTGGCCACGGCAGTCGATACCATCTGGCCGTATAAGAGGATCACCATGTACAAAGCAATCGTCATAATATACGTATAAAAAAATGTATTGTTCTGGTCTTTTCCCAATGTGTTCACCTGACTGGTCACGGATACTGACATCAGCGCTTCTGTTTCAGCCTGATCCATCCCACTTTCCATAAACACCTCAGCCTGATACACCTGTTTTAAAATTTCATCCGCCACATCCGTATTCGTATCATACATGGACAGATCGTCGACATAATACGTATAGTCCGTGAGGGAATTCAAAACAAAGGCGCAGTCCGCTTCGCCGGATATCACCTGCTCCCTGATCTCATCCTCTGACCCATCGATCATTTCTATCTGATATCCGCTAAACACCGATGAAAAATATTGTTCCAGCATTTCCGCCGCCGTCTCCGAAACGGCCGATGCCTCCACAAGCATCACTGCATGATCTGCGGAATTTTCCTCCGTATCCTCTCCCATCAGCTCCATCAAAGACGGAAAAAACATAACGCCGCCCAGTAAAACCACCAGAAAGGCAGTCACACCGACAAAAATTTTATTTTTAAAATATGATTTTAATTCAAAACCAAGAATTGTAAGAAACTGTTTCATTTTGACCTCCATCAAATCCTGTCTCTTGTATACTCCACAAAGATATCACTGAGAGACGGCTCTAAGACGCTGATCTCATCAATATCAAATTCATCCGTGAGCTGCGCCATCATCTCCCTCTTGCAGGAAGGTTGTTCCAGATGAAAAATCAATCCCTGCTGCGCATGTTCACAAGCAGATGGATAGGCCTTTGCGATATCCGTTTCCTGCAGCGACCGGATCAACAGACGATCTCTGGGATACATTTTTTTGATTTCCTCCACACGTCCCTTCAGCACCATTTCCCCGCCGTTTAAAATGGCAATCCGATCGCAGAATTCCTCAATATATCCCATCTGATGACTGGAAAACAGCACGATTTTCCCCCGATCCACCTCTTCCCTTACTACATCCTTTAAAAGAGCTGCATTCACCGGATCAAGGCCGGAAAAAGGTTCATCAAGTATAATCATCTGAGGATCATGGATGACTGCGGTGATGAGCTGGATTTTCTGCTGGTTTCCTTTGGAAAGCGTATCAAGGCGCTTATTTCTGAATGCCCCCATTTCCAGGTGCTCCAGCCATTGATCGGCTGCCTTCACCGCCTCCTGTCTGCCCATTCCCTTCAGCCTGGCAAAATATACCAGCTGTTCAATGATTGTTTTTTTGGGATACAGCCCCCTCTCTTCCGGAAGGTAGCCAATCCTGATCCGTTCATAGTCTATTTTTTCTCCTTCCAGACATATCGTTCCGCTGTCTGCGGGGAAAACATTCATCAAAATCCGCAGCGTCGTCGTCTTTCCCGCTCCGTTCCGTCCCAGGATCCCCAGAGCCGTCCCACTTTCGGCACACAGAGTAATTCCCTTCAGTACCTTTTTCTCTCCAAACGTTTTCGTGATATCATTTATTTCCAGTTTCATAGTCTCCTCCGGAAGCTAGAATTGTCGGTTGTAGTACCATTTCATGACAAAATAAAGAAGAATGATAAACAGGTCCATTCCCAGCAGAATAATAAATACAAGCCTGTCAAAACACCCGGCGACCAGTACGGCAAGTGTCAGCGCCGCAATAAAAACCGAAATCGTTGCTTCCGCAGATTTTTCTCTGATTTTCGCCAATCGCTCATCCTTTTCCTGAATATATCTTTTTTTCAATGCATCTTCCTTTTTCAGAATCGTGCTGAACATCGTTATCCGTCCAAGAACTACCGCCTCTGAAACCAGAAGAACAATCAACAGCAGACCCACATATTTATTTTCCAGGGTATACTCTCCAAGTAAAATAAAAACAAAAGCCAGCAGGCAGCAATACAACGTGCCGCAATTAATCCGATGTCGCAGTGAGTTTTTAAAAGCTTCCATTTATAAATCCTCCTCGATTGTTGAAAAATCAAACACTTCCTCGATGGATAAGTGAAAATACCGTGCGATCTTGTAAGCCAAAACCAGCGACGCAGTATATTTTTCACGCTCCAAAGACGTGATGGTCTGTCTGGTGACTCCCACCGCATTTGCCAGTTCTTCCTGAGACAGTTTCTTTTCTTTCCTGAGTTCCGCGATCCTGCTTTTCATTGATTCCTCCTTTACTGTTTCTTTCCAGAAGCATAGCAGGCTTTGCATTTTCTGTCAAGCAGGCTTTGCATTTTCTATCTCATCATTCTGTAAAGTTTCGGTAAAAAATATCATTCCGGGAATAGCTCTAAAACTGATTTCTTTATAATTTCTACGCATTTCCGAATCTGCTGTCGACTTGCCGTATAAGGCGGAAATAAAAGGACACAGGACAATACACCGTCTATATGAGAATCTCCTGAAAGGACGCCGTTTTTCCCGATCAAACGAATAAGTTCCATTAACTGCTCCAACGGAAGCGGGTTTCCCAGCTTATCTACAAAATCAATGGCTATCATCAATCCGCAAATTCGAATCTCACGCACACAGGAAAATTCCTTCAGGCCTGCCAGATTCACGGCCCAAAAGCGGCTGGATTCCTCAACCTGTTCCAGCATCTCTTCTGTATACTGCTCCAGCGCCGCGAAAGAAGCTGCCATGGTTACCGGATTCAGGTTTTGAGTGGACAAATGAAACAAAATCTCTTTCTTTTCCCGAAACGCTTTTACAATTTTTCGGTTTACACAGACTGCTCCCACAGGCATAAATCCATTATTCATTCCTTTGGAAACTGTTACGATATCCGGCCTGAGGCCAAAGCGCTGAAAACCGAACATAGTTCCCGTTCGCCCGAATCCACACGCAATTTCATCGCAAATCACCAGAATTTTATGCGCTTCACAGTAAGTTTTTAACATTTCCATGTATCTGGCAGGCGGTACAATCACGCCTCCCGAACCAATAACCGGCTCGATTAAGAGAGCACTCATTTCTTCTCCGTGAACACCAAGCCATTCCTTCAGTTCCTCCAGGATGTCCTGATCTGCCGTCATGGGATTCCCTTCCGCTTTGTAAGGAATTCCGAGTGAAATAAACCCCTCCAGAAGCGGCCCGTAACCTCGCCTGTAATTTCCCTCAAAATTCGACGCGGACATGCTGCCATAATAAGAACCATGGTAAGAATTTCCAAATACGGCAATATTTCTGAATTCCCGCCCTTCCAGATGGAAATATTTTCGGGCTATTTTAATGGCTGCCTCCACTGCCTCCGAACCGGTGCAGGTGAAAACAACCTTTTCCATTTCCAGCGATACCATCCCGCACAGCTTTTCCGCCACCTTCTCTGCATGTGTCTCACTAAAAAAAAGAGGATTCACAAAAGGAAGTCTGTCAATTTGCTCGTGCATGGCACGCCGTACCGCTTCATTTCCGTATCCCAGATTCACATTCCAAAGACCACTATATGCATCAAAATATCGATTTCCCCTTACATCATAAATAAAAACTCCATCCGCCCTCTCTGCCGCCGCCACATCAGAATCACATTCACTGAGCGGACGCCACAATTTAGTCAGTTCCATAATTTGATCCTCCGCTGACTCTATTCATATGATCACC
Organism: Lachnospiraceae bacterium; assembly: GCA_021202465.1. GTDB lineage: Bacteria > Bacillota > Clostridia > Lachnospirales > Lachnospiraceae > UBA3305. The sequence continues at coordinate 119,756 of JAJQCZ010000066.1, read as the reverse complement.
GCATCCTTTATCATTTCGTAAGCTTCCATTACATGCTCACCTGCCTCTGTCCTGGTCAGACTGTATCTATTTCCATATCTCTCCACAATATCGTCCGCCGGCACATCAGAATCAAACAATTCCGACAAATATACAAACCTCTCGTCGGTCTGATAAAGCCTGGAATTTTTATACCCCAAAACATAATACTGATTTCCAATCCTGATCGCCACTAAAATAGAACGCTTTCTCTTTTTCGGCTTATCGCTTAATTCCTTTTCTGTCGCGACCAATCGTCTGTAAGGGGAGCTGATTTCGACCATCCGAAAATCCCCTTTCAGCTTTTGGCTTTCTCCAAATATGCTTCCTACAACGATGCTCTTGAACAGGAAATCGGAGGTTCCTGAGTAACGGAATGTTTCGCAATACTCTTCTGCTGTAAGACCATCCGGCAGCATGGAACACTTCGAACAGATCGCTTCCATCTCACAGCTCCCGCACCCTCTTCCGATCTTTTCCTGCCGCATAGTAAGCGCCGCTTTCCTGGCCAGGGTAAAGTTGTCGTCCTCCACACTTCCAACAGATGTGCTGCATCCCAGGCAGGGACGAAATGCAAGAGAGCGGTCTGTCCTTCCCCGGAGTAAGCCGGACAGCACACAGGGAGAAATCCCCCAGGCACATTCATTGACCAGTCTGATTCCCAATTTGGATGTTTTCCCCGTTTGCTTAAATATATCCACATCCGCAAGAAGCGCTTTAATATCCTCTTTGTCTTCAATTTTCAGAAAAACCGACGGCTTACCATTATATTTAGCATATTTCATGATGGAAACCGGTTCTCCATCACCGAAATTGTCCAAATACAGCCTGTCCTTTTTCATTTGATGGATATGCATATACACGCCGTTTTCTGTCTGTTTTTGATCGTGAAAGCGATTCCTGTTATAATCCGGATAAATCAATGCCGAATTCACGTCAAACAATTCGTCAGAAAACTTCGGGAAGTGTTCCGGTTCTTCCTCAAAATATAAATGTTTCAAATTCATCATTCTTCCAGAATCCGGATAACAGCCTGTTATAAAGGCTTCCACTCCGTTTTTCAGAACCGAAGCGGCTGCCGGGACATAAGAAATTTCAGACCTGAACACGTCTTCTGTGGCATATTCCTTCTGAGAACTTCTGTTTAACGGCAGATCCGTCGGCCATGGAGCGACCGCACATATCTGCCCGTCGATATTTACCATTCCTTCTGATTTCACATTCTTAGAAATAATCCACAGGCGATCCTTTTTCTCTTTAACCAGCCGCTTTGCTGCCGCATATTCCAACTGGGCGCAGTTGTCCTCCGTTCTGATTACAACTAAATCCGGTTCTTCATCCAAAACAGTGATCACCATATCGTCAAGGCTGCTCATATTTTCCACAGGTGAATGGATGACCTCATAACAGCTGCCAAAACTGTTTATCATTTCCTCGTCTCTTCCATAAACAAAAAGACCGTTTTCCTCTCGTACATCAAGCAAATAAAGCCGTTCCATATTTACCCTCTCCTTTTTTCATTATGCAGTTCAGGCCAGTATCTGATGAAATAAATCTTTAATTTCTTTCTTTCCGGAATACCGTTTTCCGGATACATGGATCACATAACTGCACATATCCAGCGGAATGCGCACCATGATTCCGCTTTTTTCACTTTGCCTCAGCAACAGTCCGTTTTCATCCGCTTTATACAGGGCGCCTGCGAAACAGTGTCCGTCTGCATTAACCAATATATGCCTGTCCACTTTATATCCTCTCCTTGTCTGCCGGAATCATTTTCAAAAACTCCTCCCGGGTATATACTTTTCCACCCATGATGATTTCCCGGATCTCCGCAGCAGGAATCAGGAAGCTAAGCCCCGGCTGATTCCCTACTTCAATCTCCACATATTCTTTCGTCTGAGCTTTCACTGTGCCGGCATAGCTCAGATTCTGGATCGTTCTCATGATTACCATTCTCCTGATTTCCTTTCCATATTCGCTTTCATTCATCCTGACTTACACTGCACGCCGCATTTTCCGTCCGCAGCGAACCAGACTCCTGATAGAGTTGGCGAAGCATCGCTTCATCAAAATGTTCTGTCCGAATCACAGGTGTAATCAGATCATAATGGGAGTAATCATGATCTGTAATTTCCAGGCCAATCTCATCCGCATGCTCATACTGCCAGGTACCGGGAAATGGCGTATTAATCGACACAGAATAATTGATATTTCCATTGATTTTCAGCATTTTCCTGATAAAATCCAGCGTCTTCCTCATAGTTTCTTCTGTATCCGGATAATGTCCCAGCATAAAACCCAGATGTATCCTGAGTTCATACTGTGCTGCATAAGAAACAATCTTTTCCAAATGATCCAGCCGGATATGTTTTCCGATGATATCTAAAATTTCCTGATCTCCACTCTCCACACCAAACTGAATCGCACAACATTTGCTCTCAGCCAGCATATCAATGCTTTCTTCATTAATTACATCGATTCTGGATTCACAGCTCCAGTATATGGGGAACTCATATTCTCTTATCAGCCTGCAGAATTCTTTTGTTCTCGTCTTCTGGACCGTGAAGATATCATCTATAAAGAACAGTCCGCTGATCGATTGACCACATTGATGAAAAATCAGCCAGCACTCCAGAAAAATACTGTATACGTCCCGTACCCGGTATTTAGCCCCGGAAATAAAAGTGGCCGCGCAGTATATACATCTTCCGGGACAGCCCTTGCTTGAATATAATGTGACAAGATTTTTAAATCGGTCAATTTCTGCATGTTCCCGGTTGATAATCGGCAACAGGCTCAAATCCGTCACATTTTCTCTTTCCCGGTTCCGGCAGCGTTTTGAAATGACCCCTTCCAGATGTTCTTCCGTTATGCATTTCTCACCGTATTCCAGATACATCATAAGTTCCAGCAAAGAAGCTTCTCCATCCTTTGCCATCACAAAATCCACATATCGGCTTTTGATAATCTCATCTGGTTTTAATGTGGCATGCGGTCCTCCTGCCATCACCTTGATCCGGGGATCTATTTTCCTTATCTTTTTCACAAATTTCAGTACCAGATTCAGATTTTCTGTATAAACGGTAACGCCAACTACACCAAAACCTTCTTCACAGATCATCTCTTCCAATGCTGCGTAATCAATCTCTCCAAAATTATAATCGATCACCTTTGCCTCAAATCCGAACAGAGACACATACTCTGAGAGAGCCAGCAGCCCAAGTGACGGATTGTAATTAAAATCATTATCCACAAAATCCTTCATAGTAAGATAGCAAGGCAGGTTGATCAGTAATATTTTTGTTTTCATCGTCAATCCTTTTCCTGTTAAGGTATCATTAAGTGAATGTCTTTATCTGATCGTCCATCCGCCATCCAGCAGAATACTCTGCCCCGTCATCATTCGGCTTCTGTCAGAAAGCAGATATTCGATGGCATACGCCACATCTTCCGGCGTACAGTAACGATGCATAGGAATATTACGCAGGTTTTTTTCTGAAAACCCGGATTCATCAGAAGCGCCTCATTACATGGATATGCGATCCAGGTAGGCGCCACAGAATTTATGCGGATTCCGAAAGGCGCCCATTCCAACGCCAGAACTCGATTCAGCCCAAGCATCGCCGTTTTACTCGCACAATATGCGGCACGTTCTGTATTCCCGACAAAGGCATGCTGAGATGTAATATTTACCATCCGTCCCGCAATCCCATGACGAATCATATTTTTTGCGGTCTCCTGCATCACAAAAAAGCATCCTTTCAGATTGGTATCCATCACTCTGTCCCAAACCTCTTCTGTCATATCCAACGCTTCCACAAAAGCGTTGATTCCCACCAGATATACCAGTTCCTCCACGATACAGTCTTTTAAAGCTGCAAACACATCCTTTACAGCCTTTAAATCTGTCACATCCAATGACAAAAAAATGATCTGACCATCTGAATCTCCAATCCGCTGTTTCAGCAAATTGACCTTCTCTGGCAGATCCATCAAAATATATTTTTTCTCAGGAGCCAGCTTCCTGTACTCACTAAAAATCCCGCTCCCGGCTCCTGCAACTACTGTATAATTCATTCTTTCCTCCGGGCCGATGTCCTTTTAAATCAGCCTGCGGAGCGCGGTACGACAGCCCGTTCTCCGCAGACTTTTTGCGTATTTACGTTTGTCAGGTAATAGCAACCGCGACAAGTGCAACAGTCGCACCGAAGGCCATACCTGCGATCGCGCAGGAAACATGACCAGGCATCTCAATTGTCTCAACTTCTACAAACTTGAAATTCTGCATAGCGTCCACACCTCCTTTCTTTGTTCCTCTGCGTATTTACTTATTCAGGTGGCAAGCGCTACGGCTGCCACTACCAGCGCCGCTCCGCCCCAAAAGCATTTTGCACAGGGAAGTTCACAGGTTTCCACTTCTTTAAACGCAAAATTCTTCATCCGTTTGTCCTCCTTTCTCTAATATCAAGATGCATCTATCGATTCGGCATTATGCCGGAATCTTTTCCTCTGTCACCTGTCGATATGCTTTGTCCCAGCCACAGATCTCTTTGATAACCAAAAGGATAATAACGCCTTCCGGGATCAGGCAGCAAAGTCCAAACATTGGATACAAAAACCTGTAAATTCCAATTATGACTGCCATCCACATAATGATGTAAAACCCAATCAGACAGATTCCATACACAAACAGCCGTCCACTGATTTTCCGGTCTTTATTTTTGGCAATTCCGGCTCTCAGGACCTCACCAATCGATTTCTCATAAAGATAGTTTATATTCCATGCTGCAGATAAAAACCAGTATCCGTCATATTTAAAAAGGGGATTCAGATTCATTATAATATACAGGAAATTAATAATATTCAGCATCAAAAGGACCAGGCTCACTTCGTTTTCTGCCAGCGTAGCGACCACTGTAAGAATTGACAGAACTCCGGCAAGCGTCAGCTGCATATAGACCCCGGCCATAATAATCTCCAGCCGCTGTTTGCGTTCAGCAAAAACTGCCACCGTTGTATTCGTATATAAAGCCGGCATGAAAAAGAACAGCATGGCCCCGCATCTTCCCACATAGCCGCAGTAATGTCTGCAAATAAGAGCATGTCCCAATTCGTGAAAAACCGTTATTAAAAAGCTCATCAGATACACTGCCGGAAGCACCTTGAGAAGTCTGTCTGCAGTTACGTTCTCCTGCATATAAGCACTGCCAGACATCAGATAAACCATGCTTGCCACTGACAGCGCCGCGCCAATGGCACTGCTCAGTTTCATGAGCCATGGTAAAGCAGAGGATTCTGCTGTTTTTTTCAAAATTCCCTTCCGAAAAAACTTTTCGCTTCTGAAACTGAATAACCGGATTTTTGTAATCCCGCCGTATTCAATCCGGCGCTTTTGCTTTCCCGTCTGTTCATCATTTTCAAAAATGATTCCTTTTTCCTTCAGGAAAGTAATTCTCTCCTCATCTCTCTTCCCGGCCTCCTGCAAATGAGTAGTCAGATAAAAAGTGTCTTCATCAACTTCAAAATATTTATCTGTTTTTATATCAACCAGCAAATAATGCCCGTTTATTTCCATCACTTCATACGCCGGGTTCAGTCTCATAATCCTGCAATCTCTCTTTCTGCAAAATTGTTCTCGGCTCATCCTGTTGATGTAATTTTAAAGGACTTCCGGTTCACCTGCTATCATAATTTTATGATCATTTCATATTGTTTTTGTAAAGTTTCTGTATGGTTTCTGCTGAGCCATAATTTTAAAGACAAATGGATTGAAAAAGCAAATTTCACGACACTGTTTTCCGGGAACAGTCGAAAAATATACTCAGACATTCGCTTGTTGGATACCGGGATTTGTGATAGACTATCCAGAACAGTTCTTGACATCTTTTATAGAAAAGGAGCACATATGCACATCATAGGTCTGCGCCTGACCGAAGATCTGGAGGTGGAGCGGCGGCTTCGTCCGCACACCGCCCCGCGGGAGGAGGAAGACTTTGTTTTCCCCTGCGCCTTTTACACCGTAGATTTCGACCATTTTCTGGAGGATGCGGTTCCCTGGCACTGGCATCGGGATGTCGAGATCATTGAGGTCACAGCCGGGACGCTGCGAATCCAGAGCAGTAAACGCAGCTATACCCTCGACGTCGGAGAGCTCTGCTTTATCAACGCCAACGCGCTCCACCAGATGCTTCCGGCCGGATCAGATGCGGTCTGCAGCTTCAAGAGCTGTCTCTTCCAGCCGGATCTCGTCAGCGGCGGCTGGGGAAATGCTCTCGACACCCGCTATGTCAGCCCTCTCCTGGACTGCCGCGATCTGGATCTGCTCCCTTTCACGGCGGAAAATCCACGGACCGAGCCGGTGCGCGAACTCCTGCAATCGGCCCGCATGCTGTCTCAGCAGAGAGAATTTGCCTACGAGTTTGACGTGCGCACACAACTGACCGGAATCTGGAAATACCTCTGTCTGGAGGCCCGCCCCCGCCTGGCGCTGCGCCGCACGGTCGATGACCGCAGCGAGGAGCGGATTCAGGCCATGCTCTCCTATATTCAGAAAAATTACACAAAAAAAATCGGCCTGGCCGAGATCGCCGGAGCCGCCGCTATCAGTGAACGGGAATGTTTCCGCTGCTTTCAGAAAACACTGCGCGTGACACCCATCCACTACCTGCAGAATTACCGGGTACGCATGGCCGCCCGCAGACTTCTGGAGACCGACGACACCGTCCTTGACATCAGCCAGTCCGTGGGGTTTACCGACAACAGCTACTTCGGGCGCATTTTCCAGAAATACCTGCACTGCTCCCCCAGTGAATTCCGCAAGAGGAACCGGGCGGAAAACGAGGAATAAAATCCTACTCCCGCTGACACCGCGGACAGAACACGCTGCCCCGCCCGCCGATCACCCTGCGGCAAAGCGGCGCGCCGCAGGAAGGACAGGGTTCTCCCTCATGCCCGTACACCTGCAAATGCGGCGTGTTCCGATAATCCTTCCCTCTCGTCTCCAGATAGTCCTCCGGCGTGATCGCATTCTTTTCAATAAAATAAGACAGCTGCTTCGGGATCTCCGCAGCCAGGCGTTCCCATTCCTCTCCGGTCAGGCAGAGTGCCTGCCGCGCCGGATGGATTCCGGCCGCATAAAGAATTTCATCTGAATAAATATTGCCGATTCCGGCGATCACGGTCTGGTCCAGCAGACACGTCTTGATGGCCTTCCGGCTTTTCCCCCATTGATCAGACAAATATTCAGCAGAAAGAGACGAGTCGGACGGTTCCAGACCCAGCTTCTCTGCACCGCTGTAGGTATCTGTTTCGCCCTCGCGCAGCAGCCAGAAACGCCCGAAGCGGCGTGTGTCAGAAAAACGCAGCTCCCGGCCATCACTCAACCGGAAAACCACATGCGTGTGCGGCTCCTCCGGCGCCTCCGCCGGTGTCAGAAGCAGACAGCCAGTCATGCGCAGATGAAGAAGCAGACGGTCTCCGCCGGAAAACTGAAAAACAAGATACTTTCCGCGGCGTGCCAGCTCACGGAAGCACTGTCCGGTCAGACGACGCTCACATTCTTCCGCCGCCGGATGGGCGATGACCTCCGGGCGGCGCACTGTTACCTGCTCCACCATCAGTCCGCTGATCTGCGGCCCGATCACACGTCGAATCGTTTCTACCTCCGGCAATTCCGGCATGACAGTCTCCTTCCTCTGCTCTCTCAATACAGCAGGCATTCTGCAGGTATTCGCACAATCGGGCTGCTGTCCATATATTCGATGATGAAAACCAAAGCTTTCCCTAAAAGACGCCTTTGGTATATCTCATTCTGCGCAAAACCCGGTTCTCTCACTTCCCACTGTAAAACTTCCGCAGCAGTTCCTCCGGTTCCACAGCCTCCATCAGCGACGACATGAGGCAGACGCCCTCTGCCCCGGCCGCCAGGCACGCCCCGGCATTCTCCGGCGTGATGCCGCCGATGGCGTACACCGGGATGTCCACGGCGGCGCAGACCTCCTCCAGAGAAGGAAGGCCGCGGGGCGGCAGGCCCCGCTTGCAGTCCGTGGCGAAAACATGCCCCGCCGTCAGATACGAAGCTCCGGAGGAGGCGGCCGCCCGCGCCTCCTCCGCGCTGTGAACCGAGACGCCGATCGTTTCAAACCGGCTCCGCTCCGCCTCTGTCAGCGCGAAGAACACCGGCCCGGGCAGATGGATGCGGCGGCTTCCCAGCCGAAGCGCCGCCTTCGTATAAGTATGAGGAATCAGCGGCGCACCGTAGGGCGCACAAGCCCCCGCCGCCTGCTTCGCCAGCTGCACATACTCCTCCGGAGGCAGATCCTTCTCCCGCAGAAGAATCGCCGTCACCCCGGCGGCGATCCGTTCGATCTGTGTCAGGAAGTCCCCCCGCACCAGGCGGCGGTTCGTCACACAGAGCACCTTACACGTAGACATAGTCATTCAGGACCGGCTGCAGTCCCTCACCCGCCATGTCCGTATACATCTGATCGAAGCTGCGGCCATCGGAGATCTCGAACTGCTCGTCGCCGGCCTCCGCGTCCTCTTTCCCGGTATATTTGCTCTCATGATCGCCGATGCCCGTGGAGACCCCGGCCGAGACCTTGGTCGCCGCGATCTTCACAATCCCGTCCCGGAAATGCTTCTGCTCCCGGGAGGACACGGTGATCCCCACGTAGGGCAGGAAGATGCGGTAGGCACAGAGAACCTGACAGAGCTCCTTCTCGTGAACATCCAGCGGATTGATCTTGTCATTGTTAATAATCGGACGCAGCCGCGGGCAGGACAGAGAATACTCCGCGTGCGGGTATTTGCGCTGCAAATAGTACACATGCAGAGCCGAAGCCAGCGCGTCCTTGCGGAAGTCCGCCAGTCCCAGCAGCGCTGAGAAGCCGACGCCCCGCATCCCGCCGCGGATCGCCCGCTCCTGCGCCTCGAAGCGGTAGGGGAAGACACGCTTGTGTCCCATCAGATGCAGTGTCTCGTATTTGTCCGCGTCATAGGTCTCCTGGAATACCGTCACATAATCCGCTCCGCATTCGTGCAGATACCGATACTCATCGGTATTGACCGGATAGATCTCCAGTCCCACATTGCGGAAATAATTCCGCGCCAGTTTGCAGGCTTCGCCGATGTACTTGACATCACTCTGCCCCCGGCTCTCGCCGGTCAGAATCAGGATCTCCTCGATGCCGGAATCAGCGATCACCTGCATCTCCTTTTTGATCTCTTCCATGGAGAGTTTCTTACGCACGATGTCATTATAACAGTTAAACCCGCAGTAGATACAGTAATTTTCACAGTAATTGGCGATATAGAGGGGCGTGAACAGATAGACCGTATTGCCGAAATGCTTGCCGGTCTCCTCCTTGGCCCGGACCGCCATCTCCTCCAGATACGGAGCCGCCGCCGGAGAGAGCAGCGCCTTGAAATCCTCCACGCTGCAGGTCTCATGCTGCAGAGCCCGCCGCACATCCGCGTCGGTGTATTTTGAGGAATCATAGGCATTCATCTCCGCGAGCACGCGCTCCCGGATCTCCGGGGAGATCTGCTCCATCCCCGGCATATATTCCATATGGTTCGTGCGGCTGGAGGGATCCTGCTCCAGACGATGCTTCTTATTCAGAGCCTTCTCACTGAGCCGTGCCGAATCGATAAAAAACTGATTTTCCGCCATGATTTTCCGCCTCCTAGTCTCTTAAGAATCCCGTCAGCGGATCCGAAGCGGACGCGCCGCGCTCCAGTACCCGGCCCAGGCCTGCCAGATAGGCGTTCCGGCCCGCCTCGATGGCGTCCTTGAAGGCGCCCGCCATCCGCGGGATATCACCGGCGGTAGCGATCGCTGTGTTCGCCATGATTGCCGCCGCACCCATTTCCATGGCCTCGCAGGCCTGAGAGGGGCGGCCGATGCCCGCGTCCACGATGATCGGCAAATCGATCTCATCGATAAGAATCTGGATGAATTCCCGCGTGGCCAGTCCCTTGTTGGAGCCGATCGGGGAAGCCAGCGGCATCACCGCCGCCGCGCCCGCATCCGCCAGCGCCCGGGCCGCATAGAGATCCGGGTACATGTAGGGCAGCACCACAAAGCCCTCCTTCGCCAGAATCTCTGTTGCCTTCACGGTCTCCTCGTTGTCCGGCAGCAGATATTTGCTGTCGCGCATGATTTCAATCTTCACGAAATCGCCGCAGCCGATCTCCCGCGCCATGCGTGCGATCCGCACCGCCTCCTCCGCGGTCCGCGCCCCGGAGGTATTGGGCAGCAGCGTCACGTTCTCCGGAATATAGTCAAGGATATTCTCATTCTTCTTCGTGTTGGTCCGGCGCACCGCCAGCGTGATGATCTCCGCCCCGGCATTCTCCACGGCCGCTTTGATCAGCTCCATCGAATATTTCCCTGAACCCAGAATAAAACGCGAGTGAAATTCCTTCCCTCCCAGGGTAAATGTGTCGTTCGTCATCTTCTTATTCTCCTTTTACAATGATTTCCAGTATCTTGTTGGCCTGATGCGCCGCACAGAGCATCACGCGGGGCGCCACCAGGCTGCCACAGGTCTCGGTGCCCGAGACGCCGTCGCCGCATAGATAGTAATGCGGCAGGATGCGCCGGGTCTGAATCCGGTTGCTCTCCCCGAGCCCCGCCATCCCGGAGGCTCCCACCAGGTATTTCTCCGGGCAATGCGTCAGCACTGCGTTGGTGAGCATGGCCTTGGCCTCCGGCGAATCAAACGCCTCGCAGATGTAGGGCTCCCCCTGCAGATATGCAAGGACATTCTCCTCGGTCAGCCGCGCAAAATCTGTGCGGACGGGCAGCCAGGGATTGACCGCCCGCAGCACCTCGGTCAGTGCCTCCGGCTTCGGCTGCCCCAATTGGGCGATGCCGTACTGCTGCCGGTTCAGGTTGGATAGATCGACGCGGTCGAAGTCGATCAAATGCAGCCCCCCGATCCCGCAGCGGGCCAGTGCGATGGCAATGTTCGAGCCCAGACCGCCGAGGCCGCAGATGGCCACCCGGGCCGCGCTGATCTTCTCCTGCACCGGCTTCGTGTGGCGAAGCTCCAGAGCCTGACGGAAGTCTGCTTCTGTAGGAAAGTCCTTTCCGGCAGAGATTTCTTCCTTCGCAGGCTGCGCCTTCCCTCTCATTTCCTCCATCTCAGCCGCCCCCCACGAAGCTCACGACCTCCAGAACATCGCCGTCCGCCAGCACCTTCGCGGCGTATTCCGCCTTCGGCACGATCTGCCCGTTGCACTCCACGGCGATCCGCGTCAGGGCATACCCCTCCTGCACCAGATAGTCCGCCAGAGTCCGGCCCTGCGCCGCGACGTCTTCGCCGTTGATCTTCACCATAGCTGTCACTCTCCTCTCATCCCATCATTCATAAATCCGCGGGAACACACCGCTGAACCTTCCAACGGCAGCGATTCCCGTCTGCCAGTAAAAAATCCCGTGAAAAAGGCCGCACAAAGAAATACGCCCGTGGTGGTGTACCCCTTCGTGCGGCCTTACGTCCTGCACTCTGGTCTATATCTTAACCAATGTACGTGAATTTGTCAAATCAAAACTTGACCGTCCTCCGGATCAGCCGCAGCAGCGACTGCATATTTTCAAGGAAGAGCATGAGCGTCGGCGGCGAAAAATACTGATAATCCACCCACACATCCGGCAAACAGTCCCGAATGTCGCCGCGGTATATCACATACTCGGACAGCTCCCGCACGAGATCATCTGGCGTATAGTAGCAGCACCGCATTTCCCGCAGATATCCACAGTACTGCAGCAAATGCGTGGCAAATTCCACACAGGTATAGGTTTTATCCACCGTGATCCCTCCGGTCACCGGATAGGAAAGAACGGAAAGAAGGTTATACATATACTCGGTGTTATCGACCATCTGCGTGATTCTCCGTGTCACCCAATCGTAACCTTCCTGTGAAATGGGAATCCGCAGAATGACGACGGGAACCGGATCACTCTGCCGCAGCGTGTACCGTTCGAGCGATTCCCGCACCAGATGTCCCAGGAAAATGGCATCCTGCTGCGGTCTGGCGAAAGCATACAGATGCTCCAGGTCGCCGTCCAGACTGACCGCGGCATGGTTATAGGTCTGCCGCCCGACCAGACGGATCATTTTGGCAAATTTTGTTCCTGTGCTTGACAGCAGGACGTAGAGATATCGTTTACTGAAGCCCATTTTTCTTTTCCCTTTTTCTGCTTTTCCACAGTATCACTGATATTTTCATGCAGGATCACTGTTTACGAACAGATGTCCGATATCCAGTTTCTGCAGTTCGTCCTGATCGATCACATACGGCGCTGCTTTCCGGTAATAGTCCTCCTGCTCAGACTTAAAATACCCGATCAGTCCTTCAACCTGGTTTTTCGTCTGGACATTCAGCAGATTTCTGTAATATTCCGCTTTGTTGATATCCTGTATGATGACCGGAATCACGCCGTTTACGAGGCATTCGCGCAGCAGGATCATGCGCCCGACACGTCCGTTGCCGTCCTGAAAGGGATGAATCTTTTCAAATCGGGCATGGAACACAGCGAGCTCAGGGATTCCGATCCGTTTATTGGCGCGGTAATCATCCAGCAGCGCCTGCATGTCGTTATAGACATCCTGCGGTTCAGATGTCGCGATCGTGGAAACGCGATTCCGTCTTTTCTTATAATCTCCAATGGCATAGCCGTTCGCAAAATCCTCAAAGACGCCTTCTTTTAAGTTCTTATGGAATGCTTTGATGACATCTTCCGACAATGGTTCATCCAGCGTTTTCAGCATATAGTTAAACATTTTGAAGTGGCCGTTCATTTCTTCGATGTCCTTCGCGCGGAAGATGACTTCGGGATCGTCGGAGTAAAGGGTACCAGTGTCAAACATCGAAGCAGTCTGTTCTTCAGTGAGTGTGCTTCCCTCAATCTTATTTGAATTATATGCCATCATGCGCTGTGTCAGGCCGTAAACGCCGCTCCGGTCCTGTTTCTCAAACTCGATCTGCAGGCGTTCCGTTACTATTCTTACGAAATCCTTCTGTCTCATGCGCGGTTCCGTCCTTTCTGCTGGAAGTATAGCATATCCGGTTGAAAAGTGGAAGCGGCTTCGGAGTTGCTGTTGTCGCCGCAGACGTTAAATGCAGCAAAACCATTTCGCAAAAATATACACCCATTTCTTCTTTCAGATTGTACAAATCAAATGCTTTCATACAAGATTGCATTGAGCCAGCAAAAAATTCTTGAACTGTTCTGGAATTCATGCTATAGTTGGCATAAGGAAAGACACCTGCGCTAACAGGTGTCCCCTCGGGAGCCGCCGATAGACGGTTAGCCACAAAATTGATTAAGTTAAAAGAAATAACCGCTTCACATGCGACTGGGGCGGTTATTTCTGTGTTTTATGATTATCCTTGCCGAACGTATACCCGGCACAAAAGCAGCCGATGCCGAAGCTCAGCACTGCAATTAAGTCTGCGATACTCATTGGCTTAGCCCTCCTTCCACCGGATTCCCTTTCGGGTTTCTATGTAAACGAGGGTCACAGTCCCTCGTCGAGGGCTAACCGCCTACCATCCTGGTAGCTCTTGCCCATTATCCTACCATAGTTCGACAGGAAATTCTACAATAAAATATATTTTTGCAGGGGCCGAAACTTCCGCTTCCAAATCGAGTACATGATTGTGCCTGGTTGTTTTTTACTCAAAAATCGGAAAGAAGATCGTGATGAATGTATTTGAAGCGGTGAAGCAGCCTGTCTCTTCCTCTTCCATCAAAAAACGCCAGATCGCAGGATTTTCTCTGTGATCTGGCGTTTTTCCGAATCAATACGAAACACTTCCGAGGACCTTTACGCTCAGTCCGCCCACCTTGCCATGGCTTTGTCAATCAACGCCACGCAGGCGGCAATCTTCGGCATGTCCTCCGGCACGAGATCACTCAGCGGAGCACGCACTCCGCCGACGTCGATGCCTGTCCGGCGGCGCAGGATCTCCTTGGCCGCGGCATACATATTTCCCTTACAGCCGCACATCGCGTAAATGATGTTGTCGATGTCGAACTGTACCTTGCGGGCCTTCTCAACCTCGCCGGTCTTCATCAGGTTCCAGACCTTCAGAATCAGCTCCGGCATCACGGCGTAGGTCCCGCCAATCCCGCCGCCGGCGCCCATAGCCAGGCCGCTGATCAGCTGCTCGTCGGGGCCGTTGAACACGATGAAGGGACGTCCGCCCCGGGTACCCTCATCCAGGAACATCTGGATATCCTGCACCGGCATGGAGGAGTTCTTCACAGCCACAACCCGCGGATTCTCCAGCATTTTGCGAAACAGCGGCATCGTCAGCGACACGCCCGCCAGCTGAGGAATGTTGTAGATGACGAAGTCCGTATTCGGCGCCGCGTCGCTCATCGCGTTCCAGTAGTCGGCGATGGAATCATCCGGCAGATGGAAGTAAATCGGCGGGATGGAGGCGATGGCGTCCACACCCAGCGACTCCGCGTGGCGCGCCAGCTCCACGGAATCCCGGGTGCTGTTGCAGCCCACGTGGGCGATCACGGTCAGCCGTCCCTGCGCCGCCGCCATCACATTTTCCAGAACCAGCTTGCGCTCCGCCACGCTGTGGTAGATGCACTCTCCGGAGGAGCCTCCGACATAAACGCCCTTCACGCCCTTCTCCACGAAATATTCCGTGAGCTTCCGAACTGCCTCGGGGGAAATCTCCCCCTCCCTGTCATAGCAGGCATAAAATGCGGGGAGAATCCCCTGATATTTTGCGATATCTCTCATGATTGTTATCCTTCTCCATGTCCATCATGGTGTCCGGCCCCATACAACCTGCCGGACCGGCGATGCTTATGACTTCGTCGCGAATCATTTCTGTCTATATGTGCTTGTCCGCCAGCGCTCCGGCGATCCGCTCCCGATTGATACGTGCTTCCTCGGGATTGCGCAGGCACATTTCCTGATAGAGGATATCTACCAGAAAGAGCTGCGCCACGCGGGCCGCCACCGTGCCCAGCTGCAGAGGCCCCTCATTGGACCCGCACTGCAGCACCACATCGGCGCAGGCCGCACCCGGCGACTTGGCAAACCGGGTAATCAGAATGCTCTTCGCCCCCCGCTCCCTGGCCAGCGCCATGATGTCCACGATATCCTTCGTGGAACCGGAGTACGAGAAAAAGAACAGTACATCCCGGGGTGTGAGCAGCGAGGCCGCGGAGGCCTGCAGATGAGAATCCGGCACGTTGAAGAAACGGAGCGACACCGTGGAAAAAAGGTGCGCCGCCTCCTGCGCCATGATCATGGAACCTCCCTGTCCCATACAGAACACCTTGTCCGCCCCGGCCAGCAGATCAACCGCCTCACGAATGCGCTCCGGCCGGATCTGCGCCATGGTCTGACTCAGAGCCGCCTTGTACTCGGCGTACTGCCTGCGGCTCATTTCAATGACAGCGTCTGCCTCTTCTTCCTCCGAGAGCGCCGTCACCTCCGACTCCGCCGAGGCCGCGACGCCGGCTTCCTCCCGGGCCGTCTCCATGGCCAGCGCCAGTTTGAAAGCGTTGTAGCCATGGAGTTTCTGCCTGCGGCAGAACCGGGAGATCGTCGCCTCCGCCACGCCGCACTCGTCGGCCAGCTCCGAGATAGACATGAACTGTACCTCCCGCTTATGGCTCAGCACATAATCCGCTACCTTTTTCTCCGAAGCCGTCAGGTGATAATAGCTGTTGTTCAGTTTGACAATGATGTTCTCTTCCAGGGGTGTTCCTGCCATTCCTGCTCCTTTATTTTCCTTCTTGAGATGCGGCTCTCGCCTCGATCTCTGTCATCATCCGGTCCACCAGAATCAGACTGCGCGGCACATGGAAGGGGCCCTTGAAGGTGCTGCCCTTGCAGGCCGGCTGCGTGGGAATGCCGTCCCGGCGCAGATAACCATACCACTCTCCGCATTCCGGATCCGCAAAATGCTCCCGACAGTAATCCGCCGTCTGATAAAACCAGTCCAGATATTTTTCCTCTCCCGTATCGCGATAAATCATCATCGAAGCGATCAGGATCTCGTTGTGAGGCCACCACAGCTTCATGTCATGCTCGTAAGCCTCCGGCGGGCGTCCCAGACAATCTATAAAATACAGAAGTCCGCCATATTCTTTGTCCCAGCCGGCTTCAATGGCATAGTCAAAGACCCGCATGGCATCCGCCCGCAGCGCATCATTTTTCTCATAGGCAGTCTCCTCCATAAGGAACCAGCTGCACTCGATGTCATGACCGGGATTAACCACGCGCCCCGCCGTATTCTCCAGCTGCGGCGTTCCGTCCGGACTCACCGTCTCCAGCGTGCAGCGAAGCTCCGGCTTATGATGATAGCGGAAAATG
Organism: Lachnospiraceae bacterium; assembly: GCA_021202465.1. Classification (GTDB taxonomy): domain Bacteria; phylum Bacillota; class Clostridia; order Lachnospirales; family Lachnospiraceae; genus UBA3305. Next base: position 103,374 of record JAJQCZ010000066.1, on the reverse strand, counting down.
GTGTCTACGCACTCTCTGGCTCTGATATCATAGAGCGTCCGGCGCTCCGGATCGCAGCGGCGCATGACAGAAGTGATGTTCAGATAGATCATCGTATCTCCCAGCGCGCGGCCGGAACGGGTCTCGGGAATCGTCTTGGGACCCAGCCCTGTCGGATCCTTGATCAGGCCGTGGTTCAGCCGGTAGATCAGCTCATAAGCCCTCCGGGCACGCTCCAGGCGGACCCTCTCCCCGGTGACGTGATAATACTCCGCATTCGCGAGCGCGTAAAAGCCCTCGGAGAAGCAGTAGCGGCGCTGACGCAGAGGCTTTCCCTCCGCCGTTACCGTAAAATACATCCTGTCTCCGGCCTCACGATTGATACAATGCTCTTCCATGAAATCCAGACAGCTCCGGCTGGCCTCCAGCCACTCCGGGCGCTCCCCGTAGGTGGTGCACAGGAACGCATAGGTCCAGCCGCATCGCCCCTGCATCCACACACTCTTATCCGTAGAGAAGATCTTTCCTTCCCGGTCAAGACAAGTGTACACGCCGCCGTGTTCCCGGTCAAGACCGTATTTCAGCCAGAAATCGGCGCTTCCCTTCAGTTCATCCTGAATCCAGGCATGAACTGCGCGAAATTTCGACAGTTCTAACATGGTTTCATTCCTTTCCTTCCCGGTCCTCCCGGGACCGCCTCGCTCATCCATATATTTCCGTTCTCTCCCAGGCGCAGGAAGACAGGCTGTCCGCAGGCCGGGTCCTCCTCCGGGAAATCCTCCCTGTAATGGGAACCCCGGCTCTCGCGCCGGGCCAGCGCAGCCTGAAGGACACACCGCGCTGTCAGCAGACGGCACTCCCACTTCCGGGTGGCCGCGATCTCCCGCGGATCCTCTGAAAGACCAACTCGCTGCGGGTCGGCCAGTGTCTCCAGCCGCTCACAGGCCTCCTGCAGCCCCGTTTCATTCCGCAGGATCATCACGGAACGAGACATGATCTCCTGCAAAGTCCGCGTCCGCTCTGACAATCCCGGCATCACGCGCCCCTGAACCAGACAGGCGGACGGCGGTTCCGACACGTCCAGGCAAAACGCAGCCGCTGCATGCCCGGCGATCCCGCCGAACACCAGACCGTTCGCCGTGGACAGGCCGCCGATCCGGTCCGCCCCGTGCATCCCGCCGGTGACCTCCCCGCAGGCGAAAAGCCCGGGGACGCCGGTCGAGGCATCCGGACGGATGGCAATCCCGCCGTTGGCCGCATGAGCAAATATGCCAATATGTATCGGCATCTCAGGGGTGATCCCCTTCTCCCGCTCCAGCCAGTCGAAATAGGTGGCGATAAACTCCGGCATATCCTGCCGCAGCTCCGGTTTATAGGTAACGGTCACTCCCTCCGCCTCCTCCCGGCACGCCTGAAATAGAGCGATATCCACGGCTCTTGACTCCAGCCGCGCCGTGAAAGGACCGTGGGTGGAACGCAGCGCCAGCAGACGCTCTGTCTCCGAACCCTCCGGCAGCAGAGGTGTCCCGTCTGCCCGGTGAAGCCGGACGAAGCGAAACGTTTTTTCATTAAAAATGGTTCTGGGCGCCGGGGACAGATACCCCGGCATCATCTGCAGAAACTCCATATTCACCAGAGAGGCGCCGGCTTCCAGAGCCAGAGCCTGTCCCTGTCCGGTCACATCCTCCGTGCAGAGGTGACGGCGGAACAGACTGCCATAGCCTCCGGTGGCGAGCACCAGCGCCCGGCAGCCGAGAAAGTGCAGTCCCCCGTCCTGAAATACGACCGCGCCGCAGACCCGCTCCCCCACCCGCACAAGCTCCACCACCTCACAGCCATTTCGGATGCGGACGCCCAATTCTGCAAGCCGGGCGCCCAGGATCTCCCGGATACTGTCGTATTCCAGGCCGTTCCAGTCCCGGCGCTTATGATCGAAGCAGGGGATGAATTCCTTCTGATTATCATGCGCGGCGCGGCGCAGCCGCACGCCCCTTGTGCGCAGCTCTTCGATGGCCGGGGTAATGCCCCGGACGAAGGTCTCCACCAGTTCCGGCGAGGCCATGCCGCAGCCCACCGCCCGGATGGTGCGGGTCAGGTCTGCCTCGTCCGCCGGGCCGTCCGGTCCCACCAGGCCCAGACCCCAGGTTCCCGGGTAGAAGCTGGAGCCGGAGAAGAGGCCGCCTGCGGCCGCCAGAGTGACGGCTGCGCCGTCCTCTGCCGCCCGCAGGGCGGCCAGCAGACCAGCGATCCCGCCGCCGACCACCAGCACGTCGCAGCTCTCCTCCCGCGGCAGCCGCACCGCGTATTCCTTCATTATATATTGCCTCCGCTCAGTCGTAGAGATGGCAGGACACCATGTGTCCGTTCTCCGGGTTCTGCACATGCAGCGTCGGCACTTCGGTCTTGCACCGCTCCATGCAGTTAGGGCAGCGCGTGTGGAACGGGCAGCCGGTCGGCTTGTGAATCGGGCTCGGCACCTCGCCCTCCAGCACCTGACGCTTCTTCGTCTTGTGAATGTCCGGCACCGGGATAGCCGACAGCAGCGCCCGGGTATAGGGATGCATCGGCTCGTCATACAGCGCCTTGGAATCGGCGACCTCCACTACACGGCCCAGATACATGACCATGATGCGGTCTGACATATGCTGAACCACGCTGAGATCGTGGGCAATGAAGAGGTAGGTCAGATCCATTTCCTTCTGAATATCCTTCATCAGGTTCAGCACCTGCGCCTGAATCGACACATCCAGGGCGGACACGGGCTCATCGCAGATCAGCACCTTGGGCATGACCTCCAGCGCCCGGGCGATACACAGACGCTGGCGCTGTCCGCCGGAGAACTCGTGAGGGAAACGCATCAGGTAGTCGGGCTGGATGTTGACCATCTTCAGCACCCGCTCCATGATGTCCTCGCGTTCCTTCTCGCTCTTCACGCCATGGACCTTCAGCGGCTCCTCGAAGGAGGTGTAGATCTTCTTCTGCGGGTTCAGGGCCGAATAGGGATCCTGGAACACCATCTGCACTTCCTTGCGGAACTCGAACATTTCCTGAGAATTAAATTTCGTGATGTCCTTGAACTCGCCGTCATAGTTGAACAGCACCTGTCCGCCGGTGGCCTTCTCCAGCATCATCATGGTCTTGCCCAGCGTGGATTTTCCGCAGCCGGACTCACCCACGATGCCCAGAGTCTCACCCTTGTAAACATCAAGACTGATGCCATCCACCGCCTTCACATAGCCGACCACCTTCTTGAAAGCCCCCTGGGTGATGGGAAACCAGGTACACAGATCTTCTACTTTAAAGATAACTTCCTTTTTATTTTCACTCATCTCACATCACCTCCGGGGAATCCTGAAATTTCAGACAGCGCACACGATGACCCGGTGTGATCTCGAACATGGGGATGTCCTTCTCACGGCAGGCGTCGGTGCAGAAGGGACAGCGATCCGCGAACTCACAGCCGCCCTTCAGGTCCGCCGGGTTGGGTGTCGAACCGGGAATGGTCTCCAGCTTCTGGCCGTCGGCGAGGCCCAGCACCGGCACGCTGCGCAGCAGCGCCTGGGTGTAGGGATGGCTTGTGTGGTCGAAGATCTGCTCCAGGCTGCCGAATTCCACAACACGGCCCATGTACATGACGCACACCTCGTCGGCCATTTCCGCCACCAGACCCATGTTGTGGGTGATAAGGACGATGCTCTTGCCCTCGTTCACCTGCATTGCCTTCAGCAGCTCCATGATCTGAGCCTGAATCGTCACGTCCAGAGCCGTCGTCGGCTCGTCGCAGATGATGAGCTCGGGATTGCAGATCATTGCGATGGCAATGACCACGCGCTGCTTCATGCCGCCGGAGAACTGGTGCGGATAACTGTCGATCCGCTCCTCGGGATCCGGAATCCCCAGCTTGCGGAACATCTCAAGGACCTTCTCCCGGGCTTCCTTCTTGCTCATGCCCTTATTGTGCTCAAGCAGCCCCTCGGCGACCTGATCCCCCACCTTGTAAACGGGATTCAGGCTGGACATGGGATCCTGGAAGACCATACTCATCTCCGGACCGCGCAGCGCGCGCATTTCCGCACAGTTGGGCTTCTCATATTTCTCCAGATGATATTCCTTCACCTGATCATCATGCAGGCTGTTGTACTGAATGCTGTCCGCCTCCACGATGGCGTTGCGTCCCAGGAAGCGCATGATGGAATTCATGGTCACGCTCTTGCCGCAGCCGGACTCACCCACCACGGCCAGCGTCGTGCCGCGCTTCACCTGAAAGGAGACGTTTTTCACGATACGGGTTTTCTTCTTCTCCGAGACAAAGCTCGTATTGAGGTTCTTTACGTCTAAAATGATCTCTCTGTTATCCATTCTGCCCTCCTCACTGCTGCTTGGCGTCCAGCACATCCCGCAGGCCGTCGCCCAGGAAATTGATGGCCAGGACAAACAGGCTGATGGCCGCGCCGGGGAATACCCAGATCCACCACTGGTTCTGCACCACAGTCAGACTCTTCGCCGCGTTGAGGATGTTGCCCCAGGTCGGCGTGGAGTCGGCGACGCCCAGACCAATGAAGCTCAGGGACGCCTCCTGCAGAATGAAATACGCCACGTTGGTGGTCACGGACACGATGATGGGGGTCATGACATTGGGCAGGATCTGCTTGAACATGATGTTGCTGCTCTTCATGCCGAAGGCCTCACAGACCTTGACATAGGTCTCATTCTTCAGCGTCATGTACTCGTTGCGCACCATCCGGAAGGTCGTCATCCATCCTGTAATAACAAAGATAAAGAGCAGATTCCCCAGGCCGCGGGTGTTGAAGATGGCGATCAGCATCATGACCAGCACCAGCTGGGGAAATGCCTGAAAGATCTCGGAGATTCGCACCAGAACAGAATCCACCCAGCCGCCGAAATACCCGGCGACGGCGCCCAGGATCGCGCCCAGGCCATTGCTGACCACCGCACTGAACAGACCGATGAAAATGGAATAGCAGCCGCCCACCAGGACACGCGCCAGCAGGTCGCGGCCGATGGTATCAGTGCCGAAAAGATGCGAGGAATCAGGAGCTGTCCGCGTAGCCGTCAGATCCGGCGTCCGGTAATCGACGCCGGCGATAAAGGCGACCACACAGGCGATGGTCATAACGGCGACGATTACCAGACCCAGCACGGCCAGCTTGTTATTGGCAAATTTACGGATGTTTTTCTTCAGACGAGAGGAGGAAGCCGCCTTATTTTGATCTTTGATGCTTACTGTTGCTTCATTCATTTTTCAGGACCTCCTTTCATCACTCACCCAGCCGGACCCGGGGATCCAGCAGTGCGTTGAACACATCGACCAGGAAGGAGCAAATCAGCATGGTAGCCGCGATGATCAGGGTCGTGACCAGCACTACCGGGTAGTCGCCGCTGGTGATCGCGTTCGTCATGGTGATGCCGATGCCCGGATAGGAGAACACGGTCTCGATGACCACGGAACCGCCGATCAGACCGGGAATACGGAACAGCAGAATCACGAGCACGGGCTTCATGGCGTTGCGGAAGCCATGCTTCATGTAGACCTTCCACTCCGGAATCCCCTTGGAACGGGCCGTCTTGATGTAGTCACTGTTCAGCACATCCAGCATGGTATTCCGCGCGTAACGCATGAGCACGGCCACCATGCCGATGGTCAGTGTCACAACGGGCAGGAACAGATGCCGGAACGCATCTACAAAGGCGTTCGTGGCATTGGGATCTACACGGTTTGCCGTCGGAAACCAGCCCAGCTTGATCGCGAAAATCTCGATGAGAAGGATGCCCACCAGGAACTGCGGGACGGCCTGTCCGATGACAGCCAGCACGCGGCCGATGTAATCGACGATGCCGTTCTGACGGATCGCGCTGATGATGCCGATCCCGATCCCGATGATGGTACTGAAAAGCAGCGAATAGCCGGCCAGCTCCAGCGTGTAGGGAAGGCGGGTGGCGATGGTCGCCGAGATAGATGTCCCGTCCAGAGAGTAGCCCAGATCGCCGTGCAGGATATCGCCCAGCCAGCGAACATACTGAACCACAAGCGGATCGTTCAGCCCCAGGCTTTCACGAAGAGCCTCCACGTTCTCCGCATTGGCAGAGAGAACCTCCGGGCTAACCAGGAAGTTGATCGGGTCAACGCCGGTGGCGCGTAACCCCATGTAAACGATAAAGCTGATGACCAGTAGCATGGGGATCATCATCAGCAGTTTTTTGACGATGTATTTGACCATATTTTTCTCACTCCGTTTCGGATAGGAAAAGATAAGAGGAGGAAGAGACGCGAGGATTTTAAACATGCGTCTCTCCCTCCTCCGGGTTATCGTTCGATTCCCGTTACAGGGCAGAAGATGCGGGTGGCATGGTTCTGGTGTTTAGGAACTGTTAAGAATTAGCTTTGCATATGACGCAGGATAAATCTTTCTAGACAAGGCGGAGGAATGAGGCGTACCGGGGTACGCCGATTGACGACAACGCAGTATAGGAAGATTTAGACAAGTCAGATGTAAAGAAGAATTCTTTAACAGGTCCTTAATTCAGCTCCCAGTTCGCAAAGTCAAGGTCGCAGGAATAGTAGGGATTGCAGAATTCCACACCGTCAGGCACCTTTACATTGTCGCTGACATACACATTCACACCCACGGTGAACATGGGAACCTTGTAGACCTTCTCTTCTTCCAGCGCCTGCAGAGTCGCCAGCGCCTCGTTCCGGCTCTCGGTGTCGGTCGCGGCCTGCAGGGCAGCAACAGGCTCATCAAAATCAGAATCGCCGCCGAAGATGCCGCAGAACAGGCTGTCGGTGCTCAGATACTCGGTGTACCACTCGCTGATGGAGAAAGCACTCTTGCCCTTGAAGCCGATATCATAATCACGGGTCGTGAACAGATCGGTCGTGCCGTCGTTGGAAAGGGTCGCTTCCACGGTCAGGCCCAGCTGCTCCAGATAGTAGACCACCGCGTTGATCAGATCCACAGAGGTCTGGTCGTTGTTGTAGTAGCAGATGCGCAGCGTACGGCTCATGTCATAACCGGAAGCCTCCAGATCCGCCTTGGCCTGATCCAGATCATAGGTCCATTCAAATCCGTCATAAGCATCATCTGTTCTCGGCACACCGCTGTCGAGCAGAGCCGCGCTCGGATACAGCGCCGCCAGCGCTGCACGGTCGATAGCTTCCATCAGAGCCTTACGGACCTCCACACTCTGCATGGCCTCGTTCTCATTGCCGTCGGTACCAGACATATTGAAGATGAAGTATTTGTAGAAAAGCTGATCGATGGAATAACCGGTGTAGTTATCCATGGCGTCCAGCGCCTCCACAAGGTTGGTATCATTTCCAAATACATAGTCAGCGATGCCGGACTGCGCCGCCGTCACATAGTCAGACACGAAGGAAACCTGAATGCTCTGAATCTTGGGGGCATCTCCCTCATAATTCTCATTGATCTTCATCGTGAAATAATTACCCACGTTCAGTTCATCCACGCAGTACATACCGGAGCAGACCGGGTCAGTCCAGAAATCATCGGACTCCATGGACAGAGGATCCGCATCCTCCAGGCTGTGCTTGGGCAGGATGGCGAACTGTGCGAGAATCGCGGACATGTCAGAATACGGGGAGGTGAGAACCATCGTGATCACATTATCCTCGTAGGTCAGGGACTCTATGTAGCTGAATGCGGTCGTATAGATGGAGTTGACCTGGGCCGCCTGCTGGGCAGTCTCAATTGACCACACCACGTCCTCCGCCGTCAGATCCTCGCCGTCGGACCACTTCAGGCCTTCCTTCATGGTGATGGTGTAGGTCAGGGCGTCATCGCTGATTTCTACGCTCTCGGCCAGATCCGGGCTGGTCTCGGTCAGCGTGCTGTCCGCGATGAGAAGACTGCGGAACATCAGGTTCGTCGCGAAGGTACGGTTGTACCAGGGCGTCGAAATCTTGTCATCCGAGGACGAGCCGTCGCCGGTCGTCACGGCCAGCTTCAGCACGCCATCCGACGTGGAAGTTGTCTCCGTTCCGGAATCAGCTGCGGCCGTCTCTTCGGCAGCCGCTGTCGTGTCGGAACTGCCGGAGCTGCTCCCGCAGCCCGCCAGCAGGGAGACTGTCATCGCCAGCGCCAGAAGCAGCGTGAGCGTACGTTTGAAAATTTTTTTCATGTTTCTTCCTCCTTTTTTTGTTGTGAGAGGGGATTGCGCGCCGTTTTTGCTTGAAAAACAACGCAGTTGCTGCGGATTTCGCAGAAAAAAATCTGAAAATCCTCTTTTCTTTTAAAACTATTATAGCAAAGCTTATATAAAAGTCAATAAAATGATGAAACTTTTTTCACAAATTATTCATGAAAATTATTTTCCCTTTTTCCCACGGTTTTTTCCGGTTCTTCTCTCCGGCAGTGAAGGAAAAATTTCCTCCGGCGACCGGATGAAATTTTATTTCACTTCTGAAAATAAATTTCAATTATCTCTTGTATATTTTTTCAATTTGGCTTATGATGATGACAGAAGAACAAGACGAGCCCGGAGGAAATTCCGGAGCAGGGCCCTGGCCGTTCGGCCAGCCAGTAAGGAGGGACGCATTATGAAGCGTTTTGGAATCGAAGTCGACGTGAAGAATCGGCCGGTGCTGGACCCGGAGTTCATGCCCATCCTGAAGTTCAACCGCTCATTCCTCGGGACGGCAAAAAAGCCCGTCTCTCTCGCCGTGGAGCGCGCGGACGGGCAGATGGCCTCCTGCCGCACATTCATCCATGGAACACCGGAGAGAGCAGACGCTGATCACTACTATGTGAACCGTCTGGTGAAAACCATCCTGTGGATGAAGGGCGGCTATAAGATCTATGTGGCCGGAGATGAAGGGATTTATAAATATCTGAAGGAATCCTTCTCCGACGGCGGGGAACAGGATTTTGATTTTCACTATATGTCTGACGTCTTCGAGCACCCCTTCGAGGTGGTTTTCTGCGATGAAGTGCCGGAGGCCAAGGACGCTCCCAAAGCCATGGGCGGTCATCTCGAAGGCTGCCGCATCGGCTTCGACGCCGGCGGCAGTGACCGCAAGGTCTCGGCCGTCATCGACGGCGAATCCGTGTATTCGGAGGAAGTCGTGTGGTACCCTAAGACCACGGCCGACCCGGATTACCACTATGACGGCATCGTCGCCGCCCTGAAATCCGCCGCGGAACATCTGCCGCGGGTGGATGCCGTGGGTGTCTCCTCCGCCGGTGTCTACATCAACAACCGCACCATGAACGCGTCCCTGTTCCTGAAGGTTCCCAAAGATCTTTTTGACGCCAAAGTGAAGGACATCTACATCCGCGCCATCACCGATACCTTCGGCGACATTCCCTTCGAGGTGGTCAACGACGGCGACGTCTCCGCGCTGGCCGGGACCATGAGTCTGGGTGAGCCCAACGTGCTGGGCATCGCCATGGGAACCAGTGAAGCCGTGGGCTATGTGGATTCCGAGGGACGAATCACCGGCTGGCTCAACGAGCTGGCCTTCGTTCCCGTAGACGCACAGCCGGACGCCATGGAGGATGAATGGTCGCACGACATCGGCTGCGGCGTCAAATATTTCTCCCAGGACAGTGTGATCAAGCTGGCGCCCCGGGCAGGCATCGTTCTGGACGAAGCCCTCTCGCCCGCCGAGAAGCTGAAGGCCGTGCAGGCGCGGATGGCCGAGGACGATGAGGCAGCCGCGCAGATCTACACCTCGATCGGCACTTATCTGGGACATACGCTGGCTTACTATTATGATCTGTACAGCTGCCGCCACGTCCTGCTGCTGGGACGCGTCATGTCCGGCAAGGGTGGCGACATCATTCTGGCCGAAGCAACGAGAGTACTGGCCGACGAATATCCGGAGCTTACGGGGAAAATCCTTCCCTCGCTGCCCGACGAGAAATTCCGCCGGGTGGGGCAGTCCGCGGCCGCCGTCAGCCTGCCGGAGGTACCGTAAAAGAAGGAGGCTTCCATGCGTATTACTCACGCTAACCTGTTTACAGACGGTGCTTTCCATATGGGAAGTATCGATTTTGACACGAAGATCACCGGCATCGGCCCGGCGGAGCTTCCCGGCGGCCTGGATGCCGGGGGAGATTACGTCATCCCCGGACTGATCGACATCCACACCCACGGGGCCATGGGCGAAGATGCCAGCGACGGCAACGGGGCAGGGCTCGTCACCATGTCCCACTACTATGCCGCCCGCGGCGTGACCTCCTGGTGCCCTACTACGATGACGCTGAAGGAACCGGTGCTGCGCACCGCAGCGGAAACCATCCGTGACTTCCGGCGTCCGGCGGACGGCGCCAAAATCGCGGGAATGAACCTCGAGGGGCCCTTCCTCTGCTACGCCAAGCGCGGCGCCCAGGCCGCTGAGAATCTTCATTCACCGGACATCGACATGTTCCGCCGTCTGAATGAGGCTTCCGGCGGGCAGATACGCCTGGTCACGGTGGCCTGCGAAGAACCCGGCGCCCTCGATTTCATCCGTGAGGCCTCCCGGGAGTGTACCGTTTCCCTCGGCCATACCACCACCGATTATGACACGGCCATGGCCGCCTACGAGGCCGGAGCCTCTCACACCACGCATCTGTTTAACGCCATGCCGGGCCTGCTGCACCGGGCGCCCGGTGTCATCGGGGCGGCCTCGGACGCCGGAGCCACGGTAGAGCTGATCTGCGACGGCCTCCACATCCACCCTTCCGTGATCCGCCTGACCCATCGACTCTTCGGTGGGAAGCTGGTCATGATCTCCGACTCCCTGCGCTGCGCCGGGATGCCGGACGGCGATTACACTCTGGGCGGCCAGCCCATCACGATGAAAGCAGGCAAAGCCGTACTCACCGGCACAGATACGCTGGCCGGTTCCTCCATCCACCTGATGGACGCCCTGTGCCGTTCCGTCTCCTTCGGGATTCCGCTGGCTGCCGCCGTGACCGCCGTGACTGAAGCACCGGCCCGGGTCATCGGACGCGAGAAGGAGATCGGCACGCTGACCGCAGGCGCCTGCGCCGACCTGTGCATTCTGGACCGGGCGCTGAACCTGAAGGCGGTATTTGTAAACGGGCGTAAAATTTTCTGAAAACGACTCAACTGAAAATGTACCCGATTCCATAGAAAATGGCTGCTTACACCACCCGCAGTCAACGCACCGTAAACCTCATGGAAACATGTACGACAAAAAAGACTTCCCCCCGGAAGTCTCATCCGGCCACCCGACCGGAGAAGGGATACCAACCATGAAAATCATTTTCGCCAAGGATTACCGGCAGATGAGCCGCAAGGCCGCCAACATCATCTCCGCCCAGGTCATCCTCAAGCCCGACAGTGTGCTGGGTCTGGCCACCGGCAGCAGCCCCATCGGCACCTACCAGCAGCTCATTGAGTGGTACCGCAAGGGCGACCTGGACTTCGCCCAGTGCCGCTCCGTGAATCTGGACGAATATGTGGGACTGGGCGCTTCCAGTGACCAGAGCTACGTCTATTTCATGCGCAGCAACTTTTTCGATCACATCAACATCAATCCGGCCAACACCCACATCCCCTGCGGTGTCAACCCGAACGAAAAAGAGGAATGCGCCCGCTATGACGCCCTGATCCGCTCTCTGGGCGGTATCGACCTGCAGCTGCTGGGTCTGGGCCCCAACGGCCACATCGGCTTTAATGAACCCGATGACTTCTTTACGAAGGGTACCCACCGGGTACACCTGACCGAAGCTACAATCCAGGCCAACAAACGCTTCTTTGAGTGCGAAGAGGACGTCCCGGCCTACGCCTACACCATGGGCATCTGCGATATCATGCAGGCCGAACGGGTATTAATGGTCGTCAGCGGCGCCGGTAAAGCCGGGATTGTGAAGGAGGCCTTCTTCGGTCCCGTCACGCCCCGCGTGCCCGCCTCCATCCTGCAGCTGCACAAGGACTTCACCCTGGTAGCTGACGAGGCGGCGCTGTCCGCGCTCTAAGCGACGAAAACAGACTGTTCCGGATATTTACATTTCACAGAAATCAGCCCGGACAGATATCCTCCGGAAACTATATTTACGGGAACAGCAGGCGCAGACGAAATCCAACTGTGCCTGCTTTTTTCTGTTCACTGTTTTTATATTCTAACCACCTTGACAAGATGGGCAGAATAAGAGTAGAATAGGAGCAGAAAAAGAGCAGAATCAAAACAAACCATCCCGGGAGGTGCCAGCATGATACTCAGGGAAAACGAAACCACAGAGCTGAAGGCAATCGTCACCGACGACCTGAAAAAAGAGATCATTGCGTTTGCAAACTCTCATGGAGGAAGAATTTATATCGGAATCCGGGATGACGGAACCGTCCTCGGAGTGGCAGACCTGGACGGCACTGCACTGCAGATCAGCAACATGATCCGTGATGCCATCAAACCTGATCTGACCATGTTCATTCATTATGAGACTCTTAAGATAGAAGAAAAAACGGTCGTTTCTATTGACATTCAGCAGGGAACCGAGCGGCCCTATTACATCGCCAAAAAAGGACTGCGACCGGAAGGTGTTTACGTTCGTCAGGGATACTCCGCAGCACCGGCCACAAGCACAGCGATCCGGCACATGATCAAAGAAACCGACGGCGATCATTTTGAAGAGATGCGCTCGCTGGAGCAGGAGCTGACCTTTCAGACAACCGCAGAAGAATTTGCCGGAAGGAAACTCGCCTTTGGTCTTCCGCAGATGAGAACTCTGGGAATAACGAGTCAGGACGGGGTCTATACGAACCTTGGTCTCCTGCTTTCCGACCAGTGTGTCCATACCATCAAAGCGGCTGTTTTTGAGGGAACGACGCAAAATGAGTTTAAAGACCGGAAGGAATTCACGGGATCCCTGTTAAAACAAATGAACGATGTCTATGAATACATCGATTTTCGCAATCCGGTTCACTCCACCTTCGACAAACTGCGCCGCATCGATCAGCGGAGCATCCCGGAGGTGGCGGTGAGAGAAGCTCTGCTGAATCTGCTGATCCACCGGGAATATGCCTTTCGCGCCAGTGCTCTGATCAGCATCTACTCGGACAGAATCGAGTTCATTTCCGTGGGCGGACTGGTCAGCGGCGTGACGCAAAACGATGTGATGATGGGAATCTCCGTATGCCGCAATATGAATCTGGCCAATGTATTTTATCGTCTGGAACTGATCGAGGCGTACGGAACCGGTATCCGCAAGATCATGAATGCCTATGAGGGAACTGGTGTTACTCCACAGATTGAAACGTCCGACAATGCATTTAAAATCATTTTGCCCAGCCTGACAGCTCCGCATGAGGTAAAGCCGCTGACATATGCATCCGAGCCCCAGGAGAGCAAAGAAGAGAAACTGATCCTGTCACTGCAGCGGCAGGGAACTATCCGGCGAAAGGATGCAGAGAGCCTGCTGGGAGAAAGCCAGTCTTCCTGCGGCCGACTGCTGAAAAGACTGACAGGAAGCGGAAAAATCGTGCGCGAAGGAAATGGAAAAAATACCTTCTATCGCCTTCCGTAACAAAAATTATCTCCAGAAGCCTCTGTCGCAGATCTCACTAATCTCGCCTCCCACTTCGCCCGCCATCAAATATTCGAAAAAGGCACAGCCATCTTCCGGCTGTGCCCTCTTCTACGCGCAAATGCGTAATTCTTATGATTCTTATTTCAGGGTAACCTTTGCGCCCTCGGCCTCCAGAGCAGCCTTGGCAGCCTCGGCCTCTTCCTTGGAGACCTCGTTCTTGAACACCTTGGGAGCGCCGTCGACAACCGCCTTGGCTTCCTTCAGGCCCAGACCGGTCAGCTCGCGGACTACCTTGATGACCTTAACCTTGTTCGGGCCGATCTCAGTCAGCTCCACGTCGAAGGAATCCTTCTCCTCTTCCTGCTCGGCAGCGGGGCCGGCCACGACAACACCCGCAGCAGCGGACACGCCGAACTTCTCCTCACAGGCTTTTACCAGGTCATTCAGTTCCAGTACACTCAGCTCTTCAACAGCTGCGATGATCTCATCAATGCTAAGCTTTGCCATTATCTTTTCCTCCATGATTATTTTAAAATGTTTTTGTGTGTCCTCCCGGGGGAGGATTCTCATGCGGCACAGGAGAGACGGATTACGCCTCGGCCTCGGCGGCCGCTGCGGGCTCGCCCTTCTTCTCCGCGATCTGGCTGATCACGCGGGCAAAATTCGCCATCGGGGACTGCAGGCTTCCCAGCAGCTTGGACAGCAGCTCGTTTCTTCCGGGGATCAATGCAATGGCGTTGATGCCCTTCTCGTCATAGTAGGTGCCTTCGACCACACCGGCCTTCAGGGAAATGGCGTCGTTGGTCTTCGCAAAGGTCGCCACGATCCGCGCAGGAGCCGTTGCATCATCAGAAGACACAGCGATGGCACTCGGTCCCTTCAGATCAGCAGACAGGGGTTCAAATTCCGTTCCCTTCATCGCGATGTTCATCAGCGTGTTCTTATAGACACGGTAGGTCACACCCGCCTCCCGCATCTGCTTACGCAGCTGCGTATCGGCTTCTACGGTGATTCCGCGGTAGTCTACGAGAACGGCGGACTGGGCATCGGCAAGAAGCGCGGAAATCTCCTGCACAACCGGCTGTTTCAGTTCTACTTTGGCCATGATTCGGTTACCTCCTTTTTAAATTTTGCGCAGCGCGCCGGACATCCGGCTTGCTGCAAGGTACCGCTGCGAAAAAAGAACTCCTCCTGACGCACGACAGGAGGAGAGTATTTCACAAAAGCTGTGATATCCATTCTTCCTCGGCAGGCGTTTGCAACTTATGCCTTTCGGCACCTGCTGTCTTCGGCAGTGGTATCGCTGCGGCATCGCCGCAGACTTCTGGACTTTATCATATTTTGACAGGGCTGTCAATCCCTGTTTTACTGTTTTCCGAAGCTCTGCGCGCGCTGCATGACATGTTTCTCCCATATTCTGTTAAGATTGTACTATAACGTCCTGAAAAACACTGTTATAATCCAAATATCTTTTCAACATAATCGGAGGAATTTCTCATGTATATCAGCGAAGTGATGGATGGTGCCCCCGCAGAAACACGGGGCGACCTGGAAACACGCACATACCGTAAACTGGAGGAGTTGCACATTCCCTTTCAGCGTGTGGACAACGATTCCGTAGAGGCAATGGAGGATTGTGTTGCAATCAGCGAGAAGCTGGGGGCTGAGATTCGCAAGACAATCGTGGTCTGCAACCGCAAGAAGACCTCGGTCTTCCTCGTCATTCTCCCGGCAGACAAACCTTTTCAGACAAAAATATTCAGTGAAAAGGTAGGGTGCTCACGGATGTCCTTTGCCTCTGCGGAAACCATGCGCGATCTTCTCGGCACAGAACCCGGCTCCGCCAGCGTCATGGATCTGTTAAATGATCCGGATGAAGATGTGCAGGTAGTCATAGATACAGCAGTAGCAAAGGAAGAATGGTTCGCCTGCAATCCTGGCGTCAACACCTCTCATATCCGCTTTAAGACAGACGACCTATTACACACCTTCCTTCCAAAGATCTCCCACAGACCCGTTCTGGCTGATCTGTAATCACAGAGCCCGCTTCATCTCGTTTCAACAGTTTTTATCCCTGTATTCCTTCGGAGTCATTCCCGTCCTCTTCCGGAAGCACCGAATGAAGTAGCTGGCATCACTGAATCCGACACGCATTCCAATATCCGTAATCGTTTCCTCCGTCCTGTCAAGAAGCTCCATTGCCCGATCAATGCGCCAGCGCATCAGATACTGATTCGGTGTCGCACGAACCATCTTTTGAAAGCAGCGGCAGCATTCACCAATACTGACATTGGCGGAGGCAGCGATGTCAGCCAACTCCACATGCTTCATATAATTATCCCGGATGAAGGTAATCATTTTCTGGATTCTCTCCTGACGGCGAATTGCTATCCTCGACGGCGTATACGAATCCCCGGGGAAATGTCCCAACATCAGGTACCAGATACCGGCAATTTCCAGAGAAATCCGATATTCCAGATGATTGGCCGACTCTGCCCGACCCTCTTGTCGCTGCGTACAAAGCATCTCCAGCTGCTGCAGTCTGGCTCGAATCTCCCTCTGCCACGGCTCCGTATCTCCCAGCACTATCGCAGAAAAAGCATATCCACCGGTATAGGGGAGGACATCCTGCTGCTCCATCAGACTTCCCGGGAAGAAAAAAAGCAGTCTTTCCGGAAAGTTAAAACTGACATATTCCCCGTCATGCTCCAGTCTCGTCGCCTCATGAAGGAAATTGCGATTAATAAAAATCGCTTCTCCTGCCTTCAGGTCATATCCGACGCCATCCACCTGCATCGTCATCTCTCCACGGGTTACCAGTGTAAACTGAAGCTCTTCATGCCAGTGCAGATCCGAAAAGCCTCTCCCGGAAGGAACAATACGCTTCTTTGTCACCCGGTACATCCCTACCGGGAAAGAAGAATCTGCATATCGATTCTGTTCGTGCAGCTCCCGTCCCATTTCTCACCGCTTTTCTCATATATAACTCTTATTCGTTCTGCTTCCCCCTACTTCCAGTCCTGGCAGAAGATTTCTCATTCGGTAATCTTTTTTAACGCCAATTCACGCCCCAGAATCAAATGATCTTCTTTCAGAATAGCGTACGCAGCATTATACTCATTCTGCCGCATCAGCTCCACCATCTGCTTCAACCGCTCATTGGTATGAGCAATGTGATCATAGCCCTTTTCACTGAGCAGACCAATACGAATCAGCTCGCACAGATTGTCCTGATAGATTTTCTCAATCCGGTGATTATCGTAGATTGTAACGATTTCCTGATGCATCTTCGTATCCGCTTCCTCCCAGGCCACATTGTCATGCCGCTTAGCACACATGCGTACGATCTTTTCTTCCAGGCGATAGGAATATTCTTCCTGACGATTTTCCGCAAAAATACGGCGAAAAGCCTCCGTCTCCAGGAAATCACGCAGCTGATAAATTTCCACTACATCGCGCCGGGTCACAGGCTTTACACGATTTTTCTTGTAATAATCGTTCTGCACCAGCCCCTCAGCGACTAGTTGCTTCAGGGCGACTCGCACCGGAAGACGGCTCATGTTAAGCTCCTCCGCCAGAGCCGATTCCGACAGGGTGCTGCCAGGCCGATAGGTCAGATTTAAAATATTCTCTTTAATTCTCTGATAAGCGAGTTCTTCCATCGATTGCGATTGCATTGTATCTTTGTACCCCTCATGAATTCTCCAGAGAATTTTCCCGCGGGAAAGGCTCTCCCCGCGGGAAATACTCCGGTTCCAGATTATTCTAGTTGATTTTATGCAGAAATGCAATCGTGTTTACAAAGATACTTTCCTTACTTATCGTCTTCGTTCTCACGGGATTCCTTGTTTCTCAGAGATAATCCCAGGCAAAGCGCCGCACCGCCAAACACCCAGACACAGCAGATAATTGTCATGATAATCGTTGTTGTCGTCATAATAAATTCTCCTTCGTCAGATAAACAGATCTAAAACGACCAGTGCCAGGACCGGGGTGCCGATCACCTTCAGCAATAAGCTGTAGTAATTCCCCATCTTGATATCACTGTGCTTGTTGAAATTCTCTTTGATCCTGTTTGCACCAAAGATCCAGCCGAAGACAATCACTGAAATGAGAGACGACAATCCGTAAAAATAATCGCCCGCGTAGGTGGAAACCACATTATATATCTCATCGAAGAAAACGCAGATTGTGCCACCGGCAAAGGTAATCAGGCCAAAAATCAGAACCGCCCTTGTCCGGCTCCAGTGAAAATGATCCATAAACGAAGAAACCGGCGTTTCCAGATGAGAAATCGAAGAACTAAGGCCGGCAAAAACAACTGCGGCAAAGAAAAGGACTGCCAGAACCCGACCGCCAAAAATCTGATCAAACAAAGCCGGCAGGACCGCATAGATCAAAAAGGGACCGGATGCCGGGTCAAAGCCCAGAGCGATTGTTGCCGGAATGATTGCCAGACCCGCCAGCATGGCGACAGCGGTGTCGAGGAAGCAAATAGTCATGGAATTAAGCACTACGTCATCATCCTCACGCAGGTGACTGCCGTAGGCAATCATCATTCCCGGACCAATTCCGATCGAAAAGAGAGATTGACTGGCTGCTGCCAGCCATACCTTCCAGTCCAGAAGCTTCGACCAGTCGGGATCCATATAGAAAGCCAGCCCTTCTCCAAAACCATCCAGTGTCATGCTTCGAACCAGCAGGATCGCAAGGATCACAAAGATACAGGGAATCATGATCCGGCAGGCTCTGTCAATCCCGCTGACAATTCCTTTTAAAACAATCACACAAGTAACCAGAGTAACAACAGCGAACAATCCCCAAATCAGCGGCTTATTCAGGCTGATCGTATTGTAGTATGCCTGCGTATCTGTTCCGACCCATCCTCCAAGTACACTCGATCCGAAGTAAAACAGGGCCCAGGCAATCACAATCAGATAATACATATTCAGTCCGACCGGAACCAGTGTAATATAAGCCCCAAGCCCGGTGCCCACCTTCTTATTTTCCAGGCAGGCAATGTATGTATCCATCGTTCCTTTTCGTGTCATCTGACCGATACCGATTTCCAGCATCGTCATCGGAATCGCCAGAAACATCATAATGATGAGATAGGCGACAACGAAGGCAGCGCCGCCGTTTTCCCCCACCAGATACGGGAAACGCTGAATATTGCCAATCCCGACAGCAACGCCCGTAGCCGCCATAATAAAGCCGAAGCGGCTGCTCCAGTTTTCTCTTTTACCGGTATTTGTACTTTCTTTCATCAAGTACCTCCTATTTTTCACCTGTTTCGTGTTACATGTGGCGCACGGTTCATCCCCATTGACTTCCGCACAAAAACAAGCTGCAAAAATATTCAGGTATACCTCATATCTTAACCGAAAGAACACACTCAAACCGTTTGCCGGCGGGTTTAAAGTATGCCTCTTTTCCTTCATACACTTTCGCGCATGCGGTTACAGGCTGATTTATTCCCCCTCTGAAGTGACAGGGACTCTGGGATTCTGCGCTCTCACGTAGGAGAGGCGCTCGATGAATTTCTCATGGCTCATGGGAGTACAGGTCATTGGATAGTCCCGGCCGAGCAAAAGATATGTTTCCTTCCCCAGCTCGTGATAGGGAAGCACTTCGATTCCTTTTATTTTTTTCAGATCATTGCAAAACTCTACCGTCCGGCGCAGATTGTCATCGCTGTCATTCACACCGGGAATCAACGGAATGCGAATCACAATCTCTCCTTCATAATCCGACGCGTCGATCCGGCAAAGATTCTCAAGGATCTTTTCCCCGCGGATTCCTGTCCACTGAAGATGTTTTTCGGAATCCATCATTTTAATGTCCGCCATCATCAGATTGACGTAAGGCAGGAGCTTCTGAATCTCCGCATAGTCGGCACAGCAGCTGGTCTCGATCGCCGTATGAATCCCGTTTCTACGGCATTCACGCAGAATCTCCACCGCAAAGTCCGCCTGCGCTGTAACTTCCCCGCCGCTCAGGGTCACGCCTCCTCCCGAGTGAAAAAAGAAAAGTTCATCCTTGAGAACATATTCCAGTGCCTGAGAAACGGTCATTTCCTGGCCGTAAACAGTATACGCTCCCTTCGGGCAGTGAAACGCACAACGCATACACTCTGTACAGAGATTTTTATCACAAACAATTTTCCCCTCTTCCAGCCGGAGCGCCCCCTGCGGACAGAGCGCTGCACATTTGCCGCAGCCCACGCATTTTTCCGGGCGATACCCGTGTTCGGGGCGCTGCCGATGAGATTCCGGTGTGGAGCACCACCGGCAGCGAAGAGGACACCCCTTGAGGAACAGGACAGTGCGAAGACCGGGCCCATCATGAATGGATGAATATTCAATACGAAGAATATGTCCTGTTCTCTCTTTGTTCATCCTACAGAGATTCCTTTCTGTACGGTGCGGCTGATGATCTCGTTCTGCACGTCCCGGCCCAATTCTACGAAATAAGCGGTATATCCGGCCACCCGCACCAGCAGGCCGGTGTATTCCTCCGGTTTTTTCTGTGCGGCCAGCAGCGTCTTCTGATCAATCACATTAAACTGTACGTGAAATACGCCCAGGCTGCACATGGACTTCAGCAGAGCCATCATCTGCGAGATGCCGTTTTCTGTAGAGAGCATCTGCGGCTCCACCTTCATATTAAGAAGTGTGCCCTGCACGAAACGTCCGTGAGGGATATTGGCCACCGAGCGCAGCACCGAAGTCGGTCCATTGAAATCCGTGCCTCCTGTCGGACTGACGCCGTCCGCCAGAGGCGTCCAGGCATTCCGCCCGGAGGGGAGCGCCCCCACTTCGAGACCGAACGGCGTATTGCCGGAAACGGGGAGGATTCCGGGCGTCATTCTGCCGAATTTGCTCTGATAGCTCTCGATTTCATCCGCGATAAAGGTATACATCTCCCCCACCATACCGTCCACGTTCTTATCATCATTGCCATACTTGGGCGATTCCTTACAAAGCTTCTGCAGGTGTTCATAACCAACGAAATCTTTGTCCAGAGCGTCCAGAAGCTCCTGCATGGTTGCCTCTTTGGTCTCATACACCACATAGCGCACAGCCTCCAGACTGTTGATCAGGTCAGCAATGCCGATCAGAATGATGCCATTTCCAGCATTGTATTTGGCGCCGCCCCAGGCGTAATCCTTCGCACGGTGAATGCATTCATTGAAGGACAGGGACAGAGCCGGAACCGGACGATCCATACAGACCTCATCGATCACATGACTTCCCTTGACCACGGCCCGTACCGCATAGCGGATCTGCCCGCGTATCGCTTCAAGAAACTGATCAAAGGTCTCAAATTTATTCGGGTCTCCGGTACGTGCGCCCACATAACGGCCACTCTTGCGATTCTTCCCGTCCAACAGTGCAAATTCAACGATTCCGCCCAGGTTGATATCCGCCAGAGCCGTGTAGTGGCGCAGACGTCCCTCCAGATTCGTTTCCACACAACCGCAGGGGTTCCAGTCATAGGCTTCCTTCAGCGGTATCCCTTTGTTCATGACCATCTTAATTCCTTCATCATCGTTATGGAAAGCCGGAAAACCGGTACCCAGACGAATCAGCTCCACCACTTTCCGCAGAAAACGGTTCGGATTCTTGGCCATGCTGTAACGCACGGAGAGAGACGGCTGATAGAGCTGCACATCCATGGTTGCCTGAAGAATCAGATAGGACAGATCGTTCACAGCGTCCATTCCATTGGTATCAACGCCGCCCACACAGACATTCTGGAACATCGGATAACCAGCCGCGAACTCCGCAGTGACTGCATCCTGAAACAGGCAAGGCTCGCTGAATTTTACCCACAGACAATCCAGAAGCTCCTGTGCTTCCTCCTCGGTAAGACGTCCTGCTTCCAGATCCGCTTTATAATACGGATAAAGATACTGATCCATACGTCCGGGATTATAGCTGGCCGCGTTCTGTTCCATGAAAATACAGATCTGATAGATATAAAGCGATTGGAGAGCTTCCCGGAACGTACGGGCAGGATATTCCGGAACATGTTCGCAGGTCTCCGCAATTGTCTCAAGCTCCGCCCGGCGGACTGTGTCCGTCTCCTTCTCGGCCATTTCTCTGGCCAGCGCCGCGTAACGCTTCGAAAGCGCGATGATTCCGTCCGCGGAGATCAACATGGACTCGAGATAATAGTCCTTCTCATAGTCGCCGGGAACCGTGAGATCCAGTTTATCCTTCTCAGCCTGAATTTCTTCTTTAATCGCCTTCAGGCCCCGAGTAATAATCTTCTTGTAACCGGCTGTTGTTTCTCCCCAGCCGCGCACGGCCTTCCGATTGATATAAATCATCCCCGTGTCACGCAGGTCTTTGGTATCCGGCGGAATCTGCGCCAGCCAGGCCTCATAGTTCGAGCGGCCCTGCCAGTACGGACGGATGACCTCCTCAAACATCTTTCGGTCTTCCGGACGCAGATAGAATGGATCATATTTGCGGTCACTGATCGTATCTAATTCGTCATTCAGCACCGACCAGCAGGTATCTGCACAGAGAATCCCGCCGCGGATCTTGCTGCCGGAACACCCCACGATCAGTTCATCATCCTGAATAAAAATTGTCTTTTCCGTACACTGGCGGTAAAAAGCCTTCGCCTTCTGCAGCACATGAGGCAGTCCCGCTGTTTCGATAAAACTTTCTGTCAGAATACGGGCATTCTCCAGATCCATCTCCGGACGGGTGGCAAGGACACGGGCTTTCAGACGATTGACACGATGCATGTAAGAAGGCGCATCCGCCGCTGTAACCGTGTTGGCAGAAAATGTGGTTCCGCAACCACAGGAACTACTGTTTCCCATCATAGACCTCTCTTTCTGTCATTCCTGACGTGTGCTGTTTTTGTGTTTTGATACTTGACATTGTATTTCTTTAGTGTTAATGTATGATTTATCTCTTATGATATACGATTATAGCAAATTGTATACAATTGTCAAGTGTTTTTTCCTATAATTCTCATGGAATCTCTTTCACCTGATAGGAAGCCTTATCTTTTTATGATACACTTATCATCAGGAAAAAACTTTTACGATTGCGAATTTCAGCAGAATAAATCATCATACAGGAGGATTCATGAATTATTTTGAACTGCCCAGACAAAAAGATCGCCGTGCCATCACCTGTCTGGAAACCCATACAGAAGGCCAGCCAACCCGCACCGTGCTGAACGGTCTCCCGGAGATTCCCGGGAATACCATGAAAGAGAAAATGGTCTACATGATGACGCAGCAGGACTGGCTGCGCCAGGTAATCTGTTTTGAACCCAGAGGCAACGACATCATGTCCGGCACCATCGTCACAACGCCCTGCCACCCCGAGGCAGATTTTGGGGTGCTCTATTACGAAGTGGGCGGCTGGATGCCCATGTGCGGACATGACACGATCGGCGTCGCTACTGCGCTCGTTGAGAGCGGTCTTCTGAGAGCAGCAGAGCCCTGTACCTACGCGACACTCGATACGCCTTCCGGACTGGTCCGTGTAAAAATTGATGTGAAAAACGGTGTGGCAGTACGTGTCACTCTTGAAAATGCACCCGCCTTTGTGACAAATCACGACGTAAAAGTAACTGTACCCGGATTTGGTACTCTCACTACAGATATCGTCTACGGCGGCAACATGTTTGCCATCCTGCCCGCTGCGGCAATGGGATTGTCTCTGGAAAAAGAAAATGCGAAAGAATTGATTCAGAAAGGCAACCTGCTCCGCCAGTGTATCAATGAACAGATTCCTGTCTCACACCCTTATCTCGACATGATGGATCACGTGACTCATATTGAATTTTATCAGAAAGGGCAGCCTGGATTTTCCGACTATAAAAACGCCGTCATCATTCCCCCCGGAGATATTGACCGCAGCCCCTGCGGCACCGGCACCTCGGCTCGTCTGGCGCAGCTTCATGCGCGGGGAGAATTGGAAGTCGGCGTTCCCTTTGTACACGAAAGCCTGATCGGCACACGCTTTTACTGTCGAATTCTTGAAGAAACGAACGTATCTGGAATCCCCGCCGTTGTTCCTGAGATCAGCGGACGCGCGTATGTCATGGGACAGACCACCCTGCTCATTGATCCGGACGATCCATTCCAGAATGGATTTCAGCTAAAAAGGTTCTGAAGCTGCGCCCCATCTCCTGAAAGGAACCACTCTTTCCCGATTCAGTTTCCCAGGAAACAATTCTAATTCCATCAAAAAAGCTGCAGCCCCGACATTTCTGTCGATCTGCAGCTTTTATTTTCCTGTACCATGAATGAAAATCAGCCTTGCTTCGGATTCCTCCCAAAGCTCTGCGCGCTGAGCAGCCCGTACATGGGCGGTGTCGCCAGCGCCGCGCGCCGGATGGCCTGCGCCATGACATGAGCGGCCAGGGTTCCGGCTACATTGATGTCCGTGGGAACCTCTCCCACGGACAGCGCATAGATGCTGTCGCCATCCCCCATCGTGTGAACCGGACGGATAGCCCGCGCATAGCCATTGTGAGTCATGGCAGCGATCTTACACAGCTGTGTCTTGGTAAACCGGCCGTTGGTGATGACCGCGCCGATCGTCGTGTTGGCGTTCGGCATCTCAGGAGCCGCCGCCGCGGCCGCCAGGCGGTAGAGCGTCTTCTCACTGTCGGCAAAGCTCCGCCGATCCGGGGTCAGAAGCCCCGCCAGAATCTCATCGGTTCCGGGATCGCGGATATCGCCCAGCGCGTTGACCGCCACCACGGCACCCATCTTCAGTTCTCCCAGCTGCACCGCATAGAGACCCAGGCCGGAATTCATCGCCGTGTCGGCACCCAGGAGCTTCCCGACAGTCGCCCCGGTCCCGGCGCCCACATTCCCTTCCGCAGGGCAGTTTTTCTCCGCGTTCCGGCAGGCCTCATAGGCCATGGCCGCGTCCGGCCGCACCTTCGAAGTCACCAGCCCCAGATCGTAGATGTCAGACTGGCACACCAGCGGCACCCGTACATCACCCACAGCGAAACCGATGCCCTGCTCCTCCAGGTAGCGCATGACGCCGCCAGCCGCATCGAGGCCGAAGGCGCTGCCGCCGGAGAGCAGCACCGCGTGGATCACTTCCGCAGCTGCCACAGGCTTCAGCAGCTCCGATTCCCGGGAGGCCGGCCCGCCGCCGCGGACATCGAGCCCCGCCCGGGCTCCTTCTTCTCCCAGAAGAAGCACCGTGCAGCCCGTAGCGTGTTCCACATCCTGCGCGTGGCCGATCTTCACATGTTCAATCTCTGTGATGGGAATTTCCTGCAATATCGTATTCATAGAAATGTCCTCAGCGCGTCTGGCGCACCAGCGGCAGCATGACGCGGCAGATCGCGGTGGTCAGTATAGCACAGACGATGGCCTCCGGGACACCCGCGGTGACAATGATTACCAGGATCGCGGAGTAGACCGCCTCATAGCCGGTCGCCGCCGCATAGAGGTCAATAAAGAAAATATAAATCAGATTCATGACCAGCAGCGTGTTGGTCATCGAACCCGCCAGTCCCGCTACGACCAGAGAGCCCAACGTAGCGACTTCTTTCTTTTTAGAGAGCTTTCTCAGAAGAAAATGCATGCCCCGGTACACAAGGGGAGAAACCACACCGATGAGGATGCGGGGCACGAAGCACACGAGCAGACTCGCCAGGTTCCCGTTGGCAATGAACGGGGAGAAACAGAACGAGGTCAGGTTCGGGGCAAACGTCGCCTTGATGCAGCTGGTCAGTCCGAAGAAGGCTCCCAGAAGCGCACCCGTCTGCGGTCCAAGCAGGATCGAGCCGACGACCACCGGGATATGCAGGGTGGTGGCGCTGATAATGCCCAGATTGATGTACCCCAGCTGCGGGATACTGGCCATGACGATGATTATTGCTGCAAATACGGCAGTCAATACCATCCTGGTGGTCCTGTTCTTAACAGTATTCATTTGTTCTCCTTCTGCTGCCGTTCCCTTTCCCGGGATACAGCGCATGCGCCCGGCACGACCGCCGGACAGCCTATTCATTATAGAAAAGAGAACCTGTTCTGTCAATCGTTTTCGTCAAAAACATCGGCAAGCTCACAGAGCTCCTCCAGCGTCAGATTCTGTTCATACAGGAACTGCGCCGCCTCACGGCCCACGTAACGAAAATGCCAGGGCTCATAGTCGATCTGCGTGATGTCCTCCTTGTCCTCCGGGTAGCGCAGGATGAACCCGTAGCGCCAGGAATTCTCATGCAGCCAGAGGATGCCGGGTTCTGAGGCCTGAGACTCATCCAGCGCGCTGTTCCCGGCCGCGACGATATCCAGCGCCAGACCGGTCTTGTGCTCACTGTAGCCTGCAGGCATCACATACCGCAGGGTCTCCTCGAGCGCCTCCTCCTCCGTCATCCCATACAGTGTCATGCGGGAAAGTACGTCCGCGTCAACCAGCGACTGCTGGTACTCCGCATCCCGATATCCGGACATCAGGTAGTAGGTATATCCGCCCTCCTCCGCCGCCTCCGTGAGCATCGTCGTCAGGTCGTCATAAAGAACCTCCGCCACCTCCACGCGCCCATTATTCAGCATCTTCAGGGTTACCTCGTACTCCTCGGGCATCGCATGTTCCTTGTTCACCAGGACGAGAAGGTCCTCATACTCCTCGTAAAGCGCCCGACAGGCTGCCGCCAGCTCCTCCTGCTCTGCATCCGCCGTCTCCTCCTCCGCGGACGATTCCTCCTTCGAAGCCGTTGACTCTGCAGCCAGGACCCGGGAACCGCCCGTCGCTCCAATCCCCCGGAAGAGCCGCGCCGTCAACCCGCAGCCCGCCAGAACTCCTCCCACCAGAATCATGAATGCCAGCAGAAAAATCCGTCCGCGCACCTTCCTCCTGCGCCGTCCGTACTTTTTCACACTGTGTCTTTCTTCATTTCGCTGTTCTTTCATCATCGCACCCTGGCTCCTTTCCGATATCCGGAACCAGTTTAAAAGTTTTCTGTCTCGTCTTTGCTGCAAAATTGTCTCTGAAAAGCATCCTGTACGATTTTCATTTCCGAGGCTGTAGATTCCCGCAGAGAGCCCCTCCAGTGCTCCGCGCCATGCACTCCGGTATGCCGCCGCGCTGCGTCAGCCCTGGCGGCTCTCCAGAGCCTGCTCCAGCTGGCTCTCCCGGGCGCGGTTATACTGAATCAGATATTCCAGTTCATCCGTGCCCGGACGCAGATCGCGGAATGTGATGCCGTTCGCATCGACCAGCTGCTGCCGGACCGTCTGGCCTTTTCGGGGTGCAGCGGATCGGGACGGCCCCGCCGCCGGATTCTTTCTCTGCATCCCCGGCCGCGGGATGGTCGGTGTCACACGCCCCGGATCATTCCCATCCGTGCGGGATGTGCGGGAAGCTGCACTTCCATATCCGGTCCGGCGGCGCTCCGTCGCCTCCTGCTTTCCCTTCGTCTGCGCTCTTCTCACCAGCTGAATGACCCAGATCAGAAAAATAAGGGTAATAATGAAACTCACTCTATGTACCTCCCCCTGCGGAATATTTTCTTCCTTTAATTATAAGAAAAACCCGGCTTTTCATCAAGCGCTTTCTTATGTTTCCGTACAACAAAAGAAGCCCCAAACCTGCTGCTAAAGCCAAGCTTAGGACTTCTCACTGCGCCATCAGGGGCTCGAACCCTGGACACCCTGATTAAGAGTCAGGTGCTCTTCCAGCTGAGCTAATGGCGCTTTCTATCAGCCGGTGAACTGCCGCTCACCGAACGAAAAGCAGTATACAACAAAAGAACCCAAAATGCAAGCGCTTTTTTAAAAAAATCGCTTTTCTTTTTTTCGCTGTTTATTTGACAAATATTCTCAGTATTATTTACAAATATGCAGCGATTATGTTATAGTATTCACGCAGTCAGCCCAGACAGGGGCAGATCGCCGCGGATTATTTTCACGATATGCGGTGCGCTGCCGTCCCTGCCTGTCAGACTGTCTATCTGCCGTCTGCGGTGTCGGTTGGAAGGTTCCGGCCGGTGAAAAGAGAAACAGGTGCGAATCCTGTGCGAACCCGTCACTGTATTTGGGGAGTGTCCGGCCACGATGTCACTGAGAAATCGGGAAGGCGGCCGGGTGCGGCGATCCATGAGTCAGGAGACCTGCCGCAGACGATCCGGGAATTTCCCGGGACCACGAGGTATTGGTCGTGTTGGATGCATCCCGAATCCCGCCCGGCGGGATTCCGCACCGCTTCTCTTCGAAGTAATCTTTTCCGCGGAGAAGTACGGGCAGCTTTCAAAAACGTCCTCTTACCCCACCCCTTTTCCGAGGGGCTTTTTGAGTGGAAGAAGAACATCTCCGCTCAAAACAAACAACGGGCTCCCTTCGGGAAGCCGACGGCCATCCGGCCAGAAAAAAAGGAGGGTGTAACTATGAAAAAAAGAACCGCATCTCTGCTGGCAGCACTGTTAGTGTTCGCCCTGTGCCTGAGCGGGTGCAGCAGCAGTAGTAGTTCAGAGACCACCGCCGCAGAGACCACAGCTGCGGAGACCACGGCGGAAGCTACCGCCGAGGAAAGTACCGCTGAGGCCGTGGACGACCAGGCAGCCGCCGATGAAGTAGCCGCGCTGATTGACGCCATTTATGTCCAGGAGTGGACCGAGGACACCGAGGATCTGTGCGCGCAGGCAAAGGACGCCTGGGATGCCCTGACCGACGAGCAGAAAGAGCTCGTGGAAGGTGAGAACGCCGATCCCGATTACTTCGGCAAGGACACGGGCGACGCGTCTCTGGACGATCCCCGGAACAGCGATGACATCGGCGAAAATGAACTGCTGGTCGTCAGCTTCGGTACTTCCTACAACGACAGCCGCGTAGAAGACATCAAGAGCATCGAGGATGCGCTGCAGGAAGCCTATCCCGACTGGTCCGTGCGCCGTGCCTTCACCTCGCAGATCATCATCAACCACATCCTGGCCCGGGACGGCGAGCAGATCGACAACGTCGAGCAGGCTCTGCAGCGTGCCGTGGACAACGGTGTGAAGAACCTGGTCGTGCAGCCCACACACCTGATGCAGGGCGCCGAGTATGACGAGCTGACAGAGACGGTCGCCGAGTATGAAGATCAGTTCGAGAGTGTCGTCATCGCTGAGCCGCTGCTGGGTGAGGTCGGAGACGATGCCACGGTCATCAACGAGGACAAGCAGGCCGTCGCCGAGGCGGTTGTCGCTGCCGCCGTCGAGGAATCCGACTACGACACACTGGAGGCCGCTGCGGAAGACGGCGTCGCCATCGTGCTCATGGGTCACGGCACCTCCCACACTGCCAAGGTAACCTACTCCCAGATGCAGACGCAGATGGAAGAGCTGGGCTATGAAAATGTCTTCATCGGCACCGTGGAAGGCGAACCCGAAGAGACCGAAGTCCAGGCCGTCATTACATCCGTCACCGAGGCCGGCTACACGAAAGTCATTCTTCGTCCCCTGATGGTCGTCGCAGGCGATCACGCCAACAACGACATGGCCGGTGAGGATGAGGACTCCTGGCTGAGCCTGTTTACGGCTTCCGGCAACTTCGAGAGCATCGAGACGCAGATCTCCGGTCTGGGCCGCATCGAAGCTGTTGAAGAACTCTATATTGCGCATACCGCCGCCGCGATCGAATCTCTCGGCGACATCACTGCCTCCTCCGACTCGTCGGAGGAGGGCACGGAGGCTGCCGTCCTTGCGGACGGCACCTACACCGTGGATTTTGACACCGACAGCTCCATGTTTCACATCAATGAAGCACTGGACGGCAAGGGCACACTGACCGTGGAAAACGGGGAGATGACTGTACATATCACCCTGGTCTCCCAGAATATCGTCAACCTCTATGTCGGTCTGGCCGAGGACGCCGAAGCCGACGGCGCCGAGATTCTGGAACCCACCGTGGACACCGTCACCTACAGCGACGGCACCTCCGAGGAGGTCTATGGCTTTGACGTCCCTGTGGAAGCCCTCGATGAGGAATTTGATCTGGCCATTCTCGGAACCAAGGGAACCTGGTACGACCACAAGGTCAGCGTTTCCAATCCGGAGGCTGAGTAATTGGCCTGCAAGAACAGCAAACGCCCCTCGCTTTCCGGACTCCGTCGATTCCGCAGCGGGGGCGTTCTGCTGTATGTTTTCTTCGTACCGCTGCTGGCTCTCCTGCTGACGATTCTCACGGCACAGCCATGGATCCTCCATGCTGAGAGCGCAGCCGCAGATCTGGCGGACGGAACCTACACCGTCGAAGTCTCCATGGAGGGCGGAACCGGGCGGGCCAGCATCACCTCCCCGGCCGTGCTGACCGTGGAGGACGGAACAGCCACGGTTCAGATCGAATGGAGCAGCTCTCATTATGACTACATGATCGTGGATGAAGAAACCTATCTGCCGGTCAATGAAGACGGCAATTCCGTCTTCGAGATTCCTCTCACCGCCTTCGACACGGAGATCACCGTCATCGCGGACACTACGGCCATGAGTACCCCTCACGAAATCGAATACACGCTGGTCTTCGATTCAGCCAGCATCGCCCCGGAAAGCACATCCCTTTCTCCGGGGCCGATCATCGGTGCGATTCTCGTACTTCTCCTTCTCTGCGCCGCAGTGGTTGTAACCTTCCGGAGAAAGAGAAAGGAGGCGCGGCGATGAGACATCGGCTGCCCGCACGGCTGCTCTCTCTGTGTCTGCTGCTCTCCCTGCTCTTCTCTCTGACTGCCTGCGGCAGTGACAGCGGCAGCACCGGAACAACAGACCGCACCGACATCAGCGAGGAACTGACCTACAGCCACAGCATGGAGCTGGTCTATGTGCAGGAATTTACCGTGGATTATTATGAAAATGGCTGTGCACTGGTCACAATCCACGACGAATCCCGCTACCTGGTCGTCCCCGAGGCCACGGAGATCCCCGATGACCTGGATGAAGACATCGTCATCCTGCAGCAGCCCATCGAAAATATGTATCTGGTGGCCTCCGCCGTCATGGATATGTTCGTCTCGCTGGGCGCCCTGGATTCGCTGCGCTTCTCCGGCTTCGACGCGGACTCCTGGTACATCGAAGAGGCAAAGGAAGCCATGGAAGCCGGCGACATCCTCTATGCGGGCAAATACTCGGCGCCGGATTACGAACAGATTCTGGCGGAGGGCTGCGGCCTGGCCATCGAAAATACGATGATCCTTCACAGCCCCGAGGTCAAGGAGCAGCTGGAGAGTCTGGGAATCCCCGTACTGGTGGACTATTCCAGCTACGAGACAGAGCCCCTGGGGCGGACCGAGTGGGTGAAGCTCTACGGCCTGCTGACCGGACATGAGGAAGAAGCTGAAACAGCCTTCGAAGGCCAGCTGGCGGAATTCGCAGAGATCGAAGACGCCGAAGATACCGGCCTGACCGTTTCCTTCTTCTACCTGACTACCAACGGCGAGGCAAATGTGCGCAAATCCTCTGACTATCTGGCCAAGATGATCGACATGGCCGGGGGCAGCTACATTTTCAGCGACCTGGGAGACGAGGACGACACAGCCTCCTCCACCATGACGATGCAGATGGAGGAATTTTATGCCTCCGCCCGCGATGCCGATTACATGATCTACAACAGCACCATCGACGGCGAGCTCTCCTCCCTCGACGAGCTTCTGGCCAAGAGCTCCCTTCTGGAGAATTTTAAAGCCGTGCAGGACGGACATGTCTACTGCACCGCAAAAAATCTCTACCAGTCCTCGATGGAGCTGGGCACAATCATTTCCGATATTTACAAGATGCTTCACGGAGAGACCGACAGCCTCACCTACCTCTACGAGCTGAAATGATCACGTTTCATTTCAGAAAACTGTCCCAGGCAACATAATCTGAACGGAAATAGGGTGGGAAGCCCTTGAAATCACTATGAGAAATACGAAAAGATACGGTTTTGCGTTTATTTTACTGGCCGCCCTCCTGCTGCTTCTCCTGCTGGTGAATGTCTGCGCGGGAAGCGTGGCCATCCCCCTGGCGGACGCCCTGCGCATCCTGACCGGGCAGGGCGGAGACGGAACCTACCGGGATATTATCCTGCAGATCCGCTTTCCCCGCGCGCTGGCAGCCATCATCCTGGGCGGCGCTCTGGCACTGTCCGGCTACCTGCTCCAGACCTTCTTCCACAATCCCATCGCCGGGCCCTTCATCCTCGGCATCTCCTCCGGCGCCAAGCTGGTGGTGGCCCTGGCCATGGTGGGCGCGCTGGAATTCTCCTATTCCCTGAGCTCTCTGGGAATGATCCTCGCGGCCTTTGTGGGAGCCATGATCTCCATGGGATTTGTGCTGCTGATGTCCCGTCTGGTCGATCAGATGTCCATGCTCATCGTCAGCGGCGTCATGATCGGCTACATCTGCTCGGCCATCACAGACTTCGTCGTCACCTTCGCCGATGATTCCAACATCGTGAACCTGCACAACTGGTCCCAGGGCAGCTTCTCCGGCATCACCTGGAGCAACGTGGGCATGATGACCGTGGTCGTCTTCCTGGCCTTCGCCTGCGTCTTTCTCCTCTCCAAGCCCCTGAGCGCCTATCAGATGGGAGAATCCTACGCCAGAAATATGGGGCTAAACATCCCCGTCTTCCGGGCGCTTCTGGTGATTCTCTCCAGCATCCTCTCCGCCTGCGTCACCGCCTTCGCGGGGCCGGTCTCCTTCGTGGGCATCGCAGTGCCCCATCTTGTAAAAAGTCTCTTCGGCACCGCAAAACCGATCCTGATGATCCCGGCCTGCTTCCTCGGCGGCGCGGCCTTCTGCCTGTTCTGCGACCTGCTGGCACGGCTGCTCTTCGCTCCCACGGAGCTCAGCATCAGCACCGTGACCGCGGTCTTCGGCGCACCGGTGGTCATCTATATTATGGTAAGAAGAAGGCAGGGAAAAGCAGCCTAGAGAGGAGAAAACATGTCAGAAGAATACTATTTCCATACGGAAGGATTAACGATCGGCTATGACGGAACGCCGCTGATCCGGGATATCTGTCTGCGCCTGAAAAAGGGAGAAATCCTCACACTGATCGGCCCCAACGGCGCCGGAAAGACCACGATCCTCAAAAGTCTCATCCGTCAGCTCGCGCCCCTGGCCGGAACCGTGTACCTGGACGGTAAAGAGCTCTCCGCCATGAGCGGACACGAGCTCTCTACGAAAATGTCCGTGGTGCTGACAGAACGCGTCCGCCCGGAAATGATGACCTGCGAGGACGTAGTGGCCACCGGCCGCTATCCCTATACCGGGCGTTTCGGCGTCCTTACAGAGGAAGACCGGCGGATCGTGCAGGAATCCATGGAGCTCGTGCACATCGGCGACCTGGCAGACCGCGATTTCACCCGCACCAGCGACGGGCAGAAGCAGCGCGTCATGCTGGCCCGGGCCATCTGCCAGGAACCGGAGATCCTCGTGCTGGACGAACCCACTTCCTTCCTGGATATGAAACACAAGCTGGAATTTCTCTCTATCCTGCAGGACATGACCCGCACCCGCCGCCTGTCGGTCATCCTCTCCCTTCACGAACTGGATCTGGCGGAACGCATCTCCGACCAGGTAGCCTGCGTCCGCGGCGATCACATCGCGCGCTTTGGCCCCCCGGAGGAGATCTTCACCTCCGGCCACATCCCGGAGCTCTTCGGCCTGACCGTCGGCTCCTACGACGCCCGCACCGGCGACGTAGAGCTCGCGGCCGTACAGGGCGAGCCGCAAGTCTTCGTCCTCGGCGGCTGCGGCTCGGCCACGCCCATTTACCGCCGTCTCCAGCGCGAAGGCACCCCCTTCGCCACCGGTATCCTCTGGGAAAATGACCTCGACTACCCGGCTGCGAAGGCCCTGGCCTCCCGGGTGCTCTCCGTCCCCGCCTTTACCGAAGCCGGGGAAGATATCCTGCAGGAAGCCCGCACTCTCATGGAACGCTGCCCGCGGATTCTCTGCCCGCCGGAGCTGACGCAGCAGCCGAACCTGCCGCCTTGCCTGCGGGAACTGATCCGACAGAGAACAATTACAGAATAAACGCCAGGATATCGATCACCGCCTCGACGATCAGCGTCAGCGCGATGAAAGACCACAGGATCGACGTGGTCGTGAAGGGGTTGCTCAGGATCAGAACCGCGAAGATCAGCGTCGCCGCGGCGCCCACCAGCTGCACATACCAGCGCCGGTCTCCGAGGCGCTTCCGGTCGACCGCCCACTGCACCTTCCCGATGCCGCTGACCAGCATGAAGATACCATAGATGGCCGTAAGCAGCGGAAAGATCCCGACGACCCAGTTGGAGCGAAACACCAAAAAGAACCCCACCAGCAGCAGAATCAGCCCGCGGGCCAGTCCGTTTCGTTCCGCCGCCAGCATCGGTTCCGCCCGGAAATACTGCATCAGACAGACCAGCCCGATGATCGCACACACAGCTCCGACGACCGTGACGATGCCGGAGGTAAATCCCACCGGATCGATAAACAGCAGAATTCCAATCACAATTTCCAGAATACTCACCAACAAACTTCCTGTATTACGACGTTGTCTTCTCATCAACAATCCCTCCCTCTGAAAATCTGTATGCCCTTTTTACGGGCGCTGCTGAAAACATAAAATTCCCGGGCATTTCTCGCTTTCGCGCTCCTGCCCCGTGATTTCAGTATAACAGATTATATCCCGATCTGCTCCAGACACCGCAAAATAAATGTCCGAATTTTCGACAAATCCAATAAACTGTCGTAGCGTCCCCCACATCTGACATACTGCCATCGGGCAAAGATATCCCTCCCTTCCGCTTGTCATTTTCCCCGGTTCGCGCTATACTTTCTATGCATCGCCGGATTTTCAGCGCTTGCAAAAGATGTCTTCACAGACACAGAACATATATAACCGGAGGAGATGACGATGGCAAGAACCCGAAGTCCGAGAACCTTTCAGCACGTCTGCGACGGCCTCTACATAGGACTGTGTGCAGGCTGTCTTCTGACATTCTGCCTGCCCTGGGTACTGACGGGATCCCCCCTGAAGGGCTTTCCCGTCCTGTTTTTTCTGGCCGCACTTCTGAATCTTCTCACGTCCCTGCTGAAGTTCAGAAAAGACGGCAATCGCAGGAATCAGAAGCTGCAGGGAGTCTTTTTTCTGCTCACGACAGCCGGACTCCTGTGCCTGAGCTATATCAGCGCCGTCTGCCTCTGGCTGAACTGAGCGCAGCCGCCGATTGCCGGAAGGAGAGACGAGTATGAAAAGAAAAATACTGACCATGCTGCGGGAAAACGGAGCCTACGTCTCCGGCCAGCAGCTTTGCGAGCGTCTGGGCGTGTCCCGAACCGCCGTGTGGAAGACGATCAATGCCCTGAAGGCAGAGGGCTATGAAATAGAAGCAGTACAGAACAAAGGCTACTGCCTGCTTCAGGCACCGGATGTGCTGACCGAAGCGGAGGTCGGCAGCCGCCGGACGGACCGGTGGCGGGAAGCGCCCCTGATCGTATATACAGAGACTGACTCGACCAACAACCAGGCCCGGCGCCTGGCGCAGGAGGGCAATCCGGAGGGAACGCTGGTGGTCGCCGACCGTCAGACCCGGGGCAAAGGGCGTCGGGGCCGCGTGTGGGAGACACCGGCAGGCGCCGGCATCGCCATGAGCTTCGTCCTCAAGCCGGAGATCGCCCCGCAGGACGCCAGTCAGCTGACTATCCTGGCCGCACTGGCCAGCCTGCGTGCTGTCCGGGATGTATCCGGGATCGGCTGTGCCATCAAATGGCCCAATGATCTGGTGCTGAACCGCCGGAAGCTCTGCGGCATCCTCACGGAAATGAATCTGGAGGAGGATTATATCCAGCAAATCGTCGTAGGCATCGGCTTCAACGTACATCACGAAACGTTTCCGGAATCTCTGGCCGACAAAGCGACGTCCCTGTATCTGGAAACAGGGCGGAAATATTCCCGGGCCGAAATCGTCTGCCGCGTGATGCAGCATTTTGCAAACTATTATGACCAGTTCCTCGAACAGAGGAATCTGGCCTTCGTCCGGGAGGAATACAACCAGCTTCTGATCAGCCGGGGAGAAAGCGTCCGTGTGCTCGGCGTCGGACAGGAATGGAGCGGCCGCTCTCTGGGAATCAACGACACCGGCTCGCTCCTGGTAGAGACAGAGCGCGGCGAGATTCGGGAAGTCCTGGCTGGCGAAGTCAGCGTACGGGGTCTGTACAGCTACGCATAGGAGGAATATATGGCAGAAAAAAAGGTGCTGTGCGGCGCCAATTCCTATCTGGAAAAATACTATTTTAATGAAGAATTTGCCCGGCTGCCGGAGGCTGTGCAGCAGGAGCTGAAGGTACTGTGCGTCCTCTTCGTGGAGGATGTGGGCGGCATCCTGACGCTGGAATTCCTCGAAGACGGAACGCTGACGCTGGCTGTGTCGAAGGACGACGCCGACTATCTCTTCGATGAGATCGGCAGCGAGCTGAAGATTCGCGAGATTCAGAGGGAAAAGGAAGAGCTGCTGCAGGGGCTGGAGACCTACTACCGCATCGTCTTTCTGGGGCAGGTTCCGGAGAGCCGGGAGGAGGACACATGAGGCTGGGCGCATATTCCTGGGAGCATCCCCTCTTCCTGGCTCCCATGGCCGGAGTAACCGACACCGCATTTCGCCAGCTCTGCAAGGAACAGGGCTGCGATGTCCTGTGTACGGAGATGATCAGCGCCAAGGCGCTGTATTATAAAAACAAAAATACGAAGGAGCTTCTCGTGCATGAGCCCGGCGAAGCTCCTTTGGCGGTTCAGCTCTTCGGCTCCGATCCGGAGATCATGGCGGAAATGGCCGCGCAGATTCAGGATGACTACGAAATCATCGACGTAAATATGGGCTGCCCCGTCCCCAAGGTCGTAAACAACGGGGAAGGATCCGCCCTGATGAATAATCCTGCGCTGGCAGAGCAGATTGTCTCCACCATGGCCAGGCGATTGTCAAAACCTCTGACCGTCAAGATCCGTAAAGGATTCGATGAGAATTCCGTCAATGCCGTCGAGTTCGCCCGCCGTCTCGAGGCTGCGGGCGCTTCCGCCGTGACTGTGCACGGGCGCACCCGCTCCCAGTATTACTCCGGAACGGCCGACTGGGAGATCATCCGCCAGGTTAAGGAAGCCCTTTCCATCCCCGTGATCGGCAACGGCGATATTTTCTCCGGCGAAGA
Organism: Lachnospiraceae bacterium; assembly: GCA_021202465.1. Taxonomy (GTDB): domain Bacteria; phylum Bacillota; class Clostridia; order Lachnospirales; family Lachnospiraceae; genus UBA3305. Next base: position 66,733 of record JAJQCZ010000066.1, on the reverse strand, counting down.
CGCCGCCCGTATGCTGCGGGAGACCGGCTGCGACGGCCTGATGATGGCCCGCGGCGCCCGGGGCAACCCCTGGCTGTTCGCGGAGGTCCATAGCTTCCTGGAGACAGGCGAGACACCGCCCCGGCCCACCCGGGAAGAGCTCTGCGCAGTCATCCTGCGGCATGGGAAGATGCTGAGCAATTATAAGGGAGAGCGCGTAGCCATGCGGGAAATGCGCAAACAGGTCGCCTGGTACACAGCGGGCGTCCCCCATGCCTCCCGTCTGCGGGCCCGGTGCAACACACTATCCACCCTGGACGATCTCCGACAGCTGATGGACGATTTTCTCCGTATAGATCCGGAAGGCTCCTCGAAGCCGACGACAAATGGCCGGGAAATCCCGTGAAAATCCGTTGACAATGGCGAAAGCTCTGGAGTATAATATTACGCAATGTCAGCGGGGAAACCAGCTGGTTTGTCATGTCAGGAGGACGTAAAGATGGCAGAGAAAAAGATTCTTACCTATACAGGAATGAAAAAACTGGAGGACGAACTCTTCGATCTGAAGGTCGTACAGAGAAAGGAAATCGCCCAGAAGATTAAAGAGGCGCGGGAACAGGGCGACCTGTCGGAGAACGCGGAATACGATGCCGCCAAGGATGAACAGAGAGACATCGAGGCGCGCATCGAGGAGCTGGAAAAGCTCCTGAAAAACGTCGAGGTCGTGGACGAGGACGAAATCAACCTCGACCAGATCAACATCGGATGCCGCGTGAAGGTTCATGACATCGAATTCGACGAAGAGATGGAATTCAGTATCGTTGGTTCCACCGAGGCCAACAGCCTTCAGGGAAAGATTTCCAACGAGTCTCCGGTCGGAAAGGCGCTGCTCGGCAAAAAAGTCGGCGATGAAGTTCAGGTAGAGACTCAGGCCGGAACGATCACCTATCAGGTCCTGGAAATTCTCAAGGCGGAGTAACCTGTTTTTCGAGCTTTTCTGTCTGCGCCGGAACCATCCTGCGCAGACATTTTTCTGTGCAAAGCATTTTCAGCAGCAGCAAATATAATATGAAGGAACTCCGATGCCTTCATATTAGTAATGACATTTTTCGAGAACCTGAGAGGAGGAAATCATGGCAGAGAATACAAAGACGCCCCGGCAGGAGCCGGATTTGAATCAGCAGCGGAAGGTCCGGCGGGAGAAACTCGCCGCCCTGCAGGAAGCGGGCCGGGATCCATTTCAGATCACGAAGGTGGATGTGACCCACCACAGCATGGATATCAAGGATCATTATGATGAAATGGAAGGAAAGACCGTAACTGTCGCCGGCCGCATGATGTTCAAGCGTGTAATGGGAAAAGCTTCCTTCTGCAACATCCGTGATCTGAAGGGGGACATCCAGTCCTATGTGGCCCGCGATCTGATCGGCGAAGAGTCCTATAAGGATTTCAAGAAATACGACATCGGCGACATCCTTGCTGTGACCGGCGAAGTCTTCAAGACGAAAACCGGCGAAATCTCGATTCATGCGTCCCGGGTCACGCTGCTCTCCAAGAGTCTGCAGGTCCTGCCGGAGAAATTTCACGGTCTGACCAACACCGATATGCGCTACCGCCAGAGATACGTCGATCTGATCATGAATCCGGAATCTAAAGAAACATTTATAAAGCGCTCCCAGATTCTCAAAGAGATCCGCAATTTCCTGGATGCCCAGGGCTTCATGGAAGTCGAGACCCCCATGCTGGTGGCCAATGCAGGCGGCGCCGCGGCCCGTCCCTTCGAGACGCATTACAATGCGCTCGATGAAGACGTGAAGCTGCGCATTTCCCTGGAGCTGTACCTGAAGCGCCTCATCGTCGGCGGCCTGGAGCGGGTCTACGAGATCGGCCGCGTCTTCCGCAACGAGGGAGTCGACACCCGCCACAACCCGGAGTTCACGCTGATGGAGCTGTATCAGGCCTACACCGATTATGAAGGCATGATGGAACTGACCGAGAGCATGTTCCGTTATCTGGCCGAAAAGGTCTGCGGCAGCGCCGTCATCCGCTACAACGATACGGTTATCGACATGAGCAAGCCCTTCGCCCGCGTGACCATGATCGACGCCGTCAAAGAGTATTCCGGCGTGGACTTTAACCTGGTAACCAGCGATGAAGAAGCCAAACGCCTCGCGGATGAGCATCATATCGAGTATGAAGCCCGCCACAGGAAAGGCGATATCATCAACCTCTTCTTCGAAGAATTCTGCGAAGACAAGATGATCCAGCCCACCTTCGTCTGCGACCACCCCGTGGAGGTATCCCCTCTCACCAAAAAGAAGCCCGACAACCCCGAGCTGGTGGAGCGCTTCGAGCTGTACATCTATGGCCGCGAAATGTGCAACGCCTACTCCGAGCTCAACGACCCGATCGACCAGCGGGAACGCTTCGCGGCACAGGAAGAAGCCATTGCCGCCGGTGATGAAGAGGCCAACCACACCGACGAGGATTTCCTTAACGCCCTGGAGATCGGCATGCCGCCGACGGGAGGGATCGGATACGGCATCGATCGGCTGGTGATGCTGCTGACCGACGCGCAGGCCATCCGCGATGTGCTCCTCTTCCCGACAATGAAGCCTTTGGACTGAATAAGTCTCTATAACCCTCTATACAGTCGTGTATAGGCGCAAACAGAAGGGCTTTACTCCGAAGCTTACGCCAATTTACGCCAAACTTACGCCAGAAAATGCACCGAAAATCTGCGAACGCCTGTGTTCGCCTGTAAGAACCTACAAACGCCTAAGCCTGCTGCAAACCACGCAGCAGGCTTTTCTTTTTGCCATGCAAAAGTGATTTACACGAAACAAAGCTTACTGAGCAATCGGTAGGCTTTATTTTTTTGCCCTTTTTGAGGTTAGACAAAGTGAAAAAGGCTCCCGAAAAAATTTTTTTATTTTTTTCAAAAAAAGAGTTCGCTTTTTGGCCCTTGAGGTTGCGGTTGTGTATTGAAGGGTTGATGAACCCCTCACGAATCTTGACAACTGAATACACATTCATCAGAAACATTCCTAATCGGAGGGGAAACCCTCAGCCGAATGAAGGTGCGCCATGATCCTCCTGCCCGCATGGGTTATCACGGAAAGCAAGGTGGGGAGCGATTCCGAACTGATTCTGAAATATCCGTCTGCAACGGATAAGGCGACGAAACGATTATGGGATAATGATACTTCCCTATGGGGCTGGCGGAGTACCCGGCAGAGGTGAGATTCCTATGGCATCGGCTCGCAACCGATCTTCTGATGACTTCCATTTTTGCGTTTGGGGGACGAGGTCGAATTAAACGCAGGTACATAGCCGTGAAAGCGGCTATGAATCTAAGAAAGGAGAAAGCCAGATGAGCAACTGCAAAACGATTGCGATCTGCAATCAGAAAGGCGGCGTTGGCAAAACCACCACGACTGTCCATTTGGGAATCGGGCTTGCCATGCAGGGCAAGAAGGTCCTGCTGGTGGATGCTGACCCCCAGGGCGATTTGACCACCTGCCTTGGCTGGCAGGATACGGATGAGCTGCCCATTACGCTGGCAGATAAGCTGCTGTCCGTGATTCAGGACAAAAGAGATGACCCTGCCAGCGGCATCCTGCATCACGCAGAGGGCGTGGACCTCATTCCATCCAACCTGGAGCTGTCCGCTTTGGAGATGAGCCTTGTCACAGCTATGAGCCGGGAGGCAGCCCTGAAGGACTATCTGCAACAGATAAAGGATGGCTACGACTATTGTTTAATAGACTGTATGCCCTCCCTCGGCATGATTACCCTCAATGCGCTTACGGCAGCGGACAGCGTCATCATCCCGGTTCAGGCGCAGTATCTCCCGGCAAAGGGCATGACGCAGCTACTGGACACCGTCTCAAGGGTCAGGCGGCATACCAACGCCGACCTGAAAATTGACGGCATCCTGCTGACCCTCGTGGACAATCGGGCAAACCTTGCCAAAAGCACGGTGGAAGCTCTGCGGAGCAACTTCAGCAGCGTGATACGGATTTACCGAACCGCTATCCCCATTGCCGTAAAAGCCGCAGAGGTCAGTGCCAAGGGGAAAAGCATCTACGCCTACGAGCCAAGCAGCTCCGTGTCCAAGGCTTATGCCGATTTCACAAAGGAGGTGTTGGCAGATGGCAAGAAAGAGCGACTTCACGCTGTCCACGAAATCTCTCGATGAGCTGTTTTCCTCTCAGGAGGAGCGCAGCGAAGCGAAGCTCACGAAAATCTACGACCTCCCGCTGGAACTAATCGACGATTTCCCTGACCACCCATATAAGGTGCGGGAGGATGAGGACATGATGCAGCTTGTGGAGAGCGTCAAGGAGCGTGGCGTGATTACACCGGCAACGGTACGGCAGAAGGAGGACGGCAGATACGAGCTGATTTCCGGCCACCGGCGCAGGCGAGCCTGCGAAATAGCGGGATTTCCAACGCTGCGCTGCGAGGTCGTAGACCTGACCCGTGACGAAGCCATCATCCTGATGGTGGAAAGCAATTTCCAAAGGTCGCAGATCCTTCCCTCAGAGAAAGCCTACGCCTACAAAATGCGGCTGGAAGCGATGAAACGGCAGGGGCAGAGAACAGATTTAACTTCGTCCCCACTGGGGACAAAGTTGAGCCGAAGTTCAGATGCCATCACAGAGGAAACGGGTGACAGCAGAAACCAAATCCACAGATATATCCGCCTGACCAACCTTGTCCCGGAGCTGCTGGAAATGGTGGACGAGGGCCGCATTAAGATGCGTCCGGCGGTAGAGCTTTCCTATCTGGAGGAGGATGCTCAGCGGGATGTGGTGGACGAAATCGACATGAACGATGCTACGCCATCCCACGACCAGGCCATCCGTATGCGGAGGTTCCAAAGCGAGGGCAGGCTGACCACGGAAGCCATCCAAGCCATCATGAGCGAGGAAAAGCCGAACCAGCGGGAAAAAATCATCCTTCGTGGGGACAGGGTGCGGCAGTATATCCCCAAGAATATCCCCATAACCCAGACCGAGGACTATGTCTGCAAGGCATTGGAGCATTATGCCAAATACCTGCGCCAGCGCTCCGAGCGGGACTCCCGGTAGGTTTTCCTCTCTCCTTCCCCACACCCTAACCTCATAGTTACTTCCAGACTTACCGAGAAAGAAATACTATCTCCTAAATTTATTCTATCTCTTGTAACTGTAGGTTATCTCAAGGGAAGTGTGCAAACTTCCGCAATGCCGGAAAAACTGCTATGCTGAAAGATTTGCCCTTCATCGCACCTTTGTTTTCTCCGCCGTTTCTCGCTAAACTGGTGGCAGAAAGTGAGGGAACGCAGATGAAAAAGCACATTGTCCTTGCAGCCGGTATTATTCTTGCCGCCGCCCTGCTGACCGCCTGTTCGGAGCAGGCAGATACGGAAAACACGTCAGTTTCTTCTTCGGGTGTTACTTGGGAGCAGACCGAAAACGCCAAAGCTGCCGATGAGGAAGATGAGGCAACCGAGAGCCAGACGCACCCCTCCTCCACAGGTACGGAGGAAGGCAGGCAATCAGAAAGTGAGCCGCAGAAAGGCAGCGCCGCCGTGCAGACACAGCCGGAAGAAAGCGAGGAAAGCACAGCTTGGCAGGAAAAAGAGAGCCAGATTGCCGAACAGACGGTGCCGGAATCGCCTACGGAAAGTGCACCATCGGAAGCAACTATGGAAACAGAATTACCACCATTGGAAGCAACAGTTCCGCAAACGGAACCGGCAACCGAACCCACAGCAGAACTGCCAACGGAGCCGGAATCCGAAGCGGTGGTCACGGAGCCGGAAACCGAACCCATAGAGGCGGAAGGCTACGACATCGAAGCCCATCTCAGCTTCGCAAGGTCGTATGCTGAAAGCATCGGATTGATTCTGGACAGCACCGCAGTCGATTGCTGGGACAATCCCATCTCTGCCAATCCGAATCTTAGCAATGTGGATGAAAACATCACAAGCCGGCTGAACCGATACAAGAATGTGGAGGGCTTTACTGCCGTTTGGATCTGGGCGGTTCAGGTGTCGGAAAACGGATATGCAATCTATATCGGCTACGCATAAGCATAGCGCAATCGCAACCAAAGGACGCATCGTAGAAATACGGTGCGTTTTTCATTTCAAAGGAGGATTTTCAGAAATGACAAAATCGAACTTCAAGAAGGTCACATCGCTGCTTTTGGCGGCAGTTTTGTGTGTGACCACATTTGCAGGCATGGGCACGGCTGCCCTTGCCGCAGAAACAGGCGAAAAAGCCGAGGTGTATATGGTGGATTACCCCCGGGACGGGGATGCAAACTACTACGCCACCTGGGGACATGACAGCCTGACCTATGCCAACGGCTGGAGCAGCGGAACCGCCAGCTATATGAACCTGAAAGCCATTAACTCCTACTCCGGGAACATCGCCTACTGCATTGAACCCGGCGTTTCCCTCAGCAATGGGCAGTCCATGACCGGCCATGACGAGGACTATTTCAACAATCTCAGCTCCAACGGCGTTCTTTCCGGCGATGAGATTCGCTTGTTTATCGGGCGCATTTTGGAATATGGCTACACCGGGACCATTTCCACAAGCTGGCGCTCTCAGAATGAAAGCGACGCCAACTGCATGGCGGAAGCCTATGCAACACAGGTTCTGATCTGGGAAACGATTGTCGGAGAGCGGGATGAGAGCTTCAACCATAAGACCTACTCCGGGTACAATCAGGTGTCGGAGGTAGTCAGCAAGGACCATCCCCTTTATGACAAGATTTTCGCCTATTACAACAGCATTGTGGCAAGCGTACAGAAGCACACCATCGTTCCCAGCTTCTGTGCCCGCTCCACTTCCGGTGCAGACGTGATTGATTTGGAATGGAACGGCAGCGAATATGTGGCGACGCTGACAGATACCAACGGGGTGCTGTCGAACTACACCTTCTCTGCCAGCATCAGCGGTGTCAGCTTCTCCACTAGTGGAAACACCCTGACCATCTCCATGGAAACAGCGCCCACCAGTGCGTTTACCATCACAGCCACAAAGACGAACGCTGTCCGCCGAGGGGTCGTGGTATGGACGGAGGGACAGCATGACCCTAACTCCTCGGTGCAGGATGTCATCACCTATGCCCAGGAGGTCAGCGACCCGGTCAAGGGCTATGTAAAAGCGGAGGTCAGCGCCGGTTCCTGTGAAATCATCAAAACCTCGGAGGATGGCAATGTGGAGGGCATTACCTTTACCATTACCGGCGACGGGGTCAGCCAGACCGTTACCACCGACAGCAGCGGAAAAATCACGGTGGACAATCTGATGCCCGGCATTTATACCGTCACGGAGCAAACCTATGACGAATACGAGCCGCAGCAGTCCCAGCGTGTCACCGTAGTGGCTGGACAGACCACAAAAGTCAGCTTCGCCAACGAGCTGCGCCGGGGCGACCTTCAGGTTATCAAGTCCTCGGAGGACGGTTACAACGAGGGCGTGACCTTCCATCTGTACGGAACCTCCCTTTCCGGCATTGCCGTGGACGAATATGCCATAACCGACAGCAGCGGCATTGCAACCTTTGAAGATGTGCTGATTAGCGGCGATACGCCCTACACCATTGAGGAGGTGGACACCGCCGTACGTTATGTGGTTCCCGAAAACCAGACAGCTCCCGTTGTTTGGGGCGAGGTCACGACCCGCACCTTCGCCAACACGCTGAAGAAATTTACGGTTACTGTCACCAAGAGCGATGCGGAGAACGGCACTGCCCAGGGCGACGCTTCCCTTGCCGGAGCAAAGTACGGCATTTACAAGGACGGCACCCTGATTGACGAGTATTACACCGATGAAAACGGTCAGTTCACCACCGCAGAATATGTCTGCGGAGACGACTGGACGATTCGGGAGATCGAACCCTCCGAGGGGTATCTGCTGGACACCACCGTTTATACCGTCGGTGCGGATGCGAAGAACTATACCGTGGAGCACAATCTGACCTCCGTGGACGTGACGGAACAAATCATCCAGGGAAGCGTCGCCATTATCAAGCACACCGACGATGGCAGCACCCAGATTGAAACGCCGGAGGAAGGGGCGACCTTTGCCATCTACCTCAAATCCGCAGGCAGCTATGATGCCGCCAAGGAGTCGGAACGGGATGTCCTTGTCTGCGACGAAAACGGCTTTGCCCAGTCTAAGGAGCTGCCCTACGGCATTTATACCGTCCACCAGACAAGCGGCTGGGATGGCAGCGAAAAAATAGACGATTTTGATGTGTATATCAGCGCAGACGGCAAGGTTTATCGTTATCTCATCAACAACGCAGCGTTTGCCAGCTATCTGAAGGTCGTCAAGGTGGATGCTGAGACAGGCAATACCATCGACTATGCCGGAGCCGGATTCCAGATTTATGACCCGGATGGGAACCTTGTGACCATGACCTTCACCTATCCGACGGTCACGGAGATCGACACCTTCTACACCGACAGCAACGGCTCTTTGATTACGCCCGAAACGCTGGCATATGGCAAGGGCTATTCGCTTGTGGAGGTGCAGGCTCCCTATGGCTATGTTCTGGACAGCACGCCCATCTATTTTGATGTGGTCGAAGATCAGTCCACCGAGGAAAGCGGGGTTACAGTGATAAAAGTGGAAAAATCCAATGTAGCGCAGAAAGGCACGATTACCGTCGAAAAAACCGGCGAGGTATTTGCCGGTGTTTCTGTGTCAGGCAATGAGACGGAGGTCATCTATCAGCCCATCTACGAGGTGCAGAACCTCGGCGGAGCGGTGTATGAAATCTATGCCGCCGAGGACATTTACACCCCGGACGGCACGCTGAGAGCCTCTGCGGGAGAATTGGTGGATACCGTCACCACAGCGTCTGACGGACTTGCCACCAGCAAGGAGCTGTACCTGGGCAAATACGAGGTGAAGGAAGTCACCGCCCCGGAGGGAATGGTCCTCAGTACCCAAACCCACACCGTGGAGCTTGTCTACGCCGGGCAGAATGTGTCTGTGACCGAAACAGCCACCAGCTTCTACAACGAGCGTCAAAAGGTTGAAATCCGCCTTGCGAAAGCGCTGGAAACCAACGGAACCTTTGACATTGGCACCAACGGCGAGATTGAGAATATCTGCTTTGGACTCTTTGCCGCCGAGGAGCTGGTATCGGCCAGCGGCACTTCGATTCCTGCCGGTGGCTTGATGGAGGTTATCACCCTGGACGAAAACGGAACGGCTGCGGTCAAGACCGATTTGCCCATCGGCAGCTACTATGTCAAGGAGCTGGCAACCGATGCCCATTATATCCTGGACGATACCGAGTACCCCGTGGTGTTCTCGTATGCCGGGCAGGATACCAACCTGGTGGAAATTGCGGTGAATGGAGGCGAAGCCATTGAAAACGACCTGATTTATGGCTCTGTTTCCGGCATGAAAACCGATGAAAACGGCGAAGCCCTTTCTGGCGCTTTGATTGGTCTGTTCCGCTCCGAAGAAACGGAATTTACCGCTGAAACCGCTCTGCTGACTGCCACTTCTGCCGAGGATGGCAGCTTTTCTTTTGAAAATGCCCCATACGGCACATGGATTGTCCGTGAAATTGAGCCGCCTGTGGGCTATGTCCTGAACGATACCGTCTATGAGGTCAATATCGGTGCGGATGGTCAGGTAGTGGAAATCACGCTTGAGAATGTGCAGATTCGTGGCAGCATCACGCTGACCAAGGTGGATGCGGAATACCCGGATAACCATCTGACGGGAGCCACCTTTGCGGTCTATGCCGACAGCAACGGCAACGGCGAATATGACGAGGACGACACGCAGGTTGGCACACTTACCGAAAAGGGCAACGGCGTGTATGAAATGACCGACCTGCTCTACGGCAGGTATTTTGTAAAAGAAACGGCAGCGCCAGAAGGCTTTTATCTGGACGAAGGCGTCTACGAGGTCTTGATCTGTGAGAATGGTCAGACCTACTTCGTAGAGAATGAAGCGGGTGTCGGCTTTATCAATGAGGCGATGCGTGGCAGTCTGAAAATCATCAAGACCAGCTCGGACGGAACCGTGGCAGGCTTTGCCTTCCGCATTACCGGCGAAAACGGCTATGATGTGACGCTGGAAACGGACGAAAACGGCGAAATCCTCATTGAGAATCTCCGAATCGGAACCTATACCGTGTCCGAGGTTTCCAATTCCGCCTCCGCCATGTATGTCTTGCCGGAGGATAAGACGGCGACAGTTGTGACCGGCTCCACCACCATTGTGGAAATGTACAACGAATATCGGGACACGCCGAAAACCGGCGACAGCAGCCACCTGGCGCTTTGGCTCAGTCTGGCTGCGGCTTCGCTTACGGGCATTGCCGTGTGCGGCGTTGTGGGATTCCGAAAGAAGAAAAAGGCAGGTGAAAACGAATGGAACCGAAAGTCATAATCGCTATCCTTTTGGTTGCGGTGATTGTAGTAGGCTTTGTATTTTTGCAGGTTCGCAACCGCAGGAAGTAAGCCGGAAAATTCAGGGGCGGAGTTTTTTCTCCGCCCCATTCTTATCAAGGAGGCAAAACATGAAGAAATATTACGGCGAACCCAAAACCGTCGAGAGCGGTGTGCTTCAAATTCTGAGGGATTACCCTCAAGCCCGCTATGACGACATGATTTTGGTCATGCACTACTATGACCGATATGGATATATCCCCGCCAACTTGCTGACGGTTGCAGACATTTCCCAGAACTACAGGCAGTACCGTCTGCCGTGCTTTGAGAGCATCCGCAGAGCAAGACAGCGGGTGCAAGCTTGCTGCCCGGAGCTGTCCAGAGTGCCGCAGCCGAAACACAGCGGCATCTGCATCACCATCACCATTGAGGAGGAAAACCATGGCATACCACAAACCGATTGAAACACCATTTACCCGGAAAACAAAGGTGCTGGAAAAGCTCTTTGCCTCTGGCATCCGAACAGAAAAGGCGTTGCAGGCTTTGGGCATGGAGCAGATCCTGGCAATCAAGGAAATCACCGTGCCGGATATGGCGGTCATTTTGGAGCTTCAGAAAAACGCAAAAAGTCACACGCTCTTTTCCTATCTTGGAGGTGATGAAAATGAACCCGCAAGCCAGGACGAATGAGCGGCATATTCTCTGGAGCAATCTGTCCCTTGACTTGGACGATTGGCGGGAAGACCTGCTGGAGCAGTACCCCGATATGTCCGAGGCAGAAATGTACGATGAAATGATAGAAACCAACGCCGAGTATCTGAAGGATGAGCGTATGAATCTCAATATTCCCCTCAGCCAGCCCATTATTGTCATTGCCGACCTGGGACTTTGGTACGGACGGCGAATGGGCTACAAGATGATAGAGTCCGGCAACATCCGGGATTGCCTGTATTCCGACACCGACTATTCCGAGTGGTATGTGGACAGGTATGGTGATCTGCGCTGTGATGCAGTGCATCACGACGGGACAAACCACTACCTCTACCGTGTGATTAAAGACGGCGTAAGCGAAACGCAGGTCGCAAACTTGCAGGAGAAGCTTTACCGGGGCATCGCCACCAGAGCGGACATTGTGAGAGTGACAAAACGGCTTGGAGATGAGATTGCGAAGGTATATGGCTTCGACATTCCAAAGCCAAGGCAGAAAATGCAAATGGAAAGGAGCTGACCAACATGACCGTAAGCTTTATAGACGATAGCGAAAAGATGGCAGATTTCTGGAAGCTTAGTAAGGAGGCTTTTCTGCGCTCCTACTCCTATATCACCGTGGAGGCATACAACGCCACCGCCGCAGACGCTCACAAGTTTTTGGACTTCTCTATTCAGCCTATGACAACGGCGGACCAGCTCTATTCCTACAGCCAAAGTCAGCAAATTTCCATGCAGACAGGGCTGATTGGCTACCTCCGTGCAGACTTCGGCGATGGCTCTCAGTTCTACAGCACCTGGAATGAATTTCGGGGGCAATTGAAAACTGCGGAGTTTCGTGGCGAGTTGGATGAGATTATCCATTCACTCCGGCAAAGCGGCAACTTCCTTGCCGACAGAGCCACTATGCGCCGCTTCTGCCGGGAGGATGCCGTTTCCTTTGACGATGACTTGGGGAACTATGGCGCGAGAGTGAACACAGCAGATTACAGCTACCTGATGCGCCTGAATCCACGAAACGGCGTGTATAACCTCTACTGCTACTGCTATCAGCGCAAGTGGCTTGACCGGCACATGGAGATGGCAAGGAACGGCATTCGATTTATTGACAGCGGATACAAAGAACGATTCCGCATCCCGGATGGTGATAAAATCCGCATGACCCTGCCGGACGGGACAAAGCTGGAATACACTTGCCGATATATCGACGATTACCACACACAGGTTGGCAACAACCTCTATCACATCTGTGAGTTTGCAGAAATCGTTGAGGCTCGGCAAGCGGAACTAATACCGCTTCGCAGCTCTCTACCGGAAACGTGCTATTCTACGCTTTTGGAAACCAGCAAGATTGCCGTTCTGAAGCGTGGTGAAACGGGCTATTACGAAACAGACATTCCGTATACGGACACCCCCGAGGCGCAGCAAATCGTTGCCGAAGCCAATGAAAGGCTTGGCGTTTCCAAGGCACAGGCGGAGGCTATGAAAGCCGGCTCTATGTTTGGCTGGTGCTGCAAAGCCGCCGACCCACAGAATTATGATGAGAACGGAACCCCCAAAAAGAAGCAGAAGGACAGAGGTATGGAGCGATGAGCGAAAAGCGGATGATTGGCGAATATGAAATCCTCGCCAGCGTAAATGTGGGAAGGCATGAGATTATCTTATGCGAGAACCCCAATGCACCTGCCGACGAAAGATATCTTTGCGGCTATTTGGAAACCAATGACTTGTTCAAAAGCTGCACAGGCACAATGGTCGGGAAAGACTATTTGGATCTGGCTGAGCTGTTCGGGCAAAGGGTGCAGGAGGAAGCCGCCAAATTTAAGGAAGAGCTTGCAAAGCTTGACGTGCCTGCTACCGTTCTGTCAGTAGAGGACTGCTATTCAGACCGATATGATAAGGACATTAACGGCAAGCTTATCGTTATCGACCCCAAAAGTCTTAAGCCGGAATACCGGAGGGCGGATAGACAGCTTTATCTCGTAACGGGCGGTTTTGGGGCTTATGCGAACGCCCGTGGCAATGCGGTGTTTTGTAAAAATCTCCATACTGGAGAAGCAGCACGTTTTGAAAGGTATGACGTATTGGGCGAGGCAAAACCAGACCGATTGCCAGATTGGGCAAAGGAAAAACTAGCTGCCCATGAAAAGAAGAAAGGAAAGGAACATGAACGATAAAGGAGGTGGTACCCGTGGCAAGAAAATATGACCTGATTTCCGAGCTGTATGAAAGAACCAGCAAAACGGTCATTGCCAACCCACAGAGCTGGCAGAGCTTTCTGCGCTCCGCCTGTTACAACTATCGGCTGCGCTTTGATGAGCAGCTTCTTGTTTTTGCTCAAAGGCCGGATGCAACAGCGGTTTTGGAAATTGAGCGATGGAACGAGCGTTTCGGGCGCTGGGTAAACAAGGGAGCCAGAGGCATTGCCGTGTTTGCGGATGAAAACCGCAGCCGTCAGCGGCTCAAGCATTACTTTGACATTTCCGATACCCATGAAAGCCGCTATTCCAAGCCGGTCCCCGTTTGGCAGATGAATCCCGCCTACACGGAGGAAATCATTGATGCCCTGGAGGGAACCTTCGGCGCATTAGAGGGACGGCAAAGCTTAGAAGCAGCGATTCTATCCGCTGCCAAAAATGCGGTGGAGGACAACATCCCGGATTATCTGGCTGACCTGCTCCGCACTACCCAGGATAGCTTCCTGGAGGAGCTGGACGACCTGAACGTGGAGGTCCTGTATAAGCGTGTGGTAACCAACAGCGTGGCTTATATGCTGATGTCCCGATTGGGCCTGGATACCTCGGACTACTTTGAGCATGAGGATTTTGCGGAAGTGATGAACTTCAACACGCCGGATACCCTCAATGCGATTGGCTTCGCTACCAGCGACATTGCGGAAATGGGCCTGGGTGAAATATCCCGCACCATTCTCTCACTAAACCGCCAAAATCGCACATTTGCAGAGCCTGCCCGTTCCGAATACAATGTAGTTGCACAAAGCGAAGAAAGGAGCAAAGACAATGAACGAAATCACCTACACGATGCAGGGGGATTACCTTCTGCCAGACCTGACGCTGCCGGAGCAGAAGGACGTAACCTTGGGACCATACGCCGAGATGCGGCGCAGATACCTGAAGGAACATCACCGGGTCCTGTATTACAACCTGCTGACGAAATGCGCCCTGACGGAGCATCTGGCGGAAACGGAACGCAGAGCTACCGAGATGGAGGAAGCCTTAGTCCGGCAGATGGCACAGAAGGAGGGCTTGACCGAGAGCCTGAAAGCGACGGACATGATGAGCTGGGTGCGGAAAATGAACAGCCTCCGATCTTCGGCACAGGAAATCGTGAGGGCGGAAGTGATTTTCGCTTAGATTACTATGACCGCAGCCACGAGGACAGGAGCCTTCCATTCCTTGGCGCAACCGCTGTTATTCACGAGATTCTCAGAACTACCCCGCACCTAAAGGCATCGAAGGAGGAAATCCGTGGATTCTTAGAAACCCATCCAGACGATGCAAGCAGAACCGAGTATATCAAAAGCATCTTCAACAATGACTTCACGGAGGTGATTTTAAGTAACGGTGAGCGTTATGGCTATAAGACCTATCAGAATGTACTGCAACTATGGAAAGGCAGCTACCTGAGCCGGGAAGCCCAAAGCTTTTACGACTGGGGTGCGATAGCCCAGCATTTTGAGGGGATGTGGCTGCTTGGAGAGCTTTATGATACCGCCAAGCCTCTACCCTCCCTGGAAGGGCAAATGAATTTTATAACGCAGGCAGGAGAAGAAAAAGCTCCTGCCTTTTCCTTTTCTCAGGAGATCATAGACCGTGTGCTGACCCGTGGCAGCGGCATTTCCGAGGGCAAGCTGCGGATATATGAGCAGTTTCAAAAGAGCCTGTCCACAACCGAAAATGTTGCATTCTTGAAGGAGGAATACGGCTGGGGCGGTGCCTATCCCATCATTGCCGGTACGAACATCGACGAAAGTCACGACGCAAAAGGGATTCACCTGTCGATTGGGCTTGCGCCGGGGCAGCCGCACCTGGATCTGAATTGGAAGCAGGCGGAAAAGCGTCTCTCCGAGCTGATTCAGATGGGCAGATACCTGAACCCGAAAGAATTAGAGCGCTATCCCGCATGGCTGACCGAACGGGAGGAACAGCGCAGAGAATCTGCGGAGCGAAAAGGGATTGCAGATATTCTAAAGGCAGCGCCCCCGGAATCTACCCCTGAGATGGTATATGAATATCATCTGGGCGACCCGGTCTACCTGGGTGCAGATGAATATGAAATCCTGTCCTTTGACGAGGAGCGAGTTGTGCTCTATGATACCCGCTTCCCGTTGTTCCGAAGGGAGGAAACCAGAGAAGCCTTTGACCGCATGGTTGCGGAAAATCCCACGAATGACCATCTCAAGGTTCCGGTACCACAGCCCGAAGAAAAGGCTGCTGCACCTGAAGCACCACCGCAGGATACGGAGCAGCCCTCTGTTTTCGATGATTACAGCTCCATCAAGGCAAATCACCCGGATAGCCTTCTGCTCTATCAGGTGGGAGATTTCTTTGAGGCGCTAGGCAGCGATGCCGAAACGGTGGCGCAGACATTGGATTTGACAATGTCAAGCAGAAGCATTTCTGCCACAGAGCGCACACCGATGTGCGGCTTTCCGCAAAATGTCTTACAACGGTATTTGGATATGCTGCTGGATCGTGGCTTTGATGTCACGGTTGCCACTGCCGAAAACAGTAAGCTGGAGGCCCGGACAATTGTATCCGCTCATGCGGATGCGCCGTTAGAAAGCTATCCTGTTGGCAGGATTGATTACCTTGGCTCCAGCGGTGCCGTTCAGGAAAGCATCGAATATACCAACGAGGAACAGTTCCGCAAGGACATCCGAGAGGAGAACAATTACGGTGTTCCCATGTCGATTATTGTCTATCGAGGGGAAGATGGAAGCACCATTGACACCGCATTTGTGTCAGAGCTTGATCCGCCGCCCCAGGGCTTTCAGATTGTGGATTCACCTCTTTTGGCAGACCGAAGCCAGGAAATGCTTCGTCAGGCAGAGCAGCCTGCGCCAGCCGAGGAACAAGCGCCGGATGGGTCGCTTCCAGAGCTGTCCAGCCCCGCCTTTGCATCACCCAAGCGTTCCTCCGTCCAGAGCTTTGACTTGCACCCGGAAATTCCCATGGCTGACCGGCATAACTTTGACCTGACTTCCCACGAGGTTGCGGAGGTTGGCAAGAAGGAACGCTTCCGCAGGAATGTGATGGCAATCCAGCTTCTGAAAAAGTGCCAGTCAGAGAACCGATACGCCACGCCGGAGGAACAGCAGATTTTGTCGAATTTTGTCGGATGGGGCGGGCTTTCTGAAGCCTTTGACGAAAACAACGATGCCTGGGGCACCGAATACCTGGAGCTTCTCACCATTCTCACACCCGAAGAATATGAATCTGCAAAAGAAAGTACGCTGACTGCGTTTTATACGCCGCCTGCCGTGATTTCCGGCATCTACAAGGCATTGGAGCAGATGGGCTTTCGCACGGGGAATCTGCTAGAGCCTTCGTGCGGTATCGGCAACTTTATTGGGATGCTGCCATCGTCCATGCAGGAGAGTAAGGTTTACGGCGTTGAGCTGGATACCATTTCCGCAGGGATCGCAGCCCAGCTTTACCAGAAAAGCTCGATTGCCGCTGCGGGGTTTGAAAATGTGGAACTGCCAGACAGCTTCTTTGACGGCATTGTGGGAAATGTCCCCTTCGGGGATTTCAAGGTCTTGGATAAGCGGTATGATAAGTACCACTTTCTGATTCATGATTTTTTCTTTGCAAAATCCCTGGATAAACTTCGCCCAGGCGGTGTGATGGCGCTCGTCACCAGCAAAGGCACTATGGATAAGGAAAGCCCCGCAGTAAGAAAGTATATTGCTCAGAGGGCGGAGCTGCTGGGTGCTATTCGTCTCCCCAACAACACCTTCAAGGGCAATGCCGGGACGGAGGTCGTTTCGGATATTCTTATTCTGCAAAAGCGTGACCGCCTGATTGACATTGAGCCGGACTGGGTACACCTGGATGTGGACGAAAACGGCAATCGGATGAACGCCTATTTTGTGCAGCACCCGGAAATGATTCTCGGTGAGGTGAAAACCGTATCAGGCAGATTTGGCGAGGAACAGACGGTCATTCCCTATGCCGGAGCTGACCTTGCCAACCAGATTGAGGAAGCCGTCGCCAATATTCACGGTGAAATCACGGATTATCAGGTGGATGAGGAGCTGTCTGAAGAGGATACTTCCATTCCCGCCGACCCAACTGTGCGGAACTTCTCCTACACGGTGCTGAACGACACCGTGTATTACCGGGAAAATTCCCGCATGGCTCCTGTGACACTTTCCGAAACGGCAGCGAACAGGGTAAAGGGCATGATTGCCATTCGGGACACCGTCCGCCGCCTTTTGGAAATGCAGACCGAGGATTACCCCGACAGCGAGATCCGAGAGGAGCAGGGAAAGCTCAATCGCATCTATGACAGCTTTACCAGCAAATACGGCCTCATCAACAGCCGTGCCAATGTATCCGCATTTTCGCAGGACAGCTCCTTCTCTCTCCTCTCCGCTTTGGAGGTTTTAGGGGACGATGGACAGCTTGAACGCAAGGCGGATATGTTCTATAAGCGCACCATCAAGCCGCACACTCCTGTCACTTCTGTAGATACCGCCAGTGAAGCGCTTGCCGTTTCCATCGGTGAGAAAGCCTGCATTGATATGGAGTATATGTCCGCACTATCCGGGAAAACCGAGGAGGAATTGTTCTCCGAGCTGAAGGGTGTGATTTTCCTAAACCCTTTGTATGAGTATGGCGACCACCCGGAAAGCAAGTATCTGATGGCGGATGAATATCTCTCCGGCAATGTCCGGGAAAAGCTGCGAGTTGCGAGAAAGTCTGCCGAGCTTTATCCCGAAGATTATACGGTGAATGTGGAAGCGCTGGAAAAGGTGCAGCCAAAAGACCTGACTGCCAGTGAAATCTTTGTCCGCCTCGGCTCCACCTGGGTGCCGCCGGAGATTGTCGAGCAGTTTATCTTCGAGTTTCTCGACACCCCACGCTATGCACAGTGGCAAATCAAGGCACACTACTCTAAGTACACTTCCGAGTGGAACATTGAGAACAAAACCTATGACCGTGCCAATGTGAAAGCCTACTCCACCTATGGAACACCCCGCATCAACGCCTACCGCATCATTGAGGAAACGCTGAATCTGAAAGATGTCCGCATCTTCGATTATGTTGAGGAGCCTGACGGGAAGAAAAAGCCTGTCCTAAACTCCAAGGAAACGGCAATCGCCCAAGCCAAGCAGGAGCTGATTAAGCAGGGCTTTCAGGACTGGGTGTGGGCAGACCCCGCTCGGCGTGAGCGGCTATGCCGCATCTACAACGAGAAATTCAACTCGGTGCGTCCCCGTGAATATGACGGCAGTCACATCACTTTTAGCGGCATGAACCCGGAAATCGAAATGCGGGAGCACCAGAAAAATGCCGTCGCCCATATTCTATACGGCGGCAATACGCTGCTTGCCCATTGTGTAGGTGCAGGCAAGACCTACGAAATGGCGGCGGCAGCAATGGAATCCAAACGGCTTGGTTTATGCAACAAATCCCTGTTTGTCGTACCGAACCATCTGACAGAGCAATGGGCGGCGGAGTTTTTGCAGCTCTATCCTGCCGCTAAAATCTTAGTCGCCACCAAGAAGGACTTTGAAACCAAAAGCCGTAAGCGCTTCTGCGGAAGAATCGCCACAGGTGATTACGATGCCGTGATTATCGGGCATAGCCAATTTGAGAAGATCCCAATGAGCATTGAGCGGCAGCGAGCCATTTTGGAGCAGGAGCTGCAAGAAATCCTTGCCGGAATTTCCGAAGCAAAGCGGAACCGGGGAGAAAACTTCACAGTCAAGCAGCTACAGAAATCCAAGAAGTCGGTGGAGCTGAAGCTCAAAAAGCTAAATGACCAAAGCCGCAAGGATGACCTGGTGACCTTTGAAGAATTGGGAATAGACAGGCTCTTTATTGACGAAAGTCATTTTTATAAGAACTGTGCGAAACGTTGTGCATAAGCCCTTGCTGGCAACAAGGACGAAAAGCACCATGTGATTGCACTTAGCAATAAGAAAATATCACAGAGAACTCAAATCTCGAATACAGGGGTGTAATTCCCCTGCCGTACAGAACCAATGCCGGAAAGGAGTAATCCAATAGCGGCTTGCCAAGCCGCAGGCAGTACGAGAACTAATACTCCACTGTGCGTCATTTCCCTGCAAGGAAATGGGGTGCAAAGCGTGGTGAAGTCGTAACCTGAAAACCTAAACGCTGGCAACAGTGCATGGATAATAATGGTGCGGGTTTCCGAAACCTATGGCTATCCGTAAGTGAAAGCTATGCAGCATCGTAAGAGTTGAAGGCATCCGAAAGGGTGAAAATTGGAAAAAGCGTGTGTGGCTGGTTTTTCTGCATACGCCCTGTGGAATGAAATGTTCACAAGGAATCATGCGGCAACTGTGGTTCAAGGCATGATTAGATTTTCCCGGTGTAAGGTAGCAGCCTAAGGGTTTCAACGGTCATTCGACCACAAGGATAGAGATTTGGGAACGTTTGAGAGCCTGTATTCGGAGTGATGCAGCACAATGAAAAATACAGGAAGTCAGCCGTACCATAGTAGTCTGGGCTGGGTAATGCCAGTCACACGGAGCTGAAATGCTCCACGGCGAAGGGTACGAGTCAAATTGATTTGTAAATTTCACAAAGGAAAATCCAATAACTCCCTGAAAGATGGGTGACGAACTGCGAGGTGAGAACCTTGTGCATTTAAGCGTCAGATTTTCAACAGAAGCAGAACTGAAACAGTTTCAAGACCTGCTTTATGAAAAGTCAGGTCAGGGTGTTTCATTTACCGGGCTGTTGGAAGCGATGGCAAACAAAGTTACCATCGTAACCGCTGTTCATAACATCAAGTCCAACAAAGGCAGTAAAACTGCTGGAGTGGATCAGGTGAAAATGGACAGGTATCTGCAAATGCCAAAAGAAGAATTATTACAGTTGATTCAAGCGAATTTCTCCAATTACAAGCCAAAGCCAGCCAGAAGGAAATATATTGAAAAGGCAAACGGCAAAAAGCGGCCTCTCGGAATCCCTACTGTTCTGGACAGGATTATTCAGGAATGTATGCGGCTGATACTTGAGCCAATATGCGAGGCGAGATTTTACCCGCACAGCTATGGCTTTCGCCCATATCGGGCACAGAAGCACGCCATTCGGGATATTATCAATGTCATAAATGCAGGTGCAAGGTCGCAAGACCAGCCTGTGTGGGCAGTGGAGGGCGATATAAAAGGCTGTTTTGACAACATCAATCATAGATTGTTGCTGAAAAAGCTATGGCGAATCGGAATCCATGATAAGCGGGTTTTGAAAATTATCAGCCAGATGCTAAAAGCTGGATATATCGACCAAGACCTATACCATGCAACAGAGCTGGGAACACCGCAGGGCGGCATTTTGTCACCCCTGCTCTCCAATGTGTATCTCAATGACTTTGATTGGTATGTAGGACGCTGTTATATGGAACCGCACCGACAGTGCAAACACAAATGTAACGATACCAGAAGGCTGAAATGGGCAGGAATCACACCCAAGTACAATTACCGTTACGCAGACGACTGGGTGATTTTGACTTCTACGGAGCAGGAAGCACTCCGCATGAAACGTGAACTGACAAAGTATTTTCAGTACCGCATGAAGTTAGAACTGTCACAGGAGAAGACTTATGTCACCGACTTGAGAGCAAACGGCATACACTTCCTCGGTTATGTGGTCAAAGCAGAAAGAAAACGAAAAACGCCTGACCCCAAAACATGGAGTGAGAATCTGGTTGGTAAGCCGTTCCCGGACATGGGGCGGCTGTCCAAAAAGATTCATGCCATACAAACGGAGGTCAGAAAGATTGGACTGTACACGAAGCCTAATACACAGGCGGCACAGATTCAATCCGTCAATGCCATGATTATGGGACTGGCGCAGTATCTGCAACCGTCCATCTGTTCGTTTGCCTACCACGCCATAGACCGCCGTGTCAACAACACGGCCTTGGCGGTATGGAAGAATCTATTCCCAAAACAGTACAACCAAATGCAGGTGCCGTTAAGAACACTGAGCAATCTGCCTCATCGACATGAGGGGTATGACAGCAAGACATTCGCAGTTCCAATAGAGGGTAAATGGTTTGGGATAACCTATGCGTTTATTACGCACAGCAAATATGAAACCAAGCCATTTGACCAGAAGATGACCCCATACACCGAAGATGGCCGCAGGCGCTATGTGAACTATCGTTCCAAGCATAAGCCATTGCCATGTGACCGTCCCTCCATCAATACGCCGGAGGATATAGCGCTATCCGTTTATGCCAAAGGCAAAGGTTGGAAAGCCAACTTCGAGTATTTTATGAACCGGGAGTATGCCTACAACCGGGACAAGGGTAAGTGCAAATGCTGCGGGAAATATTTCTCCGAGGAGAATGCAAAACATTGTCATCATGTGAATCCTGGGCTTCCAATTGAACGAATCAACAAAGTTCCGAATCTGGCATGGCTCTGTGTACCATGTCATCGCATGGTACACAACAGTCCGATACCGGCTGGCATGGATGCCAAGACGGTACGCAAAATCCAGAAATACAGAGACAAACTCAAAACGTGAAATTTACAAGTGCATTGTACTCGTGAGGGTACAAAGGCATCGAAATCAGAGAAAGTAAGTCAATTTGATGGTAGGCCGGGTGCGCTGAAAGGTGCACGCCCGGCGTGAGACGGGGGAAAATCGGGAGGAAACGAGTGTGCGGCTGCGCCGCACACTGCGCCCAAACGATTACCTATCGTCATTGTTTCTTTACACCAAAATGCGGAATGTGGGCGGCATTGCCCAGACCGAAGCCCAGAAATCCTCCGACCTTTATATGAAGTGCAGATACCTCGATGAAATCACAGGTGGGCGTGGTGTGGTGTTTGCCACAGGCACCCCAATCTCCAACAGCATGGTGGAGCTTTACACCATCCAGAGGTATTTGCAGTATAGTACGCTGGTCAAGAACGACCTTCAGCACTTCGATGCCTGGGCATCAGCCTTTGGAGAAACGGTGACAGCCGTGGAGCTAAAGCCCGAAGGAACCGGCTACCGGACGAAAACAAGGTTCTCCCGCTTCTTCAATCTCCCCGAACTGATGGCAATGTTCAAGGAGGTAGCGGACATCAAAACGGCGGATATGCTTCGGCTTCCTGTGCCGGAGGCTCATTACCACACGATAGCGGTCAAGCCTTCGGAGACGCAAAGAGAAATGGTGGCAGGACTGGCAAAACGAGCCGAGAGAGTACGAAACGGCATGGTGAGCTCCAGCACAGATAATATGCTCACAATCACCAACGACGGCAGGAAGCTGGCGCTGGATCAGCGTATGCTTAGCCCCATGCTGCCTGATTTTCCGGGCAGTAAGGTCAATGCCTGCGCGGAGAATATCTACCGCATTTGGGACGAAACTGCCGCTCTGCGGTCCACGCAGCTGGTATTTTGCGACCTTTCTACACCCAAATCGGATGAGTCGTTTTCCGTTTATACGGACATCCGAAAGAAGCTGATTGCCAAAGGCATTCCGCCTGAAGAAGTGAAGTTTATCCATGAAGCGGACACCGAGGCGAAAAAGCAGGAGCTTTTCAAGAAGGTACGCAAGGGCGAGGTTCGTGTGCTCTTAGGTTCTACGCAAAAGATGGGAGCAGGAACAAACTGTCAGGACAGGCTCATTGCTTTGCATGATATTGACTGTCCCTGGCGGCCCAGCGACCTTGAACAGCGCAGCGGACGTATCATCCGGCAAGGCAACCAGAATCCCGATGTAGACATCTACCGATATGTGACGGAGGGAACCTTCGACGCCTATCTCTATCAGCTAATTGAGGGCAAGCAGCGGTTTGCTTCGCAGATCATGACCAGCAAATCGCCGGTTCGGTCTGCCGAAGATATTGATGAAATGGCGCTTAGCTATGCAGAAATCAAGATGCTGGCAACCGGCAACCCGCATATCAAGGAAAAGATGGACCTGGACATTCAGGTGCAGAAGCTGCGGCTGTTAAAGTCCAGCTTTCTGTCTGAAAAGTATGCCTTGGAGGACAAGATCATCAAATACTACCCGCAGCAGATTGCAAGGCTAAGGGAAACCATTGCAGGATTGAAGTGCGATGTGCAGACGGTTCAGGAACACCTGAAGCCGGACGGCGACAAGTATATTGGGATGGAGGTTCAGGGCGTTTTCTACGATGAAAAAGCCGAAGCAGGTAAGGCAATCATTGAAGCTTGCAGGGCAATGACATCCCCTGAGCCGGTTCCCCTTGGTAAGTATCGTGGCTTCGCCTTGGAGCTTAGCTTCAATACTATGGAGAGAACCTACGAGGTGAAAATACGGGGCAAAACCTCCCGTACCGTCACGCTGGGCGAGGATATTTACGGCAACCTGACCCGTATTGACAATGCCCTTGAACGGTTTGCAGAGAGCTTGGAAGCCCACCGGGTTGAGCTTGAAAACACCGAAAAGCAGTTCGAAACTGCAAAGGCGGAAGTAGAAAAGCCGTTTGCAAAAGAGGAAGAACTGAGAGTCAAAATCGCAAGGTTAGATGCGCTGAATATCCTCCTGAACCTCGACAAGCCGGAAAATGAGCTTGCCGATGATGCGCCGGATGAGGGCGAAGCGGAACCAGACAGACCGGTTCGAGCGCCGGAACGCTGACCTTTGGCGGTATGAGCTTTGATTCATACCGCCATTTACATAGCCGATGATTGGTTATGAATATATGAAAAATGGAGGCATTTTGCAATGAACGAACGAGATTACAACACGGAGCTTTACGAAAAGATGAAGGCAGAACAGAGGCGATACAGGGACTGGCTTTCCACGCAGCCGCCGGAGGATATTCTGAACCATGCTTACGAGTATACGGTTCGGGAGGATATTGTGATGGCAATGGAGGAGGTGGAATTAAACCCCAAGCAGGCGAAAGCTTTGCTCAAATCTCCTGCTCCTCTGGGGGATGTTTTCAAGGAGTTTACCAACCGAGAAACAGAGCATATGGACATCATTCGGGACTGCATTGAAAGCCGGGCGGATACCGTCCTCAAGCGGGAGCTTGGAAAGGAAAGCCGGTGAGGATATGCCGTATATTGAGCCAGAGGTGATTGAGCAAGCAAGGCAAATCGACCTGCTGACTTACCTCCAAACCTTTGAGCCGAATGAGCTTGTCCGTATATCGGCAAACAACTATACTACCAAGACCCACGGCAGCTTGAAGATCTCAAACGGCAAATGGATGTGGTGGTCAAGGCGGATTGGCGGCTATTCTGCGCTGGATTATCTGGTCAAGGTCAAGGATTATTCTTTCGTAGAAGCCGTTGAAACCTTGATGGGCAAGGCGGCAATTCAACCGAGTATTACCATCCCGAAGCCCAAGGTGGAGCCTCCCAAGGTTCTGCTCCTGCCGGAGAAAAGTACGACCAACAATATCATTACAGAGTACCTTTTCGGCAGGGGTATTGACTATGCTATCATCGAATATTGCATCGCCAAGGGCTTGATTTTTGAAAGCCTACCCTACCACAACCTGGTGTGCGTCGGTTATGACGGGGAGAATCAGCCTAAGTATGCGTCCTATCGGGCAACCAATCAAAGCCGCTTGATGGGCGACTGTTCGGGAAGCGATAAGCACTACTCTTTCCGTATCTTAGGCCAAGATAGCACTGAGGTTCACCTGTTTGAATGTGCCATAGACCTTTTATCCTACGCAACCCTTGCCAAGATGAACGGAGAGGACTGGAGAAAAGACACGCTTCTATCCCTTGCAGGCGTGTATATGCCGAAGCAAAAAATCGAGGAAAGCACCATCCCAGTTGCCCTTGAAAAGTTTCTTTCAGAGCATCCTCATGTCAGGAAGCTCTATGTTCACTTTGATAATGACAAAGTGGGAAGGAAAGCCACCGCAGCATTGCAGGCAATTCTTCCAAGTAAGTATGAAGTCATTGATTCCCCACCGCCAGGCGGTAAGGATTTCAATGACTTTCTTTGTTTCAAGCTGGGGCTTGAGCGAACCAAGCCAAAAGAAAGGAATGATGCAAGATGAATATTACCATTTATCAAATCAATGAAAGCCGGGATGAAAACCGTGTGATGTTCCAGAGCTTGGCGAAGCTTGCCAGGTTCCAAGGTTCGACAGAAATCGACAGCCGGATCTATGACAAGGTATTCTCCGGAGAAGTCCCTTCGCAGGATTTGGAGCAGGTCTATCAGATATTCAACCTAAACCATCCGAAGGAATACCGTGGCAGGTCGCTTTCTGTGTCGGATGTTGTCGAAATTCTTGACGATGAAAGCGGCAAATCCACCTTTTATTTCTGTGACAGCTTTGGCTTTGCGAAGGTGGATTTTCACCCCGAAGTCTGCCCAGCCTTGGAGCAAGCTTCCGGCAAAATCCGTGTGCTATTAGTGGAACCCGGCAAAGTTCCCCGCATGATTGAGATTGACGAAACGCTACAGGCAATGCAGGCCGTTGTGGAGGGAGACATTGAGGAGTATATGCCCTTTGAAGATGAGGTTGCACTAATCTGCAATGAGGAAGGAAAGGTCAACGGTATGAAGCTCAACCGAGCCATCTACTCGGATGACGGCAAGCATCAGATGCTGGACATCATTGCCGGCAAGTTCTTCCTCTGCTATGCCCCTTATGACGCCGAAAGGTTTCAAAGCTTGCCGGACGATTTGGCGCAAAAATATGAGAAGCGCTTTAGGAATCCGGAACGCTTTATTCAGCAAAACGGCGGCATCGTCGCCGTACCAATTAAGCCTGCTTCCAAAGAGCAGGCTAGATAATCTCAGAAGTTTTAGGGGCACAAAAAACCTGCATTATCTTAACGAGCAGTGCATTTGTTTCCCCACAGGGCAACAAACGCCAAAAGCTCGTTAGGGCGCACCCTAAAACCCCTGTTTCCAGAAAGGACTGACAAATATGATGAATTTTCTATTTTTCCTGATTGGTCTGCTGCTAGGCGGCTTCATTGGCGTGACGCTCATGTGCCTTGTGCAGATCACCCGAATCCACCACTTAGAGGGAGGACACAGCAATGAGAAAGAGAACTGTTGATAAGCACATCTGGTTTTCCCGTGCGGAGGCACAGGACTTGCAGAAGAAGGCAAAGAAAGCCTGCCTGAGCGAAGCTGCGCTGATCCGTCTGCTCCTGCGGGGCTATTCCCCAAGAGAAAAGCCGGATGACCGCTTCTATGATGCGATGCGGGAGCTGTCCGCCATAGGCAATAACATCCACCAGCTCTCTGCCAAGGCAAACGCTCTGAATTTTATTGACGCTCCAATGATTGAGCGAGAGGCGGAACGCTGGCACAAGTTTCAGGCGGACATTGAGCGGAAATTCCTCCGCCCGGAAGAAAGTGATATGAAGTGGCAGTAACAAAGCTTTGGCCCGTGACACATCGTTTGGGGCAGGTCATTGATTACGCCGCAAACCCCGAAAAGACAGACAAGTCCAGATCCAAATACAGAGAGGCAGACTACCAGGCGCTGCGGGATGTGCTGCGTTATGCGAAGGACGAGGAAAAGACAGAGCGTGAATTTTTCTGTCAGGGCATCAACTGTAATGTGATAACCGCCCGTGACCAGTTCATCAGTGTAAAGGAACAGTTTGACAAGACCGATGGCATACAAGCCTATCACGGGTATCTCAGCTTTAAGGAGCAGGACATTACGCCGGAGTTGGCGCAGAAAATCGGGATGGAGTTTGCTAGTGAAGTGTGGGGCAAACGGTATCAGGTGGTCGTGACCACGCACCTGAACACCCAGCATCTGCATTGTCACTTCGTTATCAATTCCGTTTCCTTTGTGGACGGCAAGCGCTGCCGGGATACGAGCTGGTTTAAGTTCTATAAGACGGCAGACCGAATTTGCGAAAAGTATGGGCTGCACTATATTGAGCAGCCGAACCGGAGCAAAAGCTCCTCTTACTACCGCAGACTGGAGCAAGCCGGTATGCCAACGCCTCATAATAACATCCGGGATGCCATCGACTATGCCATAGCGCATAGCCATTCTCTTGCCGACTTTGATTATATCCTGACGCAGCTTGGCTATCGCCATACGCTAAGTGAATCAAGAAAGTATTGGACGATTGTCCCGAAAGGCAAAACCAAAGCGGTACGCATGAAAACACTTGGAGAAGATTACACCAACGAGCGTATCCTGGAGCGCATCCGGGAAAACCGAGGCGTGATTCTGGAACCCTTCCACAAGCCGCCTCCCGACAAGCCGAGGCAATACCTCCTGCTTACACGGGAGGATAAAATCAAAAAGGTGGGCGGCATATATGGGCTGTACCTGCTGTATTGCTACAAGCTCGGTGCGCTACCCAGCTATCAGAAACCGAACCCGGCGCATCTGCATTATGCGCTCCGAGATGACCTGATGAAATTGGATGCGCTGACCGCACAGGTAACGCTGCTGTCTGAGAACAGCATTGTGACAGACCAGCAGCTTTTTGCTTATCAGCACGACCTTGAGGACGAGATGAAAGCTTTGCTTGCCGACAGAACACGGCTCCGAAATGAGATACGAAAGGTAAATGTGACCGATGAAACGCTGTCGCAGGCAAAGCAGCAGATCTCCGACATTACGGAAAAGCTGAGAAAGCTACGCAAGGAAGTAAAGCTATGCAAGGGAATTGCCGAGAGGTCCGGCGTGATTGAGGGCAATCTCGGTCAGGCGCTTGCAAGCGAACAAACAAGGAAGGAGGACCCCCGATATGAACACAGGAGGTGACGCAGCGGAACAGGTCGTCAGGCTATCGCTTGAGGGCTTTGAAGTCGCTGCCAAATTGACAGGCTCAGCCGCTAAGGACATTGCCAAGCTGCTGATGACTGTCTTGAAGCAGGAAATCACACAGTCAAAAAAGACCCGTGGAAAGGCAAGGTTGACCAATCTTCTGAAATCCGGCAAGGAGCTAAAGGTCTTTGCCGTCCGGCAAAAGGATTTGGAGCAGTTTACAAAACACGCCAAGCAGTACGGCATTCTCTACTGCGTGTTGCGGGATAAGGCAAACAGCAATCCCGAAGCAATGGTGGATATTATTGCCCGTGCCGAGGATGCTTCCAAAATCCAGCGCATCTTTGACCGGTTCCACCTTGGTAGTGTCGATAAGGCTTCTATTGTGACGGAGGCCGAGAGAGATATTGCCCAAAGGCAGGAAACGGAGATTGACATTCCCACCAAAACCAAAGGAGAGCGGATTGTCGAGGAGGCTATGGGAAAACCCATGCAGAGGGAGGAGAACGCAAACCCCTCAACCGCAAGGACAGACAAAAACCCTCTGTCCGAGCGAAGCTCAGAGCGGGCAGATACGCACACTGATAAGGGTGTTGCAAAGCCGGCAGAGCAAAAGCCCTCCGTCAAGAAAAAGCTGGACGGATACAAGGCTGCTGCGGCGAAGCAAAAGGAAGCAGAGCGTCCTTTGCCCCAAAGCGAGCAGGCAAAGCCAAAGACGGTGGAACCGAATCGCCAGACTGTACACCAGCAACCCAAGAAAAAGAAACATCCGAAAGAGAGGTAAGGATTTATGACCAGCAATTTTAGACCCAAGGATAATAAGAGAGCCGGCTATGTGCCGCTTTCACCCGCCGAATATGCGGCAAAGAAGCAGCAGGAAAAGGACGCAGTATATCAGATGATTGACGATACCGCCACCGAGATTGTTCATGCTCCTGAGAAATTCAGGGGCTTCCTGGACACCCAGAGCAGAATGGACAGATACTCCGCCGCCAATGCGCTGCTGATCTACAAGCAATGCTCCGAAGCCACGCAGCTCAAGGACTTCGGGGATTGGGAGAAGGACGGGGTCAGGATCACCAAGGGAGCAAAGAGCATTTCCATTCTGGAGCCTGTGGAGTATACCCGGCAGGATGGCAGCACCGGCATTTCCTTCAATGTGAAGAAGGTTTTTGATGTGAGCCAAACCAGTGGAAAGCGTCAGAGCGCTCCCACCGCAAACCGTGACCCACGCTCCCTTGTTGCAATTATGCTGGATACTGCGCCGGTCAATGTGGAAAGCACGAGCGAACTTCCGTATCCCAATATGGGCGCATTTTATGACAACAATAAGCAGACACTTTTCGTCAAGCGGGATATTGGAGACAGCGTGGCTCTCTGTCAATGTGTTGCTCAGGAGCTTGGCCATGCTCATATTGCTATGAATGCGGAGGTATACAGCCGCCGTGACGAAGGCTTCAATGCCGTTTGCGTGGGCTATATGCTCTGCAAAAAGTACGGCGTGGATACGCAGAGCTTTGCCATTGACCGCATTCCCGAAAAGCTGGCGGCAAAGGAGCCGCAGGAGATTCGTGCGGAGCTTGCCAAGGCACGGCAGGCATACAGCGAGGTAAACTCCCGTGTGTCTGAGGAGCTTTACCGAAAGCGGCAGGAACGCCCTAAAGAAATGGAACGGTAAGTGGAGGAAGGCACAATGAAAGAAGAACGCTATCACATTGCCTTGGACGATTATGAACACGGCATTGTCATTCGCTCCCTGAATGACGAAAAGACAGACCTTATCAACGAGGGGAAGTCAACCGATGCCGTGGATGAGCTGATTGTCAAAATTGGCTATGCCCCAAAGAAGAAGTTCAAGGTCATTGAGAAAAAGGACGCTGCCCGTGAATCGAGATAACGAGCGGAAATCCTTCCTGATTCTTTCTGCCATCGGTATTCTTCCTGTCATTTGGCTGGCGCTTCTCATCGCCCCTTATGTAAAAGGGGGCTTGCCTGAGATTCTGGCTCAAATGGGGACGCTATTCAACCAGCCCTTTGCCATAACGCTTTGCGAGGACAGCTTCAAAACTGTCCTCGTTTTGCTTTTCATCTACGCAATGGCAATTGGCATTTTCCTATCCACCAGGAAGAACTACCGAAGGCGTGAGGAACACGGCTCTGCCAAATGGGGCGAGGCACGAGCCATCAACAAGAAATACCGGCAGCATCCGTATGCCAAAAACAAGCTGATGACGCAGAATGTGCAGATTGGCTTAAACGCAAAGAAGCACCGCCGAAACCTGAACACCCTCGTGTGCGGCGGCTCCGGCGCTGGCAAGACCCGCTTTTACTGCAAGCCCAATCTGATGCAATGCAATACCTCCTTTGTGATTCTCGATCCAAAGGGGGAAATCGTCCGGGATGTTGGAAATCTATTGGAACAGCAGGGCTACGAAATCCGTGTGCTGGATCTCATCTCTATGGAAAAGAGCCACTGCTATAACCCATTCGTGTATCTGGAAACCGACAACGACATTCAGCGGCTTGTGACCAATCTTTTTAAGAGCACTACGCCAAAAGGCTCACAGAGCAACGACCCCTTCTGGGATACGGCAGCGAGTATGCTGCTTCTGGCGCTGGTATTCTATCTGCACTATGAAGCGCCGGAGGATGAGCAGAACTTCGCCATGGTGATGGAGATGCTTAGAGCAGGTGCGATTGAGGATGAGGAAGATAACAGGCCCTCTCCTCTGGACAATCTGTTTTCTGAGCTGGAGATGGATGAGCCGGATCACATCGCACTTAAGTATTACCATTCCTACCATGCAGGCTCTGCTAAGACGCTGAAATCCATTCAAATTACCTTGGCGGCAAGGCTGGAGAAATTCAACCTGGAAAGCCTTGCTGCCCTGACAACTACGGACGAGCTGGACCTGCCGAGCCTGGGGGAAAAGAAGGTCGCCTTATTTGCCCTGATCCCGGATAATGATTCGAGCTTCAACTTTCTGGTGTCGATTCTGTACACCCAGCTCTTTCAGCAGCTTTTCTATTCCGCAGACCATCTGCACGGAGGAAGCCTGCCCGTGCCGGTTCACTTCCTTATGGACGAGTTTGCCAATGTCAGCCTGCCAGACGATTTTGACAAGATATTGTCTGTCATGCGCTCCCGTGGCGTATCGGTCAGCATCATATTGCAGAACCTTGCCCAGCTCAAGGCACTATTTGAAAAGCAATGGGAATCCATCGTAGGCAACTGCGATGAGTTTTTATATCTGGGCGGCAACGAGCAGTCTACGCACAAATATGTGTCTGAGCTGCTTGGAAAGGAAACCATCGACACCAATACCTTTGGCAAAAGTACGGGCCGGAGCGGGAACTACTCCACCAACTATCAAATCAGCGGGCGGGAGCTGCTCACGCCGGATGAGGTGCGGATGCTGGACAATCAATATGCCATTCTGTTTATCCGTGGCGAACGCCCGATTATGGACTTCAAGTATAACATCCTGAAGCATCCCAATGTGGCGTATACCGCAGACGGAAAAGGCGGCACCTATGAACACGGACTTGTCCGTGACGATGTTGCCACCATTACCATTCAGGGGATGGATGTAAGCAAACTGCCTGAAATGGAATACGAAGAAACCACCTATGAGCTTCTCTCCGATGAGGATTTTGAAGCAACCACAAAAAATGAATTTGGAGGAATATGATTATGAGTATCTTTAAGAAGAAAAAGAAAAAGCAGCTTTCCAATCCCCAGGATTTGGAGCGCAGAGTAAAAAGGGGCTTCCGCCTTTATGCCGCCGCTGTCCTTTGCGGTGCGCTGATGCTTGGCACGGCGGTACCCGCCTTTGCTGCTGGGAGCGACCCGCTAACGGTCATTGACAACCTTTCCACCTTTATCTTTGGGCTAATCCGGGCTGTCGGTATCATCCTGCTGGGCTGGGGCATTGTGCAGGTCGGTATGTCCTTACAGAGCCACGATCCCAGCCAGCGTTCCAACGGCTTCCTGACTCTCGCAGGCGGCATTGTTATCACCTTTGCAAGGGAAATCCTCGACCTGATTATCGGTTGAGTCCATGCACGAAAAGTGTCCCTGGGATTCCGGGGACATTTTTCGGAGAACAGGAGGTGCTAAAAATTGAGTGATAACTGGGTCGTTCAAAATCTGGAAAACGCCCTTGAAACATGGAATGAAAAGCTGGCGGAAATCTGGACACTCATCACCACGACACCGCAGAGCTTCAAGGGCGGCAGCATTTGGGGCGTCATCGTGAATATCAACGGCGCTGTTCAGGCCATCGGTCTTGCGCTGCTGGTGCTGTTCTTTACCGTAGGTATGATCCGCACCTGTGGCAGCTATACAGAGGTCAGAAAGCCGGAACACGCACTCAAGCTATTTATCCGCTTCGCTTTGGCAAAAGGCGCAATCACCTATGGTATGGAGCTGATGCTGGCACTGTTCAACATCGTCCAGGGCACGATTTCTACCATTATGAATGCCGCTGGCTTTGGCTCTGCGTCACAGGCCGTTTTGCCTACGGAGATTGTTACCGCCGTTGAGGACTGCGGCTTTTTCGAGAGCATCCCGCTATGGGCGGTCACGCTGATTGGAGGGCTGTTCATTACGGTTCTCTCCTTCATCATGATTATGACCGTATATGGCAGGTTCTTTAAGCTCTATATGTATACTGCCCTCGCCCCTATTCCACTTTCCACCTTTGCCGGGGAACCCAGCCAGAATGTGGGCAAAAGCTTCATCAAAAGCTACTGCGCTGTTTTGCTGGAGGGTGCAGTCATTGTGCTTGCCTGCATCATCTTCTCGCTTTTTGCCTCGTCACCGCCCGTAATCAATACCGATGCGGCGGCGGTTACCATGGTTTGGAGCTATGTGGGAGAGCTGATATTCAATATGCTGGTGCTGGTCGGTGCCGTGAGAATGTCTGACCGAATTATTCGGGAAATGATGGGGCTGTAAGGAGGAAGGCATGAAATCTAACGCAAGAATCTACAACCGCTTCAAGGGCTATGCCCTTGAAGACTGCTATTGCAAATACTGCGCTTACTATTTGGGAAGGAGAAAAGGCAAAATTCAATGCCTTTCTGAGAAGTGTGTCTGCTTGGACGAAATCAAGGCAGCCAAAGAGCGTGAGCGCAGAGAAAGGAACATTTATGGAAGTTAAAATCAACCGGGAAATCCGGAGCTATACAGAATCTGTATTTTTTGGGCTGTCGCTTCGGCAGTTCATTTTTTCTGTCTGTGCCTGCGTGGTCGCCGTTGGGCTGTATTTCCTGCTCAAGCCCATTGTCGGCACAGAAACCACGTCTTGGGTCTGCATTCTGGGCGCTGCGCCCTTTGCGGCCCTCGGCTTCATCAAATACAACGGAATGACTGCGGAAAAGTTTATTGTTGCGTGGTTTAAGTCGGAATTTCTGATTCCAAAGAAGCTGACCTTCCGCTCCACCAACACCTATTACGAGCTGATGAAGCCAACCATCGACAAAAAGAGCAAGGAGGTATTGAAGTCGAATGATTAAGACGCTAAGTAACCTGTTCAAACAGGACAAAGAAAAATTTGTTGTGCCAAGGGGCGTTCAGGATGTGATTCCCATTACAGCAATCTATGACGACGGCATTTTCCGGGTCGGAAGGGATAAGTATTCTAAGACCTTTGCGTTTACGGACATCAACTACGCCGTCGCCAGCCGGGAGGATAAGGAGGCGATGTTCCTTCAATACTCCGAGCTGCTCAATTCCTTTGACAGCGGTGCAACCACCAAAATCACCATCAACAACCGCCGCCTGAACCGTTTGGATTTTGAAAAGACCATCCTCATTCCACTCACCGGGGATGTGCTGGATCAATACCGGGTGGAATATAACAAAATGCTTTTGGACAAAGCCACCGGTGCCAATTCCATCGTGCAGGACAAGTATGTGACAATCACGGTCAGCAAGAAAAATGTGGAGGATGCCAGAAACTACTTCGCCCGTGTGGGCAGCGAGCTGATTCTGCATTTTTCCAAGCTGGGCAGTAAGGCGGTAGAAATGGAAACGGACGAAAGACTCCGCATTTTCCACGACTTCTACCGGGCTGGAGAGGAAACCAGCTTCCACTTTGACATTCACGAAACCCGCAAAAAGGGGCACGATTTCAAGGACTTTATCTGCCCGGACACCTTTGAGTTTGAAAAGGACTATTTCAAAATGGGAAATCGCTACGGCAGAGTGCTGTTTCTTCGGGAATATGCGTCCTATATCAAGGACAGCATGGTAGCGGAGCTGACGGATATGAACCGCAATATGATGATGTCCATTGACATTGTTCCCGTCCCTACTGACGAAGCAGTGAAGGAGGCGGAAACCCGTCTGCTGGGCGTGGAAACCAACATCACCAACTGGCAGCGCAAGCAGAATCAGAACAACAACTTTTCTGCAACTGTGCCTTACGACATGGAGCAGCAGAAAAAGGAAATGAAGGAGTTTTTGGATGACCTGACTACCCGTGA
The DNA here is from genome assembly GCA_021202465.1 of Lachnospiraceae bacterium. GTDB lineage: Bacteria > Bacillota > Clostridia > Lachnospirales > Lachnospiraceae > UBA3305. Next base: position 32,213 of record JAJQCZ010000066.1, on the reverse strand, counting down.
CCAGCGGATGATGTTTGCAGTTCTCACCCTTGTCCACACGGCAGACAGCAAGGAGGAGCTGGACAACGATACCGAAGCGCTTCTGACCACAGCCAGAAAGCACCTTTGCCAGTTCGGTGTTCTCAAATTCCAGCAGATGGATGGGCTGAACACGGTGCTGCCCTTTGGCACCCGGAAGATTGATTCCTTCCGCACACTTACTACAGAAAGCCTCGCTGTTTTTATCCCGTTCCGTGTGCAGGACATCTACCACGAGAACGGGATTTACTATGGGCAGAATGTCATTTCCAAGAATATGATTATCGCTGACCGTAGGCAGCTTCTCAATGGCAACTCCTTCATTCTGGGCGTTTCCGGCGGCGGCAAATCCTTTGCCGCAAAAGGAGAAATCATCAATCAGGTGCTCTCCTCAAATGCGGATATTATCATCATTGACCCCGAACGGGAGTATTCTGCCCTTGTAAACGCCCTGGGCGGTGAGATCATCAACATCTCCGCCACCTCTCCAAGCCATATCAATGCCATGGATATGAGTAAGAACTACGGAGACGGGGCAAACCCAGTCATTCTGAAATCGGAGTTTATCATGTCGCTGTGCGAACAGCTCATTGGCGGCTCCAATCTCGGTGCAAAGCAAAAGTCTATCATTGACCGCTGCGCAGCCGGCGTATATCGAAACTATCAGCAGAGCGACTATCAGGGAAAGGTTCCAACCTTGCAGGACTTCCGTATGGAGCTTTTGAAGCAGGATGAACCCGAAGCCCAGGAGATTGCGCTGGCGATTGAGCTATTCACCAACGGTTCCCTGAATACCTTTGCCAAGGAAACCAACGTGGACACCAGCAACCGCCTGATCTGCTATGACATCCTGGACCTGGGCAAGCAGCTTATGCCCATTGGTATGCTGGTCGTTCTGGACAGCATCTTAAACCGCATCACACAGAACCGTGCCAAGGGCAAGCAGACCTTCATCTTCATTGATGAGATATACCTGCTGTTCCAGCACGAATATTCTGCCAATTTTCTGTTTACCCTCTGGAAGCGTGTGCGGAAATATGGTGCTTATGCCACCGGCATTACCCAGAATGTGGACGACCTGCTCCAGAGCCACACGGCAAGAACCATGCTGGCAAACTCGGAGTTCATCATTATGCTCAATCAGGCATCTACTGACCGTGTGGAGCTTGCCAAGCTATTGAATATCTCTGACCTCCAGATGAGCTATATCACCAATGTGGAAGCCGGTCATGGGCTAATTAAGGTGGGCAGTGCGCTTGTGCCCTTTGCGAATAAGTTCCCTAAGAACACCTCCCTCTACAAGCTGATGACCACGAAGCCCGGTGAAGGTGCGTAACCGGCAGAAAGGCGCTTATGAAAAAGAAAATCTGTATCACAATTATGGCGGTGCTGGCTGCGCTGTTTGCGGTCAGCACCTATTTCATTTGCTCCTACTTTATACAGGGGCAAGCACAGGCGGTGCTTTACAATGACCTTGCCGAGCAGGTAGAAGAAGCAACGGTTCCCAGCGAAACGGGGGCGACGGACGGCACAGAACCCGAAGCAACGGAATCGGCAATTCTGCCGGAGCTTGCCATGCTTTACGAGCAGAATACGGATTTGGTCGGATGGATTACCATTGCGGATACCAACATCAACTATCCCGTGGTCCAATCCGTAGACAATCCCAATTTCTATCTGAAGCACGCCTTTGACGGCAGCTATTCTGACTATGGCTGTCCTTATGTGCAGGAAAATTGCGACATCTACTACTCGGACAACATTATCATCTATGGGCATCACATGAAGAATGGCTCCATGTTCTGCGATTTGGAAATGTTCAAGTCGGAGAGTTTCTGGCAGGCGCATCCGACAATTTTCTTCAGCACGCTTACGGAAAAAGCGGAGTATGAGATTGTAGCGGTGTTTAAGACTGTGGTTTATACCAACAGCGAGGATGCCTTTCGATATTACACCTTCGTCAACGCTGAGAGCGCCGAGGACTTTGATAGCTTCATTAACCGCTGCAAGGCGCTTGCTCTATATGACACAGGGGTAACGGCGGAATATGGCGACAAGCTCATTACGCTCTCCACCTGTGAGTATTCGCAGACAAACGGCAGGCTTGTTTTGGTTGCCAAAAAGATATAGCATTGTCCGCATTTAGGAGCGAAAAAGTCCCGATATATCAAGGCTTTTTCGGCACCAATCTGACGGGGCAGGGTGTTTATATGCCTTGCCCCGTTTTGGGCTTTCTAAATGCGGACAGGAAAGGAGGATTCCATGGCGGATAAGAAAATCAAAACCAAAGATGTGGTCAAAGGTACCATCAAACAAATTGACAAAGCTGCTGTTGCCGGAGATCGTATGCGTACCGCATATATCCAGACGAAAGAGAAAGCAGAACAAGCCTTTTATGCCGAAGAAGCCAGCCCGGAGGAATATGCCTCCGGGAAAATGTCGTCTGGCGGTGAGCGTGTCGCCAGCGAAGCTGCCCATCAATTTGACAGGCTTGGCAGAAAAGGCGTGAGGGATACCAAGGAGAATGCTCAAAAAGCGAAACAGGACATCCAGCAATTCAAAGACAAGCAGGCAGCTAAAAGAACGGTGAATAAATCGGAAGCCCCCTATCACCGCTCCTCTCCTTCCGCAAGGCAAACGGCGAGCGATGCAGGGCGGCAAGGCTCCCGAATTGTAGAGCAAACGGGCAAGACGGTGAAGCAGTCGGCAAAATCCGCTGGCAAAAAGACGATTAAAACCGTTAAGAAAGGCAGCTCTAAGACAGCAGCAAAGACTGTAAAAACCGCTGAACGCACGGCAAAAACGACCATCAAGACGGCAGAGCAATCCGTAAAAGCCGCCCAGAAAGCAGCAAAGGCATCCGCAAAGGCGGCACAAAGGGCTGTACAGGTTGCAAAGGCAACGGCAAAAGCCGTGGCAAAGGGCGTGAAGCTAACGATAAAGGCAACAATTGCTACCATCAAGGCAATTATCGCCGCCACAAAAGCGCTGATTTCCGCTATTATTGCTGGCGGCTGGGTGGCTGTAGTCATCATCATTGTGATTTGCCTGATTGCCCTTTTGTTCGGCTCTGTTTTCGGGATATTCTTTTCTGGCGAGGACACCGGCACAGGCATGAGTATGCCGTCTGTCGTTCAGGAAATCAACACGCAGTACAATGACAGGATAACGGAGATTCAGAATGCAGCTTCATATGATTCCCTTGAAATGAGCGGAAGCCGTGCTGTTTGGAAGGATGTGCTGGCTGTATATGCTGTAAAAACCAATATGAACGAGGACAATGCTCAGGAGGTTGCGTCCATGGATGAGAGCAAGAAGCAGCTTTTATCCGACATCTTTTGGGAGATGAACAGCATATCTTCTCGAACAGAGGAAGTGACAGAAACAGAGATTACCGAAACCGATGATGGAAATGGCAATATCGTCCAGACAGAAACAACCGTTACCAAGACCTATTTGTATATCACCGTGAGCCACAAAACCGTAGAAGAAATGGCGAAGCAATACGGCTTCAATGACGAACAGAAAGAATATTTGACACAGCTATTGGCTGATGAGAACAGCTCTCTTTGGGCGGAGGTTCTGTATGGAATCCATTACAGCGACGATGCCATTGTCACCGTAGCACTCTCTCAGGTGGGCAACGTTGGCGGCGAGCCTTATTGGAGCTGGTATGGCTTCGGAAGCCGAGTGGAATGGTGCGCCTGTTTTGTAAGCTGGTGCGCCAACGAGTGCGGCTATATTGATTCGGGCATCATCCCCAAGTATGCCGGCTGTTCTGTCGGCATGGATTGGTTCAAGAGCCGTGGGCAATGGGCCGATGGCGACGACGAGCCTGTTGCCGGAATGATTATCTTCTTCGACTGGGACGGGGACGACGGACAGGACGGAAACCCTGACCACACGGGAATTGTCGAAAAGGTGGAGAACGGAATTGTCTATACCATCGAGGGCAATACCTCAGATAGCTGCCGTGAACGCAGTTACCCCGTGGGATATTACGAAATACTGGGCTACGGGATACCACAATACTAAAATGGTGCGTATTCATGTGAGCCGCACCCTATGTAGAGATCATTGTCGTGATTTGCACCTCCAAAGACAACACTTTGGAGGTGCACAATTTATGACAATTAAGTACGCCCTCAAAAGTTTATGCCTTTAAGGTTTTTATTATCACAACTGTCAAGAGAGTGATTTTTCTGAAATAATACCGAACTGTCCTGAATTTATTACTCTAAAAGGTTGAAATTTGTCGACACTTCGAGTATAATATAACATGTATTTTTGTCTTTACATGCATTGATGATGTTGGAGGTGGCTTATGTCTCAAAAAAACTGGCAAAAGATTAAGCTGGTGAAGCTCTTGGAGTTACTGCGCCAGCAATCCGATGAGCAGCACCCCTTAACTACGAATCAGATTTGTGACTATATGCATAGCAATGATATTCCATGTGACCGAAGGGTTGTAAGCCGTGATATTGCACTCCTAAACGAAATTGGTATTGAGATTCTGGAAACAGCAGTTGGCAGAAGCAAAGCTTACTATGTTGATGACAGAAGTTTCTCTGCTCCGGAATTGAAAATTTTGATTGATGCTGTCCAGGCTGCAAGCTTTATTACGGATAAAAAGACGGAAGAATTGATAGCAAAGATTGCAAATCTCGGCGGTACACACAGAGCAGAAATTTTGAAGAGTAATCTGGTGTGCTTTAACACCAGAAAGCATAGCAATGAACATATTTATTATAATGTGAACACGCTGGAGGATGCCATTCAACAACAAAAAAAGGTCATCTTCCGCTACTTCGATATTGATATTGACAGGGAAAAGGTGTATCGCAGAGATGGCCATCACTATGTGGTTGAACCTGTGGCGCTAGTCTATAATGAGGACAATTACTATGTTGTGGTCTATAGTGCCAGACATGATAATACCGCCAATTACCGTGTTGACCGTATGGATTCCGTGGAAATCATAGACGAAGACATCTCTGAAAAGGCCATTGAGTTACGCAGCCAGGTCGCCAAATATACCGAGCAGGCATTTAAGATGTACGGTGGAGAACTCAAAACAGTCGCCTTAGAATTTGATAAGGGTTTGACTGGTGTAGTCTATGACCGCTTTGGAGAGGGCGTAAAGCTAATGACCTCCGTTGAGGATCGAAATATTGCAACCGTTGGGGTTCAGCTTTCTCCGACCTTTTGGGGATGGCTATTCCAGTTCGGAAAGCAGATGCGAGTAATCTCGCCAGATGATGTGGTGAAGGAATACAGAGCACGAGCTGAAGAAGTGCTATCGTAAGATAGTGAATCATAGATACTGATGAAATTGTGATTTTTCAAGAGGAGTTGCCGTAGATGCCTGAGAGACAGCGTAGATGGGATATACATGAAGCTGTCATTTTGCTGGAAGGGCTTCTTGAAGTCTTAGAGGGAAAGGTTTCAAGGAGCGAGGCTATTAAGCGAGTTTCTTCCGACCTTAGAGAAATGGCTCGCCAGCAAGGTGAAGATATTGATGATGTTTTCCGCAACGAAAATGGGATATTCTTTCAGATGCAAAGCATGGAATCTGCAATCAAAGAATGTACCGTATCAAATAAGCCTGCAACAAAACTGTTTGAACAGGCGGCAGAAATTTATCGGACAGATATGCAGGAATACGAGAGATTATTGAAGGAGGCAAGATCCATGATCAACCATGCTAAGTCATGTGAATCTGATTTTATGACATGGCTCTCTGCCAAAGTCTCTCCGGCGCAATTATCTGAATTGTATTGGTGCTACTCGGAAATTGAATCGTCCTGCATGAAAGCCAAGATTTTACGCAGCCCTCTATTTGAAACCACTGATGAAGAAACAATCCGCTCGGTTCAGCGCTTTTTAGAGCAAAATAAGATGTTCCACGCACGGCACTTAAGGCAGTTTTCCAGGCTGGTTTCTGCTGGCCGTTACTACCTTGCTTACATAACGGAAAATGTGCCAAAGGAAGGAAAGATTGAAGAAAAGCCAAAAATTCAAGCGGTATCCCACGAACTCGAGAAGCCGCTGCCAACGAAATCCGTTTCCTCTTCTGTGGACGAATCTCCTGTGCATAGTACTGCGCCGAAGGTCATGAGTTTAGAATTGGATGAAGAAAAGCCCATACCAGAAATCTACGTTATTGATTTTGAAAATCCAGAGGATTATACATATACGAAGCCTTATTCCTTCTTGTATTTTGAAGAAAGCAGGGAGCCTTGCTTCTCCTGGAAAGAGTTGTACGTCACATTTTTTGCTACACTTGAGGAAGATTATCCTCACCTTTTCCATTCCGGGATGTCATTTTCCTCCAGCGGAGGGCGCATTGAACTGACGACAGGGGCAGAAGCAACCCAGATGTTTGCTCCCAAGCAGGTGCCGGGGACGGACTACATCATCGAAACTAACATCAGTGCAGCAGATATAGTTCGGAAGATGAAATACATCCTCAATTTGTGCGCTGTGGATTACGAAAATGTGGTTATCCAGTATGTACGCAAAGCCGCTGCCAAAGAGCCTGCTGAAACGCCGCCCCCGGAGAGCCACCCCCACCAGGTCGCAGTAGTTGACCGCTCCAGCTTCTACAATTATCTTCTGAATGTGCAAAAGCTGGCGCCTGCAACGTGCAAGAATTATACCGCCGCTATTATCAACTGTGAGGCGATGGCGCAGGAACGTCATTTTGCTTCCCATCGGCTTTTCACTTCGGATTATGGCGAAGCCCAGGCGACGGTGGATGCGCTTTTCCGTGACAAGGAATTCACGGAGTACAATAAGCAGTGGCACAACCAGCCAACGGCGGCGATTGCAAAGCTCCTCATATTCGTTCGTAACGGCGGCGCTGCAAAAGTGGCTACGGCGGTACGATATTCCCCGCCTGCGGCGGCGCCCGATGCTGCTGTCCACCCGGAATACCACAACGAGCTGTACGAACAGGTGCTAAGAGAAAAATTCCGGCGTGGGTTCCGTATGGATTCCGCCATTGAAATTCGGAGATTCCGAAAATCCTATGCCGATGTACATGGCATGGAGCCAAAAGAAAGCGACACGGAAATTTCCAGAATCATCGGGAAGCTCTGTATTGCCTACAACGACAGAGCCTATCTGCCGGAGGTCATGCTCAGCAAAGCGCTTCAGGAAAAGCTGCTGGCGTATATAGAGGAATGCTTCCAAAGCGGCAAAACTACCATCTATTACCAGGCGCTTTGTACAAAATTTGCGGAAGATTTTCTGGACTATCCGCTGTATAATGACCCAGAGGCACTAAGGGTATATCTGGCGTATGTTAACGGCGGAAAATTCTACATGAACCGAAGCAGCCTCTCCAAAACGGCCAATGCGGTGGCAGACCCACTTCAGGAGCTTCGCATTTGCATGAAGGAATTTGGCCGCCCTGTGAAATATGAGGAAATTTTCGCCGCACTCCCCCATTTGCCCCAGAGCAGGATAAAACAGTTGCTTGCCACAAATAGCGAATTTATCAGCAATGGGCAGGGCACTTACTTCCACCAAAGCGCTGTGCAGATTTCGGAGGAAGAGCTGGAGGACATTTCAAAAATCATTGAACAGGCCATTGCAGAAAAAGAATTTATCAGCGGCAATGAGCTATACGCAGCAATCCGGGCCAAGTACCCATATATCATTGAGGGCAACACAGCTTTTTCTGTCTACGGTTTCCGGGACGCTCTCGGCTATAAATTCAGAGACCGCTTCTCGTTCCGTGGCAACATTATCAGCGCACCGGGCAAAGAGATTTCCATGACGGATGTGTTTGCGGATTTTGCAAAAAGCCATGATAGCTTTACAATGAGCGAGTTAGAAGTGCTGGCAAAGGATTTGAACTCTACCATCTACTTTGATGCCGTGTATGCAAACAGCCTCCGCATCAGTCAGGAGCAGTTCGTGTCCCAGGAGCAAGCGCAATTCCATATAACCGATACGGATGCGGCCCTTGACCGGGTCTGCACTGGGGATTATATTGCCATTGGACAGGTAGATAATTTGGGAATTTTCCCTTATGCCGGTTTCCCATGGAACAGCTTTTTGCTTGAGCACTATGTTTACGCCTATAGCAAAGACTATCGCCTGCTCAATGCTGGTTTTCACAAGACAGAATGTACGTCCGCTATTGTAAAGCGCTCTATCGGGATAGATAATTTAGATGACTTTATTGTGTTGTTGCTCACAGATGCGGATGTGAAATTAGAAAAAACGTCTGTACTTCAATTCCTGGTGGATAATGGTTACTTGGCAAGGCGGAGGTACACGAATATCGAAAAGCTCATCGTCCGAGCCAGGGCGCAGAGAAGCAGAAAGGAAACAGATTAACGATGTATTCATATAACTGGGATGCCGATACTGGGGGACTTTTGCTGAACAGCTCACCGCTTTCCTTTAGCAAGGAACCCCGCCCGGTATATTACAAAGAGCTGGACATTTTGGGTTTCGACCAGCACTGGAATTACGAAAAAAACGATTCTTATCCCTATCTGTGGGCAGAAGCGAACAACTATTTCTACCGGGGACGACTGGTAGCCAAGACAAAGGGTGGAAGCCTCTATACCGCCCCGGAGATCATCCTGCTGGACGAGCCGGAGCCGGGCGGAGCGCCCCTGCGCTTTGTGGACATCCCGGCGATGGTAGAAAAAAACCGGGCGATGATTGAGAAATTGGCGGCGGACACGATCAAGAAAATATACAATACCTATGTGGATTATAAGGATAGGGTCGATGTTTTCTATGTGGCCTTCAGTGGCGGAAAAGACAGCGTTGTGGCGCTCGACCTTGTGCAGAGGGCTTTGCCGCATAATAAGTTTATGGTACTATTTGGAGACACAGGGATGGAATTCCCGGATACATATAAGATTGTCAGCCTTGCTGAAATACAATGTAAGGAAGCAGGAATAAATTTTCTTCGTGCGAGAAGCGATTTTGAGCCTGAATACACATGGCATCAATTTGGCCCACCGGCTCAAACAATGCGTTGGTGTTGTAGTGTTCACAAAACAGCTCCGCAAATTATCTTACTCCGCAATTATATGAATAATCCTCACTTTAGGGGTATGGCATTTACCGGAATACGGGGAGATGAAAGCGCATCAAGAAGCGAATATGGAGATGTAAGTTTAGGCGAAAAAATCAGGGGTCAGTATAGTTGCCATCCTATTTTAGAGTGGAATTCCGCAGAGTTATTCACTTATATTTACAGCCAAGATTTGCTTATAAACGATGCGTATAAGAAGGGAAATAGCCGTGCTGGATGCCTTGTTTGTCCATTAGCTACATCAAAAAATATGTATTTCAAGGAACAATCTTATGCTTCAAGCGATGATGGAAGCAGAACTACAACCACTTTTAATGAGATTATTCTTGAGACTACATCTAAAGAACTTACTGGGCAAAGTGCCATCCAGGAATTTATGAACATAGGCGGATGGAAAGCTCGACGTAGTGGGAAGGAGTTGTCCTTTGCTAAAAGCTACGAAAGTGAATCATATGATAAAGGGGTCCTCACGATTGAGCTTTATCGTCGTAAGACTGATTGGAGGCAATGGATTAAAACAATCGGTGATATAATCTATTTGGAGAATGGGAATGTGGATGTCTACTATGATGGGAAAGCGTACCATATTGACATTACTGAAGAACCCAACAAGCTAGTAGCATCGGTGTTCATTGGCACAAATACACAAAAGGACATTTATTTTATGTCCGCTCTAAAAACTATTTTCAGAAAATCTGCCTATTGTATAGGATGTAGGGTTTGTGAAGCAAATTGCCCCAACGGATTTATGCGAATGAAAGATGGGCGTGTGGACATAGATGACAGATGCGTTAAATGTAAAAAGTGCCACGAGGTTTTTCATGGTTGCTTAGTGGCAAATTCATTGAGACTGCCGAAAGGAGAAAAGAAAATGGGAAGCATAGATAGATATGCCAATATGGGGGTAGAGTACGAATGGGTAATAGAGTATTACAAATTGAAAGATGAGTTTTGGATTTCACCGCACAGTTTAGGAACAAATAAGGTGAAAAGTCTTAAGTGTTTTCTTAACGATAGTGGTGTCACAGAAGTTGGCAAATATACTGGTTTTGGAGAAGTTATAGATCATATTGGAATAGAATCTGTTAATGCGTGGGCTTTGCTGCTTTGTAATTTAGCATATACATCTGAATTTAATTGGTGGATAAAGAATATAGAATTCTCCATTACATACACCCCTGATTCAATTTATGCAATGCTAGATGATTCAATGAGCGTAAATTCGAGAAAGCATATTGTGTCTGCCTATAAAAACATACTGATTTCCATTCCACAATTGAGTATCGAGATTGGCCTTGGTTCATGTGATTACGAAATTAAGAATGGCAAGAGATTTTGGAATAGTGTGGTTCGCCTACCTTGGCGAAACCCCGACCCCAAAGTCATCCTCTACTCCCTCTATAAATTTGCTGAGGCCTGCGGGGGTTACTACCAGTTCACGTTTTCCAGACTGCTGGATCATGCGGTGGAAAGCGATGGGGTCAGCCCTACGGAGATTTTCGGCCTTGATCGAGAGCAGATGGAGAAAATTCTGAATGGATTATCCATCAATTACCCGGAGTTTATCAATGCGAGCTTTACCCTTGATCTGGACAATATTACTTAAACAGCGAAAAGACATCGAAAGATGTTTTGCAGCTTTTCTAAGGAGGGCAACACCATGGCTATGTTGGACAAATACCGTAATTACTTTGATATCGACCCCGATTACTTCCCCGCTGTCAATGAAAACGTCATTGCACGGAATCCGGATATGTGGAAGAAGTTTTTTCCTCACGAGGCCTTTGTAAAGCTTATCAAGAACACAGTTAGTGTACTGGAACGCAGGCAAAAGCTTAGCCTTTGGGTAGAGGGTGCTTACGGAACCGGCAAATCTCATGCTGTCTTGACGCTGAAAAAGTTGTTGGATGCAAATGAACATGATACGCAGGAGTATTTCCGGAAATATGGCCTGGATAACGACCTCTACAAGCGATTCCAGTCTGTAAAGGAAAGTGGAAAGGTTCTAACTGTCCATCGCTATGGCTCTGCCACCATTCACGGAGATCACAACCTTGTGTTTGCTGTTCAGGAAAGTATCGAAAATGCGCTTAGGGATGCCGGCATTGAGAATAAGGGCGGAAATGCGCTGAAGGGTGCCACCATTGCTTGGCTGTCTGACAAAGATAATCGGGCATACTTTAACGGCCTAATCACAGGAACTTATTCTGATTTATTCGGCGGCGACAATGTAGATGCAGTGCTAGAGAAGCTGAATTCCTATACCGGTGATGCCCTTACTAAAGTGATGGACAACATTTTCAAGGTTGCCGATGAACGTCAGATTCGAGCGTTAACTCTGAGCGTTTCCGCTCTGGCCGATTGGATTCGTGAGGTCATCAAAGCCAATGGACTGAAAGCCATCGTGTTTATCTGGGATGAGTTTACAGAGTATTTCTATAACAATGCTCGGAAGCTGACCGGCTTCCAGGAGCTTTGCGAAATCAGTGAGACCGACCCGTTCTACTTTATCCTTGTAACCCATGTAACACAGGGCCTGTTCCATGAGCGGGATCAGGACTTTATTAAGCTGAATGGACGTTTTGTCAGTCCGCACAGCATTATCAGCCTACCAGAAAATATCGCTTTTCAGCTGATGGGTGCAGCTATGGAAAAGAACAAGGATGAGACCGTCGCTACGGACTGGGCGGAAATGCTGGACGATTTAGCGGATAGAACAAAAGAGTCCCGCAAAATTGTAAAGTCTGTAGCACATATCTCCGACAAGGAAATGATGGATATTTTGCCGATTCACCCTTATGCTGCTCTTCTTTTGAAATATATTTCCTCTGCTTTTGATTCCAACCAGCGCAGCATGTTTGACTTTATCAAGAATGACCGTGGGGATGAAATCAAAGGGTTTCAATGGTTCATAGATAACTATGGACCACAGGATGAAAATCCACTGCTCACGGTAGATATGCTCTGGGAATTCTTCTACGATAAAGGAAAAGAATATCTCGCCCACGATATCCGTTCTATTTTGGATTATTATCAACGTGCGGGAAATCAAAAGCTTGATTCCGAGCAAAAACGAGTCCTAAAAACTGTTTTGCTACTCCAGGCGATTTCTCAGTATGCTGGCGATTCTGTTGAACTTTTCATCCCGAATGAGAAGAATATAGAAAACGCTTTTGAAGGTTCTGACTTGGAAGGCCATGCCTCCCGTTGCGCCGACCAACTGGTCCGGGAAAAAGTGCTGTTCGCAAAGTCCCTTGGCGGCGGTAAATTCCAGTATGCAGCATACAGCAGTGAGGTGGACGTAGATGTAAAGCCTTTTGAGGATACGATCGATAAGAAAACCACCACTGCACTAATCACAGAAGAACTCTCTGACCGAACTAAAATTGTGGATGCTATTACCTTGAGCGGTGCTTTGAAGTTGCGCTATGAATTACGGTATGCATCCGCAAGCGACTTCGATACAACGATTCGGCAGCTTCGCAATACGGAAGAAAAATATGCAAATAAAATTGTTGCGGTCGGCTGCTTCGCCAAAAACGACCCCGAAAGCGTTGTGATCGGTAGGAAAATTACAGAGGCAATCAGAGCCGGTGTTTACAATATGATCTTCATCGATGCCTCTCGGACGCCGTTCGGTGCTGATGGTTATGAGGCTTATCGCCATGATATGGCTCTGTCCATGTCGCAGCAAGGAAAAGACAACTCGTTAGCAACGCAATATGCAAATAACGCCAAAGATTCTCTGAAGAAGTGGAAAAACCGTATTGCCACAGGTGAATTTGTTGTCTATACCGCTGACAAACCAGACGGCGACCGTGCGACAACCATGGAAGCGCTCTATGCAACGCTTGCTGATATCAACAAGAAAAAGTTCCCGGATTGTCTGGAGGGGACTTATACGGTTATCGCAAATATGTATACTGCGACCAATCTGAAGCAAGGTGTAGAATCTGCCTGTGCACAGAAGACAAAGGGTACCTATCTTTCAGGGAGCCCGGCTACAAAGCTTGAAAAAGCTTTGGAAGGCGCATGGCAGGTAGAAAAGTATTGGGAGAAGAATCCACATTTGCCTATTTCTAAATTGAAAATTCGCATAGAGGGCATCATTGACGATGGATTCAAAAACGGCGGACGGGTTTCCATCAAGAGGATCTACGATGATCTGAAGGGTGTTCCTTATGGATTCATGCCTTGTAATCTCTCTGCCTTTATGCTCGGATTCGCTTTGAAGGAATATACAGATGGCACTTTTAGCTGGAGTGATGGACTTACCAACGATGTGTTAGATGTGAATAAACTCAAGGAAATGATTGATGAAGTGATTCACCTTGAGCTAACCCCGAACGCTCGTTATAAGGATAAATACATAGTAGCAGTCACCCCGGAAGAAAAAGCGTTTAACGAAACCGCCTCCACGGCATTCGGGATTCCACTGAAAATGTGTACTTCTGTGCCGGACACGAGAGAGCTTATCCGCAGCAAAATGAAGGAATTATCGTTCCCAATTTGGACGCTAAAGTCGATTCTAAAATCTGAAACCCTGAAAACTGACAAAGATGTACTGGAAGAGATGATTGATTCCTTCTGCGGGATTGCAAACAGCAACAATATGGGCAAAACAAAGTCAGATAGTGATATTGCTATGTCCATAGGAAAAATTTCAATTGAATATCCGGATGCTGCATCCGATTTGAAGAGTCTCTTGACTAAGGAAAAATGTACCGAGGGCATGATCGCCTATCTCAAAACATTTAATGATGGCGAGCTTGTATCTTTAGCGGAAACAATTGATGATGGCGGTCAGTATATCAATGTGGTAAGAAGAAAATTCGACGCCGATGCTGCAAACTGGGTGTGGAACATTGAAACGGCGCAGCAGAAAATTCGTGAGGTGATTTTGGAGTATCAGATTATTGCCGAGAGTAACAATGTGATTCCAAAGAACATTACTTACGAAGCAACGCTCCGTGAATGGTGCGAGAAGTGCGGCTATATTCGTATCTCCTATGCTGCTGGAAAGAATTACTTTGATGAGCTGGGCGCATTTCTTGGGGTACTGTATTCCCTGAAAAAAGCAGGTACCCTATTGGAGTCTCAGAAAAAGAATTTCTTAGAGCTTTTGAAAATCAATGGTGACGGTTTCCTCAACTTTTACAACAATCAAGCAGAAATGTTTAAGAGAATTTGTCACTACTACTTGGACGGGCTGAGTGAGGAAGATATCCAGGAAGTATTCAAAATGATCCCTGCTGGATCCTTCACATATGAGAAAGCAGATTATCTCAACATGGTGGAGAACGATGTCAAAACTTACCGCAACAATCTAAAAAGCGCCCAGTTGAGGAAGCTGTGGTTTGAACGGACACACTCAGAATCTCCTCGTGCCTGGTCTAAGGAGCATAAGATGCCAATCCTTTGCCTTATTCCAGATAGTGAAATGCAAAAAGCACAAGCTGCTTTTAGAGCAGCGAATCAGAAAAATCCCGATGCCGCTTCTGTAGATAAGGCAATGGCGTACTTTGCATCAGCGGGCTTCTTTAGCTTGTTGAGCAATGAGGAAGCTTTGGATAAGGCTTTTCGAGACTCCATCATTAAAAATTATGCTGTGATGCTCACGGACATTCAGGCGGTAAAGGATTATTTGGATCGGCGCATTTCCGCCGAGCCGTATGATTGGTTCGGCCTTCCTGAAGTAGATAAGCGTTTGCGAGAGATGGCAGAAGCAAAATATAATCAAGGTGGCTGCAACATTGCCCTAGAGAAGATTGACAAAATGGATGTAGCCGATGTCAAGCGATACCTAAAGGAATTGATTCGGGACAATATGGTTGTTGGTATGGAGATTATCAAAGATAACTGAGGAGGGATGGTATGGTTATTGACAGCGTTATCAAAAAAATAGACCGGTATCTGCAAAAAGACAGCTTCGGGCCTCTTATTGTGGACGTGCAGAACAAGCTGGATCTGGAATCACTTATTACGCATTACCAGCTATCGCAAAACACCTTTTTGTCAGCTTCAGATGCAGATTTTTGCAACCATGATGAATTTCCTAAAACAGATGTTCTCTTTGATAGATTACAGAGGGAGAATAGGGACTTCTTTATCCGAGAGCTGTCATCATTCTATCTTCTCCAAGGAGAAAAGGCGCTTCTGGAAATGCTGAAAGAGGTTCTTTCGCTGAGTATTGTCGGTCATGTGGTATTTATAACTTGGCAGTGTAGTGATTACCTAAATGATATTATACAGGACGACCGACGTATGGAAAGCCGGATTTGTATTGTGGCAGGAAATGCCACTATAAGGCCAAAGCTTATTTTTACCGTGGAAGGGATAACGCTTGGAACAGCAACAACTATCAACGGAATTGACCGTATTGCTTATGCTGTGGAATCGGAACTTTCAGACATAGTTTGCGTTGAGACAAGCAAAAGCAAAAAGGCTTATCCGGCATCCCTTTATGCCATTTCGGACAAGAAGGACCCATATGAAATACTCTGCGAGAAAGATCATATGACATCTCGACTCGACAGGGCACTAGGTTCAGAGGTTGACTGGCAATATGCGATGACAGAATTTAACCACTATCCATCGTGGGAGCGCCTGATTGAAGCCAAAATTGGAGACATTCGCAGCTTAAATATCTTGATATCTAGCTATATGGATCACAGGGCAGATAAGAAATGGCTTTGGCTGTATGTAGTCGGACTGAAGCTGTTCGGGGCAGGCGACGACTGGTGCCTAGAAACGGCGGCTGAGAGGAGCTGCTCCGTGAGCGAGTTTACCCAGTACATTTATCGCTGTATTTTAGAACTCTCCCATGACAACAAGGAGTTTGCCAATGTGTATGGACGGCGTAAGGCAATCCTAAATGCAATTGGAAATCCAGATGACGAAGTAATTTCTTTCTGCAAAATTGTTATCAGTAAAGAACGAGATGCTATTTATTACCTGACAGATAATACAGTGCAAGAAAAGGAACTGATAATCAAACTTCTGGATAAATATGGGCTGGAGTATGATCGCTTAGAACTCTCCATTATTTTGAAAATGATATATCCAGAGTTGTATCAATATCTGGAACCCTATCATTTCAAGAACGAGCTTCTGGATCGGTATTTCCAGGATTATAAATATCAGAAACTGATCAATCATATCCTGCCGGAATTTATGGACATGGTTGAACGGCAAGCCATTGAGCGGGACTATAATATCATCCTCAAGCCTCGCAGCTCTGTCATAGAGGGAATTGATTGCGAAAATACACAGACTTATTTCGTAGATGCGATGGGGGTGGAATATCTGGGTTATATCCTGTCCAAATGTCAGGAGCTATCTCTATTGGCAAAGGTTACCGTTTGCAGATGTGAGCTACCATCCATCACAAGCCGAAACAAGGATTTTTGGGATCTATTTTCTACAGAGCGATACCCTATCCGTACTATCAGCGACATTGACGAGGTTAAGCATCACGGAAAAGACGACTGCGATTACACAAAAACTAAGCTACCAATACATCTTATAAAGGAGTTGCAGGTCATCGACCAACTTCTGAACAAAATAAAAGTGGCTTTGGCGCAGGGAAACACTTATAGTAAAGCAATCCTCATTTCAGACCATGGAGCCAGCCGACTTGCCGTTATCCATGAAACCGAGAATCTCTTGGAAATGGCCGAGAACGGAAACCACTCCGGAAGGTGTTGCCCCAAGAGTGAAGTGGACAAGAAGCCGGAAAGCGCAGCGGATGCGGACGATTTCTGGGTGTTGGCTAATTATGACCGATTTAAGGGTAGTCGAAAAGCAGATGTCGAGGTGCATGGTGGCGCGACCCTAGAGGAAGTAACGGTTCCTATCATAGAAATCACTTACCTCCAAGAGAAGCCAGAAATCAAGCTGATGCCTTTAGATGCACCTGCTTCCTTTGCGGAGATACCAGAAATCAAAGTCGGTCGAAACAAACCGGCTGCCATTAAAATATTTTCTTCTCAGAAGTTGATGGATGTCAGCATCGAAATCGACGGACACAACTATCCTGCGACCATAATCGACGACAACTTCTATGTTGTGGACAGTATGCCGGAAATCCGTAGAGCAAAGCTATATTATGTTGATGTGCTTGCATGTGGGAATAAAATGGCCAGCAGATTGCCATTACGCATTCGGAATGCGGGCATGAGTGAGAAGAGCATCCTGTAAGGAGGGATTATCTGTGACAGATAAACTAAGAGAATGTTTTGACGAGATGGTCGTATATAAGGACTTGAAGAAAAGCAACTTTTTTTCGGCGCTTGGACTTCCTTCTTTCCTGCGGGATTGGCTTTTGAAAAAATTCGCAGATGACGAAGGGAATCTCGACATCGAAGAGCTTACTGAGTTCGTTCACACCTATCTTCCAAACAAAGAAGAATGGATCAGTATCAAGGATCGGATTATCAATGATAACGAGCGCATTCAAATTCTCACTAGAATTTCAGTCGATATTAGTATTAAGACAGGTGAGATAACTTTTGCATTGCCAGATTTTGGCTTAACGAATAAGGAAACGATTATTGATGCATCCACATGGGAGGCGTACCGTGGTGAATTGGTCGGCGGTCAGGAAATCTGGGGCGTTGTAGAGCTGGGATACAGACCTCCAGATGACTTTGCAAAGCCAAAGGTACCAGGAAAAATCCGACTAACTGGCTTTACGAATTTCTGCCCATATACGATTGACCTTGACTATTATAAGGATGTTCGTAATGAGTTCACCATCGCTGAGTGGATTGATGTTCTTTTGGGCGCAATAGACTATAATGCGGATGGCTATGAGTCGGAAGACCAGAAACTTGCTATGCTAACACGCATTCTTCCCTTTGTGGAGAAGCGATTAAACTTGATTGAACTCGCACCAAAAGGAACAGGCAAATCATATGTCTTTGGCCATGTGAGTAAGTATGGTCTATTGACTGATGGTGGCAAGGTTACTCGAGCAAAGATGTTCTATGATGTCGCACGAAAAGCTCCGGGGTTTATTACTGGGAACGACTTTGTAGCAATAGACGAAGTAAAGCTGGTCCAGTTTGGTGATGTGAACGAAATGCGTTCCATCATGCAAGGCTATATGGAGTATGGTCAATTCAATATAAGCGGGTATGAGGGCAAATCGGATGCGGGAATTGTTTTCCTAGGCAACATTGCTCAAGACAACATGGATGAATATCAGAATATGTTCTCCGAACTTCCGCCATTGTTTCAGGAAAGTGCTTTGGTTGACCGTATCCATGGTTTTATTAAAGGCTGGGATATTCCTAGGATGAACGATGATTTGAAACTATCTGGTTGGGCGCTAAACTCAGAGTACTTTTGCACCATTTTGCATGAACTCCGTAACGATGTCAGTTATAGAGCAATAGTGGATCAGATAGTCGAGGTTCCGGAAAAAGCTGATACCCGTGATACAGAGGCTGTTAAGAGGATTACAACTGCCTATTTAAAGCTGTTGTTCCCAAATGTTAGGAAAGTACAGGATATCAATCCGAGACGTTTTCAGCAATACTGTCTCCGTCCTGCTGTAAAGATGCGTAGAATCATCAAAAGACAATTAGCTATTCTTGACAAAGAGTACAAAGGGAAGGATGTTCCAACCTTTTCCCTCAGGGAGATTCCGAATGAGGACTGAATGTGTTATTTGTGGGAAAGCGCACCTCGATAAAGATACTGTAGGGATCAACAAGAAACTTTTAGGCGAAGGAATCGAAAACTTATATTGCATGGACTGTTTGGCAGATTATCTTGGATGCAGCGTTCAAGAACTTTTGGATAAGATTGAAGAATTCAAAGAAGAAGGTTGTAAACTCTTCCAGTGAGGTGAGAATATGAAACGGTTGATTTATGCTGACAATGCAGCAACAACACAATTGGATAGGGATGCTTTTGAGGCAATGCAGCCGTTTCTTCTGAACGAGTACGGCAACGCCTCGCAACCGTATTCTTTCGCCAGATCAGCAAAAAAAGCTCTCCGAGAATCCCGTGAAATAATTGCCGAATGTATCGGTGCCAGCCCAGAAGAAATTATATTTACTTCTGGCGGCACAGAAAGTGACAACTGGGCAATAAAGGGCGGCGCTTTTTCTGGTCCAGAAAAAGGAGAGATACTTACTTCACAGATTGAGCATCATGCGATTCTTCGTGCGTGTCAAGATATTGAGCATATGGGATATCCAGTCACCTACCTTTCGGTTGATTCCGCCGGAATCGTTCATGCCGAGGAGCTTTCTAAAAGGATAACCCCCAATACCCGGCTGGTATCCATCATGATGGCGAACAACGAGATTGGAACGATTCAGGATATTCCCTCTCTTGCACGGGAAAGTCATCTTGCAGGCGCTGTTTTTCACACCGATGCAGTCCAGGCTTTGGGGCATATAAAGGTCGATGTGCGTGAACTTGGCGTGGATATGCTCTCTGCCTCTGCACACAAATTTAACGGTCCCAAGGGAATTGGTTTCCTGTATATCAAAAGCGGAACGCCTCTGCACTCCTTTATTAGTGGCGGCGCACAGGAATTCGGTATGCGAGCAGGTACGGAAAACATAGCATCTATCGTTGGCATGGCTGTCGCTCTACGGAAAAACACTTCATCGCAGGCAGAAACATCGTCATATTTGAATTCGTTGGAGGCCAGACTCATTGATGCCTTGCGCTCCGCCAAGTTGGACTTTATTAGAAACGGTAGCGAGAACCACCTTCCTGGAAATATCAGCTTATCGTTCCAAAGCAGCGATGGAGAGGCACTTCTCCATCGCCTGGATTTAATGGGAATTTGCGTATCTACCGGTTCTGCCTGTGACAGCAAAAAAAACACAGATATCCCATGTGCTGCGAGCCATAGGTCTTGATGAGACATATGCAAAAGGAACAATTCGGATTTCACTTAGCAGAGCTAACACGGTAGATGATGTAGATTTTATTGCCTCCGCTTTGCGAAAGATTCTGCGGTAACATCACTATGAGTGGCAAAGAAGGAGATTGCTATGAGTAAAAGGCGAAAAAAGAGTCGAAGAAATAAAGGTCGATGTCCAGAACCTCTCAATACTATGATTGATCTTGCTGGCGCTGCTGCTATGGGATTGTACGTCAATCACAGAGTCAGGAAAGATTTCCAAAATGGTTGCGGAGAAGAATCTGCAAAAGCTGCTGCTACTGTCTATGGGATGGGCGCAATGCGCAGAGGAAGTAGCGGAATAATCAACTCGGGTGGCCTTATCGGGCTTTGTAATGCCTTAAATAGTATGGAAGAGCAACAGGCACAGCAGAACCGTTCAAGCTCTATTGGCAATACCACACCATTTGTTAGTCCTATAGACTCGCCATCTCCTGGAATCAAACAGCCTTTAGAAGCGGGAGTTTGGAGAGAGTATTGTGCAGACGGGTCAGAATACGGATTAAATCCGTATGATTTTGACTCTGCTGATGACTATGAAAGCGCATTGCAAGCGGCAAAAGAAGAATTGGCTCATGATGTTGCAGTATCGACTGAACCAGATGAGGCAATACAAGCCAAAAGCCCATATGCGCCGAACGAAAGTAGAAAATACCGCTGGCGGAAATATTGCGAAGACGGAACAAGATATGGCATCCGACCTGAGGACTTTGAAACAGCTGATGAGTATGATGACGCTCTTAAATCTGCTAAAAATGGAACTGCACCATAATATGGTAAGCATGGATAGCAAAAAAGACACCCTGTTAGCGCCAATTTTGTACTAACTATAACTTAAGATAATTCGTGAGTCGAAGTATTCTGCAACTATCGCAACTAATATTGCGAGTGCTCTTGCCGTTCATACAGCGAAAGAAATGAAAAGGTATCGCCATGGAAGAAAACAATTTCAAGATTGATCTAAGTCAAATTCCGGATTTTGAACTTGAGATGCTTTGTAGATCTCTCATTAAAGCTTGTGAAAAATTCTATTCCGACCCCAAAAATGTCGAACGTTTCGAAGCGTGGAAGGAAGCGCAAAGTAAAGATTATTAGGAGGTGTTGGCAGGTGGGCCTGCTTTCTAGGAGATTGAAAATCGATTTTGAGAGTATCGTTTCAGTGGTTGTATTGGAGCAGACACAGCTTTATAAAAGGAAAAGCAATTTGGGCCTTAGTTTCGGCTCCAGTATTGGCGATAGCCGTGTTATTGCAATGGACGAGAATGTACCTTCTGGAACAGAAACCAAGTTCAGCGTAACATTCAAAGACGGTAAAAAGAAAATTATCACAGCCATGTCTGGCACTGATGAATGCACGAGGTTGCTGCAACTGGCAATTGACCCTCCAAATAAAGAATTTCATGTCCGCGGGGAGTCAAAGAAAGGAAGTGCCTCTGTTCAGCTTCAGAAAAACCAACTGGCAAACGGGCAGTACACGGTGGGTGAAGAAATTCCTGCTGGGAGTTATGACTTCACTTGGATCTTCGGCTCTGGCAGACTTCTAATATTTAAGGACAGTTCTGACACTAAAACTTTAGGAGCATGTAGATACTTCCAGTGGATTGGCAATAGATATGATTACGAATTCCGGCAATGCATAAATGTGGATTGCGAAGATGGAAATGTCATTGTTTTGGCTGGAAACTTGATTGTGGAAATATCCAAATCGCGAAAGCCACAAATTGACCTATAATTGGATGGTTATGGGCAAGGAGAAAAGATGTTTGGCAAAAAGAAAAAAGCACCTGTACCAGTCTATGATATAACACAGAAGCGCCAAAAGACCTGGTGGGGCGGCACAAAACTTGTTCCTACAACGAAGGCCGAACAGCGTAAAATGAGAGCAGAAATTTTGAAGCGATACCCCAATGCTATCGTTCTTGACAGTAGGACGAAGAAGCAAAAAGATCTTGAATGGATTGACCGTATGGAAGCGTTTGATGCATTCATGGATGACCAATAAAGGGTGATTTGGAGATGAAGATTGCAACCTGGAACATAGAACGTGCCCAGAGGAAGAAAAAACTGGGAGCCATTATCGCTGCCTGCGAGCAGGAAAACGCAGACATTCTTGTATTGACCGAAGCCGATGAACAGGTGAAACCTTCGGGGTATCCATTTTGCTTCTCTACCCAGCCGCCAAAGGCTCACGAGTTGCCCCCATACCCCACGCCGGTGCAGTATGCGCCAACAGAGCGGCGGGTAATCCTATATACCAGGTACCCGTGTGTCCGGTGCCATCCAACCTACGATGCCGCTACCGCCATTTGTGTAGAGCTGCAAACCGAGATGGGCAATCTGCTGGTATATGGCTCAATCATAGGAATTTATGGACACAGAAAGCCGTTCTATATGGACGATTTACAAGGACAAATGGAGGATCTCCAGAATTTGGCCGGCGAAGGACATTCCATTTGCTTTTTGGGCGACTACAATTGCAGCTTTGCGGATAGCTATTACCCGCACAGCGCTGCAAGGTCTAAGATGTTAGCCTGTTTCGACAGCATGGGGATGGAATTGCTCACGAAGGACAGGCCGGAGTGCATCGACCACATTGCCATTTCAAAGTCCTTTATCGGCGCAGCGCCCGTGTCCATCCAGGAATGGAATGAAGGTAAGCATCTTTCTGACCATAAAGGGATTGCCGTTTCCTTTGGATTCTTACATAGTCGCCCGCCCATTATACCGCAGGATTTATTATAACGACGTAGCTGGAAAGGAGCTTTGCGGCAAAGGTGAAGAAATCTGATTATCATGCGGCGCATAAATTTAGCAATAACCATAAGCCGGAGCTTGAAAAGGATTCCATTTGCGGATGCTTCTATTGCCTTAACATTTTCCATCCATCTGAAATCAAGGACTGGATCATAGATGACAATAACTGTGACCGCCGGAGAACCGCTATCTGCCCGTATTGTGGAATGGATTCTGTAATCGGAGAATCCTCCGGCTATCCAATAACGGAAGCGTTTTTATCTGAGATGCATAATGTATGGTTTTAATCGGGAGAATTGTATATGACGAAGTGTGAAAAGATTGAGAGAATCCAATACGCAATTGACCATCCCAACACGGAGGAACTGTATTACAAGCTCCTTGAAGATATGGGTGACATGAGATATGATTACGGTGACTACATGACAACAGAGCCTATTAACTGCGACAAGGAACTGGAGCGCTTACCGGCGGCTGACTATGAGCTTGCCACTGCTCTCCTCACTATGCTTCTCCGGGAAGACCATTTTGCAAATGGTTCCCTTATGAGACGGTTTGAATCTGGTCAGTTGAATGCCGTGTTGAGGCGTATGATAGCTGCACTTGGTGAATAAAGGCTTGCCGGATTGAATCGTTTCAAAATTATCAATGAAGGCTTGGAAATCTGCAAATATCGCTTTATAAGCGCCATATAGGAAGCAGGAGGAAGGAGGCAGGACTTATGGGCAGAAATCGTGGTGGCGGAAGCAAGGGCAGCATTTGGGACAATCCTTTTGGTGGCTTGTTTGATTTTAACCATGACGGCAAAGAAGATTTCGGCGAGCAATGGCTTGCTATGAAAATCTTCCAGGAATGTACCAAGGAAGGACCTGCGGATGAGGATTTCTCCGATCCAGTTGGACATCTATCTTCTGCACAACAGGATTTTGAAGATGCTGAGGACGAATGTGATTGGAGAATCTCCTGCGAAGATGGCTTTGATGTAGGCATCGATCCGGAGGATTATGAAACTGAGGAAGAATACGAGGAAGCGCTTGAGAATGCCAGACTTGCACAATCAGAACCTGTAACGATACCGCTTTCTCTATCCTTCGAGCTTTCTTACCCAGGAAAGGAAGCATTGGATGCCATCAAAGAGTCCGATTATCCCAATAAGCGGAAATATGATGCAGCGTATCATCTTTGTGAACTAAAGCAGGGCATTGCATATATTCCTACTGACAGCAGTCTGGAGGAGGAAATCGCCCGGTGCGAGTTTATCTTGAATTCTGACACTATTGCTGCAAAATACCTGACTGTTTATGATGGCTTTCTGTATGTACAGGCTGTGAAAGAAAACTTTTCACTTCCCATTGACATACCAGATGAGGATGAAGCGATTATCCTGTACTTTGATAGTCTGCTTCTGGAATTGGCTGAGGAAGATGCGACTTTGGCTGCGAAAGTATGGAGTTGGTGCATCCAGGAATTTGGCCCGTACAACCAATATATGAAATACAAGCCAGAACTTTATAACCGGATGCTTTTTAACTTTGAGGATTACCCGCCGGGGTTTGTTGATTCTATGCTTCAGGAAATGGCAGCTAGCCCCAACTTCCTTATGGGCATTCTGGAAAAGAACCCAGAGTTTCCTGCTGCTGCAAAGTATATCGCATATGCACTAGGGCATGAACAGCAGAATCTTGCGGAGAATATGTTCCGTTCTGCTATTGCCCATCCAGACGAAAGTGGGGAGGAACTGGGCGATTTTATTGAGCGCACCCTGTCCGCCTGCGAAAATTGGGATGAGCTAGAAACCGTAGAAGCTTTCAAGTTCCATATTCTCCCCATTATTGCTCAAATTGAGAATAAACGCCTCCAGCGCTTACTCCCCCCCCCGCATTCGGGAAAGAGTAGATAGCTATATTTATTCCGTCGAGTCCAACTGTGAACAATATCGGTATTCTCGTCGCTTCGCATGGAGAAAGTCCTGTGAAGACGGCTCAGAGTATGGAATAGATCCCCTGGACTACGAGACGGAGGAGGAATATACTGAGCACCTTCGGCAAGAAAAATATGGGTGGCGCAGGTGGCGTTCTCGGCAGGCCAAGCAATACGGTCTTAATGTGACTGACTATGAAACAGATGAAGCGTTTACGGCGGCGGTTACAGAGGCGCAAAGGAAAGCGAACCCCCAAGGATTCGTAAGGACAGAAATTGACTCGCTTGCCGATACAGACATGACCGTATATACCTTTTGCGGAGTCATTTTTCCAAACAGCAGCCAAATCTACCACTATCGAACAGACGATGATTCCCTGACCATTGGTGACATGGTAGTTGTTCCCGTTGGCAGGGACGGCAGAGAGGAAGTCGCAGAAATCGCCACAGTAGAAAAGCATCGACGCAGGACAGCGCCCTATCCCGTAGATCAGGCAAAGTTTATCAAGTGCCGATATGCAGACAAGTAAATCAGCGAGGTGTCGGTTTTATACCAGCACCTCGCTTTGATATTTTGGCAGACTTTACTCGTTCGTATCGAAGCGGTCCTTATCAAACACAAAGACCTCTTTCCCACGATACTTCCTGTAAATCCCGTAAATCGTCTTGAACTCTCCAATTGTGACTGCGTGATCTCCCAGGGGCGTGGTGAGCTGGATTCCCGGCATTCCGGGGGGCGTAAATCTTGTCCGTGATGTTGATATAGATCCAGCCACAGCCATAATCTCCGTGCCGTCCCCAGGATACGAAGCCTTCTTCTTTTAGATACGCATAAAATGCCGAGGCGTAAAAGTCCTTCAAAGATTTGCTATAGACGAGGATGGTGGAGGTCCCGGAAAACAGCTTTTTATCTGCGGTGGCATCGCTTCTGCCATCCTCTACTCCACGGATATATGCTTCATAGTTGATGCGGTGAATCGCCGGGTCATTGGCAAGCCTGACTCGGCCAACGTAGCCTACGAAAGCGATTGTCCCATTTTGGTACAGCCTGTAGACATCACCGGCGCTGCGCTGGCTTGGCAATACGCCGTCGCCAAAGGTGATGCCCTCCGCTTCTGCGTCCTTGACGAATTGCTCTGCAATTTCTTTGCTTGGCAGGAGGATGTAAATTGCGTCATCCAATGTGAGTAAGTCCCGAATTTTGCGTTTCATTTTTTGCTCCTTATGAAAAAATTCCATAAAGAGCGCAGAAAAACTCCCATCGTTTCCGATGGGAGCTGCAATCCGTTATCCAATCCCATCGAATCAAGCTTTAGCACCTTGCCTTAGCGGTAGGTTGCTGTGCGGTCAACGGGCTTGTCCCTCACGCACTCTCTATGGTGTGGATATACTATCACATTTTTGCAGAAAAGTCAATTGGCTGCCGGGACGATTGATTGGCTTTCAGACACAGTTTTTTCAGCCCTCAGCATCTGTTTTCTTCATAATCAGGTACTTATCCATGAAAAACACTATAATTGCATCCCCAATTCCGTAAATCAGCTGGGAAGCCACGCCGCAGACCTGGTACAGCCCCGGCGACTGGGCGGAGGCTGTCGCCTGCGCTGCCCCGGCAAAATCGCCGCCTAAAAGCGTATACAGCCCATTTTGCAGCGGTGTACCAATGACGGTTTCTATCATAATCAGCGCAACCACCAAAACCACATAAGCAATCACGCTGAAGCAAAGATTGTTATTGGCCTGGAAGGTCTTTTTGCGATTTGTCACATAGGAAATCACCTTTGCCAAGGTGTTGGAAATCAAAAAGGCAAGAAAAGAACCCAGTGTCTGGGACGGAAACGGCCAAATGTCCACCGTGCCGTCCATACTCTGAAACGCAAGGTCGCAGAGAATCCGTGAGCCAAGCTGTGCAACCAGCGCCGCCAGCCCAAAAATAAGAAACCACACCACTTGCAGCTGCTCTTTGTGCTTTTCAAAATATCGGCTCCATTTATTCTCGGCCATCTTTGTCCTCCTCCATGGGGCGATACTCGATATACTCGTATGTACTCATTTCACTTCTTTTTTTCATGCAGGCATATACCTGATTCCGAAGCTGCTCCTTTTGCGCCCGCCGGGAAAGCCCAGTGTCGGCGTAAAACGGCCCGTCTAAGTATATTGTGACCTTCGGCTTTTGGGAAAACCTGCGGGCCTGATAGGTAGTGGTCATGCAGAACGCCGGGGCCCTGTTTTTTACCGCATAGTCAAATGCAGTTTCGGCATAAGGACGAACCTGTGTGCAGTATGGCCAAACGTGCTGCTCCGGGTACACGATTACGCAGTTCCCCTCTTGCAGCCGCTGATTCACGGCGGCGACAAATTTCTTCATTTGCCCGAAATTCTCCGGAATCGGCAGTGCGCCCAGCCAGGGCAGCAGGCGGCCAATCACCGGGATTCCTAAGTTAGCTGGACTGGCAACGGTGTAGCACCGCTTCGGAGCGCACACCAGCGCCGGAAAGAACACATCCCCGATGGGCTGCGTATGATTGCCATAGACAACGGCTCCGGAATCACGGAATCCTTTCATATTGACATTCTTGACGATTTTCAGGTGCAGTGCAATCCTGCCATAGGCAAACGCAAACAGATAGGCGATTGCGTATAGCACGGCTCTGGCAAGTTTTGCGCCCAATCCAGTCCGAATCCAGACATAATCCTCACCCAATGCATAGCTTTGGTTTGCGCTCTCCACGAAATCGTCCTGGAGCGTCCTATAATATTGCGTTCTTTTCGCAGCGGCCACGATGGGTTCATCTCCTGATTTTGTGGGCTTGCTATTGCTCCATTTGCGGCGGATTCTCCCCGCATTCCCCAGCGGGAGCATCCCTTAGAAGTGTGATCAGCTCCCCCATCAGGCTCTCCAAAGTCACCTGCTCCATGTCAGCCTCCATAGCTTTGGCGGCGGACACCATGTGCGGGCGCCGCCAGCACCGGGATCAGGCAGGCGTCCATACTCTGCGCGGCGCGCAGGTACAGCGCCACCGGCAGCGCGCCCTTGAAAACGTCGCCCGCAAGCGTGAACAATCCGCAGGCCAGCCCGCCCCGGGCAAAGGCGTTGGCCGCGCCGGGATTTTGGTCGGGGCTTTCGGCAATCATTCCCTCGCAGCGAAACAGGCGCTGCGCCAGCCGCGCATAGAGAATGCTTCCGCCAAAATAGCCGAGAAGGGAATATAACAGGCAGCGAAGCATACGATTCCTCCCAAATAATGCACGAAATTGTAACAAAATATCCATTGACAATGCTTCCGGCGCAGAATATACTTAAAGGTAAAGAACTCCGCGCGGTGCATTGCCCACACGCCTATATAATACCATTTTTCGAGCAATTTGTCAAGACAGGCGCGCAAGGCAAATCGGTAAAGGTGTAGCATTACAATAGATGTGAGACTGGGGGTAGAAAAAGGCGATTGAGTTTGTTAGAATAAAGTCACCATAACAATCTCTAACGAAAGGACTCAATCGCCATGGATATTGTAGCACAGAAAAAGAAACAAAACAAGAGGTATTTGCCTCACACGCTCACGACACGGGTCGGAGCTGTAAATCTGTACCGTTTTACCCACGACATCGACTTTGTGCTGCGCCGGTATCACATCTCCAAAGCCTCCCTCATGCGCTGGAACAAGCAATTTGACGGCACAAAGGAATCCCTGCTCGACAAATCCCATCGTCCCCACAGCCAGCACCCCAATGCTCACACAGAGGAAGAGCTGAAGTGGATCCGGGACTACCACCGCCGGACGCCCAACATCAGCGTCTGCGAGATGTATGGGAAGCTCCTGCAGGAAAAAGGCTACCGCCGGCATCCCGGCTCCCTGTACCGGGTTTTTGTCCGTTTGGGCTACCGCAAAAGGGCGGAATCCACCAAGAAAAAATCCAAGCATATGGGACATTATGATACGCCCACAGAATTGGGAATAAAGTGGCAAATGGATGTAAAATATGTGCCAATGGCTTGTTATGCGGGGCAGGATGGTGAGAAATTCTACCAATATACCATGATAGACGAGGCCAGCAGAGAGCGGTTTATCTATATCTACAAGGAGGCCAGCAGCTACTCCACCGTGGATTTTGTGAAGCGGGCAATCCGGTATTTCGGCTATGCCCCGGAAATCATCCAGACGGACAATGGTGGCGAGTTTACCCACACCAGCAAAACGAAGCGGGTGCATCCGCTGGATGTGCTGTGCGCTCAGCTTCATATCATCCATAAGACCATTCGCCCCAGGACGCCATGGCACAATGGCAAGGTGGAGCGAAGCCACAGGAGCGACCAGGAGCGGTTCTACAATTACCTGCGCTTCTATTCCTACGAGGATCTGCAAATACAGGTGAAGCGGTACTTATGGCGCTCCAACCGAATACCGATGTCCGTGCTTGGGTGGAAAACGCCGATCCAGAAGCGGCAGGAGTTGGAAGCCGCCCGGTTTTGCTGACCTCGGTCGGGCGTCGCCCTCCCTCCGTCAGCAAAACCGCTGCTCTAATGGGAACAAACTCTTTCCTTTTTTCGGTCTCACATCATTGACAAATGGACACATTTCTGCGAAAAAATCAATTGTAACTCTTGACATTACTTTTAGAGTGCGCTATAATGTATCTGGGAGAATTACATTTACTGGATATTCTATAAGGAGGTCAACGTCAATATGATATTACAGGAAGCAATGGCTGCGCGGCATACCGTGCGCAAGTACAAGGATACGCCCCTGTCGGCGGAGGTGGTGAAGCAGCTGAATGAGCGGGTCGATGCGCAGAACAAAAAATACGGCCTGAATATGAAGCTGCTCACCCAGAATAAGGAAGCTATGCCGGCAATTTTCGCCAAAACCATGTCGAAGGGTGTGGTGAACTACATCATCCTGGCAGGCCCGAATAAGCCGGGCGTGGACGAAAAGCTGGGCTACAGCAGCGCCGACCTGATGCTCTACGCCTAAACTCTGGGGCTGAACAGCTGGTGGATCGGCGGGATGTACAGCCGCAAAAATGCGAAAAAGAACCTGAACGCCGGGGACGACAAGAAAATTGTAGGCGTCGTGGCCATTGGCTACGGCGAGGAGCAGGGCGTTCCCCACAAGTCCAAGCCCGCCGCCGAGGTTTCGTCCTATGACGGCGCCGCCCCGGAGTGGTTCACCTCCGGCGTTGCGGCAGCTCTGCTGGCGCCGACGGCCATGAACAAGCAGGGATTTACTATTAAGGGAACGGGAAACCAAGTCAGCATGACCTGCAGCAACGGCTCCTATTCCGATGTGGATCTGGGCATTTGCAAGTACCATTTTGAGCTTGGCGCCGGTGCGGAGAACTTTACCTGGAAGTAAAGTTCCTGATTTCCACAAATATACCAAGCACCGTCAGCACCCATCGAAGCGCCCATGCCGATGGGTGCTGTTCATTCCTTTGATTATGGAGGGTAACCATGAAAGACGAATACAGAAAGCTAAAGGAATATATTGACCAGAGCAGCAAGATTGTCGCCGTCACCGGCGCAGGGATTTCCTATCTCTACGGTATGCGCAGGCTGAAGCAAAGCGTTGGCAGAATGAACGCCGGGCGGATTTTCTCCGCCTCCTATATCCGCAAGAACCCGGAGAAATTCTATGCCATCATGAAGGACGCCTTTCTGGACGCCACCTTTGTCAAAGGGCCCAGCACTGTTCACAAGCAGCTGGCGGAGCTGGAGCGCCGGGGAAAGCTCTGCGGCATTGTTACCCAGAATCTGGACTGCCTGCACACCATTGCAGGCTCAGAGAATGTGATTGAATTTCAGGGCAGCTTCCGGGACAATATTTGCATTGACTGCGGCGCCCGCTCCTATGATTATCAGGTGTGGAATCAGGGGCAAATGCCAAGATGTGAAAAATGCGGCGCACCGATCATGCCCACCGTCTTTTGCCGGGACAGCAGCGCCAGCGCCGCTGTTGCAAGGGAAAGTATGCAAAAGGCTGCCGACCTGATTTCCCAGGCGGATTTGGTGCTGGTCATTGGCACCACCGGATTCCGCAGCGAGGAATATTTGAGCCGCATGAAAGCCGGGACAAAGCTGGTGCAAATTAACCCTTCTGCCACACAATTCGACCAAATTGCCGACCTGAACATCCGCTCAGACGCCGCCGAAGCTCTGGACGCCGTCTTAAACGGTTAAGGAAACGCAATGCGCTTGTGCAAAGGAGGCCAGAATATGGATGCGATACAGCAGTTGGCGGATTACATTGACCGCAGCCACGCAGCGGTGGCCATTACCGGCGCAGGGATTTCCGTTGCAGGCGGCGGCGTCACCTACGGGCAAATGATTTTCTCCCGCCGTGGTTTTGGCTTTTGGCGGGGTTCCAGCGAAAGCTCCTATTTGCCCACCTATCTGGAAACCATGTTTTCCTACCAGCCCAGCCTTGCCCACTATGCCCTGGCAGACCTGGAGGCAGAGGGCAAGCTCAGCGGCATTATCACTACAAATGTGGACTGTATGCACACGATTGCCGGTTCCAAGAATGTTGCAGAAATTCAGGGCAGCCTTCAGGTCAATTGCTGTTCAAAATGCGGGCGGCACTATGACGGTTATGAAATATGGAAGCAGGACGAGCTGCCCCGATGCAAGGTGTGCGGCGGGGAAATCCTCCCCTGGCCGCTGTACAGCCACATCGGTCTTTGGGATGAGGGCGTAAAGAATGCAAGGAACTGGATTGCAAAGGCGGATTTGATCCTCATCATTGGAACCAGGGGCAACTTTGGCGATGTTTACTGGAGCTATCGGAGAAGAAACGCCGTCATTGTCCAAATCAATCCGGGGCGTACCGGGTTTGACAGCGTGGCAGACTTGAACATCCGTCAGGGCTCTGATGAGGTTTTTCAAAGTCTGAAGAAGCTGCGGCACGGAAATGTCTGAATGCAAGAATGATAGGATGTGAACCTGATGAGATTTTCCAGAGGAGACCAGGGCGAGGACAAAATAGCGCAGTTAGCCGATTACATTGACCAGAGCCACGCAATGGTGGCCATTACCGGCGCTGGGATCTCTCTTTCTGGCGGCGGCGTGACCTATGGGCAGCTCTCCCGCTCCATCCGTTCAGGCGGGTTTGGGAGCGACCGCTTTTTGCGCTCCTACGTCAAGACCATGCACCGCTATCACCCCAGCCCCAGCCACTACGCCCTGCGGGACCTGGAGGAGGAAGGGAAACTGATTGGGATTATCACCACAAACGAGGACTGTATGCATACGATGGCCGGTTCCAAAAACGTGGCGGAAATTCAGGGCGGCTTTCAAATCAACCGCTGCTCCAAGTGCGGGCGGCATTACGACGGCTATGAGATATGGGACCAGGAGGAGTTGCCCAAATGCGAATCCTGCGGGGGAAGGATTCTCCCGTGGGAGCTTTACAGCCACATTGGGCTTTGGGAGGAAGGCGTTCAAAAAGCGCAGGACTGGATTTCCCAGGCGGATTTGCTCCTCGTGATTGGAACCAACGGCTATTATGGCAGCGCCTATTGGGATTACCGGCG